>NZ_BKCL01000001.1:0-641963 GCF_008579125.1 Iodidimonas gelatinilytica | reverse complement strand
CGTTACACAATCCTAATTTAGAAACTGGACCACTTAATGGGGGCAGGCCAAGCGCGCAATTTATAGGGAGCTTGTGCTCACCTTACAATAGACGCGCAAATAACCAATATTTGAGCGTTAGAGGCTTGTCTCTACCTTGTCTTTATTTCCGGCCAAGCATTTCGGTTGAGCCCGTCGAACTTTTTGGATGATCAGCGGTTCCGCCTCAAGGCATCGGGCTGGTTGGCTAATGATTTCTGTAAATGGTCCCGTTCGCGCAGATCGAGACCGGAAAAGCGTTTTTATCTGCTTTTCCCATATTGATGGGTGTTCAGGGTTTTAGAATGACAAGGTAAAAACGGTGCCGCCCCCTTTTCTGTCGTTGATGGATACGCTGCCTTTATGGGCGATCATTACTTGGCGGGTGAGGGCCAATCCAACGCCGGAGCCTGTGCGTTTGGTGGTGAAAAAGGGAATGAAGACCCGTTCGCGGATGTCCGCTGGAATGCCCGGTCCGTTGTCGGCGACGTTGATCACCACATGCCCTTGTCGGTTGAGAGAGCCGGTGAGCCAGATTTTGGCATCTTCGCGCCCTTCCAACGCTTCGGCTGCATTTTGTGCCAAATTGATGAGCACCTGTTCCAGTTGTTCGGGGTCTGCATTTACCGCCAGGCCCGGCGGGGATACATCTATGTGCATTGTTACGGCACGGTCGCGCCATTCCGCCCCCATCAGGAGTTCAAGGCGCTTGAAAAGGTCGATCAGGGCGAGGCGTTGGGGCTTGGGGCGGGGAAGCCGGCTAAGCTTGCGATAGCTTTCGACAAAATGGGTCAGGGCCTTGGCCCGCCGGGCAACAGTATCTACCGCATGTTTCACATCTTGTAGGGTTTCGGAATCGCCTTTCCCATCGTTCAGCAAATGGGCGGCGGTTTCGGCCAGCGAGGTGACCGGCGTGATGGAATTCATCACTTCATGGGTAAGCACCTGCACCAATTGTTGCCACGCTTCCAGTTCTGTCGTTTCCAATTCGTTCGAGATATTTTGCAAGGCAATCAAGCGGGTCGGTGCTCCTCCGATGGCGATTTCCGTGGCCGACACCGCCACCCGTAGCGCTGTTCCATCGCCCTTCAGCCGCACCAATTGGCGGTCGCCAATGCGTATATGGGTTACTGTTTTTCGCAAGTCCGCCCCGAAGCGGTCGAGATCCTCAATGCGCGTAAGGGCATGGGGGGCGAAGAAACGCCGTGCGGCATTGTTCAGCAGCTTGAGCGTGCCTTGGGGGCCAAGGCTTAATAAGGGCACCGGCACATGATCCACCACCGCCTGCACATAATGCAGTTTCTTTTCCTGATCGGCCCGGCTGTCATGGAAGCGCTTTATCAAGGCATTCATGGTTTGCCCAAGCTCTTCAAAGTCGCGGCCCATCCCATCAGAGGAAAATCGTTGCGAAAAATCACCGTTACGCACAGCCTGAAAAAAGCGCGTCAGATCCGCTTGGCTGCGTTGTATGAAGCGAACGATCTCCCATGCAATGGCGATGACCAGGATGCCGACCAAAACGGGGCCTGTGCCAAATCCGGTGTTTGTGATCAAGAAGGCCAGACCCAGCATAGAAGAAAAGAGAACCCCAAGGCGCAGAAAAAGCTGCCATTCAAAGCGTTTAAAGGCCATGCTTTTCCATCCTTCGATAAAGCGCCGCCCGCGTAAGCCCAAGCGCTTTGGCCGTATGGCTGATATTGTAACGATAGGTGCGAAGCGCTCTTTCAACGGCTTCTTTTTCCAGTTGCTCAAGATTGAGCGTATGCGAGGATGCTGTCGGTTCGTTTTCTTCTTGTTTGGTTTCAACCCGTGATGCTGCGGCGCGCGCTGTGTCGGGCAGGGAAAAGTCTTCGGCTTCATAAGCGTCTTGTTCAGATAAAATCACCGCTCGTTCCATGCTGTGGCGCAGGGTGCGTACATTTCCGGGCCATGAATATCGCTGAAGGCGTTCCATCGCTGTATCGCTGACCCGTTTTTGCGGCTTGTCATAACGCCGTTCATAAACCCTGAGATAATGGGTCACCAGTTCGGGAATATCCGCAGCGCGGTCACGCAAGGGAGGCAGGGTTACTTCCACCGTATTGAGGCGGAACAGGAGGTCGGTGCGAAATATATTGGGGTTCGCCAAATCCTGGGGGCTGCGATTTGTCGCCGCAATGATGCGCACATCGATGGGCACCGATTGGCTCGCCCCCACAGGTGTAACGCGGCGTTGTTCCAGAACGGTCAAAAGCTTGGCCTGTAAGTGCAATGGCAAATTGCCGATTTCATCAAGGAAGAGCGTGCCGCCACTTGCCGCTTCCAAAAGCCCAATGCGGTCCGTGCGGGCATCGGTGAAAGCCCCTTTTTTGTGGCCGAATAGCTCGCTTTCAAACAGGGTTTCGGAAACTGCCCCCAGATCCACCGCCATAAAAATCTGGTCCGCCCTGCGGGATGCCCGATGAAGCGCCCGCGCCGCCAGTTCCTTGCCCGTGCCATTTTCCCCTAAAATCAGCACATTGGCATCGGTGGGGGCGGCGCGTTCAATCAATGTCAAGGCAGCCAGCATTGGCGGCGAGTGGCCCAGCATCGGCTGTTCCGCTTTGGCGCTATTCGCGGCCAGCCTTTCATTGCTGCGGGTCAGTGTTTTTGCCTTGCGCCGTGTTTTCGATAATTCCAGCCCTGCTGAAACGGTGGCCAAGAGCTTTTCATTTTGCCACGGTTTCACCACGAAATCGCTGGCGCCGCGCTTCATGGCGTCTACAGCTTCCTTTACGCCGCCATGGGCGGTGATCATGATCACCACCACTTCGCTGTCTTGGGCGCGAATACGGCCCAGCCATTCAAACCCTGCCTGACCGGAGCTTTCTCCCGGTCCAAAATTCATGTCCAGCAAGATCACGTCCGGCGGTGTGCTGGACAGTATGGCGGGAATGTCTTCCGGCGTGCTTAGCGTTATCACTTTGCCGAAATGACGCTTTAAGAGCAGCCGCCCGGCAATTTGGATGTCGGGGTCATCATCAACGATGAGAATGGTCCCCTGTGTGTTCTCTACCACGAAACGCCCTTTCAGAGATTTTGTCCGAAAACGTACACTTCTGTTCAATATCGGGCAATGGGAAAGGGGTGCCTATCGCAGATCCTTGGGAAAACTGCCCTTTCGCTATTTGGCACGGCTTTTGCTGATATTGGCTCATAAGCCAGTGAACCTGCCCGAGAGTACGACAGCAATGGAAAAAAGCATAAAAAAACCGCTCAAGACGCCTATCCCGTTGAAAAGCGGGGCGGGAATGGACCGTAAAATTACACGAATAATGCCAAAATGGGTGCGTCCTGTGGGAATAGGATGTGCCTTTTTGCTTCTTGTCGTCACGGCTTATGTTTTTCTGGCCCCGACAGAAGGGCGCAATCTCAGGGTTGATGGCTCACGCGTTACAATATCCGAAGTGAAAACGGGGACCTTTGAAGATTTCATTCCCGTGCGGGGCCTGGTGACACCATTAAGAACCCTTTATCTGGACGCCATCGAAGGAGGGCGTGTCGAGACGATTCATGTGGAAGATGGTGCCTTTGTTGCGGAGAATGATCTGATCGTCGATCTGTCCAATACCGGCTTGCAACTGGACGTTATTGCCCGTGAAGCGGAAGTGACGGAGCAACTCAATAATCTCAATACGTTACAGCTTCAGCTGGAGCAGAACAGGCTAGACCACAAACGCAATCTGATAGAGATCGACTGGCAGATCACCAAATTGTCCCGCGAGGCTGTGCGCAAACGCGATTTGGCCGCACAAGGCCATGTGAGCGATGCGGAATTGGAGCAGGTCGAGGATGAATTGACCTATTGGAAGCGGCGCCGGGCGGTGACATTGGAGGCGCAAGAGACCGATGAACGCTTGCAAAAGGCTCAAATGGTGCAGCTTGAAGATTCTGCCGATCAATTGGAGAAGAATTTGGCGCTGGCACGCAAGAATTTAGAGACGCTCCATGTGCGTGCGCCGGTGTCTGGCAAACTGACCGCCTTCAATGCAGAGGTCGGGCAATCCTTGGCCCGGGGGGAACGGATTGGGCAGATCGATGATCCCGATGATTTTAAATTGGTTGCGTTGATCGACGAATTTTATTTGCCGCGCGTCGATATTGGACAAATGGCGCAGGTGGAGGTGTCTGGCCGCCGCTATGACATGGTGATCGCCAAGATTTACCCACAGGTGAATAACGGCCAGTTCGAAGTGGATATGACCTTCGTCGAGGATATGCCCGGCGATATCCGGCGCGGCCAGGCTTTGCAAAGCCGCCTGTCGCTTGGCGACCCCAGTGAGGCGGTGCTCATTCCCAATGGGGCCTTTTATCAAGATACCGGCGGGAATTGGGTGTTTGTGGTGACTCCGGACGGGGCGACGGCAGTGAGACGTCCTGTGCGTTTGGGGCGGCGGAACGCCCGGTATATCGAGGTCATCGAGGGGCTGGAGCCGGGCGAACGCATCCTTACGTCTCCTTATGCCGGATTTCTGGAAATGGACCGACTGGAATTGAGTTTCTGATGCTGAATGCAAGAAAAGAGAGAAAATGCTATGCTGAAATTACGTGATCTGAGCAAGACTTACCGCACCGCTGATGTGGAGACCACCGCACTTAATAATGTCAGCATCTCTATCGAACGTGGCGAATTTGTCGCATCATGGGACCGTCAGGCTGTGGTAAATCCACCCTTCTCAATATTCTCGGTATGCTCGATAACCCCAGTGCGGGCGCCTATGATTTTCTTGGCGAGGATGTGGCAGATTATCCTGAACGCAAGCTGGCGCTCATCCGTAAAACCCATATTGGCTTCATCTTTCAAAGCTTCAATCTGATTGATGAACTGACCGTGCGCGAGAATATCGAACTGGCACTTTTATATCATAAAATTCCTGCCCGCGAACGGCGAGAACGTGCCGATCTGGTGATGGATAAGGTTGGTATCGGGCATCGCGCCGGGCATATGCCCAGCCAGCTTTCCGGCGGGCAGCAGCAACGGGTGGCGGTGGCCCGTGCCTTGATTGCGCAGCCTGATCTGATCTTGGCGGATGAACCCACCGGAAATCTGGACAGCCAGCATGGCCAGGAAGTGATGGAGATGCTGCAAAGGCTGAATGAAGAAGGCTCAACCATCATCATGGTAACCCATTCCCCGGCCCATGCGGATTTCGCCAAACGCACCATCAATCTGTTTGATGGGCAGGTGGTGTCGGAAAGCTTACGTCAAGCCATTTAATGAGACTGCATCAAGGTGATGTTCGGGGTGGAGACTGAAGAATGTGGAAAAATTATTTCATAACGGCTGTGCGTTTTTTGCTGCGCAATAAAAGCTTCACAATCATCAACATAGCCGGATTGGCCGTGGCATTTGCAGTGGGGATTCTGGTCTTGTCCTATGTTCGCCACGAGCTTTCTTTTGACCGTTGGATTCCCGATCACGAGCGCATTGCGCGGGTCGAAACAACGATTAGCCTGGGCGGATCGCGATCTGTTAAATCTCGGGGCGCACCTGATCCTGCAAAAAGCGTATTTGAAGAAAACCTGCCCGAGGTTATGGCGGCTACGCGCTATTCACCTTCCGCCAGTCATAGCCTTCGTCTTGGTAATCGGATCTTTAATCAATATCTTGCTTTCGTCGACCCTTCTTTTTTCGATATTTTTGCCATGCCTTTTCTTGAGGGTGATCGGGCAAGCGCGTTAAGCGATCCAGACTCCATTGTTCTAACGGAGAGCACGGCACAAAAGCTGTTTGGCGATGACAGCGCCATGGGGCGTGTCTTGATACTTGATAATGGTGCCCGCAGCGTGCGGGTGACGGGCATCATCGCTGATATGCCGGCAAACAGCCATTTTCATATCTCGCAAGGGATTGGTATTGAAGCGCTGGTCCCGCATATGGGGATCATAAGCTATGGCGCAGACCAATGGGGGTCGATCAGTGGTCCACTCTATATCAAATTAAAACCCGGTACAAACATGGCGGATATAGAACAGCGCCTTGATGATGTGGTCGCTCCTCATTTTCCAGAGCAACTGGTTCGGCCAAAAGATGTGGCGCCTTTTCTTAGTTTTCACCTTCGTCCGCTTGCGGATATTCATTTAGCTGGTGAGCTTATACCGGGTTTGAACCTCTCTTATGGTCTTTCAACAGTGATCGGCTTTGCGCTTGTCGGTCTTGTTATTCTGACGCTGGCGACTGTCAATTTCACCAATTTGTCTTTGGCCCGATCCTTACAACGTGCACAAGAAGTGGCGCTTCGGAAAGTGATGGGGGCCGGGCGTGGCCAGATTGCAGTGCAATTTTTGGGCGAATCTTTGCTTGTTACATGTCTTGCACTCATTATCGGTGTGATTATTGCTGATCTTTTGGAGCCGTTTTTCTCCTCTCTCGTGGGGGCTGAGCTGGAATTTTCTTTCTGGACAGAACCATTACAGATTCTTGCGGCTTTGGCGCTTGGGGCTATCATTGGCATTGTTGGTGGTATCTATCCGGCACTGGTTGCCTCCAATTACCGGCCAGCGCGTCTGATTCATGCTGTAAAAGAACGCGCCCCCGGTCACCGTATTCGTGCAGTTCTGACAGTGCTGCAATTCTCGGTTGCCATATGCCTGGTGGCCTGCACCGTGATTGTTTATACGCAGATACAACATATCCGTTCTGCCGATCTGGGGTATGTGCCGGATGAGGTGGTGGTTATGAGCAATCCCGGTGGGGATGAGTTTGCCGAGCGCTTTGTGAGCTTTGTGGACATGCTGGCCCGCCAACCCGGTATTGTTTCTACGGCCTCGGCGATGAACGAACCTTCCGGACCCAGCCGTACCATGTCCAGTATGCCGCTTGTTACCAATCCGGAAGAGCGTATCAATGTGGATATGCAAAGCGTTTCGCGCAGTTTTTTTGAAACATTGGAAATCGGCCCCCTATATGGACGCGTTTTTGAGCCCGGACGTCCCGATGATAGTATTCGCGGCGAAGGCGAAAACCGGCAAGGTGCGCTGGTGATTAATGAAAGCGCAGCACTTTCTTTGGGGTTTGATTCCGCTGAAGCAGCACTTGGTGATATTCGCCCATGGCCCGTTGATGAATTTGACAGCCCAAATCTTGAAATTATCGGGGTCGTACCGGATATCAATCTGCGTTCGCTCAAGGATCCCGTCGAGCCGACGTTCTTTCTGAGCTATGATGAAGAAGCGCCCCAGCATCGTGAAGCCTGGAAGCTTTTGGCCAGGATTGATCCGAACCAACGGGAAACCGGACTTGCCTCCATTGATCGGTTGTGGACCGAAATGTTTCCCGACCAGCCGATTGAGCGTGGTTTTCTCGATACGGCCATTGCCGCGCAATATGATGGCGAGGACCGGCGTGCCCGTGCCTTTGGGCTTGCGTCGGCAACAGCGATCTTCATCGCCGCCATTGGTCTATATGGCATGGCAGGTATAACGCTTTTCAGCGAATCCATGAAATGGCTGTGCGCAAGGTTTTGGGGGCGCGTATTCGCGATATCCTGCAGATCATGCTTTGGCAATTCACCAAGCCGGTGTTGGTTGCCAATCTGATTGCCTGGCCCATTGCTTTTTGGGTCATGCGTGATTGGCTGGAGGGCTTTTCCTACCGGATCGATTTGTCGATCTGGCCGTTCGGGATAGCCGGATTTGCAGCACTGATGATTGCCTGGCTGGCGGTTTCGGGCCACGCCTTGCATGTTGCCCGGATTCATCCGGCGCGGGCACTGCGCGAAGAATAAAGCCCGTCTCTGCGTTTATCCTGCCTTCATCGCCTTTTCCGCAGCCCCGCCGTCGGGTTCGCGGGAAAGGCCATAGGGTAATACGCTTCCGTTTCGCTGTGTGTCGCTGGGATGCACGGTAAAGCGGAAATCGTCATAAGGCGATATAGGGGGGGAGTCTGTGGATCGCCGCATATGGGCTAATGCGGCAAATTGCCTGTTTATCTTTCTATAATGATGTTTTATATATCACTTCTGCCATAATAACTGTAATATGGGTGTGAAATGATAACATCGGCGCAGATGCGGGCCGCGCGGGCTTTGTTGGGTATTGACCAAAAAGAACTGGCGGTGCGGGCCGGGCTTTCCGTGCCCACCATCCAACGGATGGAGGCCAGCGAAGGCTTGGTGCGCGGCGTTGTGGATTCTCTGAGCAAAGTTGTGGAAGCCCTTGAAGCATCGGGCATCGAACTGATCGCCGAAGGCATGGTCAGTGCATCGGGAGGGCGGGGCGTTCGCCTGAATTCAAGAGAAGGAGACGCCTGATGACCACAGAATCGACCGCTCAAAAATCGGGGCAGCCCAGCTTCATTCCGCAATTCACACCCAAGCTGGTTACGGTTTTGAAAGATGGCTATAGCCTGTCCCATTTGCGGGCCGATGCCATTGCAGGGTTGACGGTGGCCGTTGTCGCCTTGCCTTTGTCCATGGCCATCGCCATTGCTTCCGGCGCAACGCCGGCCCAAGGCTTGTATACCGCCATTGTGGGGGGCTTTCTGGTGTCGCTTTTGGGGGGAAGCCGCTTTCAAATCGGCGGTCCTGCCGGGGCGTTCATCGTATTGGTGGCGGCCACGGCCCATACTCACGGGATGGAGGGCTTGTTGCTGGCCACCATGATGTCTGGTGCCATGCTGATGCTGGCCGGGTTCTTTCGCCTTGGAACCTATGTCAAATTTGTGCCCTATCCGGTTACTGTCGGCTTTACGGCGGGCATTGCGGTGATCATTTTCGCAAGCCAGATCAAGGATATTTTCGGGCTGAGCCTATCAATGCCCGAGCCGGGGCCTTTATTGGAGAAACTGCCGGTTCTGGTTGAGGCTTTGCCCAGCGCCAGCCCGGCATCGATGGTTCTGGCGGGGGCGACCATCCTTGCGATCCAGGGGTTGAAACGCCTGAACCCGCATCTGCCGGGCATGTTGATCGCTGTGGCCAGCGCCGCCATCATCGCTGCAGTGGCCGGATTGCCGGTGGAAACCATTGGCTCGAAATTTGGCGGGATTCCGACCAGCTTTCCCATGCCGCATCTGCCCGGTTTCAGCATGGAGAAAGTCCAGGCTGTTTTTCCCAGCGCTGTGGCTTTTACCCTTTTGGGAGCGATTGAATCGCTGCTGTCTGCCGTTGTGGCCGATGGCATGACAGGGCGGCGGCATCGTTCTAATTGTGAACTGGTGGCGCAGGGCGTTGCGAATATGGGGTCGGCTTTGTTCGGCGGTATTTGCGTAACGGGCACCATTGCACGCACCGCAACCAATGTGCGGGCAGGGGCGCATGGTCCGGTTGCCGGCATGCTGCATGCGGTGTTTTTGCTTGGCTTTATTTTGGTTGCCGCGCCCTTGGCTGCGTTTATTCCATTGGCCAGCCTTGCGGGCGTGTTGGCCGTTGTCGCGTGGAATATGGTGGAAAAACCAGCCTTTGCGACATTGCTTCGGGCTTCGCGCGGGGATGCATTGGTGCTTTTGGCCACATTTGGGCTGACCATTTTCCGCGACCTGACCGAGGCGATCATAGTGGGCTTTGCTTTGGGGTCTGTGCTGTTCATCCACCGCATGTCGCAAATCACCAAGGTGGAAACCGCCGTTCCCTTCGTTGCCGAAGACAGGGCAGATGATGATGAAGGTGCGCGACAGCCCTATGATGAAAAACGGATGAATGTCCCCGATATTGTGATTTACCGCATATCCGGCGCGTTTTTCTTTGGGGCTGCGGCCTCGGTTGGTTCGGTTCTCGACCGTATCAATGACCAGCATAAAGCCTTGATCATTGATTTTTCCGCCGTTCCCTTTGCCGATGCAACAGCGGCCAATGTTATCGAGCTATTGGCGCATAAAGCGCAAAAGCGCAATATCGCGGTGTTTCTTGCGGGCGCGGCACCAGAGGTGCGGCGAGAGCTTTCCCATCATGGCTTGAGGCCCCCGCATGTGCGCTATGAGGCATCCATTGAAAGTGCCGTGGCACACGCAAAACAGAACTGATAACGGCAGTCGAGGGACAAAAGGATATGTTAGCAATCCGCTTGGCCACCATGGTCGATTTGGAGCCTCTGACAGATCTGATGGACCGGGCCATTAACGAACTGCAAAAGGGCTTTCTCGACGCACAGCAGATCGCCGCCAGCCGCGCCATTATGGGGATCGATACCCAGCTTATCCGGGATGAAACCTATTTTGTCGTGCTGTGGAACGGAGCTTTGGCGGGCTGTGGCGGCTGGAGCTTTCGTAAAACCCTTTATGGTGGCGACCACAGCACAGACTTGCGCGATCGTGGCAGGCTTGATCCATCCTGTGACGCGGCAAAAATCCGCGCCATGTACACCCATCCCGATTTCACGCGGCGCGGGGTGGGACGGGCGATTTTGAAGGTGTCGGAAGATGCCGCACGGGCGGCAGGGTTCAAAAGGGCGGAAATGATGGCCACCCTTGCGGGGGTGCCGCTATACGAACGCTGCGGCTATCAGGTGATCGAGAAAGTCCAGTGCACCCCCGCGGGCGGTGTTGATGGCATATCAGTACCGCTTTTGCGTATGGGTAAAGCCTTATAAGGGGCCAATCCCAAGCAGAGCGGCCTCAAAAGCCGATGGTGATGCCGGCTGTCAATTCAAACTGATGCATTTCCAGCCGGATCTGTTGCGCGGGGTTCAACGGATTGGCCCCGCTGACAGATGATTCCGGCGCATACATCCCCCCCAGATGCCCGGTGACAGAGCCGAACAATGTGCGTGATAGCCCTGCGGTTATATGATGGCGGACAACACCGGGGGCGAGGATATTGAACAGCACTTCCGAAGGCTGAACAGGCTGGTCATTATAGGCATAGCCTGCACGCAAGGCCCATTGGTCGTTTATGGCCCATTCCGCGCCAAAGCGGGCCACGTCCACATCGCGCCAGCCAAATCCCGGTCCGTCTTGTGCGCCAAGGGGCCGGGTGCTGGCAAACGGATTGCCGATGGACCGGATATTGGAATACCAGATGCGCTGATAATCCCCATAGAGCGTTAGATGGTCGCTCGCTTTAAAGGCAAGACCTGCCGTCAAGGCCGGAGGGATATCAAATCCTCCTTGATCCGCAAACAAGCCGCTGAATTTTTCGAATTTGTCCATATAAATGCGGCTGACATAGGAAATGCCAAACTCCAGCCTGTCGGTCAGCGCCATTTGCGCCCCAAGTCGAAAGCCCGCGCCAAAGGCATAATCGGCGCTTTGATTGGACAACCGGTCCGGTGCGCTGGAAAGGGCGGCAAATGATCCGATGCCCTCTGCTTCAAAGCGCTGGACGGAAAAAATCGGGCTGATGCCAATGGAAATCCGGTCGGTCACTTGATGGGCATAGCCGGGGGCAAAGAAAAGCTGGATCAGATCCACGCCGGCGGCTCCGGCGCAAAACAATCCCGAGCCCGGCCCGACAGCGCCGGAGGCGGGGTCCGGGCATTGTCGATCAAAGGCAGGAAATTCCGTGTTCATGCCGCCATTGCCGTAGATGGCAAAGCCCACGCTGTTTTTATCATCCAACCGGTAAGAGACGCCAAAATGCGGGATGACGAACAGTTCATTGCCGCTTTCTACCCGTCCGTCCGGGGGAAAGCCGAAATCGCCGCCGCCTGAGGCTGTCACCGCGCGTTGGGGGCTGAACATGGAAAATCCAAGATCCAAACCATTGTCGAGCTTTGTCAGCTGCGGGATTGAGGGCCAAGGTGAGGGCATCTTGCCCCGCGGCCACACCGGCTCCGCCCAGCGCTTTGGTTTTGGCTCCATATCCATTTTGGAAATATCCATTGGTGGCCAAGGCGGGGCTTATGGAAAGAAACCCGCAGCCAAGGGCAAAAAGACATGTCAATTGTTTGGTACGCATAAAACCGCCTGCTTGTAAAACCTCGTGTATCGCGGACTGGACATATCAGCGAGAGGCGAAACATAAGCAGTGGCGTATGGGCGGCAAACGACCTCTTCTGATGTGGCGCGTTAGCAGGGCTTGTTCATCGCCGGATTTTGATATGCGAAGGATGCTTTTGAATGTTGATCGTTGTAAACTTCTGACCGATTTATAAAAGATCAGGAACGATTTGCCCTTTAACAAACAAGCGGGAGGACGCGGTGGTTCACTTCACGGTCAATGGACAATCTGTCACGGTGGATGCGCCGGGCGACACGCCGCTTTTGTGGGTTTTGCGTGACAAGCTTGGCCTTATGGGCACCAAATTCGGCTGCGGCATCGCCCAATGCGGCGCTTGCACCGTTCATCAAGATGGCATTGCCATTCGATCTTGCGTGACACAGTTGTCCGATCTTGAAGGGGCCGAGATCACCACCATCGAGGGCTTGTCGGAAACGGGCGAGCACCCCTTGCAGCAGGCCTGGGTGGAAGAACAGGTGCCGCAGTGCGGTTATTGTCAATCTGGGCAGATCATGCAGGCCGCTCAATTGCTTGATGAGGTGAAAAACCCCACCGACGATGACATCGACAATTATATGAGCGGAAATCTATGTCGCTGTATGGCCTATATCCGGATCAGAAAAGCCATCAAACGCGCTGCCCAAATCCAGACCGGGGGCCAAAACCATGACTAAAACAAAAAGCACCTCCGATGCTGTGATGGCCGCCACCCGACGGCAATTTCTGGTGGGCTCCGTTGCCGGTGGTTTGATGATGGCTTTTGCCGCCAACCACACTGCTTTGGGGGCTGCGCGGACATTGGGGGCAGGGGCTTATGAGCCGAGCATCTGGTTCCAGATTGGCCCTGATGGTCGTATTCTTGTGAATATCGCCAAGGCGGAAATGGGGCAGCATGTGGGAACCGCTTTGGCCCGTGTGGTGGCCGAGGAACTGGAAGCGGATTGGGTCGATATCGAGATCGTTCATGTGGATAGCGATCCCAAATGGGGCTATATGGTTACCGGCGGGTCATGGTCCGTTCATACCAGTTTCGATCAATTGTCGCGTGCAGGGGCCGCCGGTCGCATCGCCCTTTTGGAAGCCGGTGCACATATGCTTGGTGTGGCACCGGATCAGTGCCGTGCCCGTAATAGCATGGTGATGTGTGGCGATGCTTCTGTCAGCTATGGCGAGATTGTCGCTGCAGGGAAAATAGACCGGACATTCACTGACAAGGAGCTGTCGGCCCTCAGCCTGAAGCCGACCTCTGAGCGGCGGGTATTGGGCGGCGCTGTGAAGGCGCTGGACATCCCCACAAAAACCACGGGCGCGGCGCGCTATGGGTTGGATGCGCAGGTAGAAGGCATGCTGTATGCCCGTCCTGTCTTGCCGCCGACCCGCTATGGTTCAAAGGTTCTTTCGGTAGATGAACGCGCCGCCAAAGCGGTGAAGGGATACCGCCAGACCGTAGCTTTGGAGGACCCGTCCGGTGTTTGCCAAGGCTGGCTTGCCGTGGTGGCCGACAGCACGCATGCCGCCATTAAAGCCGCCGATGCCTTGAAGGTGGATTGGCAGGCCGGGCCGCGGGCCGCTATGGATGAGGCCGGGATTTTGGCAGAAGGCGAACGCCTTGTGAATGATGTCCGGGCCGGGGCCTTGTGGGTGCAGGAAGGCGATGTGGATGCCGCCTTTCAATCTGCCGATAAAATTGTTGAAACCACCTACCGGACCCATTCGGTTTTGCATTTTCAATTGGAACCGGTGAATGCGCTGGCTTTTGAAAAAGACGGCCATTGGCACATTCATTCGGGCAATCAGTGGCAATCCCTGATCCTGCCGGTTCTGGCACAGGCATTGGAGGTGGAGGAAAGCCGCATCACCCTTCACCAATATTATCTGGGCGGCGGGTTTGGCCGGCGGCTTTATGGGGATTATATGATTCCCGCCGCCCTTACGGCGAAAGCCATCGGGAAACCGGTGAAAATGATCTTCACCCGATCCGATGATACGGGCTTTGATTGTGTGCGCTCGCCTTCGGTGCAGAAAGTCAGAAGTGCGCTGGATGCCAATGGTACGCCGGTTGCTTATGATCATGCGGCGGCGGCGGGATGGCCGACAGCCTCTATGGCTCCGGGATTTTTGGCGGAAAAAGTGGACGGCGGCGGAAAGGCGGACAGCTTTTCCATCAGTGGGTCCGACCATTGGTATTCCATCCCCAATCAACGGGTGCGCGCCATCAAAAATACGGTGGCGCAGGAAACCTTTTTGCCCGGTTGGCTGCGCTCTGTGGGGCCGGGATGGATCGGTTGGGCCGTTGAGCAGCATATGGATGAACTGGCCCATGCGGCCGGGAAAGATCCGGTGGCCTTCCGGCTTGCCTTGCTTGATGGCAAGGGCCGCAATGCGGGCGAAGCACCAGCCAGTACAGGCGGGGCTTTGCGGTTGAAGGCTGTGTTGGCGCGGGCGGCGGAAAAAGCCGGATGGGCGAAGCGCGATGCGCTGCCCAAAGGCGAGGGCATGGGCGTTGCCACCTGTTTCGGGCAGGAGCGGGGCATGCCCACATGGGTTGCCTGTATCGCCCATGTGGCGGTGGATCAAGACAAAGGGGATGTGCGTGTGAAACGGCTCACATCTGTTGTGGATGTGGGGACCGTGGTGCATCCCGACGGGGCTTTGGCGCAGATGGAAGGCTCGACCCTTTGGGGCCTGTCTATGGCGCTTTATGAAAGCACGGCCATTGAAAATGGCATGGTTTCAGATCGCAATCTGGATACATATTCTCCGCTGCGTATGGATCAGGTGCCCGAATTGGATATCGAGTTCATACAGAATGATCACATGCCTTCGGGCTTGGGGGAGCCGGGTGTAATCGTGGTTGCTCCGGCCATTGCGAATGCCGTTTTCCATGCAACGGGTCTTCGCGTGCGGGATTTGCCGATCAAACTCAAGGCTTAGGATATGAGGGGTGTTTTGGGCATGGCGCCTGCCTTGCTATCCAGACTGTGATCGGTTTTTTCTTGCTGTAAAAGGCAAGGATCATGATCCAGCATAAACCGGCCGCGGTGCGATTCTTCCAATGTGAAATCGATGAAGGATCGCACCCGTAAAGGCAGGTTTTTCCGCCCCGGATAACAAAGATAAAGCGTGTGGATGGTTGCCCGGTAATCGACCAGAACGGGGACAAGAGACCCATCTTGCAATTGTTGCTGCACGAAATGGATGGGCGCTTGAAAAAGCCCCAATCCCGCAAGACCCGCAGCAATCACCGCATCCGCTTCGTTGGCGATGAAATGGGCATGGGGGGTGATGCGGCGAACGGTATCGTTTATCCGAAAGGCCCAGGCATAAAGCGCGCGGCTGTCCATTAGCCGGTAATTGATACATTGATGATGCTCTAGATCATTGGGCGTTTGTGGCACACCATGGGCTTCAAAATAGCTGGGCGCCGCCAGAGTGACCAAAGTCATATCCAGAAGCGGACGAGCCACCATGGATGTATCGCTCAGCTCTGTTGCCAGCCGGAAGGCACATCCACCTGATCGTCAATGAAGCTGCGGATACTGTCGGAAATATCCAGTTCGATGGTCACAAGCGGATGGCGCTTGTTGAAGTCGGCAACCAGCGGCACAAGTTTTTTGCGGCCAAATTCCGTGGGGGCTGCAATGCGCAAGGCCCCGGATGCAATGCCCCGGCTTTCCTTGATGACATGGCCCACTTGTTCCAACTCGGCCAAGGGTTGCCGCACACGGTCCAGAAGCAATTCACCTTCCAGGGTGAGGGCCATTTTTCTCGTGGTGCGTGTGAATAATTTGACCCCGTAATCGTCTTCCAATCTCCGGATGGCTTGTCCAACGGCGGCAGGGGAAACACCGATGGCCCGTGCGGCTGCAGCAAAGCTTCCCAAACGGGCCGTATAAACAAAAGCATGGAGTGCCGTGGACAGATGCGGTAACATTATAAATCCATTCTTCATTCTTTGCTGGGCATTGTCGTTGGAAAAGCCCGGCCATACCCCATTATAAGGGGGAATGGGATGGCTGTGAATGTGTACGAATTCTGCGATTGTATTTCACTTTTCTGTGAATTGGCGTCTGTAATCGCGTGGCTGTGAATGTCCTTGGCCCTTTTTTCCTTGGGAATGGGGTATGCGGCCCATTCGAAAATTTATGTTTTGAATGTAACAAGCTGCCGCGGTCTAATGCTGCGGCGCAAAAGACGCCAGATAGTGGGCTCTCAAAAAAGAGGGCCATGCGCTTTGCCATGCTCCGAATTCCAATATTGCCCGCCATCAAGGTCGTCGGGCGGTCTTGGTCTGTATATTAAAGAGGAAAGAATGTCTTTTAATCCGACTGAGCCTTTGTCGCGCCTTCGTTCGCATAAGCGTCGTCGTTTTCCGATGATTGCTGTTTCTGCCATTGCCTTTTTGGCGCTGGGCGGCGTGTTTTATAAGGGCTGGCATTCTGAAAGCGCCGTGGCACAGGCCCAGAACGGGGCGGCCCAACCTGCGCTTACCGTAACGGTCAGTCATCCGGCGGTGCGTGATCTGGTGGAGTGGGATGAATATACAGGCCGGTTTGAAGCTATCGACTCCGTGGAAATCCGGGCGCGTGTCTCGGGCTATCTGACAGAGATTGCGTTTGAAGACGGGGCGCGGGTGGAAAAAGGCGATCTGTTGTTTCGCGTTGATCCCCGGCCTTTTGACGCGGCGCTTGATCGGGCGAAGGCAGATCTGGCCTCGGCCAAGGCGACCCTTGCCAATGCCACTCGCGATGTAGAACGCGGTGAGGAATTGGTGAAAACAGCCGCCCTGAGCCGTGAGGTTCTGGATCGCCGAAAGCGCGATGAAGATGTGGCCCGTGCACAAGTGGCGGCGGCGCAAGCCTCTTTGTTATCGGCCCAGATCAATCTGGATTACACATCCATCCGGGCTCCCATTACCGGTCGTGTGAGCGATGAACGGGTGTCTTTGGGCAATTTGGTGACGGGGGATCAAACGATCCTCACCACGCTGGTCTCGGAAGATCCCATCTATTTCGAGTTCACCATCTCTGAAGCGGATTATCTGGATTATGCGCGGATGATGGCTGAGCGCGGTCCTGATCAGGTGATCCCGGTTCAGGTGCGCTTGATGGATGAAGATGAATTTGCCCATGAAGGCCGCTTGAGCTTTGTGGACAACCAGCTGGACCGGTCCACCGGCACCATGCGCGTGCGCGCCACTTTGGACAATCCCCAAGGGCTTCTTTTGCCGCAAATGTTCGGGCGGGTGCGCCTTGCTGCTTCTGAAAGCCGTGAAACCCTTTTGATTACCGATAGCGCCATTCAAAGCGATCAGGGGTCGAAATATGTCTGGGCGGTGGATGCCAATGATGTGATTGTGCAAAAGCGCGTGGTTCTGGGCCCCTTGATGGGGGATTGGCGTGTTGTGCGTGCCGGTGTGACTTCGCAAGACCGTATCGTGACCCAAGGCGTACAGTTCGTTAATTCGGGCATGAAAGTGCGCCCTGATCTTCATCAGGTCGATCCACAGATCGTGCAGGCCTTTGAAGCGCCGATGCCTGTTGATGAAAGGGGCTGATCGGTGAGATTTGCACATTTCTTTATTAACCGCCCAATTTTTGCCAGCGCAATTTGGGTGCTCACCATATTGGTGGGGCTGATCGCCTATCTGAATTTGCCGGTTGCGCAATATCCCGATGTGGCGCCGCCCACCATTCAGGTTACGGCAAGCTTCCCCGGTGCATCGGCTCAAACGGTATCGGAAACGGTGGCATCCGTCATTGAAGAAGAAATCAATGGCGTCGAGAATATGCTGTATATCAGCTCGCAATCCACCAATGCGGGCACGGCAACCATTCAGGTGGTGTTCAATCAGGGGACTGATCTCGATATTGCGCAGGTTTTGGTGCAAAACCGTGTTGCTTTGGCTGAACCGCGCTTGCCGGCAGAGGTGCGCCAGCTTGGCGTGAGCACTGTCAAATCCAATCCCGATGCGCTGATGGTGGTGCATCTTTATTCCCCCGATCAAAGCCGCAATCAGCTTTATATCTCCAACTATTACCGCTTACAGATGCGCGATGAATTGCAGCGTCTCAATGGGGTGGGGCAGGTGCAGGCTTTCGGTCTGCGCGAATATGCCATGCGTGTGTGGATCGACCCTGATCGGGCTGCGCGTTTTGACCTGAATGCGGGGGATATTGTTGCCGCACTTCGGGGCCAAAATCTTGAGGTTGCCAGTGGCACCCTGGGCCAGCAACCCATGGATAATCCCGGTGCGTTTGAAATCTCGGTACAAACGCAGGGGCGGTTGCGCACAGCAGATGAATTTGGCGATGTGGTGCTGAAATCCAGCCCCACTGGCGCTCTTGTGCGGCTCAAGGATGTGGCGCGTTTGGAGCTGGGCGCACAGGATTATGCCACCAATGCTTCTTTGGATGGCAAGCCGGCCCTGGCTTTGCTGTTCAATCAAGAACCCGGTGCCAATGCTTTGGAAACAGCGGAAACCATTCTGGAAACGGTGGCGGCCATGTCCAAGCGTTTTCCCGAAGGCTTATCCTATGATGTGGTGTTCAACCCCACACAATATGTGGCGAAATCCGTTGAAAAAGTTCAGGAAACCATTTTTGAAGCGGTGATTTTGGTCGCACTTGTGGTGTTTGTGTTCTTGCAAAGCGTGCGCGCCGCCATCATTCCCATCGTGGCCATTCCGATCTCGCTGATCGGGACCTTTGCAATGATGCAGGCCTTTGGCTTTTCGCTTAACAATTTGTCCTTGTTCGGATTGGTTTTATCCATCGGGATCGTGGTGGATGATGCCATTGTTGTGGTGGAAAATGTCGAACGCAATATGAAGGAAGGGATGTCGGCACGGGACGCCGCGCACAGAACCATGGATGAAGTGGGCGGGGCATTGATTGCCATCGCGCTTGTGCTGTCGGCCGTGTTTATCCCGACGGCATTCCTGACGGGTATTTCCGGTGAATTCTATCGCCAGTTCGCCATCACCATTGCCAGCGCGACGATCATTTCTGCGGGTGTGTCGCTTACCTTGTCGCCTGCTTTATCGGCAATCTTGCTAAAACCGCACAGCACGAAAGATCATAGCGTGCGGTGGTGGCAGCGCCCGATAAATGGGTTCTTTTCCCGGTTCGAGCGGCTTTTCGATCGGGTATCCCACGGCTATTCCGCCCTGACCGGAAAGCTGATCCGCATGAGTGTTCTTGTATTGGCGGTTTATGTGGGCCTTATGGCTTTGACGGGGGTGCAGTTCGGGCGGGCCCCTACGGGCTTTATTCCTGCCTCGGACCAATCCTATCTGATTACCGTTGTGCAAATGCCTGCGGGTACGTCTTTGAAGCGCACGGAAGATATGCTGCAACGGGTTGTAACAACGGCGCTGGATCATCCCGATGTGGCCCATGCCGCAGCCTTTGCCGGGCTTGACGGGGCAACCTTTACCACCGCATCCAATTCGGGGACCGTGTTTTTGCCCTTGAAGAATATCGGGGACAGAATGGATCGCGGGCGCACGCTTGATATGACCCTTTCCGATCTGCGGCAAACCTTCGGGCAATGGCGCGAGGCACGCATTCTGGTCATTCCGCCGCCACCGGTACGCGGCATTGGCAATTCCGGCGGTTTCAAGATGTATGTGCAAGACCGGTCTGGCGCTGGATATCCGGCACTGGAAGGGGCCACTTGGTCTGTTGCCGGCCCGGCCAATCAACTGGCACCTACGGAATCCGTTTTCACGGTATTCAATACGGCTTCGCCGGAGATTTATGCGGATATCGACCGCATCAAGGCCGAACAATTGGGCATTCCTGTGGAAGATGTGCTGGATACTTTGGCCGTTTATATGGGATCGAGCTATGTGAACGACTTTACCCTGTTTGGCCGTTCTTATCGGGTGACGGCGCAAGCCGATGCTCCTTTTCGGAAAACGCCGGATGATATTGCACGGCTGCGGGTGCGCAATGCAGATGGCAATATGACCCCCATCGGGTCGGTTGCCACCTTTGAAGATCGCATCGGGCCATACCGTGTGGCGCGCTATAATCTTTATCCGGCAGCGGCGGTGCAGGGGGATGTGACCGCAGGTTATTCGACCGGTGAAGCGCTTGATGCCATGGAGCGTCTGGCTTCGGAAAAGCTGGGGGAAGATTTCAGCTTTGAATGGACGGAACTGGCGCTTCAGCAAAAGCTGGCGGGCAATACAGCGGCCATCGCCTTCTCTTTGGCTGTTGTGTTCGTGTTTATTTTGCTGGCTGCACAATATGAAAGCGTGACCCTGCCTTTGGCGGTGATCCTGATCGTTCCCATGTCGCTTTTATCGGCTGTATCGGGTGTTTTGATGCGGGGAATGGATGTGAATATTCTGGTCCAGATCGGCTTTATCGTGCTGATTGGTCTGGCTGCCAAGAATGCCATCCTGATCGTTGAATTCGCCAAACAGGCGCAGGACAAGGGCATGTCGGCTGAGGATGCTGCCGTGGAAGCCGCGCATTTGCGCTTGCGGCCCATCATCATGACCTCTTTTGCCTTCATTCTTGGGGTTCTGCCTTTGGTGATCGCCAGCGGGGCGGGCTTTGAAATGCGCCAATCTCTTGGAACGGCGGTGTTTTTTGGAATGTTGGGGGTGACGGGCTTTGGCTTGTTGTTCACGCCGGTGTTTTATGTCACCACCCGAAAGGCTGCCGACTGGATGGCGCATCGGCTTTTAAAACGTCCCATATCCGCCCCCGCATCTGCGAAATAGGGCGGTCAAGAAACGGAACGGCGGCAGGGTTTTGAAAGACCTTGTCGCCGTTTCAATTGGTGATGCACTCCTTGAGGGGGATGTCAGGATCGGCCAGCGCTTCTTTATTTGGTCGGGTGCCTGATGCAATCAGCCTTTTTGCCTGCACAAAATCCTTCATGCGGTTGATGGCTTCCACCGCCACAAGCTGGCCATTGCGCAGATGCACAACACTGATGGCTGTGCCATCCTTGGCGATGCGGGGGATTGCTTCATCACCGGGGGCAAACAGTCCGGCGCTTTGCAGTTTCAGATCATATTGATCGGACCAAAACCACGGCACGGCATCATAGGCCTTCGGGCTGCCAAGGATTGCACTGGCCACGGCTTTTGCTTGATCGATGGCATTTTGAACCGATTCCAGCCGGATCGCTTCCGAGGCCGCGGGGTGGTGAAAGCGGGTGCAATCGCCCGCCGCATAAATGCCTTTGGCGGATGTTTCTCCATAAGCGTTCACCATGATGCCGTGATCGGTTTGAAGGCCAATGGCTTGGGCAAGGGCGGTTTCCGGTTCCACCCCGATGCCCACCAGCAATAGATCGGCCTTTATGCGGCGTCCATCGGCCAATGTTACGGCTACGAGACGCCCATTGTCCCCTTCGATGGAAACAAGCGCCGACCGGGTAAGGATTTCCACCCCTTCTTTTTCATGCCTGCGGCGAAAAAAATTCGCAATCGGGGCCGAAGCCGTGCGCGGCATCAAACGGGGCGCCTGTTCTAAAACGCAGACATCTTTGCCCATTTGCCGGGCCGCGGCCGCCACCTCCAGCCCGATATAACCGCCACCGACAATGACAAGCTGCTGCATATGCTCAAGGGCTGTGCGCAGTTGGAGGCTGTCGTCCAGACTGCGCAGGCTGTAAATGCCTTGCAGATCTGCGCCGGGGCAGGCAAGGGTTCTGACTCGCGCCCCTGTTGCCAGGACCAGATGGTCATAGGGATAACGTGCGTTGTCCGATGTTGTGACGGTTTTTCTGTCGGGATCAATATGGGTGGCGGTTATGTCTGTTTTCAGATCAATCTGCTTTTGCGCATAAAATTGTTCGGCGCGCAGCAAAAGCTGGTCTTTTGAAATGGCCCCCATCAAATATCCCTTGGATAAGGGGGGGCGTTCATAAGGCGGCGTGCGTTCCGATCCAAGAAGGGTGATCGCCCCGTCAAATCCACCATTGGCAAGGCTTGAGGCGACCTGACAGCCAGCCTGACCCGCACCGATGATCACGACATGTTGTGCCATTGATATATCCGGCTCCCCGTATGTTTGAACTGTGGCTCTATGAACCCTCTTTCAGAAGGGTTAGCATAGCAAATGCTGGGGCAACCATAACAATCATCGGATGAAATGGACCAACGCACAGAAAACACGGCGAGCATGGACGATCCGCAGGTTAAAGCGAAGAGCGCAACACACCGGGAACGGGAATTGCGGCTGGCGCTGGTGTGTTATGGCGGTGTGTCTTTGGCCGTTTATATGCACGGCATCACCAAGGAAATCCTGAAACTGGTGCGCGCGTCCCGGGCTTGTCAGGATGCCTCGATGCGGTCTGACGGCACGGCATGCAGCTATGAAGAAGCGGGCGCGAAAAAACCCGATGAAGTGGATAGCGAACGCATCTATTTCGATATGCTGTGCCATATTAAAGAACAGGTGGATTTGCGCGTGGTGGTGGATGTGCTGGCCGGTGCTTCGGCTGGCGGGATCAATGCCGTGATGCTGGCCCGCGCTTTGGCATATGATCTTTCTTTGGATGAACACCGGGATTTATGGCTCAATCTTGCGGATGTTTCGGAATTGTTGGAACCCAAAGGCCGCGCCAAGCTGTGGTCGAAACCCTATATGCGCTGGTTTTTCTGGGGCTTGACCCAATGGCACAAAAACCGGGAAGAAGCCTTGGGAGCTTTAGGCCGGAACCGCGAGGTTCTGGAAAAACTGTCTTTGTTTACCCGATCCAAATGGTTTGAGCCGCCGTTTTCCGGAACCCGCATGAGCGAAATGATGCTGGATGCGGTGACAAAGATGGGGAAAGTCGGCAACAACCCTTCTTCTTTATTGCCAAAAGGACAAGTGCTTGATCTGTTGGTGACAGCCACCGATTTTTGGGGACACCGGGAAGCCATTATGTTGCATGATCCGCCCATTATTGATGAGCGTGAACACCGGCATATCCTGCAGTTTTCTTATGTGCAAAAGGCCGATGGCAGCATCAAAAGCCAGTTGGGCGATGACGATCAGGCGTCTTTGGCTTTTGCGGCACGGGCCACAAGTTGTTTTCCCGGTGCTTTTCCTCCGGCGCGTTTGGCGGAAATGGACGAAGTGGTGGCGCGGCGCAAGGTGGATTGGCAAGGCCGGTCGGCTTTTGTGAGCGAAAATTTCGCCGCACTTATCGATGCGGGGGAAGATCCCGAAGAGGCTGCCTTCATTGACGGCAGCGTGTTAATGAACAAGCCCATTTCCTTGGCCATTGAAGCCGTACAAAGCAAAGCCGCCCATCGCGAAGTGGATCGCAGGCTTGTGTATATCGAGCCGAACCCGGAGGTGAAGCGCAGTTTCGAACGCGAGGTGCCGGGCTTTTTCAAAACCGTCAAAGGGG
Source organism: Iodidimonas gelatinilytica (assembly GCF_008579125.1). Classification (NCBI taxonomy): domain Bacteria; kingdom Pseudomonadati; phylum Pseudomonadota; class Alphaproteobacteria; order Iodidimonadales; family Iodidimonadaceae; genus Iodidimonas; species Iodidimonas gelatinilytica. Next base: position 618,687 of record NZ_BKCL01000001.1, on the reverse strand, counting down.
CGATGTCCGATATCCCGCGCAATCAACCGATCCGTGACGATCTGGAATTTCTCGCGGATTTCAATAGCCATGTGCGGACCCAAAGACAGGTTATTCATGCCGTGCGGCCCACGGTGATGCGCATGATTACCGAATTGATGGGCGATCGGCTGGATGCGGCACCCGATGTTGGCCGTTTGATCACATGGCGTGGCACGGCCAATGAATGTGCCGCCCGTGATGCCTCTTATGCTTATGATGGCTATGCGCGGATCAAGGTTTTATCGGTGCTGTCCGATGTAGCGGGACGGTTGCAGCAATGCGCGCGCTTGCGGGATCGATTGGAATCGGAAGCTGCGGTGGATGCATGGGCATGGCGTGTGGGCGTTCGCCCTGTGGGGAATGCCTCTGACCAGGCTATGCGTAGCGAAGGGGTGGCGTGGATTCATTTCCTACGCCGCTTTGATATTCGCTATCGGGTGCGGCGCTTGCGCTTTGTGATCCGCCGCATAAACGAGCTTTATGGTGAGCTGACTGCCGATAGCAAGGGAGGCATTCGCTTGTCGCGGGCATGGCTGAACAGCTTGAAATCCAGCCTGTATCAGCAGATCGACGATCTCCGCAACCGCGCCACATGGCCGCGGTGCCCTGACCGGGTAAAAGAGGAGGCCATCGAAGAGCTTTTGGAAAGCATGGCCTTGAAAATGGGTCTGGTGGATGCCGATATCGGTGTGGATCAATTGCTGGCCCATGCGGGGGAACATTGCCCCGATAAAACCTTATGGCGCGAGATTGTCATCGCTTATCTGGGCTTTGCCTATTATGACGTTTTGATCTTTCCCATGACCCAGTGGAAAACCTTGGATGAACTGGATGAAATCAAGGTGGATCGCATTTCCGTCAATGATGCCAATACCTTACGAAAAGGCAGCTCGCGAGAGATTTTGAAAGGCGTGGAACTGGGCAATTTCGGTGCGTTTTTCTCGCGGCAATTCCGTGAAAATGATTATCTGTGGGGGCGCTTGACCGGTGCGGAACGGCTGGTGGATATTCTGGCCAGCGCTGCACCGGAAGCGGTTCAATCCGGGGATTTCAATGTTTTGGAATCGAAAAAACGCCTGTTTTTGGCGATTTTGGATGCCGAAGCCCCGCATCTCACCAAATTACGCGCCCAGATCAAATCCTTGAAGGCCGAGGCCGAGCCCTTTAGCCATCGGCTTTTTATGGCACGAAATCCTTTCGGCCCAGCCCTGCCCTGCCGGCCTTCTGGATTGAGTGGCACGAGGGATGCTTGGCCTTACCAGCTTCCACGACGATTTTGCCCTTTGCCTTGCCTGTTTCGATCAACGCATGGGCGGCGCGGATATTTTCGGCATTGATGGGAGAAAATACCGTGTCGAGCGTGGTGCGGATATGTCCGGCATTGATTTCATCTGCCGCATAATTCAGCAGATTATGCTGTTCGATCATGTCTGGCGTTTGGTGCATGGCGCGGGCGAACATGAATTCCCAATGCAGGCTGGCGGCTTCATCTTCATACCATCCATGGGCATTGGCAGATCGGTATCATCGATGGAAACAATCCCGCCTTGCGGGCGGATCAGTTCCACCGCCGTCTCCCAATGGCGCATGTCGTTGAATATGGCGATATGGTCCATATGTTGAAAGCCCAAAGCGCGCACTTGTTCCACCATGGGTTTGCGGTGGTTGACCACATGATCGGCCCCCAATTCCCGAACCCAGCTTTCGGTTTCCGGTCGCGAGGCCGTGGCAATCACAACAAGACCGGCGGCTTTCGCCAGTTGGATGCCGATAGAGCCAACACCGCCGCCAGCGCCGATGATAAGGATCGACTGGCCTTTGTCTGCGCCGTCGCGGTCGATGCGCAGCTTGTCGAAAAGCGCTTCGTAGGCGGTGAGCGTGGTCAAAGGCAGGGCTGCGGCTTCGGCAAAGCCGAGGCTTTTTGGCTTTGCCCCTACAATGCGTTCGTCGATCAACTGGAATTCTGCATTGGAGCCGGACCGGGTGATGTCGCCCGCATAATAAACCGCGTCACCGGGCTTGAACAAGGACACATCCGGGCCGACGGCTTCGACAATTCCGCTGGCATCCCAGCCAAGAACGCGGGGTGTTTTTTCGATGATGTCTTTGGGGGCGCGTATTTTGGTATCCACCGGATTTACGGAGATAGCCTTCACAGAAACCAGAAGGTCATGGCCATCAGGCGTAGGGCGGGGCAGGTCCACATCAAGAAAGGCTGAGGGGTTTTCAATCGGCAAATAATGGGTAAGGGCAACAGCTTTCATTTTGAAGTCTCCGCATGTTCAGGGAAGGGGGGCAAAACAGGATGTCGGGGCAGGGGAACAGGTTTAGCATGGATAGGGGCAATGTTGGTCAGGTGGATCGGCGTTCAAGCAAATTGATTATGCCGGATGAACGAGAATTTCTTGTCCATGCGGGCCATCATCGGATGGAAGAAGGGGCGTGCTGGCTGGCAAAGGGCGCGTGGCGTGCTAAGCAGGGGCGGATTTATATGATGTCTTGCCCTTTAGATGGTGATCTATGCCGGAATTAAGCGCTGATTTGTTGAGTATGATTGCCATGTTGGCGGCGGCGGCGGCCATCGCGGGCTTATTGGCGGGGTTATTGGGCATTGGTGGCGGGATCATCATGACGCCGGTGCTGTTTCAGGTATTTGTTTGGCAAGATGCCGCCCAGGATTGGCGTATGCATATGGCGGTGGCCACATCCTTGGCGATCATTGCGCCCACCACTTTATCTTCTGCACGGGCTCATGCCCGTCTTGGCTCGGTCGATAAAAAGCTGGCACGGCTTTGGGTGCCCGCGGTGGCTATTGGTGCCGTTATGGGGGCTATTTTGGCGCGGTTTTTGTCGAGCGAGGTCTTGATGATCGTCTTTGCCGGATTTGCGCTTTTGATGGCCGTGAAAATGCTGCTTCCTCTTGATCAATACCGCATTGGCGGGGATGTGCCGCGCGGAAGTCTCGGCACCATTGCGCCGGTGCTGATCGGTGGACTGGCCAGCCTGATGGGCATTGGCGGCTCCACCTTTACGGTGCCTTATCTGACACTTTTCGGCATGCCGGTGCATCGGGCTCTGGGCACGGCGGCGCTGGTGGGATCGCTTGTCAGCATTGTGGGGGCCATAGGATTTATGCTGAGTGGCTGGTCGGTGGAAACCAATCTGCCCATGATGCTGGGATTTGTGAATGTGCCTGCGGTGTTGCTTGTGGCGCCCATTGCGGTGTTTGTGGCCCCTTTTGGCGCAAAGCTGGCCCATAAAATGAAACGGCGGACTTTATCGGTGTTGTTTGGCGGGTTTTTGATCCTGACAGCGGCCCGCCTGATTTCCAGCCTGATTTAACAAGGATAGCAAACACAAAGCCTTGTGGTGTTGTGACCTGTCTTGACCCTTGCCTTGGCCCCGGAATAGGGCCTAAATCCCTCCTGATGTTTTACTGATCCAAGGGGTCCGGAATGCCTGATAGCACGCTCAATCTAGCCGCAGGGTTTGATACCCCCAGCTATGAAGACTGGAAAACGCTGGTTGAAAGCGGTTTGAAAGGCCGGTCATTTGATCGTGCCATGATGTCTGATGCGCCGGATGGCTTTCGCATCAAGCCTCTTTATACCAGTGCGGATTTATCTCCGGTCCCCGATGCCGCCGGCTTTCCCGGTTTTTCGCCTTTTGTCCGCGGGATGACGGTGGATGGGCGGGGCTGGCAGGTGCATCAACGCCATGATCACCCCGATCCAAAGCGTGCCAATTCGCAAATTTTGAAAGATCTGGAACGGGGGGCAAGCGGGATCACGCTGGTGATTGACCCGACGGCCCAAAAGGGCGTGGCCATCCATGATCTGGAGGATCTGGATCAGGCGCTTCTGGATATGGATCTTGCCATTGCGCCCCTGCATCTGGAAGCAGGCCGTTTCGGTATTCCGGCGGCAGCGCTGTTGATGGCGCTTTGGGATAAGCGGGGCTTGGCTTTCGATGCGGTGTCCGGCCATTTCGGCGTGGACCCCTTGGGGGCTTTGGCGGCTGAAGGATCATTATTGTCGCCTTTGCCTGATGCCTTGCGCGAAGCCGGGGCTTTGGCTGCCCAATGCCATGACCGTTTTCCCAAGATGACAGCGCTTTCTGTATCCAGTGAAGCGGCCCATTCCGCGGGCGCGACCGAGGCGCAGGAACTGGCCATCGCCTTGGCCACCGGACTTGCATATTTGCGGGCATCGGAACAGGCGGGATTGGCTTTGGACGATGCGGCCAGACAGATCCGTTTTTGCTTGATGGCGGATACGGATGTAACCTTGACCATTGCCAAATTCCGCGCCATGCGGTGCCTTTGGAGCCGCGTGCTCATGGCGTGCGGGGTAGCGCAGCCGATTATGGCTTTGGACGCGCAAACGGCACCGCGCATGATGAGCCGGCGCGATCCCATGGTGAATGTGCTGCGGGCCACGATGGCCTGTTTCGGCGCGTCTATTGGTGGGGCGGATGCCTCATGATTAGTCCTCATACGGATGCCATCGGCATAGCAGATGATTTTGCCCGCAGGATCGCCCGCAATGTGCAGATCATTTTGGCTGAAGAAAGCCATTTGGGGCGGGTGATGGATCCGGCAGGGGGGTCTTTTACCATGGAAGCCCAAAGCAATCAGTTGGCGGAAAAGGCATGGGATATTTTCCAGTCCATTGAAGCGAATGGCGGGATGGAAGCCGCTTTGATGGATGGTAAAATCGCTGCCATGTTGGAAAAAAGCTGGTCGAACCTGCAAAAAGATGTGGCAACCCGGCGTGTTCCGCTGATTGGCGTGTCGGAATTTCCCAATATCCATGAAACGGCAGTGGCGGTGGAAAGCGTGGACCGGGCAGCCTTGGCAAAAGAGTCCATGAAGGGCGTGGAAATTGCCGCCAATGCCGCAACGCTTCCGCCTTTGCCGCGGTATCGGCTGGGGCAGGATTTTGAAGCGCTGCGCGATCGGGCCGATGCCCATGCGGTGCGCCCAAAGGTGTTTTTGGCAACCGTGGGACGCGTGGCCGATTTTACCGCACGGGCCACATGGACGCGGCATGTGTTTGAAACCGGTGGCTTTGATGTGGTGATTGGCGAGGGCGGCTTTGATGCCGGGTGCATTGCCGACCAGTGGCAATCCCTTGGCGCATCAGAGGTGGTGCTCTGCGGTGCGGACAAGGATTATGCCGACCATGGTATGGACATCGCCAAGGCTCTGAAAGCGGCGGGTGCACCGCATCTGATGCTGGCAGGAAAAGGGGGCGATCAGGAAAGCGCATGGCGCCATGCGGGCGTGGACGGTTTTCTCCATATGGGCATTGATATCGTTGCCCTGTTAGGCGCGGCCCATGATCGGGCAGATGCAGCACAAGGAGCAGGCCAATGAGCCATATTCCCGATTTTACAAAAATTGGCTTCAAAAGCGATAGCAAGGCCGCCAACCGTGCCGCATGGGACAAGGCCTTTGCCCAAACCACCGGCAAGCCGGTAAACAAGGCTGATTGGACAACGCCCGAAGGCATTGATGTGCCGCCGCTTTATAGCCAAAGTGATGTGGCCGGACTGGATTTTATGGATGGCAAGCCGGGTTTTGCGCCTTTTTTGCGCGGGCCTTATCCGTCCATGTATGTGGAACGCCCCTGGACCATTCGTCAATATGCGGGGTTTTCTACGGCAGAAGAGTCCAATGCCTTTTACCGGCGCAATCTGGCGGCCGGGCAAAAAGGGCTTTCGGTGGCGTTCGATCTGCCCACCCATCGCGGCTATGACAGTGATGATGAACGGGTGGCGGCGGATGTGGGCATGGCCGGTGTTGCCATCGATTCCATCTATGATATGCGGCAATTATTCGATGGAATCCCGCTTGATAAAATGAGCGTATCCATGACCATGAATGGTGCGGTGCTGCCTGTTTTGGCGCTGTATATCGTGGCGGGTGAGGAACAAGGCGTGTCGCCGGAACAGCTTTCCGGCACCATTCAAAACGATATTCTCAAAGAGTTCATGGTCCGCAACACCTATATCTATCCGCCGGCCCCTTCCATGCGGATTATCTCCGATATTTTCGCCTATACGTCCCAGCATATGCCGCGCTTCAATTCCATTTCCATCAGCGGCTATCATATGCAGGAAGCTGGTGCGACGGCGGATCTGGAACTGGCCTATACGCTGGCCGATGGCATTGATTATGCCCGCGCCGGGATCAAGGCCGGGCTGGAGATCGACCGCTTTGCGCCGCGCTTGTCGTTCTTTTGGGCCATTGGCATGAACTTCTTTATGGAAGTGGCCAAAATGCGGGCCGCCCGGTTGCTGTGGGCCAAGCTGATCCGCGACAATTTCCAACCAAAAAATCCGAAATCCCTTTCCTTGCGCACCCATTGCCAAACCTCTGGCTGGTCGCTTACGGCGCAAGATGTCTATAATAATGTGACCCGCACTTGCATCGAGGCAATGGCCGCCACCATGGGCCATACCCAGTCTTTGCATACCAACAGTTTTGATGAAGCCTTGGCCCTTCCCACGGATTTTTCCGCACGCATTGCCCGGAATACCCAGCTTGTGATCGCCCATGAATCCGGTATTACCCGCAGCATCGATCCTTGGGGCGGCAGCTATTATGTGGAACGGCTGACCCATGATCTGGCGGCCAAAGCGCTGGCCCATATTGAAGAAGTGGAAGCCGAAGGCGGCATGGCCAAGGCCATTGAAGCGGGTATTCCCAAAATGCGGATCGAAGAAGCTGCCGCGCGCACCCAGGCGCGGATAGACGGAGGCCGTCAAGCGGTGATCGGCGTCAATAAATATCCTTTGGATGAAACCGAAGAGGTGGATGTTCTGAAGGTGGACAATGCCGCCGTGCGCCGTGGCCAGATCGAGAAACTGCAAAAATTGCGGGCCGAACGAAGCGAGGACGGGGTGAATGAAGCGCTTGCAGCCCTTACCCATGCGGCGCACTCTGGGTCTGGCAATCTTTTGGAACTGGCGGTAAATGCCGCACGGGCCAAGGCCACGGTGGGGGAAATCTCGCTGGCTTTGGAAAAGGAATTCGGGCGCCATAAAGCGCAGATCCGGGCCATCGAAGGGGTGTATAAAAGCGAAGTGGGTAAAAACAGCGAAATATTGTCCAAAGTGCATGAAAAGGTTGAAGCCTTTGAGGCACGCGAAGGACGCAGACCGCGTATTTTGATCGCCAAGATGGGTCAGGATGGCCATGATCGCGGCCAAAAGGTGATTGCCACGGCCTTTGCCGATCTGGGCTTCGATGTGGATATCGGCCCGTTGTTCCAGACACCGAAGGAAGCTGCCCGTCAGGCTGTGGAAAATGATGTGCATATCGTCGGCGCAAGTTCGCTCGCGGCGGGGCATTTAAGCCTTGTGCCGGCCTTGCGAAAAGCGCTTCAGGATTTGGGGCGCGAGGATATCATGATCGTGGTGGGGGGCGTGGTGCCGCCACAGGATTATGATGAACTGAAAGCCGCCGGGGCCAAGGCCATTTTCGGCCCCGGTACGGTGATTGCCGATGCCGCTTTGAAGCTTTTGGACGATCTCGCCCCAGCGGATCAAGGCGCGGATTGAAGGTAGATTAGCGTCCGCCGACGACCGGCAGGGCATTGGACGATAGAACAGGCCGAGACGAAAGCTATCCGCGATCGTTTCGGCCTTTTCAATGAACAGCTCCGCAATATCCTTGGGACATACCTGATGGGCTGTTTGGCGAAACAAGCCCAGCCAGATATCAAAATCCGGCTCGGTGATGCCGGTGATGCGGGCATGGGTGGCCATGGGCCGTCCTTTGAACCGTGCCGTTTTCAGCATCACCGATGACCAGAAATCGCACATTTTCTCAAGATGCACCGGCCAAGGCTCGCTTATGGCTCCGTCGAACAAAGGGCCAAGCCGATCATCGGCGCGCACTTTGTCGTAAAATCCATGCACAAGCCTTTTGATCATCACCTCATCAATATCGGGATGAAGCGCAAGGCGTGGAGAGCGGGTATCTGGCGAATGGGCCATGGACGTGATCCTGAAGGGCTGTTTTTGTGCATATGGCTGGGTTAGTGTTGATATGCCAGTCTATCAGGCCGGTTTGTTGCTTTCCATCTTCCTGTCAGAAGGAAAGCCGCAAAGGATCAACGCATTGCTTTTGCGCTTCTATGCGGTGCGTCTGGATTGAAAAAGGTGAACAAATTCGTGCGTATTATTGGTTTTCTGGGTTTGTTGTTTTGGTTTTCCATTGGTGCGGGTGAAGCACAAGAAGCAGGTGAACAAGAACAGAACGGACAAGATCAGGAACAAACGAACCCGGATGCGCCGCAAACCGCCGAAACAACCGATTTCGTTGAGGCATATGCGGCAGGGAAATTCGATCTGGCTGCCCGATTGGCGCAGCAAGGCATCGATGGTGGCGATCTGCCGCGGGACAGGCGTGGACGGGCTTATCTGGCTGTGGGGAAAGCCCATGTTCTGGCCAATCGTTTCGATCATGCCCGTGAGGCACTGGATCAGGCGCTGGCTTTGCTGGATGCGCCCGCAGAGGCCCATTATGAGCGGTTCAAGCTGGCTTATATGGACCGGGATTGGGTAACGGCAGCGCGGGATCTCAAGGCCCTGGCCGAACAGCGTCCGGATCTGGCACGTCCGGTGCATTTGTCTGCGGTGCAGGCCATCCAATATGGGGCCCTTGGCATGGGCGAAGATGCGCTGGTGTTCGATCTGCTGATTGCCTTGCGCAATGCCCGCTATTCCGGTGCGCCAAATGATGCCCGGCCAGATAGATTATACCGCGATCTGGTGCAAATGCTGGGGGAGCGGGGGCGGCTGTTTGAAGCGGAAGCGCTGATTGATCTGATCCATGATGTGGATCTGATGGCCGGGATGATGGTGGACCGTCGTTTTGCGCCGCTTTGGCGGGTTCTGGATACGAAATTCGGTACGTCGGCTTCTTCGCTTACCATACGGGAATTGGAATTTATCAACCGGACGCGCCAAAATAATCGCAGTTCTTTGGGGATGGTGCGTCAACATATGAAGGATTTGCGTCGCCACGGCTTGCCGCAACAGGCCGCACAACTTGGCGGTGCGGTGATGAACAGCGTTGAAAGCGGCGCCATTGGTCAGGTGGGGGGCAGCGATCTTCTATGGGTGGCCAATGAACTGGCCTATGCGCTTTTGGATATGGAAGAAGTGGATGCCGCCATCAGCCTTTTGGGGCAATTGGCGGGGCTTGACCCCAAACAGGTGCCGGGGCTGGTCAATCAGCAGATCAATTATGCGGGAATTTTGATGGGGCTGGGGCGCTTTGAAAGTGCGCTCAATGCGGCACCCTTGGCGGAAATGGGGGCTGTGTCACGCTATGGGCAGTTTTTTATTCGCCAGATTGCGGTGTGTTCCTATGAAGCACTGGGCGAACATGAAAAAGCGCTGGCCGCCTTGGGGCCTTTGCAAGACCAGCCTTTGATCAATCCACGGGCCACGCAAATTGCGCTTTTGTGCCTTGATCGGACCGATGAAGGGGCGGATCAGCTGGTACGCCGATTGGAAAACGAGCGGACCCGTGAAGATGCATTATTGGCACTTTTGAAGCCGGATCTGTCTTTCGTACAGGAGCCGTTTTTCCTTGTCTTGCAAGACCGTTTTGATGCTTTGCGGAAAAATCCCAAGGTGATTTCCGCACGGGATAAGGTTGGCCGGGATTTGTCGCTGTCCTTGCGCCCCATCTATTGGGCAGCCTTCTAAGGCTTGTCTATGTCCATACTGCATGCACAAGATGTGAACAGGGGAGGCCATATGCCTGATATTGCGGCATTGGAGACGGGGATAAAAAAGGGTGATCGCGCCATGCTGGGGCGGGCCATTACATTGGTGGAAAGCCGCCGGTCTGACCATCTGGCACAAGCCCAGGAACTGCTGAGCCGCCTTTTACCATTCACCGGAAAAGCCCGCAGGTCGGTATCACCGGCGTTCCGGGAGTGGGGAAGTCTACCTTTATCGACGCCTTCGGCAGCAATCTGACAAAGCTTGGAAATCGAGTGGCGGTGCTGGCGGTGGACCCGTCATCGGGGCGTAGCGGTGGGTCTATTCTGGGGGATAAAACCCGTATGGAACGGCTGGCCGTTGATGAGCAGGCATTTATCCGCCCGTCCCCATCGGCCGGGGTTTTGGGCGGTGTGGGCCGCGCCACCCGCGAAACCATGCTGCTATGCGAAGCGGCGGGCTATGATGTTATTCTGGTGGAAACAGTCGGGGCCGGGCAATCGGAATATATGGTTGCCGATATGGTGGATGTGTTTCTGGTTCTGATGCTGCCGGGTGCGGGGGATGAACTTCAGGGGATCAAGAAAGGCATTCTGGAAATCGCGGATATCCTTGCCGTCAACAAAGCGGATCAGGATGCAGGAAAAGCGCGCCGCGCTGCCCGCGACTATGCCTCGGCCCTGCATATCATGACGGCGGGGGATGCTGCGTGGAAACCGCCGGTTCTCACGGTTTCCGGTCTGCAAAACCAGGGGCTTGATGCACTTTGGGAGACAATGGAGAAACACCGTCATGTGATGGTCGAGGCCGGATTGTTCGATCAGCGCCGGCAAGACCAGCGGGTGAAGTGGATGTGGGCGATGGTGGAAGACCGGCTGCTTACGCGCTTTCGCAATCATGAAGAGGTGCGCCGTTTATTGCTGGGGTTGGAAAGCGATGTGCGCAACGATCGCAAAACGGCCACCCAGGCGGCGGAAGATCTGTTATCGGCTTTTGGTATGGGGGATCTGGGGTAGAATTTTCGTTCAGGGTTTATGACGTTCTATCACAGTAAATATCTTTGGTTTTATCCGGACTATATTCTTGGGTTTAAGCCGGGGCTGTGCTGAGCTTGTCTTGACAAGAAAAAGGAAGAGGGCTGCCATGAGCATTCTTATGACTATTTTGCTGGTTAATCTGGTAGGCGTGGTGCTGTTGGCGCTTTATGTGGCCAGCGCCTATAATAGCTTCATTCGTCTGCGGACCCATGCCTCGGAAGCATGGAGCGATATCGATGTGCAGATGAAACGGCGCTACAATCTGATTCCCAATCTGGTGGAAACGGTCAAAGGCTATGCCAGCCATGAAAAAGACACGCTGGAACGGGTGATCGCGGCGCGTAATTCCGCCATGGGCAATCAGGGATCGCCGGGGGAGCAGGCGGCTTCGGAAAATATGCTCAGCGGTGCGTTGAAATCGCTCTTTTCTCTTTCGGAAGCCTATCCGGACTTGAAAGCCAACACCAACTTCATGCGTTTGGCTGAAGAATTGTCGGAAGTGGAAGACCATATCCAGAAAGCACGGCGCTATTACAATGGCAATGTGCGGGAACTGAACACGAAAATAGAGTCTTTTCCGTCCAATCTTGTGGCGCGCGCCTTTGATATCAAACAGCGCGACTTTTTCGAACTGGATGAAGCATCACCGGCGCGCGAAGCTGTGAAGGTCAGCTTTTAAAGGAAAAGACATATGCGTAACGCGCTCTTCGCCTTTGGTGTTTTTTTCGGCCTTTTTAATATGGCCGCCTCGGCACTGTCTCAAGAACAGATCGTCCGCTATGACAGTCAGATCACGGTCCTTCCTTCGGGGCGTCTGGATGTGGTGGAAACCATTATTGTGGATGCGGAAGGCAAGCGGATCAAGCGGGGGATTTTTCGGGATTTTCAAACGGATTATCAGGGCGACCATGGCCGTTCCACTGTCGATTTCGATATAGGCGAGGTGTTGCTTGATGGTGCCCCCGTTCCGTGGAAAATGATCAAGGCCGGGGCTGGAAAGCGCCTGCGGATCGGTGGTGGGGAAAAGACCCTGGATCCGGGGCGCTACCGCTATGAGATCCATTTCCAGACAGACCGGCAATTGATCTTTTTCCCCGAGCGCGATGAACTGGTTTACCAGCCTATTTCCTATGGCTGGAAATTTCCCATTCAATCCGCCCGTGCCACTGTGATCCTGCCCGAAAACGCAGTGCCCACGGCCTTGCGTGTTTCCGCCGGAGCTTCAGGGGCGGCAGAAGGCGGGGCAAAAATCACGCAACCGCAGCCCAATAGGGTGGTGTTTGAAGCCGATGGTCCACTGGCTGCGCGACACGGAATGACGGTGGCGCTTACTTGGCCGGCAGGTTTTGTGGCGCGCCCAACAGAGCTGGAGAATGCGATCCATTATCTGGGCGATAATATCGGTGTGCTTTTGGCCCTTGCGGGCGTGTTTGTGGTGCTTTGCTATTATCTTTGGGCTTGGCATCGGGTGGGGCGCGACCCCAAGGGCGGAGTGATTATCGCGCAATATGGCCCGCCAAAGAGTTTATCCCCTGCAGCGGCGCGTTATTTGGTGAAGCAGGGTTGGGATGATGCAGGCTTTTCTGCAGCCATTGTCAGTCTGGCGGTGAAGGGGGCCTTGGATATTAATGAAGACCAGAAGAAGGTTTTCACCTTGAGCCGCCGCCACGGGGCGTGGCGTCCGAACAATTTGTCGGCGGGCGAGGTGGCCATTCTTGATGCGCTCTTTGCGCAATTTGATCATATTCTGGTGGACAAGAAAAACCACAAACGCTTGGCAACAGCACGCACAGCCCATCGCCGGGCCTTGGCGCGGGAACATCTGGGCACGCATTTCAAGCGCAATCTGGGGCATTTTGTGCTGGGTGCGGGCTTAAGCCTCGGCTTTGCGATCCCATCCCTGATGCTGGCCAAAAGCACAGCATTGTTGATGATTATCGCTTTGGTGGTGCTTTTTGTGCTCAATCCATTGTTTTTCTGGCTTTTGCACGCTCCCACTTTGAAGGGTCGGAAATTGCTGGACGAAATCGAAGGCTTCAAACGCTATTTGTCTGTGGCGGAAAAAGACCGGCTGAATTTCCATAATCCGCCAGAGAAAACCCCGGAATTGTTTGAAGCCTATCTGCCCTATGCCATGGCTTTGGGCGTGGGGCAGGAATGGGGGGATCAATTCGATGATGTTCTAAAAGCAGCAAAAGATCCCGAGACTGGCCAGCCATGGCATCCGGCCTGGTATCATGGGCAGGTTATTTATCTGCAGCACGGTGGTTTTCAGGCTGGCAATTTTTCCTCTGCCCTTGGCCGTAGCATGGCCAGTTCATTTGCGGCGGCGGCAAGCCCGCCATCTTCCGCATCCGGCTCGGCTTTTGGTGGTGGTGGATTTTCCGGCGGCATGGGTGGCGGTGGCGGCGGTGGTGGCGGCTGGTAAATGAACGGGGCTTGCCAAGCCTTTTGACGCGATGCATTGTAACGCGACATTAAAACAGAAAATGGGGACCGTTATGCGCAGTGCTATTTTTGCTGCCGGCATTTTATTGGCGGCTGGCACATCACATGCTGAAGATTTGACCATCGAGCGGTTGGTAGGAAGCCCTTCTCTGGATGGTCCCAGAGTGGCGGGCCTGAAACTCGCCCCCGATGGCAGCCGCGTGACCTTTTTGAAAGGCAAAGACCGGGATTTCCGCATTCTGGATCTGTGGGAATATCATATTCCCAGCGGTGAAACGCGGATGCTGGTGGATAGCGACGATATTCTCGGCGGTGAAGAAGAAGAACTGAGCGAAGTGGAAAAGGCTCGCCGTGAACGCCAGCGGATTAGATCCAGCGGCATTGTGGAATATCACTATTCCAAAGACGGCAAGCGCCTTCTGTTCCCCCTTGGCGGTGATCTTTATGTGCTGGAAATCGGTGCAGATGAAGCCAAAAGGCTAACGGAAACCGATGCTTTTGAAACCGACGCAAAATTCTCGCCCAAGGGAAATTATGTGTCGTTCATCCGCGATCAGAACTTGTTTGTGGTCGATGTGGAAACCGGTACGGAAATTCAGCTCAGCAGTGAAGGCGGTGATACGATCCTGATCGGCATGGCGGAATTTGTGGCGCAAGAAGAAATGGGCCGGGACACCGGCTATTGGTGGGCGCCAGATGAAAGCCGCATTGCTTTTACCCGTGTGGATGAAAGCCCGGTGAAGCTGGTCAATCGTTATGAGCTGTCCGGCGATGGCGGTGTGACCACCATTGAGCAGCGTTATCCCTTTGCCGGAACGCCCAATGTCACCGTGGATCTGGGTGTTGTGACACTTGAAGATCAAAAGACCCAATGGATTGATTTGGGCGATGAGGACGATATCTATTTAGCCCGGGTGAATTGGCTTCCCGATAGCCGTCATGTGGCCTTTCAGCGCGAAAGCCGCGATCAAAAGCAACTGGATCTGGTATTTGCCGATCTGGAAAGCGGCACAAACCGCACTATCCTGACCGAAAGGGCAGAAACATGGTTGAATCTGCACAATAATCTGCGGTTTTTGAAAAACAGCGACCAGTTCATCTGGTCATCGGAAAAAAGCGGCTATCGCCATCTTTATCTTTATGACCTATCGGGCAAGGAAATTGCGCCCCTAACCGCCGGCGATTGGGTGGTTTCCGGTATCAAGCAAGTGGATGAAGAGGGCGGGAAGCTCTATTTCACCGGCTTTCATGAAACGCCCATCGAAAGCCATCTTTATTCCGTGTCTTTGACACCTGATCCAAAGTCTCTCACACGCCTGACGGTGGAAAAGGGCTCGCACAATGTGAGTGTAAGCCGGGATGCCTCGGTATTCGTGGATAATTATTCCGCGCCTAATGTGCCGCCCCGTGCTGCGCTCAAGAAAATAGATGGCACGCGCATTACATGGATTGAAGAAAATCCGTTGGATGACGACCATCCCTACGCCCCTTATCTGGACAAGCATGTGGAGCCGGAATTCGGGACATTAAAAGCGGAAGATGGCACAATTCTTCATTATTCGCTGATGAAGCCTGCCGATTTCGATGCGAAAAAAACCTATCCGGCGGTGGTGAATGTTTATGGCGGCCCCGGTGTGCAAAGGGTGCGCAATAGCTGGTCCATCGATTTCGACCAGATCCTTGCACGTAATGGCTATGTGGTGTTCAAGCTGGACAATCGCGGCTCTACCAATCGGGGCAAAGCCTTTGAAGATGTGATTTATCACAATATGGGGTCGGCGGAAGTCAGCGATCAGGTGGCAGGGGCTGCGTTTTTGGCGAGCTTGATTATGTGGATGCGGACCGGATCGGCGTTTATGGCTGGTCCTATGGCGGCTATATGACCATCGAACTGCTGTCGAAAGCGCCGGAGATTTTCAAGGCGGGCATGTCGGTGGCGCCGGTGACCGATTGGCGGCTTTATGACACCCATTATACCGAACGGTTCCTTGGCATGCCCGATGAGGGCGATGCTTATGAAATTTCTTCGGTCTTTCCATATATCGAAGGCATCAAGCCCAACAGCCTACGGCTTGTGCATGGTATGGCCGATGATAATGTGTTCTTTGATAATGCGGTGAAGCTGATGAGCCATTTGCAAGAAAAAGGCGTGCCTTTCGAGCTGATGACTTATCCGGGCAAACGCCACGGCATTAGCGGACAGGCAACGCGGAAGCATCTGTGGACTGACACACTAGACTTCTTTGATCGGAAGCTGAACGCAGATTAAAGCCTTCTGGCGAAAGAGCGATTAAAAAACGGCGCGGGATATTTCATCTCGCGCCGTTTTTGTGGTTACAGATGTTCAGGTCTGGCCGTTAAAGCGCCTTCACCTTCACATAGCGACCCGGTGCGTCTTCAATGGCCGGAAAGTCATCGGACCCCGCTGTGCGGGCGGGGACTTTTTTCCCGCTGTGTTTTTCAATCCATTTTATCCAGTCCGGCCACCAGGATCCGGGTGTTTCTTTGGCTTTCGAGACAAAGCTTTCCAGAGTATTTGGCAACCGTCCGCTGCGTGTCCAATATTGATATTTCTTGGCGGCAGGCGGATTTACCACGCCAGCGATATGGCCCGATCCTGCCAGCACGAAGCGTTTGGGGCCTGAGAGAATTTTGGTCATTTTATAGACCGATTCCGGTGGCGCGATATGGTCTTCTTTCCCTGCCTGAATATAGGCCGGTGTTTTGATGGATGTGAGGTCGATTTTTTCACCGGCAAGGGTCATCTGATTGGGTTTGACCAGCGCATTTTCATGATACATGCAGCGCAGATATTGCTCATGCACGCCTGCAGGCAGATTGGTGCTGTCGGAATTCCAATAGAGCAGGTCAAAGGGGAAGGGTTCTTTCCCCAAAAGATAATTGTTTACGGCAAAGGACCAGATCAGATCGTTGGAGCGCAACAGATTAAAGGTGCTGAACATGGACCGTGCATCCAGATACCCTTTTTCTTGCATCCGCTTGGACAGGACTTCCAGCTGATCTTCATCCACAAAGACCTTCAATTCACCGGCATCTTCAAAATCCACCTGTGCGGTGAAAAAGGTAACGGATTTCACTCTGTCCTCTTCGCCCTTTGCATGAAGCCATGCAAGGGTGGCCGCCAGCAGGGTTCCGGCCACGCAATAGCCGATCACATTGGCCCCGCGCACACCGGTGATCTTTTCCACCACCTCCAAAGCGCGCACCTGACCGTCCTTGAGATAATCGTCCAGGGTTTTGTCGCGCAGATTGGGGCCGGGATTGACCCAGGATACGATGAATACGGTCAGTCCTTGATCCACGCACCATTTGACGAAGCTTTTTTCTGCCGTCAGATCAAGAATATAGAATTTGTTGATCCATGGCGGGAAGATCAGCAAGGGCGTTTCATAAACCTGCTCCGTGCTGGGGCTATATTGCAAAAGCTGGAACAGCTCACATTCATAGACCACCTTGCCCGGTGTTATGGCCACATTGCGTCCCACTTCGAAGGCGTCTTTGTCGGTCATGGAAATGTTGAGTTCGCCTTCACCGTGCTCCAGATCGCGCAGCAGATTTTCCATGCCCTTCACCAGATTCTCGCCGCGGCTTTCCACGGTGGCTTTCAAAACATCCGGATTGGTCATGGCGAAATTGGTGGGTGAGAGCGCATCCACGAACTGACGGGTGTAAAATTCCGTTTTTCGTTCGTCTTCGGGGTCCAGCCCTTCGGTTTCACTGACAATCTTGTTCACATGGCGTGAGGCCAAAAGGTAGGACTGCTTGATGAAATCGAACAATTGGTTGTCCGACCATTCCGGGCTTTTAAAGCGCTTGTCGCCTTTTTCAGGCGCGATCACAGGGGCGGTCTTTTCGCCCATCATGTTCAGGGTCGTATTATGCCAAAGCTGCATATAATCCTGGAACAAAGCCATTTGCTGTTCGGCAAGGCGTGCTGGATCGCTCATCATTTTTGATGTCAGCTCGAAGAAAGAGTCGCCGATATTGAGCGGATCCAGATCGGGATTCTGCGTGTGTTGCTTTTCCAGCCAATCCTGAACCAGTTTTTGGGTTTGTGCCGCGACCTTGGCCATATTGTCAGAATAAGCCTGCCAGTCGGCGGGAGAGAAGATGTCTTCCTGCGGGGATTCTTCGCCATTATCCGGTTTGGTCATGATCGTCTCCTGACAGGCTTGCGGCTGCATTCTATAACGACATCAAGATGTAAGATAAGTTGGTGCCTTCTGCAATCATGCGGTCATTTTTGCCGCTTGATTTGCATCCACAAGGGCGTTTGATTAAGGGAAGTGACGCGGGAGCAAGATTGCGGTTTAAAGTGGGGATCAAGATGGTGCTATAGCTGGGCGTGGGCTTCGATTTTTCAAAATGTCTTCGGCGAAAGGAACGGGAATGGAACGAAAGAGCACGCTTGATCGCATGCTGGTGCTGGAAATGGTGCGGGTCACGGAAGCCGCGGCCATTGCAGCCTCTAAATGGTGTGGCCTTGGCCGGGAAAAAGAAGCGGATCACGCAGCGGTGGAATCCATGCGGACAGCGTTCAATCGCCTGCATATTGATGGCACGGTGGTGATTGGCGAAGGCGAGCGTGATGAAGCGCCCATGTTGTTTATCGGCGAAAAAGTGGGATTGGGCGGCCCGGCGGTGGACATTGCTCTTGATCCCCTTGAAGGCACCGGATTAACGGCGCGCTTTGCTCCCGATTCCATGGCGGTTTTGGCAATTGCCGAAGAAGGCAAGCTGTTGAATGCCCCGGATGTCTATATGGACAAGATTGCCATTGGCGGCGGTTATCCCGATGCTTTGGTGGATCTGGATAAAAGTCCGACAGAAAATGTCATGGCCCTTGCCAAGGCAAAAGGCGTCACGCCGCAAGACATTACCGTCTGTGTTCTGGATCGGGTTCGCCATGAAAAATTGATCGGGGAATTGCGTGATATCGGGGCGCGGATCAAGCTGATCCCCGATGGCGATATCGCAGGTATCATTGCCACCACGGACCCGGAAACCGGTGTCGATATGTATATGGGCGAAGGCGGCGCTCCCGAAGGGGTTTTGGCGGCCGCAGCGCTCAATTGCGTGGGTGGCCAAATGCAAGGCCGTCTGGTTTTCCGCAATGATGATGAACGCAGCCGCGCCCAACGCTGGGGCATTACGGATCTGAACCGCAAATATGCACTGCACGATCTGGCCAGCGGTGATACCATTTTCGCAGCGACCGGTGTGACAGACGGCTCCATGCTGAAAGGCGTGTTCCGTTCTCGTACAGGATGGCGCACGGATTCTTTGGTGATGCGCGCCTCCACCCGCACCGTGCGTCATGTTCGTACCGACCATCTTTTAGAGGACCCACCCCGCTCTTGACGGATCATCCCATTACCGACGATTTCGCTTTGGATGTGCAGCACTCTTTGGGCGGCAGGGCATGGCGCTTGCGCCCCTGCGATGAACGATTGGCTGTGCATCTGAGCCAGCAATTCGAGCTGGAGGATATGGTGGGCCGGGTCTTGGCCGGGCGGGGTGTCACCCCTGAAGACGCGCCCGTCTTCCTCAGTCCGTCCTTGCGTTCCAGCTTGCCAGACCCGTCTGTTCTCAAGGATATGGATGCGGCGGCGGACCGCATCGCCGCAGCCATTGCGGGCGGTGAACAATTGGCAGTTTTCGGGGATTATGATGTGGATGGGGCGACCTCGTCCGCATTGCTGAAAAAGTTTATGGATGCGGTGGGGGGTCGCCTGCGCATCTATATCCCCGATCGCATCACCGAAGGGTATGGCCCCAACAGCACAGCGCTGGCCCAGCTTGCCTCGGAAGGGGTTGGCCTTGTCATCACGGTGGATTGCGGCACCTTGTCTTATGAGCCGTTGGCGGCCGCCGCCAAGATGGGGCTGGAGGTGATCGTGGTGGATCACCATAAGGCGGAATCAGAGCTGCCAACCGCTTTTGCCGTGGTCAATCCCAATCGGCTGGATGAAGACGGCAATCTGGGGCAGTTGGCGGCTGTTGGGGTGACATTCTTACTGGTGGTGGCCGTCAATCGCGCTTTGCGTCGGGCCGGATGGTATAATGCCGACCGTCCAGAGCCTGATTTGCTGGCATGGCTGGATGTGGTGGCGCTGGGAACCGTATGCGACGTGGTACCGCTTACCGGCCCCAATCGGGCGCTGGTGGCGCAAGGGCTGAAGGTGATGGCCCGCCGTGATAATATAGGGCTGGCAGCGCTGGCCGATGTGGCTCGCATGGATGCCGCTCCGGCTGTGTATCATTTGGGGTTTTTATTGGGGCCACGGGTGAATGCAGGGGGCCGCGTGGGGGAGGCGGACCTTGGGGCGCGTTTGCTTACCACCCATGATCCGGCATTGGCCCGTAGTCTGGCAGAACAACTGGATCTTTATAATTCCGAGCGCCAAGTCCTTGAAGCCGATGTGCAGGCACAGGCTATGGCTTCGGTTTTGTCGGAAAAAGACGGGGAAGACCCGCATCCCATCGTCTTTGCCTCTGGTGAGGGATGGCATCCCGGCGTAATCGGCATTGTCGCATCAAGGCTGACGGACCGGTTCGGCAGGCCCAGCGTGGTGATTGCCATTGATGAAGCGGGGGATGCCAAGGGATCTGCCCGGTCTATTCCCGGAGTGGATATCGGGGCTGCCATTATCGAAGCGGCGCGGCGCGGGCATATCACGAAAGGTGGCGGCCATGCCATGGCGGCTGGGTTGAGCGCCCGTGCCGATCAATTGCCAGCCTTGCGGTCCTTTTTGGAAGAGTGGCTGGAGGCCAGAGTGGAAAAGGCGCGCGCCGGACGCGTGCTGGATCTGGACGGGGTTTTAAGCCTGAAGGGCTGTACACTCGATCTTGTAAAGGCGCTGGAGGCGTTGGCCCCCTTCGGCATGGGTAATCCCGCCCCGCGCTTTGCCTTGCCGTCTGTGGAGCTTGTGCGCTGCGATATGGTGGGGCGTGGCCATGTGCGGTGTATTTTTGCCGGCAGTGGCGGTGGACGATTGAAGGCTGTGGCCTTTCGCGTCGCGGATCAGGAGTTGGGCGAAGCGCTTTTGAAAGGAATTGGAAAGCGGTTTCATGTGGCCGGGCGTTTGAAGATCGATGATTGGGGGGCAAAACCCCGCGTGGAAATGACCATTGACGACGCCGTTTTGGCTTAAAACAGGGGCTTTCAAATATTTTCGTGATTTTTCTACAAAGTGTGCTTGACGGGGCCGCCATCCATTGGCTAAACACCCCTCCACGCGAGCAGCACGGCCCCTTCGTCTAGCGGTCTAGGACGTCGCCCTTTCACGGCGAAAACACGGGTTCGAGTCCCGTAGGGGTCACCAGCCTTTTGTATCAAAGGCTTGGCAGTGATCAGAACAATCTGAAAATCAAATGAAACATCCACTTCGGGGGGCAATGATGGTTTCTATCGCCCTTCGGGGATATCCCGATCATGTTTTGCGCAGTTCACGATATTCATCATTTCAACATGATGGTTGGCCCGCTCGATTTGGTTCGGGCCATATGGGGAATACGGATATATCAGCGGCGGCAGACGACCCGCACGATGCCTTCATGGGATATTTCCTGCCCCTGTGCCTCTTGCAGCTTATTTCTTTCTGGCCCGTCTCCAGCCCTCTCTCTATCGCTTTCACGGCCTGGATATGTATCCAGATGGAGGCCGCTTTCTTTCAGGAAACGGTCAAGGCTTTCATTGGCGATGGCAAAGGCCATATTTCGTACGCGTGAGCCAGAGGCTTGAAAAATCGCCACGCTATTGGCTTTGGCAATCACCATCCCCACCAGCGCCCCCTGATTGTCGAAAAGCGGGCCACCGCTATTGCCGCCGCGAACTGGCGCTTTGAAGGCAAGAAAGCGCGCGGCACCATTATCGAAGCTGATATCTTGCAAGACCCCGTCAATGCTGCCGGGGCGGATGCGCGGCAAGCCCTGTTCGGGATATCCGATGGCCGTCACGCTATCGCCGCGTGCGGGATGATCCGGTCGTGCCAAAAGGGGCGGAAGCTGAAGTGCAGGGGCATAAAGCAGGGCAATATCTTGATCGGGGGATTGCAAAAGGATCGTGGCTTCAAAGCCTGTACCATCGGCAAGATTCAGATTGGGTGTATCGCATTGATCCACCACATGCCGGGCGGTCAGGAAATATCCCCGTTCATCGATGGAAAAGGCGGTTCCGAAGGTGACAATTTTAGCGCGGGACGGGGCTTTTTCCGCAGCGCTTTTATCGTCATTCCCGATATGAGACGTAGCAGGAAGAATCCGCGACAGCCGTTCGCGTTTTATGCGGTCGCGGATTATTTGCGCTTCTTCGGCGGTTACCACGTCGCCTTCACAGGTGCCGCTCAAAACCGATTGAACGATGTCGCGCTCTTTATCGTAGCAGAGTGTTATGGGAGAAAAAGACCGGGCTGCACCGCTGAACAAGAGCGCCAGCAGCCCCGCAAAGATCATGGGATAGAATTGTAATTTTGCGGGGCTTTTGGTCATGGTCTAACCTGCGGTTCCGGCCTTAAGACCGCTGGGAATAGGGCTGGGTCATATTGTTTTTGGAGACCACCATCATGCCGACAGGGAACAAGGTGATGGGCACCAGCTTGAAATGGATATAGGCAAAGGGCAGACCGATAATGGTGATGGCCAAAAACAAGCCGATAAGAATATGGCCTAAAGCCAGCCACCAACCGGCCAGCAAGACCCAGATGATATTGCCCAACAATCCCAAAGCGCCGGTGCCGATATCTTCTTGGCCCAAAGCCGTATCCCGCCGCACTGCGTCAGAGCCAAAAGGCCATAATGTATAAAGCCCGATATTAAAAGCAGCCCGCGCCCAAGGGATACCGATGATGGAAATGGCGAAAATCAGGGCGATAAACCACCAGGCAAGGGCCAGCTCCAATCCGCCAAGGATAACCCATAACACATTGAAAATAAGCCGAAACATTGCATGTCCCCTCATGGATGGATGCTGACAGCATCAAATTGATATATCTCAGTTATATATACCTACGATCATGTCATGCAAGCACCTATGGCTGGCCTATCCGGCATTTTTGAGGGTCGTTTTTTATCGGGCGGTCATTTGCCTGTTGATTACCAGCCTTTGAATGTCTGACGTTCCTTCGTAAATTTGACAGACTCTGACATCCCGGTAAATACGTTCAACTGGGTAATCCTGTAAATATCCATATCCACCCAATGTCTGGATCGCGGCGGAGCACACCTTTTCCGCCGCTTCCGAGGCGAACAGCTTGGCCATAGAGGCTTCTTTGAGGCACGGCTCGTCTGCATCTTTCAGGCTGGCTGCGTGCAGCACAAGCTGACGGGCGGCTTCCAGCTGTGTTGCCATATCGGCCAACCGGAACCCGACAGCCTGATGGGCTATGATCGGTTTCCCGAAGCTTTCCCGTTCGGTGGCATAGGCCGTGGCATAATCAAGGGCGGCCTGTGCCATGCCCACGGATTGCGCGGCAATGCCAATGCGGCCTGCTTCCAGATTCATCAGGGCCAACCGGTAACCATCGCCTTCCTTGCCCAACAGGCAGCTTGCGGGAATGGCCATATCCTCGAACACGATCTGCGCTGTGTCCGATGATTTTTGCCCCAGCTTTTCTTCAATGCGGGCCACTTTATAGCCCGCTGTATCGGTGGGCACCAGAAAGGCGGAAATGCCGCGTTTTCCCGCATCGGGGTCGGTTACGGCAAATACGATGGCCACGCTGGCAATGCGGCCCGATGTGATGAATTGTTTGGTGCCATTCAGCACCCAGCCGGCGTTGTTTTTTCGGGCGCGGGTCTTGATTGCCGAGGCATCGGACCCTGCTTGCGGTTCGGTCAAGCAAAAGGCTCCGATGGCTTTTCCTGTGGCAAGCTGCGTAAGCCATTGCGCTTTCTGCTCTTCGTTTCCAGCCCCTTCAATGGCGGCGCAAACCGGGGAGTTATTGACGCTCATCAGGGTGGACAAGCCCCCGTCTCCGGCGGCGATTTCCATCAGAGCCAAGGCATAAGACACATAATCGGTGGCCGCCCCTTGATAGTCTTCGCTGACGGTCATTCCCAAAAGGCCAAGAGCGCCCATTTCGCGCAAGACGCTTTCGGGAATGGCGCCATCGCGTTCCCATTGGGCGGCAAAGGGGGCCACTTGATTGGTGGCAAAGGCCTTTGCCATGTCGCGGATCATGCGTTGTTCTTCACTAAGAATCATGGGTGATCGTCTCTTGTCTTTGGTTGAAAAGCGGACAGTAGGAAAAATATCACAGAAGGCCGTCATCTTGGCAAAAGATCAGGCGGGCAGAAGATACGCCTCCATCACGCCAAGCGGGGATAATGCTTTGCTCACGATCTTCTGGTCTTCCGGGCTCAGGCTGTGAAAGTCCTTGGCGGTTTCTATGCGGGTTTTCTCCGTATAGGGCCGGGCGATGATCGTGCGCGGGCCGTATCCCAGATCAACATCCACCATGGTGCGGCCTGCCTTCAAAGCCTTTTGATTGCCTGCCAGATAGGCATGAAAGCCCATGGCGATATGCTGCAAAACCGGGGCCAGCGTTTCGGGAACGGTGGTCATCATTGGCCAGTCTTCTCCCAGTCGGGAGGCTTTTGCAGCCTTCATGCGCTGCTGATAGGCTACAACGGCGGGGGCAATTTTCTCGGTAAGCATGCGCGGTGTGGGATCGAACAGAAAATGCGCCGTCAAGGCACCCTGAAGGGCAAAATCCGCAAGGCAGGGCTTGGACCCCAGCAGAAAATCAGAAACGGCAAAATGCTGGTCGAGCAAGGTCATAAGCCGGCTATATTCGCCAATGATTTCCCCATGTGCATTATTATGCGCATCCAGCTTTTCAATGGTCTTGCGGGCCCATGTTTCAATCATATCCCGCGCTTGGCGCACCAGCTTTTGGCCCGTGGCATCAAGGGGGATGTTCTGCGGAATGCCGACGGCATCGCGGGCAAGGCTATCGCCGGAATGGGCAATATCTTCAGGGCTGTTCCAGCGGAAAAATATGGCCGCCCTCGTGGTCCATTCATCGAAGAAATCTTCCAAAATACGGGCGATGATGCGGGCAAGGGGGGCAGGGGGAAGAATGGCGCTTTTTGGAAAACGCTTGTCCAGCTCGAAAGCGATGGGCGTTGTGTCCCACATCCATTCGTCTTGCGGGGTCACCATTACCGGCATCATATGCGTGCCGGATTTTTGCTCTACCTCGGCACGAACGGCGATGGATTTCTTGCGGAAATCGGTGGGGATTTCCTTGTAAGAAAGCAGACTTAGCGCTTTTTGCGTGAAATAGGAAGCGTCCATGCCATAGATAATATAAGGCGCGCTCATAAAGATGCTCTCCGGGACTGTATCAACCCCAAACAGCGGGGCGGGAGGGTGAAACTGCGCCACAGCAACAGATGCGTCAAGCCACCGGTTGCGGTGTCTATGGATACGGCGCTAGGGTGCGGCCCATCTTTGATGAACGAGGCCCCTTATGTCCCAAACACGTCGTCCTGCCGCCCCGCCGCTTCAACAAGCGCCCGATACAATCGAGCGGTTGCTGGAAATTATGAGCCGCTTGCGCGCCCCTGAAGGTGGCTGCCCATGGGATATTGCGCAAAATTTTGAAACGGTGGCTCCTTATACCATCGAAGAAGCCTATGAAGTGGCTGATGCTATTGCCCGCAAGGATATGGACGATCTGTGCGATGAATTGGGTGATCTGCTGTTTCAGGTGGTGTTTCATGCCCAAATGGGCAAAGAGCGCGGGGCCTTCGATTTTTCAAAGGTGGTGACGGCCATTTGCGACAAGATGGAGCGCCGTCATCCCCATGTCTTTGGGGATGTAACACTTGCCGATGCCGATGCGCAGGTCCGCGCATGGGAAGAGCAAAAAGCCAGGGAACGCGCTGCCCGCGCACAATCCGAAGGCCGCACACCCAGCGCGCTGGAGGGGGTGGCACGGGGGCTGCCTGCCTTGATGCGGGCGGTGAAATTGCAAAAGCGGGCCGCACGCGTTGGGTTTGACTGGGACAATCCCAAAGATGTGATCGCCAAAATCCGTGAAGAACTGGACGAGGTGGAAGAGGTGCTTGAGAAAAAAGAAGCACCGGAACGCCGCTTGGAAGAAATGGGCGACCTGCTGTTCAGTTGCGCCAATCTGGCACGGTTCATGGAGAGCGATCCCGAAGATGCACTTGTTGCCGCCAATGCGAAATTTGAGCGCCGTTTCAAATATATAGAAGAATCTCTGGCGGCAAAGGGCCGCAGCATCGACGGAGCAGATCTTGCGGACATGGAAGCCCTTTGGGTGCAGGCAAAATCCACAGGCTTGTGACGGCGGCTGCGCAAATCAACACAGGGGCTTCTTGAAATCCCGGCCTCAATCTCGCTGGATCTATGGGTTTTATGATCGATATGATCTCGATGCGTTTGGTAAATAGAGATCTGAACTTTTTCCTCTATTGCATTGATAAAAGGCGATTCGTATCATTCGGGCTATGGTTGGGTTAAGGGAATTCGCTGGACGATGGATGCTGCCGGCTTTGCTGTCGGTGGCTGTGTCTGGCTGTTATGCGGGTGCGAACCGCCCCTATTGGGCTATTGCGCCGGTTTATGATGTGCGAAATTCGCCCATTCCCGTACCGCGTCCGGCCTTTCGCCCTAAGCCACCAAGCCGCTATGCGTCTGTTGCTCCCCCCACACGCACCGTTCGTGCAAGCCCCAAAGCGGCCTCGCGGGCCTCGTCCAAAGCCACATCAACAGCCCGAACCGTAACGGTGCAGCGCGGCGATACGGTTTATGGCATCGCCAGAAAACGCGGGGTGCCGCTTCCTCAGTTGGTGGCGTTGAATAATCTGGAGCCGCCCTATTTGTTGGCCGTGGGCCAGCGCTTGAAAATACCCGGACAACGCACCCATGTGGTGCGGCGCGGCGATACGGTTTTCTCCATCGCCCAGCGCCATGATCTGGAGGTCAGCCAGCTTGCACAGGTCAATCGTCTGGCACCGCCTTATATGCTGAAAGTGGGGCAAACCCTTGTGGTGCCTTCGGGCCGGACAGAGGAAATGACCGTAGCCGCGCGACCATCGCGCAGCCTGGCTGCCCCGCCGCCGCGCACCGGCAATGGCTTTGATTGGCCGGTTGCTGGCACGGTGATTTCCAAATTCGGCCCCAAACAGGGCGGCTTACGCAATGATGGCATCAATATCCGTGCGCCAAAAGGTGCCCCTGTGCGGGTGGCGGAAAGTGGAATTGTCGCCTATGCCGGATCGGGGCTGCGCGGGTTCGGGAATTTGGTTCTGGTGCGTCATTCCGATGATTGGGTGACTGCCTATGCCCATAATGAGGATGTGCTGGTGAAACGGGGAGAGGCGGTCAAGCGCGGACAGATGATCGCCCGGATTGGCTCTTCGGGCGGGGTAACCGACCCGCAATTGCATTTTGAAGTGCGGCGGGGCACCAAGGCCGTGGACCCGCTGAGCGTGCTTCCGCGCCTATCGGCAAATGCGCGATAAGACGGTGTAAGGGACCTATAAAGAGCAAGGATATGGTCGTATCTCGACCAACGATGTTGCAATCACCCCATGGGCCATTATATTCCGCCTCAATACGGTCATGATCCCTCAGGGTTTGGTTTAATCAAAAAAGAATTGAGAATTTTATGCTGATTTCTCCCGCATATGCACAAGCAGCCGGTGGCGGTGCCGCAGGTGGTGGCCTTTTGGAGATGCTCTTGCCGCTCGCCTTGATCATGCTGATCTTTTATTTTTTGCTGATCCGTCCCCAGCAAAAACGGATGAAAGAGCATCGGGCCCTGATCGAAGCCATCCGCCGGGGCGATACGGTGGTGACATCGGGGGGCTTGATTGGCAAGGTTACGAAAGTGGCCGATGATGAACTTCAGGTGGAACTGGCCGATGGCATGCGGGTGCGTGTGGTACGCGGCACCATTGCCGAAGTGCGCGGCAAAAGCGAACCTGCCGATAGCTGATCTGCAAAGCTTTGGGTGTGCCAACCGGGCGCACCCATTTTTTCTTTTCGTGCCCGCTGGCTGAACGGCCCGCTGTCTCAATGGAATTGATCTCCCATGCTTGACTTTCCTCCGTGGAAAATTGCCGTCGTCCTTCTTCTCAGTTTTGTGGGACTGGTGGCGGCCGTTCCGAATTTTCTGTCCGATGACCAGATAGAGTCTTTGCCGGGCTTCCTTCCCGATAATCGCATCACCTTGGGGCTGGATCTGCAAGGCGGGGCGCATATGCTTTTGGAAGTGGATGCAGACGCCATTGTGTCCGAGCGTTTGGCCAATCTGGAGGCGGAAATCCGCGAGGCATTGCGCGACAAACGCATCCTTGGCACCATCGAAACCCGCGGTGAACGCGTATATGTGCGGGTGCGCGATGAATCGCAGCGCAGTGCCGCTTTGGAAGCCGTGCGCGATCTGGCAACGCCTGTCACCGATGGTGTCGGGCTTGGTGGGGCCTTGTCTCGCAATATCGAAGTTGCAAGTCAGGGGGACGGCCAGATTGTGGTCGCCATGACCGAAGCGGCGATCCGGGCACGGATTTCCGGTGCTGTGGATCAATCGCTGGAAATCGTGCGGCGACGCATTGATGAAATGGGCACCCGCGAGCCGACCATCCAGCGTCAGGGCGCAGATCGTATTCTGGTGCAGGTGCCGGGGCTGCAAGATAGTCAACAATTGCGGTCCCTGCTGGAAACCACTGCCAAATTGACCTTTCATATGGTCAATGCGGCGGCGGATCCCAATCGTCCGCCGCCCGGCTTTATGGCGCTTCCTTCTGTGGATACGGGGGAAATGCTTGTGCTGGAGCGTCGGGCGCGGCTGACCGGTGAAAATCTTGTGGATGCGTCTGTCGGATTTGATGAATCCAGTCGTCCGGTGGTGAATTTCCGCTTTGATTCCACGGGCGGACGGCGCTTTGCCGATATTACCCGGGAAAATGTCAATCGTCGCTTTGCCATTGTTCTGGATGACGAGATCATCTCTGCCCCCAATATTCAGGAACCGATTCTGGGTGGTGCCGGGCGGATTTTTGGCAATTTCACCATGGAAGGCGCCAATAATCTGGCCATTTTGCTTCGGGCCGGGGCCTTGCCCGCACCCTTGACCATCATGGAAGAGCGTACAGTGGGCCCTGATCTTGGTCAGGATTCCATTGAAGCCGGCGAAATTGCCGGAATTCTGGGTCTGGCTGCGGTGGTTGTGTTCATGCTGTTGGTCTATGGCCTGTTTGGCGCTGTGGCCAATATCGCCCTTTTGGTGAATATCGGCCTGTTGATGGGGGCATTGTCCGTTCTCGGGGCCACGCTAACCCTTCCGGGGATCGCCGGGATCGTGCTCACCGTGGGCATGGCGGTGGATGCCAATGTGCTGGTGTTTGAACGCATCAAAGAAGAAGTGGCTGATGGGCGTGGTCCCTTGCGGGCTATCGAGGCAGGATATCAGCAGGCGCTGAGCACCATTCTTGATGCCAATATCACCACCTTCATCGCCGCTTTCTTGCTGTTCCAGTTCGGCTCTGGTCCGGTGCGCGGCTTTGCCGTGACATTGGGGATCGGCATTCTTACATCCATGTTCACCGCATTGATGCTCACACGACTTATCCTCGTTTTGTGGCTTCGCCGTCGGCGTCCGCAGCGTTTGCCCATTTGATCGGGGAAGGAATTTACTATGCTTTTGCGGCTTATACCGAAAGATACCCACATCCCTTTCATGAAAGTGCGCAATGTGGCCTATGCCATTTCGCTGGTGATGGTGGTGGCGTCTGTGGCCCTGTTCTTCATGCGGGGGCTTAATCTGGGCATTGATTTTGTTGGTGGCTCTACCATCGAGATTCAAACGCCGGAAGCGGCCGATGTCGGCAAGATCCGTACGATGCTGGAAGGGCTGGATCTGGGTGATGTCAGCGTGCAGGAATTTGGCGCCGATACGGAAGTTCTGATCCGCTTTGAAGAACAAGAAGGGGGCGAGGAAGCGCAAAAGGCGGCGCAAATCCGGGTGGAACAGAAGCTCCAGGCGGATATTCCCGGTGTGTCTATCCGCTCTACCAGCTTTATCGGGCCAAAGGTGTCTTCGGAACTGGCGCGGGATGGTTTCCTGGCCGTCAGCCTGTCCGTTGTGGCGGTGCTGATTTATATCTGGTTCCGCTTTGAATGGCAGTTCGGGCTGGGCGCTGTGGTGGCGCTGGTTCATGATGTGTTCTTGACGGTCGGGTTCTTCTCGATCACCCAGCTGGATTTCAATCTGTCGATCATCGCCGCCATTCTCACCATCGTTGGCTATTCTCTGAATGATACGGTGGTGGTGTATGATCGGGTGCGCGAAAATATGCGTAAATTCCGGAAGATGCCTTTGCCGGAGCTGATTGACCAATCGGTGAACGACACGCTGTCGCGTACGATCATGACATCGCTGACCACTTTGTTGGCCTTGGCGGCGTTGTTTTTCTTTGGCGGGACTGTGATTCGCGGGTTCACGGCGGCGATGATCTGGGGGATCGTGGTGGGGACCTATTCCTCGATCTTTATCGCTTCGCCGGTATTGTTGTTGCTGAATTTGCGCAGCACGACCTTTGATAAAACCGATGGCGATAATCCCAATGTGGAAAGCACCTCTTTGTCTTGAGGGCGTGATCTTTTCTCTTGGAAACACATCGGATGGTTGCCCATGGAAATCAGAGAAATAAGTGGCGCCGGGAAGCCTTTTATCGAAGCCTATGGCCCGGGTCGTTTTACCATTGGCGACCGGGTGATCAATGGCGCTTTATTGGTGCTTCCCGACCGTTGGATTCCTTTGGATGTGGCCAAGTTCGATCATCTTGATGAAGATATATTGACCGCGATCAAACCGCTGATGGATGGGCTTGATATCTTGTTGATCGGTACCGGGGCCAGCATGGCGCTGATTCCGGGCTATGTGCGGGAATGGGCGCTGGCGGCTCATATGTCTATGGACCCCATGGACAGCGGAGCCGCTGCGCGGACATTTAATGTGCTGTTATCGGAAGAACGGCGCGTGGCTGCTCTTTTATTTCCCGTTTGATCGCAGGTCAGGCGCGATATAGGCGTTATCTTTTTGAACCGATGGGTGCGTCCCTTCCTGTTTGGGACGTTGAAAGACCTTGAAAGATTTGGGAGTTGGGCATGTTAACGAATACTGTCGTCTTGAAAAACCGCGGGCTTTTGCGTCAGCAAGCGTTTGTTAATGGCCAATGGATCGATGCCTCCAATAAAGACACCTATGAGGTCTTGAACCCCGCCACCGGGGCGGTGATCGCAACGGTGCCCAGCCTGTCTGCGGATGAGGTGGAGTTGGCCATTCACGGAGCCGCTAAAGCGCAGAAAGACTGGGCGGCCAAAACGGCTCAGGAACGGTCCAGAATTCTGCGGCGCTGGTTCGAACTGATGCATGAAAATGCCGAAGACCTGGCGCTTTTGATGACCACAGAGCAGGGCAAGCCCTTAGCCGAAGCGCGTGGTGAGGTGGCTTATGCGGCCAGTTTCATTGAATGGTTTTCTGAAGAAGCGCGGCGGGTTTATGGCCGGATCATTCCACAGCCAAGCAATGACCGGCGCCTGATGGTTATGAAACAGCCAATCGGGGTTGTGGGGGCGATCACGCCGTGGAACTTCCCTGCAGCGATGTTGACCCGCAAGGCTGGTCCGGCTTTAGCCGCTGGCTGTGCGATGGTGGCAAAACCGGCAGAGGATACGCCGCTTACCGCCCTTGCCCTTGGGGTTCTGGCTGCCGAAGCCGGGGTGCCCGACGGCGTTTTGAATATCGTGACCGGCAAGCCCGAGGTGGTCGGTCCGGCCTTGATGGGCAGCTCCATTGTACGCAAAGTCAGCTTCACCGGTTCGACAGCGGTGGGGAAACTGCTGATGCGCCAAGCCGCCGACACGGTGAAAAAACTCAGCCTGGAATTGGGCGGAAATGCGCCCTTCATCGTGTTTGACGATGCGGATGTGGATGCCGCCGTGGATGGGGTTATGGCCTCGAAATACCGCAATACCGGTCAGACTTGCGTCTGCGCCAACCGTATTTTCGTGCAATCCGGCATTTATGACAGCTTCACTCAAAAATTGGCGGAAAAGGTTTCGACCATGAAAGTGGGCGCCGGCACCGAAGATGGCGTGGTGCAAGGCCCGTTGATCAACAAAGCCGCCCTTGAAAAGGTGAAGCGCCATGTGGCCGATGCAAAAGCCAAGGGCGGTCGGGTTCTTACCGGCGGTGATGTGCATGAGCGGGGAGGCTCTTTCTTTCAGCCGACCGTGATTGCCGATGCAACGCCGGACATGCAGGTTTTTGTGGAAGAAACCTTTGGCCCCGTTGCGCCGATTTTCCGTTTTGAAACGGAAGATGAAGCGGTGGCGCTGGCCAACGACACGCCTTTTGGTTTGGCGTCTTATTTTTTCAGCCGCGATCTTGCACGAATATTCCGCGCGGCAGAGGCGCTGGAAAGCGGCATTGTTGCGGTGAATAGCGGGGTATTCTCTACGGAAGTGGCTCCCTTTGGCGGCGTCAAGGAATCTGGCTTGGGCCGGGAAGGCGGACAGGAAGGGATTGAAGAATATCTTGAAACCAAATTCCTGTGTCTTGGCCTTTAAAAACGCTGGGGCCTTTTGGCCCAGCGTTCGCTTTAGGCTGGATTCGTGAGGGTTTTCAGTTTTTCTGGTTTTTTGTGTGATTATTTTGTGCGGCGCACAAAAAGTGCCTTGACAAATCTCTGGGTGATCGTCATATAGGCTGTGTTGTTGCAGTGCAGCAATTTAGATTTTTATGATTGGAGCAGAGAAAATGGCAACCACCAGCAAAACTGACACCGTCGAGAACGGCATTGCCGCTCTCTTCAAGACCCCGAATTTCGACATGAGCGCCGTTATGGATGCGCAACGCAAAAATGTTGAAGCCTTTATCGAAGCCAATCGCGTGGCTTTTGAAGGTTACAAAACGGTTTCTGAAAAGAATGCCGCTTTGGTGCGCACCATGTTTGAAGATGCCTCCGGCGTCGCCACTGATGTCCTGAACGGCAAAACCCCTGAAGCCAATGCCGGCAAACAAGCCGAATTTGCTCAGGACGTTGCCCGCAAGAGTTTGGAAAGCTTCCGCGAAGTGTCCGAACTGGCTTTGAATGTGAACCGCGATGCCTTTGGTGTGATCCAAAAGCGCTTCACACAAAGCATGGACGAATTGAAGGCTGTCAAAGCCAAATAAGACGGTCCCAAATCCTGTCTATATAAAAGAACCCGGTCCGCATCATGCAGGCCGGGTTTTTCTATTTATGTGTTGATAAAACGGCTTATCGCCCTTCGCGGCGGTTGAGAAAAGCAAGGCGTTCGAACAGGGCAATATCTTGTTCGTTTTTCAAAAGAGCGCCATGCAGCGGTGGGATTGCGGTTTTGTTATCTTTACTGCGCAAGGCCTGGGGCGGCATATCTTCGGCCATCAACAGTTTCAGCCAATCCAGCAATTCCGAAGTGGATGGTTTCTTTTTCAGCCCCGGCACATCACGCAATTCGTAAAAAACGGTCAGCGCTTCATGCACCAACCGTTTTTGAAGGTCGGGGAAATGCACATTGATGATGTCCAACATCGTCTCCCGATCCGGGAATTTGATATAATGAAAGAAGCAACGCCGCAAAAAAGCATCGGGCAATTCTTTTTCATTATTCGAGGTGATGATTACGATGGGGCGTTGCTCGGCGCGGATGGTTTCGCCGGTTTCATAAACAAAGAACTCCATCCGGTCCAATTCCAACAGCAGGTCATTGGGGAATTCGATATCCGCTTTGTCGATCTCGTCGATCAGCAGAATAGGCGGCACATCGGCAACAAATGCCTCCCATAATTTTCCGCGTTTGATGTAATTGCCGATATCATGCACCCGTTCATCACCGAGCTGGCTATCCCGAAGGCGGGACACGGCATCATATTCATAAAGACCCTGTTGCGCCTTTGTGGTGGATTTGACATGCCATTCGATCAAGGGGCGGTCGAAGGCGCGGGCTACTTCCTGGGCCAGCACCGTTTTCCCTGTTCCCGGTTCGCCTTTTATCAGCAAGGGGCGGCGCAAGGTGGCGGCTGCATTGACTGCAATGGTCAAATCATCGGTGGCCACATAGCGATCGGTTCCGGAAAATTTCATGGAGGATGCCTTCTTTTGTCTCGAATTCTTGGGGGCACGCTAATGGGCGCGCTTCTTTGTGGCAAGCCCTCGTGCTTTATTGATGTATCGGCTGGGCGGGCTGTCGATTGTGTTCTTGGCCAGCTTTTGGCATGGTGATTGCTTATATTCTGAATGGTATGTGCATATATTTGCAATTCGGTGATGGCCATGCTTGACGAATAAGAGGGAATTTGACCGGCCTTTGGAAAAAAAACCACGGACCCGGTGCAAACCTTAAGAGACGGGAAACAACTTACGCCTAGCTTGAGAATCGAGCGGGCCGGATCTGGAGAGACTCTTATGGCGCTCAAGCTGTCGCTAAAGCCGGGTGAAAAATTCGTGGTCAATGGAGCGGTGATTGCCAATGGTGATCGACGGTCCAGTTTGGTAATTCAAAACAAGGTGTCGATCCTGCGGGAAAAAGACATCATGCGTCAGGAAGATGTGAACACACCGGCTCGCCGGATCTATTTTCCGATCATGCTGTGCTATCTCGATCCCGACAGCCGATCGAAATATATTGAGGAATTCATGACCCGTATGACGGAGTTCATGTCGGTTGTCGAAGACCCGGAGGCAAAGGCCCGCTGTATCGAAATCAGTGCGGATGTGATGAACAGCAATTATTACCGGGCTTTGATGACCTGTAAAAAGCTGTTCGATTATGAGAAGAAAAGGCTTGAATATGTCCCTTGATGCCTATCATCAGCGTCAGGTGGCGGCAGAGTCGCCCAGACAAACCGAGTATCGCCTGTTTGGCCGGGTAACCGGTGCTTTGATCGATGCAAAAGAGCAAGCGCTTAAAGGGGCTGCCTTGATGAAGGCACTGGATTGGAATCGCAGGCTTTGGTCCACCTTGGCCGCCGATTGCTCGGTGGATGATAATGACTTGCCGCAAGCCACCCGGGCGCAGATTATTTCCCTGTCGATCTATGTGTCGAAAAGCACAAGCAAGGTGATGCGCGGCGAAGCATCGATCGACGATCTGATCGGTATCAACAAAATTATCATGGAAGGGCTGGCGTTGCAGGTGCGCAATGAACGCGAGGCCGCTGAACGCGCGGAAAATCAGCAAGCAGCGCCGCCGCCGTCTTTACCCCTTGGCGGGCTGGTGGGATAGGGCGAGAAAATCTGGCCATCCCAATCAATAGATTATCAGAATACAATCTTGTTATGCGCGCAATCATATGGGGTTTGCGCGCATTTTTATATTTTAGTTGTGTTTCTCGAAAGCTGTGCGGCAAATTTTGCCGGATTTTGGAGAGTGAAACAGGAAAATATTGCCCACTAGGCAAAATATGCCGTGCCCTTAAAAGCAATGAGAATGGCGCACTATTTTATAATTTGTGTTTAATATCATGTAGTTAAATTGATTTTCTCGTAAAAATCAAAACTTGGCATCTGTGTTGCATAGGCTGGTGCGAGGCAAAACGCCTCGAGAGCAAAATGCTCGGTAAAACCCCAGAATGGAGATGCCAAAATGGCTTTTTCTGTGAATACGAACCAAGGTGCCTTCCTGGCCCTTCAATCCCTTTCCAACACCAACAGCCAGCTTGCTACCACGCAGAACCGGATTTCTACCGGTCTTGAAGTGGCCAGTGTGCGTGATGATTCCGCTACCTTCCTGATTGCGCAAAATCAGCGTTCCGATTTGGCCGGCATCAATGCTGCCCGGTCGAGCCTGGATCGTGCGCAAAGCACGTTGGATGTGGCGACCGATGCTGCTGAAGCCATTGATGACCTTCTGATTGAAGCGCGTGAAATTGCAGTTCAGGTGCAAGATAGTGGTCTTGACAGTGCCTCTGTTTCATCTTTGAACAACGACTTTGGCGCGATCGTTTCCCAGATCGATTCCATCGTTGGTCAGGCTGAATTTAACGGCACCAATCTGATCAATGGTAGTGGCCAAAATCTTGATGCTATCACTGGCGTTGATCGGGCTGGAACTATTAGCCGGATTTCCGTGGGTGGTCAGGATCTAACCACTGCAGGGGCCACAGCAACTGCGGCCAGCGTGACTGTGGATGGTGATGTCACCATCAATTCAGGCGGTGGCGCAACGGACATCGTTGATGAAACCAGTGCCGGTACGGCGGTTGCCAGCTTCGATGCCAATGTCCGCAATAACACCGACTTCTTGCAAGCTATTGTGGATAACGGGCTTGATACCGATGGTGTGATCGCGGTCGACGCCAATGGCAATGCCACAGGTCTCGACTTTGCCAATTCCGGGGCAACCTTCAACGATGGTGGCGCGGGTGTCAATGATACGATTGCCTTTAACTTCGGTACGACCACCTTCACCCTGACGACCAACGATACGACTGTAGCTCCGAGTGGTGGTCTTGCTGATGCCGATACTGCCGGCAATATCACCAATGTTGCCGTGACCGGTACGGCGCAGGTGGTTGCGGATGTAACCAATGGTGTCACGCTGACGGATGTCACCTTGAACTCCATTGATTTCAACACCGCTGATAGCCGGAATGCCGCGGTGCAGGTTGTGGATAATTTCCGCAGTCAGCTTTCCACGGTTCTGAGTACGCTGGGATCTTCCTCGCAGCAGATTTCGTTGCAATCTGAATTTGCATCCAATCTGTCTGACTCGATCGAGGTTGGGATTGGGAACTTGGTGGATGCGGATCTGTCGCGCGAAGCGGCAAGCCTGCAGGCCCTTCAGGTGCAGCAGCAGCTTGGTCTTCAGGCCGCTGGTATCGCCAATCAGGCTCCGGGCTCGATCCTCGCCCTGTTCCGTTAAAAATATCCTTGAAGGGCGGCTCTCAGAAAGAGCGCTGCCCTTCTTCCTCTTTCCGCATCGGCTTGCCCAGCCAAGCCCATGAAGGCGGGAATTGAATGATGATTAGGTTTGAAACACAGAATATACTGCCACAATCTGCCGATGGAACACCGCGTGTGATCCAGCGGGCTGATGTTGTTCCAACGGACAACACTGGCTTGGCTGGCGATCGCCAGACTGTCGGGCTGGCGCAATCCGGGGCCGTTTTTTCCGGCCCGCTTGATGATAGAAGCCTTGATGCGCAGGTGGAAGCGGCCATTTCCCAATTGATTGGGGAAGATATTGGATCTGCCCGATTGCGTATCGAGCAAGATGAAGAGTCCGGGCGTGTGGTTTTTCAATCGGTGGACCGCGATAGCGGCGAAGTGATCAACCAGTTTCCGCCGGAAACCATTTTGAAATTGATCGCATCTATCCGTGAAACGGAAGGGATTATGCTGGATACCAGCGTTTGACCGGTTTCGCGCGGATCGCTTTTTAAAAATATTTTCCAGATTGGGCCGAACCTTGCCGTTCGGTCCTTTTTTATGACGCAGGCTATATCAATGCACCGCAGCGGAAAAGGTCCGGCGAAAAGAATCCGGGAAGATAGGTGATTGGTCCATATAACCCGGCAAGTCTGCCATAAGGGGATATGGAAACTTCTGCCGCTTTGGGGGACAGTTGTTACCCTGTTGGGAGGCCATTTTTTCTTTTTGAAGAGCGTTTTTTCTGAAATTTTTAAAAATATATTATTAATATCAATGCTTTAATTGGAAAAATAAAAACTGGCACGGTTCTCGCATTGTGCTGTTCGATTGCAGGAACATTTGGCGGCATTCGTCGCCTTCACAAAGCGAGGGAGGGGCAGCATGGCCTTTTCAGTAAATACGAATGCTGGCGCATTAGAAGCCTTGCGTCAGCTGGTTGGTACAAATCAAAGTCTGGATGTCACCCAAAGCCGGATCAATACCGGCCTGAAGGTGCAGTCCGCTGCCGATGATCCGGCGAATTTTTCCATCGCACAGAATTTGCGTGGCCAGGTGAAAGGGTTCGATGCCGTTCGTTCGAGCCTTGATCGGGCAACCAGCACGGTGGATGTGGCCATTGCCGCAGCGGAAACCATTTCGGATCTGCTGATCGATATGCGGGAAACCACGATTGCCGCGGCAGATTCAGGCATTGACAGTGCCTCTCGGCGCGCCCTGAGTGATGAATTCAGCCGATTGCTGGAACAGATCAATTCGGTGGTTAGTCAAGCCAATTTCAATGGCACAAATATCGTCGATCCGTCACTTACCCGCATCACGGCGCTTACTGGCACGGAAGTCACCGTTAATGATCTGAATGCCGACAGCGTTGTCGATCCGGGCGAGGCCAGCCTGTCCAATGTGATCGCCATCAATGGTCGCGATCTGACCACCTCCGGTCTTGGTATCCAGGTGAACAGCTTCGAGATCGATCCGGCTGTGGGTTATGATATCGATGTGGATAGCCTTGATGTTATTGCGGAAAATCTTGGCGACCGGGATTTCGTGAATGCTCTTGTGGCGTCGGGAAATCCGGCCGGGATTGTGGATGTCACTACAAATCCCGCCTCTTTCGATTTTTCTGGTGCCACCTTCAATTCGGGGGCTGCGGGGCCCAGCACTGGCGATGAAACCCTCAGTTTTTCTTTGGGTGGGCAAACCTTTACCGTTACAGGTAATTTTGCCGATCAAGCCGCAGCCACGGCGGCGCTGGAAGCCGACTTTTCTTTGGCCACACCGGCGGCACCTTTTACAGTAACGTCCACACCGGCGGATAATTTCAGCTCGAACATTCGTGCCGAACAGGCCTTGGTGGATGTGGATAATGCGCTGGATACGGTAAACAGTGTTTTGGCAGAATTCGGGGCGGCGGCTCGTCAGCTTGAATTGTCTTCCAACTTCACCACAAGATTGTCTGATGAACTGCAAGTTGGCATCGGCAATCTTGTGGATGCGGACTTGGCGCGGGAATCTGCCAGTCTTCAGGCTTTGCAGGTGAAGCAGCAGCTTGGTCTTCAGGCGCTCAGTATCGCCAATAGCAACCCGCAGTCCATCCTTGCTCTATTCGGGAACTGATCCCGCAAAGCTCTATGTTTTCCTCGCTTTTGGGAAAGGGTCGGCAAAATGCCGGCCCTTTTTTATTGGATCTTTTGAAGGGCGGTTCCATAGGCCACCACTTCAACCCCCAAAGAGCGGCCACTGCTGGTGCCTAGATTATGGCTTGTGAAGCGTAAATTGACCAAAAGGTCTGCATGGCGGGCGGTAATTTCTTCTTCCAGTCTCAAAATCGCTTCGCGGCGGGCGCGGTTGACCATCCGTTCCAGAATGGGAACATTGCCGCCGATCATGCGCCGCCACAAAATGGCAAATACGCGGGTTTTTGAATGGGAAATGACCACATTGGCGCTAACGATCACCGGATTGCCATATCCTTCGGGCGGGTGCTTCAAGGTGGTGAGACGGGGGCGCGGTGTCATGGCCTCACGGGCAGCCAAAGACTGTGCGTGGCGGTAAGACATCACCCGTGCAATGATCCAAAAGATAAAGGCGGGCAAAAGTGTCAGAAAAAGCCAGTTCTGGAGGATGGACCACAGATTGATCTTGTCCAATGTCCAGGGCATGAAGTTGTCTGGATAAACTCCCACCAACCGGATTGGAAAAACTTACCGTCCATCAAGACGAACGGCCGTGCCATAGGCAAGAATTTCCGCGGCCCCTCCCGTGACAGACGCGGTTGCCAAACGCACATTCAAAACGGCATCCGCTCCCAGCTTTTCTGCTTCCTTTGCCATTCGGTTGATGGCTTCTTCACGGGCTTCTTGCATCAATTCCGTATAACCGCGCAGTTCACCGCCCACAATATTTTTGAGGCCCGCCATGATATCGCGCCCCAGATGTTTGGCCCGCACGGTGGAGCCTTGTACAACGCCCAAAATTTCGCGCACCTCTTGGCCGGGAACTGTATCTGTGGTGATGATGATCATAGTGCTGTGCTGCCTTTGAAAATCTCGACAATAGGATTAGCGGGACTGTTTCCAGTGGGAAAACAGGGCATAGCCAAGACCAATGCTGGCACCGATCAAAGCGCCGGGCACCGGGGCGTAAAAGATAAAGCCGCCAATGGAGGCTCCAATCATCAACCCGGCAAATAACAAAACCCCGATCAGTGTAAAATCGCCACCTTGAGGGCTGTTATCATGCATTTTTGATGGCTCATCAGGGTCGGGGGAGGCCATGTGTCACAGTCCTTTAGAATAGGTGGATAGGGGAAAATCGGTGCTTATATGATTTACTCTTCCTGTTTGTCTGGCACAAGAGGCCTTGCGCAGGGCAGGGAGGGGCGCCTATTTGATGGTTCAAGCGCGGTGGCCCATTTGCGCATCAAGGACCCAAGGGCCTTACAAGAAAGAAGGAGTGTTTTTCATGGCAACATCAGATCCCGTTGTTATCGTTTCCATGGCGCGGACCCCCATGGGGGGATTTCAGGGCGATTTGTCGCCGCTAACGGCGTCAGAGCTTGGCGCCGCTGCAATCAAAGCCGCGCTGGAACGGGGCGGCGTGTCGCCCGATGATGTGGATGAAACCATCATGGGATGTGTGTTGCCCGCAGGGCAAGGGCAGGCTCCCGCCCGTCAGGCATCCAAAAAAGCAGGAATTCCCAATAAAACCGGGGCGGTGACGCTGAACAAGATGTGCGGTTCGGGCATGAAGGCCATGATGGTGGGGCATGATTCCTTACTGGCCGGAACCAATGATATCGTTGTGGCAGGCGGCATGGAAAGCATGACCAATGCGCCCTATCTTTTGCCCAAGGCCCGGGGCGGTATGCGCCTTGGCCATGGTGATGTGAAAGATCACATGTTCCTTGACGGGCTGGAAGATGCCTATGATCCGGGCCGTTTGATGGGCACCTTTGCCGAAGAAACCGCACAGCATTATCAGTTCACACGCGATGCACAGGATGCTTATGCCATTGAAAGCCTGAAACGGGCGCAAAAGGCGAGCGAGGATGGATCTTTTGCTGATGAGATCGCGCCGATCCACATCACCACGCGCAAAGGTGAGACGACCATTTCCATCGACGAGCAGCCCGGTAAAGCGCGTTTTGATAAAATTCCCCAGCTGAAACCTGCCTTCGCCAAAGACGGCAC
Organism: Iodidimonas gelatinilytica; assembly: GCF_008579125.1. Lineage (NCBI taxonomy): Bacteria > Pseudomonadati > Pseudomonadota > Alphaproteobacteria > Iodidimonadales > Iodidimonadaceae > Iodidimonas > Iodidimonas gelatinilytica. The sequence continues at coordinate 578,291 of NZ_BKCL01000001.1, read as the reverse complement.
GGTAACCGCTGCCAATTCTTCCTCTATTTCCGATGGCGCCGCCGCGCTTATCCTGATGCGCCGGTCCGAAGCGGAAAAGCGCGGGCTGCCTGTTTTGGCGGAAATCAAGGGCCATGCCACCCATGCGCAAGAGCCGCAATGGTTCACCACCGCTCCCATCGGAGCCATCAAATCTGTTTTGGATAAATGTGGCTGGACCACGCAAGATGTGGATTTGTGGGAAGTGAATGAAGCCTTCGCCGTTGTCTCCATGGCGGCCATGCGCGATCTGGATCTTCCCCATGATGCGGTGAATGTTTATGGCGGGGCTTGCGCCTTGGGCCACCCCATCGGGGCATCCGGCGCACGCATTGTGGTGACCTTGATCAATGCGCTTCAAAAGCGCGGCAAAAAGCGCGGCGTTGCCACCTTGTGTATCGGTGGAGGAGAGGCTACGGCGTTGGCCCTGGAACTTGCAAGCTAATTTAAAAGACTGTTCAGGCGGCTCCGTCCTCGTCTTTGGAGGTGCGGGCGGGGTCGCCGAATGTTTCCAGCGACAAGCCTTCCAGCCGGTCCAGCAATCGGTTCAGTTCGGCTGTTTCCTGTTTGCCGAGATGGCTTAATAATTCCGTCTCATAAGACAAAGCCAAGGGCATGATCTCGGCATAGATTCTGACGCCTTCCAGGGACAAGGCCAGCACCGAACGCCGCCGATCCTGCGGCGAAAAATGCCGTTCCAGCCGTTTTTTCGCCAATAGGCGCGAAACCGCCCGGCTTACCGCCACTTTATCCATCGCTGTGCGGTGGGCCACTTCACTGGCACTCAGATCGCTTTCATCCCCCAAAACCGCCATCACCCGCCATTCCGGAATGGTAAGATCATAGCGATCCGAATAAAGCCGCGAAATGGTGCGGGATATCCGGTTCGAGATCGTTGCCAGCCGATAGGGCAGAAAATGGGGCAATTTCAGGCGATTTGGCACTGTGTTTTCGGTCATGGACTACTCGTTTGCTGTCTGTCGGGCCCATCATGCCAAGCCTTGTTCAAAAGTGCCATGGCGCTGTGGGATGCGCGAGGATTCTTGTAAACGCGGCAAAGTGTATCTTGCAAAGAGCCGGACGACCGCTTATTTGGTTACATATGAAACCATTTTGCAGCCATCCTGATATTGTGGGGATGGACAGGCGTGTTTTGTCATCGATAGCTAGGCACAGGTGCATGAATGTTGGGCTTCAATATTGATAGCAAACCGGAAAACCCGATGGGGACAGACGGGTTTGAATTTGTCGAATATGCGGCTCCCGATCCGGTTCTGTTACGGGATTTGTTTGAAAAACTGGGCTTTCCCGCCATTGGAAAGCACAAAAGCCGCGACATCAGCTTGCACCGTCAGGGTGATATAAATTTCGTTATCAATGCGGAAAAAACAGGCTTCGCTGCCGATTTCGTTAAAAAACATGGCCCTTGTGCGTGTTCCATGGGGTTTCGCGTAAAAGATGCCAAAGCGGCCCTTGATCGCGCCAAAAGCCTTGATACGGTTTCCATTGACGATGAAGACCGGATTTTATCGAAACCGGCCATTGAAGGTATTGGCGGATCGCGGCTTTATCTGGTGGATGGCTATGGCGGGGTCAATGCGTGGGAAAGCGATTATGAACTTTTCCCCGACGCGGAAGAGCGCATGGACCGTTGGGGCGCTGGGCTTTCCTATATCGACCATCTGACCCATAATGTATATTGGGGCAATATGGATAAATGGCGCGATTTTTATGGCCGCCTGTTCAATTTTGGCCAGATCCGCTATTTCGATATCAAGGGCAAGCTTACCGGCCTTGTAAGCCGTGCTTTGGCCAGCCCATGCGGCAAAATTCGTATTCCTTTGAACGAATCGGAAGACGAAAAAAGCCAGATCAATGAATATCTGGAAGCCTATAGAGGCGAAGGCATACAACATATCGCTTTGGGCACCCATCAGATATATGATTCTGTAGACAAGCTGCGGGCGAACGGGATCGCGTTTCAGGAAACGCCAGATCCCTATTATGAAAAGTTGGATACGCGCCTGCCGGGGCATGGGGAATCCGTGCCGGACATGCAAAAACGTCATATTTTGATGGATGGCGGAGACGCGCAGGGTGGCGGGCTGTTGTTGCAGATTTTCACAAAAAATGTGATCGGGCCGATTTTCTATGAGATCATCCAGCGCAAGGGCAATGAAGGTTTTGGCGAAGGCAATTTCAGAGCATTGTTTGAATCGATCGAAGAAGATCAGATCCGTCGGGGATATCTGAAGCCGGATACGGCGGCGGAGTAATCAGCATCGGCCAGAGATGGCCTTGATAGTATCATGCGGGAGACGAACCCATGCGCAACTGGATCAGCTTTCCACGGCTTGAGGGAGAGGCGTCGCGCCAAGCCCATGCGGATTTCCCCGAAGGGGCCTATGAGCGTGAGATGGGGAAAGAGGGGTTTTTCGGACCCGCAGCCCATCTGTACCATCGCCATGCTCCCACCGATTGGGTGGGCTTTGAGGGCCCGTTGAAGCCCCGCGCTTTTGATACAAACAGGTTTGCCGATTATGGCCCTAGCCCATGGGATGCCAAAAAACTGTTGAGCAATGCCCATGTGGCCGTGCGCTTTTGGTCATTGGATGGGGCGATGGATCATTTGGTGCGCAATGGCGATGGCGATGAGCTGTTGTTCATCCATGAAGGTTCTGGCGATCTTTATTGCGATTTTGGCCATATGCCATACCGGGATGGGGATTATGTGGTGTTGCCACGTGGCTCCATGTGGCGGCTGGACGCACAGTCTTCCACCCGCCTGATGATGGTGGAAGCGACCAATTCCAGCTATCAATTACCGGATAAAGGGCTGGTTGGGCCGCACGCTATTTTCGATCCGGCGATTCTGGATACACCCAGAATTGACGATGCCTTCAAAGCCCAGCAAACCGAGGATGAGTGGCGCGTTTTGGTGAAGCGGCGCAACCAATTGACCACCATCACCTATCCCTTCAACCGCTGGATGCCATGGGTTGGAAAGGGGATCTGATGCCGGTGCGGCTGAATTGGCGCGATATTCGCCCCTTGATGAGCCATCGCTATCATTTGCCGCCCAGCGCCCATACCACTTTTGTGGCCAGTCGATTTGTGGTGTGCAGCTTTGTGCCGCGCCCCATCGAAAGCGATCCCGGCGCGCTAAAGGTGCCATTTTATCATAATAATGACGATTATGATGAGTTCATCTTCTACCATCGCGGTGAATTTTTCAGCCGCGACAATATTCACCCCGGCATGACTAGCTTGCACCCTTGCGGCTTTACCCACGGCCCGCATCCCAAGGCGTTTGAAGCGGGGATGAAGGCGGCCAAAAAAGAAACCGATGAAGTGGCGGTCATGATCGATACCCGCGATCCTTTGGATGTGAGCGAAGAAGCGGTTGGTATTGAATGGAAAGACTATTATCTAAGCTGGGGCGGACAGGCACGGTACGGGTCTGCCGCGGAATAAGCACGTAAACGACGGATCAAGGAGCATTTATGCGTTTAGCATCTCTCAAGCAGGGGCGGGATGGCCAGTTGGTCGTCGTCAGTAAAGACCGCAAAAGCATGGCATTGGCGGCAGAGATTGCTCCCACATTGCAAGCAGCACTGGACGACTGGGATGCGGTTGCGCCCCGTTTGCAGGCTTTAAGCGATGATCTGGATGCCGGGCGCGTGGATGCAAAGCCCTTTGATGAAACAGCCTGTGCGTCGCCTTTGCCGCGCGCCTATCAATGGGCCGATGGCTCGGCCTATGTCAATCATGTGGAATTGGTGCGAAAGGCGCGCGGGGCAGAGGTCCCGGCAAGCTTTTGGGAAGACCCCTTGATGTATCAGGGCGGCTCTGACAGCTTTTTGGCACCTTATGAGCCCATCCAAATGGCCGACGATGCGTGGGGAATCGATTTCGAGGCGGAAATCGCCATCATCACCGGCGATGTGCCCATGGGGGTCAGCGTTGAAGATGCCGGGCGCTATATCCGGCTGGTGGTGCTGGTCAATGATGTGTCGCTGCGCAATCTGATCCCCGGCGAATTGGCCAAGGGCTTCGGATTTTTCCAATCCAAACCGTCTTCGGCATTTTCCCCCCTGGCCCTGACACTGGATGAACTGAACGCCCATTGGCGCGACAACAAAATGCACCTGCCATTATTGTCGTTCCTGAATGATGCGCCTTTTGGCAAGCCCAATGCCGGTCAGGATATGACCTTCGATTTCGCACAATTGGTGGCCCATGCCGCGAAATCACGGCCCTTGGCTGCAGGCACTATCATTGGTTCGGGAACGGTATCGAACAAGCTGGATGGCGGACCGGGAAAACCCATCGCGGAAGGTGGTGCAGGCTATAGCTGTATTGCGGAAATCCGGATGATCGAAAAAATCCAGAGCGGGGCGATGAAAACGCCGTTCATGACCTTTGGCGACCGGATCCGTATTGAAATGCGCGATGATGACGGACAGTCCCTGTTTGGGACCATTAACCAGTCGGTGGTAAAATACGGGAATGCTTGACCCCGCTTCGGGGCTTGAATGTGTGTTCGGGCAGCGCATGTTTTATGTATCCGGCGACGGTCTTTATCGCCGGAGCGGATTTGCCTTTATCAGCGCAGAAGGAGAGGCGCCATGTTGATCACCACAAGGCTTGGCCGAAAGGTTGAGGTCAATGAAGATTACACGGTGGATCAGAATTGGGCGCATTATACCGCCGATGAACATGCCCGTTGGGATCGGCTTTATGATCGCCAGCGCGAGATTTTGAAGGGCCGGGCCTGTCAGGAATTTCTTGACGGTCTGGAAGCCTTGAAACTTTCCGATGGCGGCATTCCGAATTTCGAAGAACTGTCCGAAAGGTTGATGGCGCGGACGGGCTGGAAAGTGGTGGCGGTGCCGGATCTTGTGCCTGACGAGGTGTTTTTCGACCATCTGGCCAATCGGCGCTTTCCTGCGGGTAATTTTATCCGCCGCGAAGACCAGTTCAATTACATTCAGGAACCGGATGTATTCCATGATGTATTCGGCCATGTGCCCATGCTGAGCCATCCGGTATTTGCCGATTATATGGAAGCCTATGGCAAGGGCGGGCTGGCGGCAGCCGGCAAGGGCGTGTTGCAAAATCTGGCACGGCTTTATTGGTATACGGTGGAATTTGGTTTGATCAACACACCGGACGGCATGCGCCTTTATGGAGCAGGCATTGTGTCCAGCCCTGCGGAATCGGTGTTCGCTTTGGAAGATCCATCGCCAAACCGCATCCATTTTGATCTGGAGCGGGTGATGTGCACCAATTACCGCATTGATGATTTCCAGCAGAGTTATTTCGTGATCGATAGCTTTGATGAATTGCTGGATGCCACCTATCAGCCCTTTGGCCCCATTTATGATCGGGTGCGTGGCCGTGCGGATTATGCCGTGGATACGGTTTTGACATCGGATCTTTTGCACCATCGAGGCAGCCAGGCCTATGCCCACGAAAAAACGAAGGCGTCATAATTAGCCATCAGATGGGGCTTTGTGTGCCGCTGTGAACGCGCTATAGGCTGGCTGCATGTCTGATCCTGTGATTTCTGTGATTATTCCCGTTCGCCCCGATGAGGCGGCCTTGCCGGCATTGCTTTCCCAACTGGAAGGCCATCGGGCCATTTGTGATATCCATGTGATGGGCGAAGGCAGCCGCGCCAAAAGCCTGAATGCGGGCGCAAAAAAAGCGCGCGGAACGCTGCTGTGGTTTTTGCACGCCGATAGCGTTTTGACAGACGATAGCATCGATCATCTGTTGGCCGGCTTTGCAAAAAGTCCCAAGAGCCTGTTGTATTTTGATCTGGCCTTTGCCCGCGATGCTGTGGGGCTGGTGAAGCTCAATCAATGGGGAGCCAATCTGCGCTCCCGACTATTGGGCGTTCCATTTGGCGATCAAGGGCTGGCATGTCACCGCGATATATTCAAAGCGGTCGGCCCATATGATGAACATTGTGCTTATGGCGAAGACCATTTGTTCGTGTGGCAGGCCCGGCAAGGCGGGGTCAAGCTTTTCCCCATTGGCGCACCGCTTTTGACCAGTGCCAGAACCTATCGTCAAACCGGTTGGTTGAAACTGACCATATTGTACCAATATCGCTGGATCAGGCAGGCCCTGCCAGAGGCGTGGAAACTGATGCGGAGACGTGGCTTATGACCGGTGCTGTTGCTGTTTTTGTAAAAACGCCGGGCCTGACAGCACCCAAAACCCGCCTTGCTGCCAGCATTGGCCCTGATGCGGCGGGGGAATTTTATCATCATAGCCTTGATGCGGTGGAAGAAACGGTCAGCCGGTTTTTGAAGCCCCGCGCCGATTGGATCGCCCGTTGGGCGGTGGCGGAAGAAGAGGGCGTATCCCATCCGCGCTGGCAATCTTTCGGGGCGCGGCACACCGGTCCAGGCGATCTGGGCACGCGCATGTGGCGTATTTATGAAGGCTTGCGCCGGGTGCATGGCCGGGTGTTTTTAATCGGTGCCGATGCGCCGCAATTAACGGCACAGCATTTGAAAGCGGCAGAAAAAGCTTGGACAGCCATGATTTTGTATTCGGTCCGGCATCGGATGGGGGATTCTGGTTGTTTGGCGGTCGGCGCGTGGTTCCCAAAGAGGTGTGGACAATGCCGCGCTATAGCACGGCCCATGCCCGAAGTGATCTGGAACAGGCCATGATAAAGGCAGGGCTTCAAAAACCGGCCCATTTACTGCCGCTTACGGATGTGGATGAAGTGGCGGATCTGGCGGCCTTGGCGCAGGAAATGCCCAAAAGCCGCACCGTCAGCCAGCGAAAAATCATCGGTTGGGTGAAAAGAATGGAGCAGGCATAACGCCGCCATAGGTTTCAACAGTCTATCGCCCGCCTTGCCATTCTGTTGTGCGCTCTATAATCCTAGGCGAGCGATTATGCGCTGCATAGTAAGGAGAGCACTGTGGCTCTGGAACGGATCGGTCTTTATCCGGGAACCTTTGATCCCATTACCTATGGACATCTGGACATCATCCGCCGGGGACTGAAACTGGTGGATAAGCTGGTGATTGGTGTTGCGACCAATCCATCGAAAGATCCATTGTTCAGTCTGGACGAGCGCGTCACCATGGTCCGTGCAGAAACGGCAGAGCTCGCACAGTCTTTGGGCGCGGATATCTCGGTGATGCCCTTCGATGAATTGCTGATGAGCTTCGCAGAGAGAATCGGGGCTTCGATCATTGTGCGCGGTCTTCGGGCTGTCTCGGATTTTGAATATGAATTCCAGATGGCGGGAATGAATGCGTTTCTCAATCCCGAGGTGGAAACTGTGTTCTTGATGGCCGATGCCAAATATCAGCCCATTGCATCAAAGCTGGTGAAAGAAATTGCCACTTATGGCGGCAATATTGACGGGTTCATTCCAAAGCGTGTTGCCCATGCTGTGCGCGCGCAAATGGCCTATAAACGCCAGCATAAAAGCGATTGAACAAGAGATCGGGAATGTTCGATACGGCCCGAAATGACGGAGACGACTTGGTATGATGAAGAAACTTCTCGCTGGCGTGTTGGCTTTGGGCCTCGCAGGCCCCGCCGTATCCGAGCAATCGCTGGACCTGAAAGACCCGGAAAACACACTTTATCTGGATTTGCCCATGGGCCGGGTGGTGATACAGATGCGTCCCGATAAAGCCCCGAACAATGTGGAGCGTATCAAGACACTGGTGCGTCAGGGGTTTTATGATGGTTTGACCTTCCATCGTGTGATCCCCAATTTTATGGCGCAAGGGGGCGACCCGGCGGGCAATGGATCGGGCGGGTCCGATTTGCCGGACCTGAAAGCCGAGTTTAATGATCTTCTGCATTTGCGCGGCACCATGTCCATGGCGCGGTCCAATTCGCCCGATAGCGCCAACAGCCAGTTTTTTATCATGTTCAGCCGTATGTCGGCGCTTGATGGAGAATATACCATTATCGGGCGCGTGACATCGGGCATGGAATTTGTGGACGCCATCGCCCAAGGCGAGCCTCCGGCCGAGCCGACAAAAATCGTCAAGATGACATTGGCATCGGATGTGGACAATCCGGTCAACTGACACAACGACGCCATGACGTAAAACGCCATGGCGTCATAATCTTAGCTGTCGGCCTTTTCCTGTGCCGCAAGGCCGTTGATCCAGGCATCCAATGCTTCAAGAGCGCGCCGGCTCATGGTTGGTTTGCGCTCTTTCTTTTTGACCTTCCCCGCAAGTGTGGGAACAGGCCGAAATTCACATTCATCGGTTGAAAGCTGTCTGGTCGGGCGCCGCCGGTGATATGCGAAAGAACAGCACCGAAGGCGGTTACATCGGGCGGCGGCGTCAGGGATTGCCCCAAAGCATCGGCGGCGGCAAAGCGTCCGGCCATCAACCCCACAGCGGCGGATTCGATATAGCCTTCGACTCCGGTGATCTGACCGGCGAAGCGCAAGCGCGGATCGGCTTTCAGGCGCAGGCTTTCGTCCAGCAACCGGGGTGAATTGATGAAGGTATTGCGGTGCAGGCCGCCCAAGCGTGCAAAAACGGCCTTTTCCAGACCGGGAATGGTCCGGAAAATCTCGCTTTGGGCGCCATATTTCAATTTTGTCTGGAACCCGACGATATTATACAGCGTTCCCAATTGGTTATCTTGTCGAAGCTGAATAACGGCATGGGGTTGTTTTCCTGTTCGGGGGTCGGTCAGTCCTACCGGCTTCATTGGCCCGAAGCGCAAGGTTTCACGGCCCCGTTCCGCCATCACTTCAATGGGCATACAGCCTTCAAAATAGGGGGTGTTTTCCTCCCATTCCTTGAAGCTGGTTTTTTCACCTTCCAAAAGGGCGGTGATAAAGGACTCATATTGGGCTTCATCAAGGGGGCAGTTGATATAATCGGCCCCTTCGCCTTTATCATAGCGGGATTGATACCAGGCCACATCCATATTGATGCTGTCTTTATGCACGATGGGGGCAATGGCATCGAAAAAAGCGAGGCTGTCTTCGCCGGTCAGGTCGAGAATGGCGTGGCTCAGGCCATCGGAGGTCAAAGGCCCGGTGGCGATGATCACATTGGCCCAGTCTTTGGGGGGCAAGCCATCGATACAATCACGCTCGATGGTGATTAATGGATGCTCGGCCAGTGTTTTGGTGACCATCTGCGAAAATTGATCGCGATCAACCGCCAAAGCTGATCCAGCGGGAACTTTTGCGGCATCGCCGCAGCGCATGATCAAGGAATTGAGACGGCGCATTTCTTCATGCAGCAGCCCGACGGCATTGTTTTGTGCATCATCGGACCGAAAAGAATTGGAACAGACCAGTTCCGCCAATCCGTCCGTATGATGGGCCGCCGTGTTTTGCACGGGGCGCATTTCGTGCAGCATCACCGCAATGCCTGCCTGCGCGATTTGCCATGCAGCTTCAGACCCTGCAAGACCGCCGCCGATGATATGGACACAATTGGACATGGGAAAAACCTGTTCTTGCTTTAGGAAAAAAGGGCCTGAATGCGTGCATTATCCCTGGAGCAATGTCCAAGGCTAACGCTATTGTGCGGACTCTATTTCAAATCCGCAGCAAGGACGCAAGAGAGATCATGACCAATCAAGACGGCCGGGTGACTTTTTGGCAGGCATTAAGGATGAAGCCGGTGGTGCACCGTGCCGGGCGGGTGGCGCTGATCGTGGGAACAATTTTGGTCTTGATCAATCAGGGCGAGCTTTTTCTTGCCGGCGAAATGCCGCCTTATGGAAGATATTGCTGACCTTTATCGTGCCTTATTGCGTCTCAAGCTATTCCAGTGCCGCGCATATTGCGGAGAAAAGCCGCCAAGAAGACGCACAAGCCTAGAACGTTTTTAACAACGTTCACCCGTAAATCATGCTTCCACTTAAGATTTTCGCCTTTAATTCAGGCTGATGGATTTCAGGCTGTAACGCCCGCCATCAAAACTATCGAACAGATCGTCGATATCGGGATGGCGGCAGGGGCCCCCCGAATCCGGCTCCAGATTCTGTTGGCTCACATAGGCGAAATAGGTGGACGTGTCGTTTTCGGCCAGAACATGATAAAAGGGTTGTTCTTTTTTTGGGCGCGCCTCTTCAGGGATGGCTTCCCACCATTCTTCATTATTGTCGAATTCGGGATCAACATCGAAGATCACGCCGCGAAAGGAGAACAAGCGGTGCTTGACCACCTGGCCGATGCAAAACTGTCCTTCACCTAATTTAGGCATTGCTCTCATCCTGTTGTTACGCACGTTCATACAGAGTCGTTTGATAGATAAAACCTCTATCCTATTGAATAAATAGAATAAATTCTGGTTCAGAGCTAGGCTTGTGGTAAGCGCCCTCGCAAGCTGGAAATTTTGGAATCCAGAGACATTAAAATGATGGTCATGGTTTCCAAGATGCTGTCGAAGTCGGTTGGTGTGTCGAATATGGTCGCACTTTCCAGGGAAATGCGCCCCGTTTTATCGAGCAAGATATGGTCATGAGCCCGCGATTTGGATCGCTCCGTTTCGGTAATGGCCGTTTTGCGGGCTTCAGGGTCTTGTGCAGAAAAGGGAAGAACGCCCAATTGTGCGCGCAAATTCAAGGTGCATTGCCCGAAATGGGGCTTGCCAAGATGGGCCTGAAAGACAATGCCATCCCATGTGAAGCTGAAATCCAGAGGCAGGCCTATGGTGGGATTGTCCAAATGCTCCTGTGCCTGCATCAGGATATGATGCAATTGCGGCAATTGGTCAGTCTCGCTATGTGACATGGTCTGCATCATATATATCGCCCGGTTTCGTGGTCACAGCGGTGGCGGGATAAAGATTTTTGCGTGCCAGAGTCTACGACCATGGTTTTAATGAAGCGTAAAATTTGAATGACTATTTGCCATGAAAGGGCAATTGATGCCGAAAGGCCTGAAACACGATCCCTTACAAAACAGCCCTTCGGCAGGCCATTGGCCGGTGATCAAGCGGTTAAGCCCCTATCTTTGGCCCAAAGGGCGCCCGGATCTTCGCTGGCGTATTGCTTTATCGCTGCTGTTGCTTGTGGGCGCGAAGGTGGTGACGGTTTACACACCGTTTTTCTACAAAGCAGCCATTGACGGATTGTCCAATCCTGCACAGCAAGCCGTGGCGTTGCCTCTTTTGTTGCTTGTGGCTTATGGGGTGGCCCGTTTTGGCTCGGTGGCTTTGGCGCAGATCCGCGATGCGATTTTTGCCAAAGCGTCGCAACATGCCTTGCGGTCTGTGGCATTGGAGACATTCTGGCATCTGCATGCGCTGTCCTTGCGCTTTCATCTGGAACGCCAGACCGGCGGGCTTTCCAGAGCCATAGAGCGCGGCACCCGTGCCATTGATTTCCTGTTGCGGTTCATGACCTTCAACATCGTTCCAACCATATTGGAACTGCTGTTTGTTGCGGGTGTTTTTTATGTTCATTTCGGCTGGCAGTTTGCCGTTGTTTTGCTGATATCCGTTGCCGCTTATATCGGGTTTTCTGTGATGATAACCGAATGGCGCACCCGCTTTCGTCGCACCATGAATGCGGAAGATAGCAAAGCCAATAGCCGGGCTGTGGATAGCCTGTTGAATTTTGAAACGGTAAAATATTTCGGCAATGAAGCCCATGAAGCCGCACGCTATGATAAGGCGTTGGCGCGGTATCAGGATGCTGCGGTCAAAAGCCAATCGTCTTTGTCGGCCTTGAATGCAGGGCAAGCGTTGATCATCAATGCCGCTTTGGCCAGCGTGATGGTGATGACAGCGCAAGGCTTTTTGGCCGACCGCCTGACATTGGGGGATGTGGTTCTGGCCAATGCCTTGCTGATTCAGCTTTTTGTGCCGCTTAATCTGTTGGGATTCGTGTACCGCGAAATCAAACAATCGCTGATTGATATGGAATATCTGTTCGGGCTTTTGGATGCGGACCGCGAAGTGGCGGATAAGCCCGATGCCAAAGCCTTGGTGGTGGGTGGCGCGCGCTTGTCCTTTCAGAATGTGTGCTTTGGCTATGATGCGCGTCGGCAGGTTTTGCACGATATATCCTTCGAGGTTCCCGCGGGGAAAACCGTTGCCATTGTGGGGCCCAGTGGTGCGGGGAAATCCACCTTGTCGCGGATATTGTACCGTTTTTACGATATTGAATCCGGCCATGTGCAAATTGATGGGCAAGATATCCGGGATGTGACCCAAGCCAGTCTGCGTGCCGCCATCGGGATCGTTCCCCAAGATACCGTTCTGTTCAATGACAGCATTGCCTATAATATTCGCTATGGACGCCCTGATGCCCGTGAAGACGAGGTTTATGAGGCGGCAAAGCTGTCCCGTATTGATGATTTTATCGCGCGCTTGCCCGATGGATATGACACACGGGTCGGGGAACGCGGATTGAAATTGTCGGGCGGGGAGAAGCAGCGGGTGGCCATTGCCCGAACCATTTTGAAAGACCCGCCCATTTTGCTGCTGGATGAAGCGACAAGTGCCTTGGATACCCGCACCGAACGGGAAATACAGGATGCCATTGAACGTGTGGCGCGCAATCGCACAACGCTGGTGATTGCCCATCGGTTGTCCACGGTGGTCAATGCCGATGAAATTTTGGTACTGGATGAAGGGAAAATCATCGAGCGGGGCCGCCATGAGACATTGTTGCAAGCAGGCGGGGCCTATGCCGCCATGTGGCAGCGCCAGCAAGAAAGCGCAGGATAGGCGGCGGGGAGGAACGGCCTTATTTTCGCACGCCCAAAGGCACCAAACCAAAGTTGAAATGCCCTGATCTGTCTCTTTCGTGCAGGCTCTATTTGACCTTTGCATGGGAATTGGTCAAATTCCGCGCAATCTGTCATACATCAGGGTAATGCCCTGAACAAAAACTGGAAAGGCTCGCTTTCATGGACCCGTTTCGCTCTGCCTTTAATCGCGTGCACCGCGAGGGCGTCCCCTTCGTTTTGATCGCGTTCGCTTTGGCCGCCCTTTCCATGGTGTTTATCAGCAAGGTGCTGGGCTGGATATTGATCGTTCTGGGCCTTTATATCGTTTATTTCTTCCGCGATCCTGTGCGGATGACACCCCTTCTGGATACGGTATTGGTCAGCCCCGCCGATGGTGTGGTGTCGAAAATCGAACAGGCTGTGCCGCCTGCGGAATTGGAAATGGGCGAGAGCACCCGCACGCGAATCTCTATTTTCCTGTCTGTGCTGAACGTGCATGTGAACCGGGTTCCATCCGATGGCACCATTACAAAACTCAGCTATATTCCCGGTAAATTCATCAATGCCACTCTGGATAAGGCCAGCGATGAAAATGAACGCCAGCTTGTGCGGCTGGATCGGGCCGATGGCCGGTCGGTGGCTTTTGTGCAGATTGCCGGCCTGATTGCCCGGCGCATTGTATGTAATTTGGAAGTGGGCCAGACGGTGGAAGCTGGCGAGCGCTTTGGGATCATTCGCTTTGGCAGCCGCATGGATGTGTACTGCCCTGAAGGCATGGAGCCGGTGATCGCTGTCGGCCAAACGGTGGTCGGTGGTGAAACGGTGATCGCCGATGACACGCCGTCCCATAAAAATATCCAGGGGCGCGCTTCCTGATGGTCAAACGCGCCTCCCGCAATTCCAGCGGCAATGGACGCCGCACTTTCACGGCACGCATGATGGCGGCCAATGTGGTTACCACCCTTGCGCTATGCTCGGGCATGACCGCCATTCGTTTTGCCATTGAAGGCCGGTTTCAACTGGCTGTGGTGTTTGTTGTTGCAGCGGCGGTTCTGGATGCCATGGACGGGGCCATTGCGCGTTTATTGAAAAGCACCAGCCGGTTCGGGGCAGAGCTTGATTCATTGTCCGATGTGGTGGCATTCGGCATGGCCCCGGCCTTTTTGCTTTATGCTTGGGGCTTGGGCGATATGGGGCGCGTTGGGTGGATTGTGGCTTTGGCCTTCGGGGTGTCTGTGGCCCTGAGACTGGCGCGTTATAACGCATCCATAGATGAGGCGGATGATCCTTATAAAGCCATGGGATTCTTCACCGGCGTGCCTGCGCCGGCGGGGGCCATGCTGGTTTTGTTGCCGATGTTGCTGGATTTCGCTTTTGAATCGGCGCTGTTTCAAAAATCGTTCGTTCTGGTGGGATATGTGGCGATCATTGCAACGCTGGTGGTATCGCGGGTGCCCACCTTTTCATTGAAACAATTGCGGGTGCGCCGGGAAGCGATGGTGCCCAGCCTGTTTGTGATTGCCTTGTTTGCCGCATCTGTCACGGTTTATCGCTGGGCCGCCATAGCCATTGTTGCCATTGCCTATCTGGCTTCGATCCTTTTGTCTTGGCGGGTTTATCGCCGCAAGTTCAAAATTGCCGATAGTAACGCCGCGCAGGACTGACAAAAAAGCGCAAGCGGTTATTCCGCCGCTTGCGTTACATCCTTTATTTCTTTGACGATTTTGCCTTCGATTCCCGCTTTTTTGGCTTTGCGGGCTGCTTTCTTTTCCTTGCGGATAATGCGCCAAGCCAGCATGGACGGGGTGACAATCAATGTCAGAACGGTGGCAAAGCTTAGCCCGAACACAATAGCCAAGGCCAGATCCACCCAGATAAAGCTGGTGGGGGAGCCGATTTCCACCGCGCGGGAAACGAAATCTACATTGAACTGGAACACCATGGGCAGCAGCCCGATCACAGTGGTGATGGTGGTCAGCAAAACCGGGCGCAGGCGTTGGGCGCCGGTGCGGACCACAGCTTCCAAAGACGGGATGCCCTGTTTTACCAAACGGGCATAAGTATCGATCAGAACGATATTGTTGTTCACCACAATCCCCGCCAGCGCGATGATCCCCACCCCTGTCATCACGATCACAAAGGGCCGGTCTGTCAGCCACAGGCCGAACACTGCGCCCACCGTTGATAACAGCACGGCGGTCAGGATCAGCCCCGCCTGATAAAAGCTGTTGAACTGCGCCAGCAAGATCAGCCCCATGCCGAACAATGCAATAATGAAGGCATTGAGCAAAAAGCTGCCCGATTCTTTCTCCACTTCATCCTGGCCCGCAAAACGGATCGAGACGCGCGGGTCAAAATTCTGGTCGGCAATCCATTTTTTGATCTCGATCACCTTGGCCGCAGGCTGCACGCCTTCCGCTACATCGCTGGCAAGGGTCATGACCCGTTGTCCATCGATGCGTTCAATATCGCCGGTTTTGGGACGGGCTTTGCGCTCCACGAAATTTCCGATGGGCACCGAGCCGAACTCTGTGGGAATACGCAAGGTATCAAGGGCGAGAATGCCGCGTTGGTCGACCGGAAAACGCACCCGTATATCCACCTCGTC
The DNA here is from genome assembly GCF_008579125.1 of Iodidimonas gelatinilytica. NCBI lineage: Bacteria > Pseudomonadati > Pseudomonadota > Alphaproteobacteria > Iodidimonadales > Iodidimonadaceae > Iodidimonas > Iodidimonas gelatinilytica. The sequence goes on along the minus strand of NZ_BKCL01000001.1, from coordinate 562,959 downwards.
ATCGGCCTCATCGGGGCGATAGCGTCCAACCAATGCGCCATTGGTGACAAGCTGGATGAAACTGCCAACGGTGGTAAGATCGGTGCCAAAGCGGCCTGCTTCGGCGCGATCCACCTCTAACCGCCATTCAATTCCGGCCACGGGGCGGCTGTCTTCTTGATCCACCAGCCCGTCCATATTGTCGATGAACTCGCGAATACGCTCTACCGTGGGGATGATCAGGCTGGGGATGGCGCTGGCCACCTCGATCTCGATGGCTTTTCCTTGCACCGGCCCTTGTTGCTCTTCGGAAAATTCCACCTTTACGCCGGCTACATCGGCGACCCGTTCGCGGATATCTTGCTCAATTTCCGTCGCCGGGCGGCGTTCGTCCCAATCCTTGAACAGCAAGGTCACGCGGCCAATCGTATCTTCCGCATCGCCTGAACCCGCGCCGATGCGGGTATAGCGGTTTTCCACCCCCTCAATATCCAGAAGGCGGCTTTCCACATCGGAAACCAGCATATTCATTTCCGTGATGGAAAAATTGCCGCGTGCATGGACAAGCACGCGGGCGCTGTTGGGCTCGCCATCGGGAAACAGGATCTGTCCGTTATTATCGGTGATGAACAGCCCCCATGCGCCGATCAGGGCCACAAGGGTCAGGGCCATGATCTTGCCGGGATGATGGATCAGAACCGATAAAAGCCGCGTGTACCAACCGGTGATGCCGCTCAGGGACTTGGGATCGAAGGTCTGATCCCCCGCCAGATGTTCCATCAGGTCGGGATCTGCCTGGCCGGGTTTGCCGATCAAGGCGCCAAGAGTGGGCAAAAAGATCAAGGCCATCAACAGCGACCCGATCAGGGTGAAGATCAGTGTCAGCGGCAGATAGCTCATGAAATCGCCGATGATGCCTGGCCAGAAAAGCAAGGGTGCAAAGGCAACCAGCGTGGTGGCGGTCGAGGCAATAATAGGCCAGGACATGCGCTGGGCGGCCAATCGGAAGGCCTCTTTCCTGTGGTGACCCTCCAGCATCTTCCGGTCGGCATATTCCGTTACCACAATGGCCCCGTCCACCAGCAGCCCCACAGCCAGGATCAGGCCGAACAATACCACGGTATTGATGGTGTAGCCCAAGGCATAAAGCACCAAAATCCCGAAGAGGAAGGCTCCGGGTATGGACACGCTGACAAGGGTGGCCGAGCGCCAGCCAAGAGCTGCAACAACAACGATGGAAACCAGCGCCACCGCAGACAGAACGGAATTGCGCAAAGTGCTCAGGAAGTCGGTCACATAAACCGATGTATCGCCCAAAAATTCGTATTGCATGCTGCCGGGCCAGCTTTTGGCCGCGAATTCTGTCATGGCTTTGGCGGCCTGCGCCGTTTCAACGGTGTTGGTGCCCACACGTTTGATCACTTCGATGGTGATGGCGGGTCGGCCATTGAAGCGGGCCAGAGATGTGGCATCCTTGAAGGTGCGGCGCGCCTCGCCAAGGTCGGCCAGGGTGACAACCCCGTCGCGGGATGTCTTGACCGGCAGGCTGGCCACATCGCGGGCGTCTTCAAACAGTCCGGGAACTTTTACGGAAAATCGGCCATCACCCGCATCAAGGGCGCCAGCGGCGATCAGGCGGTTGTTGTTTTGCACCACCGTCAAAAGCTCGTTCAAGGACACATCATAGGTTTCGATCCGGGTGGGATCGACAACCACTTCCAGAACCTCTTCACGCTTGCCGCCGACCTGGGCTTCCAAAACGCTGGGAATGGTTTCCAGCTGGTCTTTCAGGGCTTCCGCAATGCGGACCATGGTGCGTTCGGGCGCATCGCCAAACAACACCACCGTTATGATGGGTTGCTTGCCAGCGGAATATTCCGCGACAACCGGCTCTTCGCTTTCATTGGGCAAATCGGCCTTGGCCATATCCACCGCTTCCCGCACATCCAAAAGCGCCTGATCCGCATCCACATCGGACTGGAATTCCAGCACAATGCTGGCCCCGCCCTCGAAGCCATTGGCCGTCATTTCCTTGACGCCTTCAATGGTTTGAAGCTGACGTTCCATGGGCTTGATGATCATCCGTTCGGCATCTTCTGGGGAGATGCCGTCATGGCTGATGCTGACAGAAAAGAAGGGGAACTGAACGTCCGGATTGTCTTCTTTCGGGATGGCGTAATAGGCATAGCCGCCAGCCAGCAAGATCATCATCAAAAGCGATAAAATCAACCGCTTGTGATCGACCGCGCTTTTGATGATCGAATTCATTGGCTTATCCCCGGCTGTATGGAAGCCTGAGGCTGTAATACGGTTCGGACTTTTTGACCGGCTGTGACAAATTCTTGCCCAACGGTGATGATCTCTATCTGATCGGGCAATCCACCCACCCAGATTTTGTCCCCCGCATCGCTCAGGATGGTCACAGGATAAAACACCACCAGCCCATCTTGCTCTGCGGCTCGAATGCCCAAACGTCCATCGGCATCCAGAACCAGCGCGGTCGGAGGCAGGGGATGGGCGCGGATAATTTCCAAAGGCACATGAATGGTTGCCGTCATGCCATCGCGCAAGGAGCGGTCTTCATTGGGGATGGCCACCTCGACCCGGAAGGTGCGGGTGCGCTCGGATGCCGTGGCGGAAATATAACGGATGATGCCGGTCTGTTCTTCAATGCCGTCAATCTGTACCCGTGCTTTGGTTCCCAAAGACAGGGCACCCACATCGCGCTCCGATACTTCGCCCACAATAAGGAACGGCGTTTCATCAATGAGGCGCGCGCAGACGCCGCCTTGCTGCAGATAATCGCCAATTTCTGCGGGTCTGTCATCGACCAGACCGGCAAAAGGTGCACGGATTTCCGTATTGTCCAAGGCGATCTGCATTTGGCTGAGTTGCGCTTGGGCCGCTTCGAATTCCGCTTTGGATTGTGCAAGCTGCGTGGCAGAGCGATGGCCTTTTTCTACCAGTTCAAGGGCTGCATCATATTCCAGTTTTCGTTGATCGCGGAGAGCCTTGGCCTGCGCCAGATTGGCTTTTCTGTCTTCAGTTGAAAGGCGGCAAATAATGGTGCCACTTTCCACACGTTGGCCTTTTTCCACCGGCGTTTCCACCACACGGCCGGTGATTTCCGCCTGAAGTTCCACCGAGCGAATGGCTTCGGTGCGGCCTCTTATTTCCAGATCCCGTTGAAATTCGGTGGCAGAGCTTTTTTGGGCCCGAACAGAAAATGCGGTTTGCGCGGGCGTTTGGGCTTTTTGCTCGTTTGTTTCGGTTTCCGGCGCTTTAAAAAGCACGCCAGACAGGACCCAGATCACAAGCACAATCGTAATCAAAGCGGCAAGAAGAAAGGACTTTTTCATAGGGTGGTCGATCCTGATAGATATCGTTTTTATCAAAGCCAATCAGACGATTGAGCATATTTGAAGATGATGTCGACATCCCCAGTTTGGTGCCGTGACAGAAGTTACTCGGCCGCCTCGCCAGGATTGGTGACCTGGGCAAGAAGGTCGTCCTGATGGTCCCGTAAATAAGTCAAAGCGGCCTTTTGCATTGCGACGCCATATTCCAAAACAAAGCGCGAGGCCGGCGACATATCATCCGCTAGCAAGGCCTCTAAAGACCGGATGCGTGTATCATGGTCCTCGATACGTTCATTGACCAGATCACTTACCCGGTCGGGGGAAACGGCTTCGGCAAACAAAAGCGCGGCCAGAAATTCGGAGCGGTTTTTATCAGGGCCGGGGGCTTTGCGCAATTGATCTGTCAAGGCGCGCTGGCCTTTTTCCGTCAGGCTGTAAACCTTTTTGTCGGGCCGTTTGTTTTGCGACATGGCCCGGCAGGTGACAAAGCTTCATCGGTCAATTTTGTCAAAGCCGGATAGATGGAGCCATAGCTGGCTTCGCTAAAGAAGCTGAAACTTCCTTCAGCGACCATCTTTTTGATTTCATAGCCGCTTGCATCACCCAAAGCGAGAATTCCAAGACAGAGTGTGCGTACATCCATGATTATTCTTCCCGATAGCCAGCATTAATAAGATACTATCGGCATGATATAGTCATTCCCGTGCCGCACTGCAATGGAATTGCAAAGAGCGCGTCTTCCTGAATGTGTTTTTCTCTTTGCCCCTTGCGCCTTTCTTTACGAAGCGGAAAGAAGCGGCTGATAGGGTTGTTGTTTATGCTGCTTCGAGGCTTTTGGATGATGCGTCACTTCTATTTGATCCGCGGTTTGATGCCTGCTTCACCATTCTGTTTGGCTGTGTCGTTGCTATGTGGCCTGTCGGCTTGCGCCTCGGCTCCCCAAACCGGGCCTGCTCCCATCGGGCTTTATCATCCATCGGCGCCAGTAGAACCAGAAAGCGCTGCTGATACAGAGCTTGCATCCTCTTTGACCTATCGGGTGGACCAACAAGCCCGGCAGTTGAAAGCGATTGATGATGCGCTTGTGGATATTACCGGAAAGCTGGGCGGTGTCGGTGGGGATCCGGCGGCCGATATTGCGGCCATACAGCAGGATGTAAGGGGCTTGTCCGATAAGGTGGATCGCCTGATGGCGCAGTTGAATGAAACGGATAGGGCTGTTGCCACCATCATGCGCCGTTTGGATATGATCGAGACGGCAACGGTTGGCGCGGTGAAAGAGGCTGCTGCTGCGCGAGATCTTGTGAATCGCGTCGAGGGAGTGAAAGCCGCGCAAGAAGGCTATGAGCTTGAAGCCGGACCGGGCCAATCCTATGCCATTCATCTTGCGTCTTACCAAAATCCCGCCGCGGCCAAAGAAGGGTGGGAGGTGCTGAAAGGCCAATATCCGGCGGTGCTGGAACATTTATCGCCGCGCCTTGACCCTTTGCGTTTGGATCAGGCGGGCGGGCAGTTTCTGCGCCTGATTGCCGGGCCGTTTGCGGATATTTCTCCGGCCAGGGAAGCCTGCGAAAACCTGCGCCAGCAAGGGGCGTTTTGCCAACTTTCCTTATTCAGGGGAGAGGGGCTTTAACCGCCTTGCTATCCTGAAAAAAGCTCGCCCTTTTTGATCCTTGCGCAACAGGCTTTGGTCCTTGATCAAATGGCCATCAAAGGAGCCGTTCTATCCGCCCATATCACAGCGTTTTTACGCGATGCGGTATGGAGCATATTTTGCCTTTGTGCAGCACACCGCTTTGCGTGGGCGAAGGGGCGCCACAGAGGGCGCAATGGATTTCCGGTAGGCTGCCAGACTTTGAAGCATGTCTTCCAGCCCCACCCAGGCCCAAATCCCCAACAAGCCGAAAAAAAATAATCCGCCGATATGTGCAAACATCTCCATAGCGCCCTCCGTTCTTGATATGTTCTTATATCTATAAGCACACCATCAATCAAGAACAAAATAAGAACAAAATGGGGAATTCTGAAAAACCCCTAGAAAAGCACAGGCTTTCAGCATGATTTTCAGATTTTAACAGGGAGGATGATCCAGAAGCCAAAGGCAAGGGGACGATTTTCGGGCCATATGCAATGGCTCTTATCGTCCGTTCCTGATCGATTTTTAAAAGAATGGATGCCCCGGGAGGACTCGAACCCCCACTGACGGAATCAGAATCCGCTGTCCTACCATTAGACGACGGGGCAATGGTTGGATCGGCGCGGCTTATAGGGGGCGGTTGGGCTGTCTGTCAAGGGCTGTTGGAAAACTCTGTGTCGATTGCCGGCTTGGCGGGAAAGGGGAACGCTTCTTTAAGGGAACGCAGTTTGAGACTGGAACCGCCTTTGGAAAAGGTGTTAAAGCTTTAAGCAAGTTGCGGGGTTTTTGATCCTCGCTTGTGATGAGTATCAGTCGTTATGTCAGTTATTGAGGATAAAAGCCTTGCACGGCCTGTTTCGGTCGATGAGGCAAGGCCCCGAAGGGCCGGGCCCGTTTATGGTGGCCGCGCCGTTTATAGCGCGATCGATTTGGGCACCAATAATTGCCGCTTGCTGGTGGCAAAACCGACCCGAAATGGCTTCCGTGTTATTGATGCCTTTTCCCGTATCGTCCGTTTGGGGGAGGGGCTCGAAATGTCGGGCCGTTTGTCCGATGCGGCCATGGATCGCGCTGTTAATGCACTGAAAATATGTGCCCAGAAAATCAAGAACAGGAAAGTGACCTGCATGCGCTCGGTTGCAACAGAAGCCTGTCGGGCGGCAGCCAACTGTTCTGATTTCGTGGCGCGGGTGAAGCGTGAAACCGGCCTGAATCTGGATGTGATTTCCCCGGCAGAAGAAGCGCGTCTGGCTGTTGTAGGCTGTCAATCGCTGATGGATCAACGTTACAGCCATGCCTTGGTGTTCGATATTGGTGGTGGCAGCACCGAGCTTATTTTTATTGAAAAGCGCGGGGGCGGCCAGTTTTCTATCCTTGCCTGGACATCTGTGCCTTTTGGTGTGACGACCATTGCCGAGCGCTTTGATTGCCAATCACTGAGCGCTGACATTTATAAAGAAATGGTCGCACTGATTGCCAAACATCTGGCGGACTTCGAGGAACTGGGAAAACTTGTTGGCTATGTAAAACGCGGCAAGGTCCAGCTTTTAGGAACATCGGGCACCATCACAACGCTTGCCAGTGTGCAATTGGGCTTGAAACACTATGATCGCAATCGGGTTGACGGGGCTTGGCTTCGGGCGGGGTCCGTTCATGCTCTTGCGCGGGCGGTGGCGCTGATGCCATATGAGGAACGCTTGGCCCAGCCTGTATCGGGGAGGATCGGGTGGATTATGTGGTGGCCGGATGTGCCATTCTGGATGCTATTTTAACACAATGGCCCTTCACCCGAATTCGGGTGGCCGATCGCGGGATTCGCGAAGGTGTGCTACGCGGTCTGATGAATGAAGGCGTGGCGTTTGATATCGGACATAACAGGGAACGATAAGATGGCGCGACCGCCGGAAAAAAGAGGAACGCGGGGGCGCAGCGGGTTGAAAGTGCGGGTGCGCACGGCGCGTGGGCGCAAATTGTCCTCGACCCGTTGGCTTCAACGTCAGCTGAATGATCCTTATGTGGAAGAAGCCCGCAGGCAGGGCTATCGCTCTCGCGCAGCGTTCAAATTGCTGGAGCTGGATGAAAAGTTCCAGCTTTTGAAGGGCGCCCGTCGGGTGGTGGATCTGGGGGCCGCGCCCGGTGGCTGGACACAAGTCCTTGTGGAGCAGTTTACCCGCTCGGGACAAAAAGACAACAAGATCGTCGGTATCGATATTCTGCCCATGGATCCGATTTCCGGGGCGGATCTGATCGAAATGGATTTTTTGGCGCCCCAGGCCCCCGATGAATTGAAGGCTCTGTTGGGCGGCCCTGCGGATATTGTTCTGTCGGATATGGCTGCCCCCACCACGGGGCATAAGCAAACCGACCATATCCGGACCATGGGATTATGTGAGGCCGCGCTGGATTTCGCCATGGATGTTTTGGAGCCGGGCGGAACATTTGTCGCCAAAGTGCTGCGCGGCGGTACCGATGACGATCTGTTGCGACGGATGAAGCTGCATTTTTCCTCTGTTCGCCATGCCAAACCTCCTGCCAGCCGCCCTGAGTCGGTGGAATGGTATGTGATTGCCAGCGGCTTTACCGGAAAATCGCAGGCTTTAAACGATCAATCCGCCCCATAGTTTGGCGGCGTCCAAGAAATCCATTGGACAGGGCAGGCTACAATGTCATATAGGCCCCAATCTTTTCTTTCGGATCGGTTAATAGGAGTGTCGGCAATCATGGATATTCGTCTGGGTCTTACATTTGATGATGTCCTGTTGGTGCCCGGCGAATCCGATGTGATGCCCGCACAGGTGGATGTGGGCACCTATGTCACGAATGCGATCCGGCTGAATATGCCTCTGATGTCGGCGGCCATGGATACGGTTACGGAAACCGATCTGGCCATCGCTATGGCGCAGATAGGCGGCATTGGCGTTCTGCACCGGAACAATTCCGTTGATGAACAGGCGCAGATGGTGCGGCAGGTGAAAAAGTTCGAGGCTGGCATGGTGGTCAATCCCGTTACCATGCACCCCGATGAAACGCTGGCCGATGCCCTTGATCTGATGGCGCGGCATAAAATCTCCGGCATTCCCGTGGTGGAACGCTGCGAAAGAGCCGGACCGGGAAAATTGGTGGGGATCGTTACCAACCGCGATGTGCGCTTTGCCAGCAATCCCCAGCAACCGGTGTCGGAATTGATGACCCGTGAAGCTGGTGACGGTTCATGCGGGCGTATCCAGTTCGGAAGCCAAGCGTTTGTTCCATCAGCACCGCATCGAAAAACTGTTGGTCGTTGATGAAGAATTCCGCTGCACGGGTCTGATCACGGTCAGGGATATGGAAAAGGCCGTTGCTTATCCCCATGCGGCCAAGGATGAAATCGGGCGTCTGCGGGTGGCTGCGGCCACAACCGTGGGTGATGCCGGCTTTGAACGTTCATTGGCCTTGATTGATGCCGAATGTGATCTGGTGGTTCTGGATACCGCCCATGGCCATTCGGCCCGGGTGATCGAAGCGGTGTCGCGCATCAAACGCGAAAGCAATTCCGTGCAGCTTCTGGCGGGCAATGTGGCCACCGCCGATGCCGCCAATGCGCTGATCGATGCCGGGGCGGACGCCATCAAGGTGGGAATCGGGCCGGGGTCTATCTGCACCACCCGCGTGGTGGCCGGTGTGGGCGTTCCGCAATTGACCGCCATCATGGATGTGGTGGATGCGGCCCGGAAGAAAAATATTCCGGTGATCGCCGATGGCGGTTTACGCACATCGGGGGATATTTCCAAAGCCATTGCCGCCGGGGCCAATGCCTGCATGGTCGGCTCGTTACTGGCGGGTACGCAAGAAGCACCGGGCGATGAATTTTTGTATCAGGGCCGTGCCTATAAAGCCTATCGGGGTATGGGTTCGGTTGGGGCCATGGCACGGGGCTCGGCAGACCGTTATTTCCAGGAAGATATCAAAGATGCCCTGAAGCTGGTTCCCGAAGGCGTGGAAGGACAGGTACCATTCAAGGGCCCGGTGAAGAATGTCCTGCATCAGCTTGTGGGTGGGCTGCGGGCCGGTATGGGCTATTCCGGGGCGCGCACCATTCCTGATATGCATGAACGGGCCAGCTTCATACGCATTACCAATTCCGGCTTGCGTGAAAGCCATGTGCATGATGTGGCCATTACACGGGAATCGCCAAATTACCCGTCAAATTGATCGAGTCTTCGGCGTGATCGGGCGATCACCAGTCTTTTGCGCCGGCCATTTTATTTTTGAAAGAAAGAGGCGTTCATGACCCCTTCTGCACGCCTTGCTGCGGCGGTTGAAATTCTCGGACAGATCGATGATGCGTTGGCCCATCGCGGGGCGGCCGCCGATGTGTTGATCAAACGCTATTTTCAAAAACGCCGCTATGCCGGATCGAAAGATCGTGCGGCAATTATCGATCTTGTTTATGGCGTGCTTCGCCGCCGCGGTGAGTATGGCTGGCGTTTGATGTCGGCGGGATTGCCTATCACGCCGCTTATGCTGGCCTTGATGCATCTGCGTATGGATGGGCCTTTGGCGGCAGATCTGTTTGAAGGCACCTATGCGCCCGAAGCGCCCAGCGATGATGCCATCAGCCGGTTTGATCGGGCCGTGGGCTTGGAAAACCCGCCCTTGGCGGCACGGTTGAATGTGCCGCAATGGCTGTCAGACCGGTTGGAAGCCCGCTATGGCGATGATGTTACGGCGCAAATTGATGCGCTGTCTGGGCGGGCGCCCACCGATTTGCGTGTCAATACGCTCAAGACCTCCCGCGAGGATGCCTTGGCGGCCCTTGCCGATGCGGGCATCAAAGCCGAGCCTACTCCTTATAGCCCTGTTGGTATCCGGTTGGAAAAAAATAGCCAGATTAAAGGCTTGGAGCTTTTTTCAAAAGGGTTGGTCGAGGTGCAGGACGAAGCCTCGCAGATTGCGGTGCAGCTATGTGGTGCGGCTCCGAAAGCGCAAGTGCTGGAATTATGTGCGGGCGCTGGCGGTAAAACGCTGGCTCTGGGTGCACAGATGAATAATTCCGGCCAGATCTATGCCCTTGATACGGACAAGCGCCGGCTGGATGAATTGAAGATACGCACCGACCGGGCGCGTCAGACCAATTTGCAAATTCATCGTCTGACCTCCGGTGAGGACAAGCGCGCCGATCAGCTTTACCGCTTCCTTGGCCAAATGGATCTGGTGATTGTGGATGCGCCTTGTTCGGGCAGTGGTACATGGCGGCGCAATCCCGAATTGCGTTGGCGGCTGGATGAAGACGCTTTGGCCGAAGCCGTTGCGATCCAGCGGGCTTTGCTGCGTGAAGCCATGACGCTGGCGGGGCCGAACGGGCGGATTGCTTATATGACATGCTCGATCCTTCAAGAAGAGAACGAGAATGTGATCGACCATGCCTTGTCTGAATCCGAAGACTGGGAGTTGGCGGATTATCATCGCAAGCTGGAAGATCTTGGCTTGGTACATTTGCCGGAAAGCGTGTCCAGTGCTCCGGAAATGCTGCAAATGACCCCCCTGCAGCATGGCACCGACGGGTTTTTCCTCGCCTTGCTGCAAAAAGTGCCAGACTAATCATAAGGGTGGCTATGGGGTGGACGGTCGATAAAATGCGAAGGGATTTTCGTGGCGTGATGTCTTGCATCCTGACATTGCAATCACACATAAATCCTGCAGCGAAACCCTGTCCTTCATATGGAACGGCGTGATGATGTTTATGTCCTTGAAAGAAATCCGCACTCTGGGTTCCATTCTGGTTTTGAGCAGCGCGGCCTTGATGGCCGCACCGGCATCGTCCTTTGCCTATCAAGCACAGCCCCGACCTATCGATCTGCTTCGCAGCATCTGATGATGGAAGGGCAGGCGGCGATGGCGGCTGCGGACTATAAAACCGCGCTGACCAAATTTGAAACGGCATTGGTGGCGGACCCGAACAATCTTGCAGCCCTTGTGGCCATTGGCCGCGCCCATGAAGCCTTGGGCGACCGCAGTGCCGGGATTGCCTATTATCGGCGCGTTCTGACCATCGAGCCGGATAATCGTGCGGCTTTGGCGGCCGAATCACTGGCCTATCTTGCGGATTTCGGTCTTGTGAAAGCCCGGCAAAATCTGGACCTTTTGAAGCGCCTTTGCGGGACGGAGGGCTGTGAGGAGGTGGACGAGGTTCGAGCAGCCATTGCTGCGTTCGAGGCGGAAAACCCCGAAGACAGCCCCGCCGATCAAGGAAAAAGTTGACGATTGGGCCTTAAACAGGCTCTCGCAGGCCGCTTTTGGTGCGTTCGATGATAGACAGAGCCTTTCAGCAAAGCTAAAAGCGCGTCATGTCAGATCATATCCTCATTCTCGACTTTGGCAGTCAGGTCACCCAACTCATTGCGCGGCGTGTGCGTGAGGCCGGTGTGTACTGCGAAATCGTGCCGTTCAATGCGGCCCAAGACATCCTCGACCAGTTTGATCCGAAGGGCATTATCCTGTCCGGTGGTCCGGCGTCCGTCACATGGGAAGATGCGCCACGCGCTCCCGATCGGGTGTTTGATATGGGTGTGCCGGTGCTTGGCATTTGTTATGGCCAGCAAACCATGGTCCAGCAGCTTGGTGGGGCGGTTCAGCCGTCTGACCATCAGGAATTTGGCCGCGCCTTCATTGATTTGGTCGCCGATTGCCGATTGTTTGAAGGCATGTGGCAAGCCGGCTCCCGCGAGCAGGTCTGGATGAGCCATGGCGACCGGGTCGAGGCATTGCCGGACAATTTCTCTGTGGTGGCTACATCGGAAGGGGCGCCCTTTGCCGCCATAGCCGATGATGAACGCGGCTTTTACGGCGTGCAGTTCCATCCCGAAGTGGTGCACACGCCCCATGGCGCGCAATTGATCCGTAATTTTGTTCATGATGTTTGCGGCTGTCAGGCCGATTGGTCGATGGCGGCGTTCAGGGATGCCAAAATCGCCGAGATTCGCGCGCAGGTGGGCGACGGTAAGGTGATTTGCGGTCTGTCGGGCGGGGTGGATAGCTCGGTGGTGGCGGTCTTGCTGCATGAAGCCATTGGCGACCAGTTGACCTGCGTGTTCGTTGATACCGGGCTGTTGCGCATGAATGAGGCGCAACAGGTGGTCGAGCTGTTCCGTGGCCATTATAATATTCCGCTGATCCACCGCGATGCCAGCGAGCTGTTCATGGGAAAATTGGCCGGCGTCACAGATCCCGAACAAAAGCGCAAGATCATCGGCGGCTTGTTCATTGATGTGTTTCAGGAGGAAGCGGGTAAAATCGGTGATGCGCAATTTTTGGCGCAAGGCACGCTTTATCCCGATGTGATCGAGAGCGTGTCATTTTCCGGCGGCCCATCGGTGACCATCAAATCGCATCATAATGTGGGCGGGCTGCCCGAAAAGATGAACCTGAAGCTGGTGGAACCTTTGCGCGAATTGTTCAAGGACGAAGTGCGCAATCTGGGCCGCGAACTGGGCTTGCCGGATGCCTTTGTGGATCGGCATCCTTTTCCGGGGCCGGGGCTGGCCATCCGTATTCCGGGGGCCGTCTCTACCGAAGCGGCGGATATCTTGCGCAAGGCCGATGCCATTTATCTGGAAGAAATCCGCAATGCCGGGCTTTATGACAGTATCTGGCAGGCGTTCGCCGTGCTTTTGCCCGTAAAAACCGTGGGCGTGATGGGCGATGCCCGCACCTATGACCATGTGTTGGCGCTGCGGGCTGTGACGTCCGTTGATGGCATGACGGCAGACAGCTATCCCTTCGATCATGGCTTCCTGTCACGGGTGGCGACGCGCATCATCAATGAAGTGCGCGGCATCAATCGGGTGGTTTATGATGTGACCTCGAAACCGCCCGGCACCATCGAGTGGGAATAAATTATTCGGTCAAGAATTGGATAACTTTTTGTATATAAACAGATAAAAATAGTTTAGTTAGTTTCAAACTAGTTTCAAAATTGTTGAATTTGTAGCCAGATTGACTCGCCTGATTCAGATATATGCTCTGTTTGGCTCAAGTCTTGTCCGCGAACCTGCATTCGTCGCGTCCGCGCTGGCGTGTAAAGAACGCTAAATAGAGATGCGAGGCAGTTACTCGCTCCGATAGAGGACATTCGATGAACAGCAAATGGGGAAATGACAATGTCAGCAAAACCAAAACCACTAAACCAAGTAAAACGCTCAATTAGGTCATGTTGACAAAAGGGGTTCCCAAACAGCCTCTGGTATGATTCAAGGCTTCTTTTTAGGAGGAAGTTTTGGTGCGTGGCGATTTGTCGGATGCGGAATGGTCGGTGATCGGGTCTTTGCTGCCGCCTGAACGGGGTCGGTGGGCGCGGCCCGCAGGCGATAACCGGCGCTTCCTCAATGGCATGCTCTACGTGCTGCGGGTCGGTTGCCCGTGGCGGGATATGCATGAACGCTATGGCAAATGGAACTCGGCCTATGTGCGCTTCCGGCGCTGGGCCGAACAGGGCGTCTGGGACGCACTTCTGGAAACGCTGGTCGACTTGGGCCTCACCGACGACTGGTGCCACATGATCGACAGCACCAGCGTCCGGGGCCATTCGCAGGCTGCCGGCGCAAAAGGGGGACTCATAAGGAGGCTTTTGGTCGATCACGCGGCGGCTTTACGAGCAAAATCCACGCCCTCTGTGACCATCAGGGACGCCCTCTCTGCTTTCACCTGACTGGTGGCGAAGCTCGGACTATACCGCCTTTGAGCCGCTCATCGAGATTGCACCATCAAAACCAAGAATGTTCCTGGCTGACAAAGGCTATGACAGCGACCATATCCGGCAGAGCCTGCTGATCCATGGCATCCTGCCGGTGATCCCGTCAAAGGCCAATCGAAGGGAGCCGGTGCCGCACAACAGGGCGGCCTACAAACACCGCAACCTTATCGAACGTATGTTCAATAAACTCAAACAGTTCCGCCGCATCGCAACCAGATATGAAAAGACGAAAGCCTCTTTCTTGGCCTTCCTCTCCCTCGCCGACGCAAAACTATGGATGCCTTCTTTTGTCAACAGAGCCTAAGACTGCGCCGATCTGAGTATTGATGATTACGCCCAACTAAAGAGCAAACTTAAGAAAGGTGGGCGCACTAATGCCGTGCTAGTTCGGCTCAAAAAAAGTATGAGAGGTAGCGGCATATGCTTATCGAAATTCCAGTAGTAGCGGTGAAGACGCTATCTGCGCGAACCGACGAAGAAATGTATTACGCGATGAAAGCACTTGCGAATTCAATGGGGACAGCCCCCTCAACGATCATCAGGCTTGCTGTGGCGCGTCTACTTGATCCTGCAAGGCTGGCAAAACCTTCTATCTTTGAGGAACTCAAAAATTTTGCACGATGAAGTAGCGATGATGCAGTCAGATGACTACGCGGAGTTTGCACAACTTGTCCGGCGCGTCGAGTTTCTGGAATTGAAAGCCTCTCATCTTTGGAAGTATCGAAAGGGTGAAATACGCGAAGCATATTCGGACGTTTGTGATACCCGATTCGTCAAACAGGAATCAACGACGGGCTTGATTGCGGAGTTGGACATGGTAAATGAGTAGATGAGTAGATGAGGGGTGGGGCAGCGGGTAGATGCTGGCTCAACGAAGTGGAAAATTTCTGTTGGTTCAAACCAGTTTCAAACTTAAAATTCATGAAGCCTCTAAATCTGCCTATGAAGAAAGGATGCTTGATGAAAATTTGGTTGATGATGTGTGTTGCACTCTTTGTGTTAGTCGGCTGCGGCAATTCGAATGATCAAAGCGTAGATGAGCCTAGAACAGAAGAGGCGAAATTGGAGCCGCAAGTATTCAAGTGCAGCGAACCGTTGCCGGAATTTACACTTGGATTGGAGTCCCGTCCGAGTGACTCTCAGGTAGCCGAACTATGTGCGTGTATTTGGAATAAGCTGCCGGAAGGTGGTTGGGAGCGAGAAGTAAGCGCGAAGATTGCCGCTGGCGAAGACCCCGGCTGGCAGGGGCGAGGATTCGGGCCAAGGTTTGGCGAGGCGTTAGAGACTTGTGGTGGCATGAATCTGTGAGAGTCATAGCAATCGAACGCATGATTTAAATGCCCGAAGATGCGCAAGAACAAATGAAATGTCTTCGTAATCATCGGTGATTTCCCATTAGAATCAGCGAGATAAGGCGTGATATCTTGCTGCCACTTGGAATTACGAATTTCAAAGATGTTTCAAAGTGTTTTTTTAATAATTAAAATAATGCCTTACACGCCAAATACTGTTTGGTGGGAATGATCGTTTCAGGGCGTGGAAAGGATTTATCATGAGCGTTCAACCACCCTCGGAGACAACAGCATCCGCGCCCATAAAGCGTTTGACGGTGCCGAACTTGATCAAGCGTAAACAGGCCGGAGAGCCTTTGGTGACGCTGACGGCCTATACGGCCCCGATGGCGCGGCTTCTGGACCCCCATTGCGAGCTTTTGCTGGTGGGCGACAGCATGGGCATGGCGCTTTACGGCATGGACTCCACCTTGGGCGTAACCATCGACATGATCATCAATCATGGCCGGGCCGTGGTGCGTGGATCAAAGCGGGCTTTGGTGGCGCTGGATATGCCCTTTGGCAGCTTTGAAGCATCAAAGCAGGTGGCCTTCACCAATGCGGCCAGAATGTTGAGCGAAACCGGTGCGCAGGCGGTGAAACTGGAAGGCGGCAAGGAAATGGCGGAAACCGTGCGCTTTTTAGTGGAACGCGGTATTCCGGTGATCGGCCATGTGGGGCTTCGTCCGCAATCGGTGCATGTGATCGGGGGCTATGCCGCCCAGGGCCGCGATGAAGATGCGTGGGAACCGATTATCGAGGATGCCAAAGCCATTGAAGCGGCCGGTGCCTTTGCCACTGTGGTGGAAGGAGTGGCGGAACCCTTGGCGGCCAAAATTACCGAAAGCGTGAACAATGTGGTGATCGGCATCGGGGCCTCGGCGGCCTGTGATGGCCAGATCCTTGTTACCGAAGATATGCTGGGGCTGTTCGATTGGGCGCCGCGTTTTGTAAAGCATTATGCAAGCCTTGGCCCCACCATATCGGATGCGGTGGCGCGTTATGCCGAAGATGTACGGGCGCGACGGTTTCCATCAACTGACGAGACGTATAAAATGCGGCGTCCGAAAAAATAAAGATAACCGGCGTGCCATCGCTGTGAATGTGATGGATTGCCTTTTGCGCTGGCGATATGGGGTGCTATGTGTTAGCGCCATGCAGATAAGACATGCAGGATAGACCGTCAGCAATCTGAAGGAGTGACGACAATCGTGGCTGAAGAATCCGATAGCATTTTTCGTGAAGTCGATGAAGACGTGCGCCGCGACCAGATGTTGGCGCTGTGGCGTCGGCATGGGGTTTCCTTCGTTTCCGCTACGGTGGTTGTGTTGCTGGCCGCCATTGGCTGGCAAATATGGACCGATATGCGCGAATCTTCGCTGAATGATCTGTCGGACCGTTATGCCGCGGCACAAGACGCAGCCGCAGGTGAAACGCCTGAGGCGGCGGCCAGTCTTTATGCGCAATTGGCGAAAGATCTGGATGGCGGTTATGGCCTTTTGGCTGGTTTGCGCCAAGGGGCGACACTATTGGAAGACGGCGATGCTGCCGCTGCAGCAGCAGCCTATGACCGGGTGGTTGCAAAGGCCGGTGACAGCCGCGTCAAAGCCTTTGCCGGTTATCTGGCGGCCTCGGCCAAAGTAAAAGCCGGCGATGCGGATGGGGCCATTGCCCAATTGCAGGGGCTCGCGCTTCCCAGTGAGCCGCTTTATTACAGCGCCACCGAGCTTTTGGCGGCAATCTATACCGCACATGGTGATATCGAGGAAGCACGCAGCCGTTTCGATGCCTTGGTCGAAGACCCTGCGGCCCCCGCGGCTTTGGTGGCGCGGGCACGCGATATGTTGGCGCTGTTTGATGCGGAATCCCCCGGTGCGGATGCCGATAACAGCGTAGGTGAGACTGAAAGCGGGAGCGCAGCACAGTGAGCATGCGGCGGAGATTTCTGCTTGCCGTCCCGGCGATGGCGGCGGCTGTTCTGGCTGGATGTTCCAGTGGTGAAGATATCAGCGAGCCTGATGTGGGCGGTGGCTATAATGCCGATAATCGCGAACGCATTGCCGTTTTGACATTCGAACAAGAACTGGCGGCCGATCCGGCCATTGCCGATGTTCGGGTGATCTTGCCGCGTCCTTACCGGAATAAAAACTGGCCGCAATCGGGCGGAACAGCGGCCAATACGGCGCAGCATCTGGAAATCGCTCCCACCTTGAAACGGGCGTGGCGTACCAGCATAGGACGTGGGTCCGATATCCTCACACGGCTTGATATGGAGCCGGTGGTTGAAAATGGCACCGTGTTTACCATTGATACGCGGGGCTTGGTGTCTGCCATCGATGCAGACACAGGGCGCAAGCGCTGGCAGGTGCGGCTGGAACGGAAAAAAGAGAAAAAGGCGCTGGCCTTCGGCGGTGGTTTGGCCGTGCAGGATGGCGTTTTATATGTGGCCACGGGCTATGGTTTTCTTTCGGCACTGGATACGGATACGGGGCGCGAGATTTGGCGGCATGATGGCATTGTGCCTTTGCGGGGTGCACCAAGCATTTCCGAGGGGCGGATTTTTTCTCTGACCCAAGACAATCAGCTTTTGGCGCTCAATACAAAAGATGGCAGCCTGATCTGGACCCAATCGGGATTACCGGAAGATGCCGGGCTTTTGGGCGCGGCTTCGCCTGCTGTGGCGGGGGATACGGTGGTCGCTGCGATGTCTTCGGGTGAATTGATGGCTATGCGCGTCGAAAATGGGCGCTTGGCCTGGCAAGATACATTGTCGCGCACCCGCCGGTTGACACCCCTTGCTACCTTGGCCGATATCGACGGCAATCCGGTGATTTCGCGCAATCGGGTTTATGCTGTGGGGCATGCGGGCCGTATGGTGGCCATTGATATGCGCAGTGGCGAGCGGGTGTGGGAAAGCAATGTACCGTCCGTCCATACCCCTTGGATTGGCGGCGATTATCTTTATGTACTCAGTGTCGATGCGGAAATCGCAGCAATCTCCGCCGCTGATGGCCGGGTGCGTTGGGTTACACGGTTGCAACGCTTTGAAGACCCTGAAGACCGGGATACCCCTTTGTCATGGACTGGCCCCGTGCTGGCTGGCGACCGTTTGATCATTGCCTCGTCCCATGGCTATGTCTTGTCCATATCGCCTTATACGGGCGATTTTCTTGGGGCAGAGAAACTGCCTGATGGCGCACTGGCATCGCCGGTGGTCGCCGATGGTACCGTGTATTTTCTGACCGAGGGTGCGGACCTCGTCGCATATCGCTGATAGGAAAAAGGCGTGTCGAAACATGCTCTTACGATAGCCATCATTGGGCGACCCAATGTGGGGAAGTCGACTCTGTTCAATCGCTTGGTGGGCAGACGCCTTGCCCTTGTGGACGATACCCCCGGTGTTACGCGGGATCGCCGTGCAGGTATTGGCCGTCTGGCGGATCTTACCTTCCATATTGTTGATACGGCTGGTCTTGAGGAAGGCGATTCTGAAAGCCTTGCCGGACGCATGCGGTTGCAAACGGAATCCGCCCTGAATGGGGCAACGATGGTGCTGTTCATGGTGGATGCCCGTTCTGGCATTACCCCTATGGACCGGCATTTTGCCAGTTGGCTGCGAGTGCAAAAAATTCCGGTGGTGCTGGTTGCCAACAAGGCGGAAGGCACGCGCGGGATGGAAGGCGCCTATGAAGCCTATTCGCTGGGTTTTGGCGATCCGGTGGCCTTGTCTGCGGAACATGCGGAAGGCTTGGGCGATCTATACGAATCCATTACGGAAACGGCGCGCATCTTGGGCGTGGACCCTCGCGCCGAGATCGAAGAAGAAAAGCCCGACGAAGACGAGACTCTGGATGGACCGCAAGAAGGCGATCTGGATTACGACTTTGAAGACCCTGAAGAAGAGCCGGAATTTACCGACGACCGGCCATTGCGCTTGGCCGTGGTGGGACGGCCCAATGCGGGGAAATCCACGCTTATCAACCATCTGGTGGGTGAAGAGCGGCTGATCACCGGGCCGGAAGCGGGCCTGACGCGGGATTCCATTTCCGTTGATTGGGATTATGACGATATTCCCGTGCGCTTGTTTGACACGGCCGGATTGCGCCGCCGCGCCCGTGTGCAGGAAAAGCTGGAAAAGCTGTCCGTTGCCGATACATTGCGGGCGGTGCGCTTTGCCGAAGTCGTGGTGCTGATGGTGGATGCCGATCGCGGTGTTGATAAGCAGGATATCAAGATCGCGTCTTTGGTGGTCAATGAAGGCCGGGCTTTGGTGATCGCCCTTAACAAGTGGGACACCGTAGACGATCGCCTAAGCGCCCAACGGGCTGTAAATGACGTGCTTACCCGGTCTTTGCCGCAATTGAAGGGCGTGACCACGGTGCCTATTTCCGCCCTTACCGGCCAAGGTACGGACCGCATCATGCCGTCTGTTCTGGCCGCTTATGAATTATGGAATTCGCGCATCCGCACCGCAGAATTCAATCGCTGGCTTTCCGCTGTAACGGAAGCACATCCGCCGCCTGCTGTGCAGGGCCGGGCAACGCGCATGCGTTATGGGGCGCAGATCAAATCCCGTCCGCCCACCTTTACCATTTTTACGAACCATCCGCGGGGCGTTCCCGATAGCTATATGCGGTATCTGGAAAATGAAATGCGGCGCGATTTCTCATTGGCCGGGGTGCCTTTGCGCTTGTATCTGCGCGCGTCCAAAAATCCTTATGTGGACGGGCGGAAAACCAAAAAGCAACGCCTAACGGAACGCAATAACCGCCGTTAAGGGCCGCAAGACAATCCTGTGGGTGTTATTTTCCGGTAAATGTGGCCGCGCTTTTGGTGAGAAAAGCGCGGACGCCTTCCATGAAATCCTGTGTAAAGCCCAAACGTTTTTGCGTTTCGGCTTCCAGTTCCAATTGATCATCCAGCCCGTTTTCAAGCGAGGCCCGTACAAGCGCCCGAATACCACCATAGGCGATGGTCGGGCCCGTGGCCAAGCCTTGCGCCAGAATATTCACCTCGTCCATAAGTTGATCGTCCTCAACGGCCTTGTGGATCAGGCCCCAGTTTTCTGCTGTGGTGGCGGGCAATTTCTCCCCCAGCATCATCAAACGGCGGGCGCGGGCAGGGCCGATAAGGCGCGGCAAAATCCAACTGGCTCCGGCATCGGGGGCAAGGCCGATATTCACAAAGGCTTGCAAAAAATAGGCAGACCGGGCAGCGAGAACAAAATCCGCACAAAGGGCAAGGCTCATGCCTGCCCCTGCAGCCGGGCCATTGACCGCCGCAATCACCGGGATGGGAAGGGCCATCAGCTTTTTCACAACAGGGTTATAACGTTCCCGTAAGCTGATCGACAGATCGGGCAGCCCTGATCCGCTTGTTGGTTTTTCGCTTAGATCGGCGCCAGAGGAAAAGGCACGCCCCGCCCCTGTGACAATCAAACAGCGCGTTGCCTGGCTGTGAGAAGAAAGATCGTCCAAAGCCGTTGCAAGTTCGGCCAATAAATCGGCGGATAACGCATTCAACCGTTCGGGCTGGTTCAATGTCAGCCGTGCAATCTGATTCTCTTTCTCAAGAGATATGGAACGGTATGACATGAAAGCCCCCTATGCGGTGTTATGACCGGTTCAGGCTAGTGCCGGGGGGCGTATGAGAAAAGCACAAACCGGCAAGGGACGCTTTGCTCCGCTCCGATATTTATTCCGGGGCAGGTCTTTACCGGTTTCGCATCATGAAAAATTGGCGACGCCGAAGCATCGCCAATCCAAGCCTGTACGGGATCAGGATAGATGTAGGTTAGCCGCGTTTGGGAACGGGGCGCATCAAGAAGGCGGGGACATGGGAGCCCATGCCCACCACTGGGCTGTCATCTTCATGATGATGCCGCCCATTGCCATTATTGCTGCGGCGATTGCCCGTCGATGTGTTGGCGCGGGCTTTTCTATCATCCGCTGACCGGTCTTTGGCCTTTTTGTCTTCAGACTTTTCCGTCTCTTTGGGTTTGGACCGGCTTCTGGATGGCTTTTGGGGAGCCGCTTTTGCTTGCGGTTCTATTGTTGCAGATTCGCTTGACGCATCTTCCTTGGCCGTGGCGTTTGATTTTTCTTCAGAATTGGTGCTTTGGGTTTTGGCCTGTGCGGCCTTGCCACGGGGTTTGCGGGCAGGGCGTCCACCGCTTTTCTTCGGTGTTTCCTCGTCGCTTTCCAGCTCGCGGGTTTTCACTTCTTTAAGCGGTTGGCGATCGATGGGACGCCCGATAAGCGCTTCGATTTCCAAAACAGCCTTGGTATCGGACGGCATGGCAAGGGTTACGGAACAGCCCTTGCGGCCAGCGCGGCCCGTTCTGCCGATGCGGTGTACATAATCTTCGGAATTGCGGGGCACATCATAGTTGAACACATGGCTGACGCTGGGAATATCAAGCCCACGTGCGGCCACATCGCTGGCCACCAGAATACGCACATCGCCGGATTTGAAACGGGCCAAAGTGTCCATTCGATCAGGCTGGGCCATATCGCCATGAAGTTGCCCAACAGCCAGACCAGCCCGCTTGAGGCTGGTATAAACCGATTTCACTTCAACCTTGCGATTGCAAAAGACAATGGCGCTGTCGATGTCATCGGACGCAATCAATTCCCGCAGGGCTTTGCTTTTTTCACGCGCCCCCACAATGGCAATGCTTTGACTGACTGTGGCAGCCGTAGAGGCGGGCGGGGCCACTTCTATCAGCTTGGGATCATTGAGGAACTTATCCGTTAGGCGTTTGATTTCTTTGGACAGGGTGGCCGAGAAGAACAACGTTTGATGAGCTTGCGGGATTTTCTGGCAAATGCTTTCCACATCGGGAATGAAGCCCATATCCAGCATGCGGTCACATTCATCAACCACCAGCACCTGAACGCCATTGAGCATCACATTGCCACGGGTGGCATGGTCCAGCAATCGTCCCGGCGTGGCGATCAAAACATCAACGCCGCGTTCCAGCTTGGCTTCCTGATCGCCAAAAGAAACGCCACCAATCAGCAAGGCCATGGAGAGCTTGGAATGTTTTCCGTATTTTTCAAAACTTTCCGCCACTTGCGCAGCAAGCTCGCGGGTGGGCTCCAGGATCAAGGTGCGCGGCATACGGGCCTTGGCGCGGCCTTGCGAAAGAATGTCGATCATAGGCAGAGTGAAGCCGGCGGTTTTCCCTGTGCCGGTCTGGGCAATACCAATGACATCCCTGCCTTGCAAAATGGCGGGAATTGCCTGACGCTGGATTGGCGTCGGTGTGTCATATCCTGCGTCCCGAACCGCTTTTAACAGTTCATCGCTTAGTCCGAGATATTCAAAGCTCATGGGCGGATCGACTGTCCTCGCCTTGTGAAATGCTGTGCCTTCGAGCACCAGTCCATTTCGATGATCAAAATTTGGCGCAACAATAGGGAATTACACTTCAAAGTCAATGAAATGAGCCATGGCTGCGGATTGTTCTGGATTGTCCGTGTTTTAAGGTGGCAATATGAGACACTATATGGGACATCCTGTTACAGGATGCACGATAAGAGTGTCGAATCCAAGGTGCAGGATTTAACGGGCTTTTTCTCGTGGATTTTACGGCACTTTAACCTTTTTGCGCCTAGGGTTTTTCTATGGGCCTATCCTGATTTTCGGCCTTGCCAGCTTTGAGGATGTTGCAATTTGAGCACGCAGTCGAATCTTTCCCAAGCAGATGTCCTGAAACTCCTGTCCGAACCTTCGGCAGAAAACCGTGCGGAAGCGGCGCGGAAAGTCGGGACATATTTTACAGAAACGTCACCTACCGGGGCCGAACGGGAACTGGCAGAAGACATTTTCCGTGCCTTGGTGAAGGATGCGGAAGTTCGGGTCAGGAAGGCTCTTTCCGAAACACTGAAAGAAAATCCCTCCATTCCGGCGGATGTGGCGCGCACGCTGGCCAGCGATGTGAGCGAAGTGGCGCTGCCGGTGATCGAATTTTCATCGGTCCTGACCGACAAGGATTTGCTGGATATTATCGGGACCGATGATCCTGAGCGGCAGGTAGCCGTGGCCAAACGCGCCACGGTTTCGCCCGATATTGCCGATGCTTTGGCGGAGTCGGGTGATGAAGCGGTTGTCTCCACCCTTGTTGGCAATGATGGCGCGCAGATTAAAGATGCGACCTTTGCACGGGTGCTGGACAAATATTCCGGAAGTGATGCGGTCAAAACGCCCCTTGCCAAGCGGGAAAAACTGCCCTTGGCGGTGGCCGAGCGGCTTGTAACCATGGTTACGGAAAGCCTGCGGGATCATCTGGTGACGCATCATGAGCTGTCGCCTTCGGTGGCCGCGGATTTGTTGCTGGAAAGCCGGGAACGGGCAACGGTCAGTCTGTTAACACCGGGAACCAATGCGCCGGATGTGCTCAGCCTGGTGGACCAGCTTCATAAAAACGGACGGTTATCGCCAACATTGATTATCCGCGCCTTGTGCATGGGCGACATGACCTTTTTTGAAGCGGCTTTGGCAAAACGGGCCGGAATATCGGTGGCCAATGCATGGCAGCTTGTGCATGACAAAGGCCAATTGGGGCTCACCAAATTGTTCGATCGGGCCGAAATGCCTGCAGCGCTTTTGCATGTGGCGCGCATTGGCACTGCCATCAGCGAAGAAATGCGCCTGACCAGTGGTGATGATCGTGATTTGTTTCGAAAAGTAATGATCGAACGGGTTTTGACTCAGGTCGATCAGGATCTCGATAGCGACAATCTGGATTATCTGATTGGAAAATTGGGCCGGAAGGCGCTTGAGCTACGCTTTTTCCAACAATTTTGGTGCCGATATTTTTCTGCTGCCCTCGTCGTAGGGGGCTATGGCAGCTTTTCTTGTTTTTAAACAAGTTTAAGACGAGGCCGTGCTTGCACCGGGTGGGGCCAGTTGGTATCTAAGGACACCATTTCTGTCACTGGTGATCCTGGGCTGACATGAGTGTCTGATACCCAGCAGCCGTTATACGAAATCCTGTAGAAAAGGGTGCTTCGCCTGTGGTTGATACCGCCGATACATCTACGCCCGCCCATCCGATTTCCACCATTGCCATCGAAGAGGAAATGAAATCCTCCTATCTTGATTACGCAATGAGCGTGATCGTCAGCCGTGCGCTTCCCGATGTGCGGGATGGCCTGAAGCCAGTGCATCGGCGCATTCTCTATTCGATGCACGAAAATGGCTATGAATGGAACAAGCCTTACCGTAAATCGGCCCGCATCGTTGGGGATGTGATGGGGAAATATCATCCCATGGTGATAGTGCGATTTATGATGCCCTTGTGCGTATGGCGCAGGATTTTTCCATGCGTCTGCCGTTGATCGACGGGCAAGGCAATTTCGGCTCTATGGATGGGGATCCGGCGGCTGCCATGCGTTACACTGAAGCGCGTATGGCGAAGGTGTCCACCACACTTTTGGCCGACATTGAAAAAGATACGGTGAATTTTGCTGACAATTATGATGGGTCGGAAAGCGAACCCGTGGTTTTGCCTGCCCGCTTCCCCAATCTTTTGGTGAATGGGGCCGCTGGTATTGCGGTGGGGATGGCGACCAATATTCCGCCCCATAATCTGGGTGAAGTGATCGATGCGACTTTGGCGCTGATCGATAATCCTGCGGCGACCAACACAGACCTGCAAGACTATGTAAAAGGGCCGGATTTCCCCACAGGCGGGATTATCCTTGGTCGATCGGGGGTTGTTTCAGCCCTTGAAACCGGACGTGGCTCCATCGTTATCCGTTCACGCACGCATTATGAAGAAATCCGGGGGCGTGAAGCGATTATCATTACGGAGACGCCGTTTCAGGTGAACAAATCAGCGATGATCGAAAAGATCGCTGAGGCTGTGAAAGCCAAACGGATCGAAGGGATCGCCGATCTGCGCGACGAATCCGACCGCGATGGCGTGCGGGTGGTGATCGAACTGAAGCGCGATGCGGTTGGTGATGTGGTTTTAAACCAGCTTTATCGCTTTACCCCGGTTCAAACCCATTTCGGCATCAATATGCTGGCGCTCAATCACGGGCGGCCCGAGCAATTGTCCTTGAAGGATGTTCTGTCCTCTTTCATCACCTTCCGCGAAGAGGTGATTACAAGGCGCACCAAGTTCGAATTGGGGAAAGCCCGTGATCGGGCGCATCTGGCCGTGGGCCTTGTGGTGGCGGTGTCCAATATCGATGAAGTGGTTTCGATCATCCGCGGCGCACCCAGCCCGGCTGTTGCGCGCCAGACATTGCTGGAGCGGGAATGGGATGCCGGCGATATTCTGCCCTATCTGGACCTGATCGGCGAACCGCCTATGCCGGGATCAAAGGGGGCTGTTTACCGCCTGACCGAAATACAGGTAAAAGCCATTCTTGATCTGCGCTTGCATCGTTTGACAGCGCTTGGCCGTGACGAGATCGGCAAGGAACTGGAAGAATTGGCTGAAAAAATCCGCGGATTTCTTGAGATTTTGCGGTCCCGCGCCCGTCTATATGAGGTGCTGCGTGGAGAAATCCTTGATGTGCGTGAGAATTTCGCCACGCCGCGTCGCACGGAAATCAGCATGCTGGAGGCATCCGGCGTTAATGAAGAAGACCTGATTGCCCGTGAAGACATGGTGGTGACCGTTACCCATGGCGGCTATATCAAGCGTGTGGCGCTGGATAGCTACCGGGAGCAGCGTCGGGGTGGAAAAGGCCGGTCAGGCATGGCCACCCGCGAAGAAGATGTTTTGACGACGGTGTTTGTGGCCAATACCCATCAACCGGTGCTGTTTTTCTCCAATTATGGCCAGGTCTACAAGCTGAAGGTTTGGCGCCTGCCACTGGGAACGCCGCAAAGTCGCGGCAAGGCGCTGGTGAATCTGTTCCCGCTGGCCGAAGGGGAAGTCATCACCAATTTGATGGCACTGCCTGAAGATGAGGATAGCTGGGGCGAACTGAATGTAATGTTTGCCACCCGCACCGGCAATGTGCGCCGTAATCTGTTGTCCGATTTCACCAATGTGCCGTCCAATGGCAAAATCGCCATCCGCTTTGATGAGGGGTCGGATGATCGTCTGGTGGGTGTCCGCGTTGCCCATGAAGATGATGATGTTTTGCTGGCGGCCCAATCCGGCAAATGTATTCGCTTCCCCGTGCGTGATGTGCGGGTATTCAAGGGCCGCACGGCAACCGGGGTGCGCGGTATGCGCCTTGCCGCCGGCGATCAGGTGATGGCCATCTCCATCTTGAATGGGCAAGATGCCACCGTTGAGGAACGCGATGCCTATCTGAAGGTGGCTCCATGGAAAAATGCCGATGTGACCGGGTCTTCTTTGTCGCAAGAGCGGATAGACCAGATGGCCGAGCGGGAGCAGTTTATCCTGACCATAACGGAAAACGGATATGGCAAGCGCACCAGTTCCTATGAATACCGCACCACAGGCCGGGGCGGGCAGGGCATTGTCAATATCGTTACCAGCGAGCGTAATGGGGCCGTGGTCGGTTCCGGCCCGGTTTCGGAAAGCGATCAGCTTATGCTGTTGACCAATGCGGGCAAAATCATCCGCATTGGCGTGCAGGATATCCGTATTGCCGGACGAAATACCCAAGGCGTTACGCTGTTCCGTGTCGATCAAGAGGAACAGGTTGTCAGCGTTGCCAAGGTGCCTGAGCCTGATGAAGGTGAGGAAGAACTGGATGCGGAAGATACCGCCGCTATGGACGGCGATTCCGCAAGCAGCGCTTCTGGATCATCTGAAGGGGAAGGCGAAGATGCGCAGGCCACCCCGCAGTCTTTGGAAGACGATGCTGGTGACACAGATCCAGACGCTTAAGATCCACAAATAAAACAATGCGATGCGGGGGGTGTGTTTATCACCTCCCGTTTTTTATTTCCCACCGCAAATTATGCTGGTGGCCGCAATTATTTCTTTTGTTCGGGGGCGCGGTCCGGTTTTTCCCGCACTGTTGGTTTCAGATGGGGGGAGATGCCCTTTTATCGGGTAAGCGGGATACAGGCTCAGGTTCAGGTTCAGGTTCAGGCTTGTTGACCGGTCTTAGGTGGTTTCCCCTACAAAGCCACTTTCTTGCGATTGGTCCTTTGGCTGATACAGGGGCAGGGTGATGACGACCAGAGTCCCCGATCCCGGATTGCTGCTCAGTGTCAGACTGCCGCCATGGAGCTCGATTATGCGTTTGGCCAAGGGCAATCCCAAACCGGACCCTTCAAAACGCCGGTTAAAGGTGCTGTCCGCCTGCGAGAAGGGTTCCATGATCCGCTCAACATCATCGGGATGAATGCCGATCCCTTCGTCCTTGAAGCAGATCTTGTAAAAAGCGCCTTCCGCATAACCGGTAATTGTTACGGTGCTTGGCCCGGGTGTGAATTTCACCGCATTGCATAATATATTGGTCAGGGCGCGCACAATCATATTGCGCTCCACATAAAGCGGCAGATCATCTTCGGAAAGATCGCGCACAATATCGATTTGCTTGTCTTGCGCCTTGGCCAAAGTCGGTTTCATCACATCATCCATCAGACCGGGGATGGATTCCGGGTGGCGATCAATATCTTCGATCTTATTGCCGATTTTGGTGAGATCCAAAATGGTTTCAACCAGATCCAGCAAGGTGTTCCCGGCGCTTGAAATGATGTCCATATAGGGCAAAAGAAGTTTTGGCTCGGCGCCATTGTCGATCTTGTTCTTTATCAGTTCCGAAAAACCAAGAACCGCATTTAAAGGCGTTCTTAGTTCATGGCTCATATGGGCAAGAAAGTTCGATTTGGCCGAACTGGCTAATTCAATGGCTTGCAGGGCCTGCTTCAAGTCGATTTCGGCAGCGGTGCGTTTTTCAATTTCATGGCGCAGGGCATCATTGCTATCCCCCAGCTCACGGGTGCGTTCCTGCACCTTGCGGTCCAGCATCTCCATGGCACGGGCGGTGGCTTCCACCTGATCGTTCAGCCGTGCGGTTTCTGCTTCCCGAAGGCGCTTTTCCGCTTCATTCTGGGCTCGCTCCATGCGCCGCTGGTTTTCATAAATCTCGCGGAAGACCTCTAACGCATTGGCCATGTCACCGATTTCATCCCGGCGCTCACGCTCGGGGACAGACATATTGATATTGCCATCGGCAAGGGAACGCATGGCCCTTCGCAGACGCCCCAAAGGGCGTGTGATGGAATTGTTTACCATGAGGCCCGCGACAATCATGATAAACGCCCCAAACAGAATGGCGAAGATCAGCTTGGATTTGATGTCTTTTCGCATGTTTTGCGCTTCATCGCGAAAGGCGATGGAGCGGGCACGGGCAAATTCATGAATGGCGTTGATTTTTTCGGTTAGATCGCGAACCAGTTTGATGTTTTCGGTAGTGGTCAGCTGTTTCGCTTGCGCTTGATCTCCTTCGATCAAATGGCCGGCTATGGTCAGATTAAGCTCGGAAAACTGTTTGAAAAGCGTGAAGGCGTCTTGTGCATCTTCCTGGTTCCCAAGGAACCGCTCTCGGATGATGGTGAAATTCTGCCTTGTTCTTTTATGAGCGTTTTCCAAGGCTTCATATTTCATCAGCCTTTCATTGGTGCTTGTCGCAGATGCCATGGCCGACAGATTGAGCTGCGCTTCTGTAATATCGGCACGGATAGCCATGGTGGCATTACTGACCAGAAAAGGATGCTGATAAGCTTGGTCCGTTATTTTTGAAAGCGCCTGAATTCCATAATAAGTTGCAAAAGACAACCAGCCGAAAGCCAAAACGCCCAAGCTGTACCCAAGAAAAATGCGGTGAATAATCTTCAAGTGAAAAGAATTGCCCGGTTTGCTGGTCGCAGGGCTTGTTTGAGGGGGAGCGCTAGACTTTGCTTCACTATTTAGTGGCGAGGCATGCGGAGCGGTATTTTCATGTGCCGTGGTCACTGAGTGTGTCTCCGTTCAAGCGGCCCCCGACGAGACGCGAATACAAGGCCTCCCCACAAAGCCTTCATGCCTCTCAGCAGATTATTCTTTATACTTCATATGTTTAAAATCTTAATAATCCGGCAAAATTTCCCTATATCAGGCCGTGCAGATATATTCATAATGATGAAAAACAATGTGACACATATTTATAGCACGGCTCAATCACAGTTTTATATCAAAAAGGGTTTTAATCATCTTGTCATACGGGAAATTTGGTATTCCCAAAAAGATTAGACCCGAGATGGTCCAGCCATATCTGCCATGATGTCATCGTCTTGTATTGCCATCTTTCTGATGTCGTTGAGCTGCGGCTTTTGCGATTTAGACCAACGCCACAGAATATCCCTCTTTGTTAGATAAGCGCTGTTCATGAAACTGGATTTCAACCGTCTGAGGCATCGGATGCCCAAGTCGCGCTCCATGAGAATCATCATGGGAGGTCTTCTCATGCTTGGCGGTGTGGGTGGGTATTGCCCATTTTGGGATTTTGGATGTTCCCCGCTGGTGTTTTTGTTTTATCGGTCGATTTTCCCAGAGTTCGCCGCTGGCGACGGCGGGTAACCGTTAAATTTTTGCGCAAAAGTCGGCGCTGAAAAGGCGTCTCTCTTTATGACAGCACTTGCTCAATGCAACTGTGCCGCTTATGAGGGATCATGATTGCTTTTCCTGACAGTATCGGCCCGAAATCTGGAATATTGATCCATGGTCTTGAGTCTATGCTGTGGACCCGAATTTTTCCTGTAATTCCTCGATTGATGCGGAGCTGAGATCTGTGAGTGTAAAAGCCGGTACGACGACCCCCGATCATCAAAATACTGTCGCTCTAGGTGTGCGCCTGTCGCGGTATCTGTCGGTTCCTATGGCGAGCACAGCCTTGGTGCTTGTCATGTCGCTTCCTGCCTTTGCCCAAGAGGTGACCATTGATGACGATCGCACCAGCACGGTGAGGACCTCGACAGCCGATGGCGGCTCTCCCGGTGATGTGACCATAAGCACCAGCGGATCGGTCACCGTCGAGGACGGGACTGCCCTGGTCGTCGATAGCTCCAATCTGTTGGTTATTAACGGGATTGTGGAATCCACCGACCGGGTGGGCGGCGTTGGCATTGATGTCTTGACCGGTGACAGCGGGATCACATCGGGGATCGAACTTTC
The DNA here is from genome assembly GCF_008579125.1 of Iodidimonas gelatinilytica. Classification (NCBI taxonomy): domain Bacteria; kingdom Pseudomonadati; phylum Pseudomonadota; class Alphaproteobacteria; order Iodidimonadales; family Iodidimonadaceae; genus Iodidimonas; species Iodidimonas gelatinilytica. The sequence continues at coordinate 532,820 of NZ_BKCL01000001.1, read as the reverse complement.
CGGCAATATTGTGCTGGATGGTGATTTCCAGAACAATGATGAAGTGGTGGGCGGCCCCAATTTCGGGATCAGACTGGGCGGGGCCGGAACATTCACCGGCGATATTACCAGCAATAGTGGCAGCCAGATTGTTGTGTTTGGCACGGACAGTGTGGGGCTGGACCTTGGGTCTGCGGTAGACGGCTCTATACGCCTTGGCGGCACATTGGCGGTTCAAGGTGAAAACTCCATTGGCCTTGCCGTGCGCTCCAGCGTCAGTGGTGATGTTGAAAATTCCGGTACCATCCAAGGAGTTTCCTTCGGAGGCGAAACCGGGATGTTGATTGAAGGTGCCGTTTCGGGAAGTGTTTTAAATCTTGGCGCAATCACCACTGGGCGCAATCAGGTTTTCGATAATGATTTTAATGTCTTACCGCAAGAATCCGGCGGCCCCGGCGTGTTTATTTCCGCCGATGTGGCGCGGGGCTTTGTGAATGGCCCGCCGGTGATTCCCGAAGATCCCGACGAGGATGGTGATGGCATTGTTGATCTGATTCCGGGCACCGGTGCTACGATTGCCGCCCGTGGAGATGGCAAGGCCGTTGTGATTTCTGCAACCCGCAGCGATGGCAGCATGGGGGATGTAACCCTTGGGGCTTTCGGAACAGGCGATGAAGCCTTCGGGTTTATCAATCGCGGCACGCTTCGGGCTGATAGCCAGGAAACCGACTTCGTTGTCAATACCGTTCGTATTGAAGGGGCGCAGTCCGGGGCCGATATTTTCCAGACCACATTGGAAGGCGGTTTTTTAAACGATACGGCCGGGGTTATTCGCTCGGATTCCATCGATCAAACAGCGACCTCCATCAGCGTGGGCAGCCACACCATTTTGCCGCTGTTCCAAAATAATGGCACGATTACCGCGCAATCCACGCGCACCAGTGATGATAGCAATTCCGATGGGGTGCAAGATACATTCGGCCCCGGTGGTGACGCCTTCGGCATTGTGTTTGAAGAAAATGTCTCTGTCGATCGCATCGTCAATACAGGGTCGATTTTGGTTTCTGCCGCCGGTGAGACCAGCGTGGCGCGCGCTATTCTCGATTTGTCGGGCAATGTGACGGTGTTCGAAAATAGCGGCGTCCTTTCCGCCAATACGCCAAGCAATCCGTCGGGATTGCGAATTGCTGCCGATTTCTCCCGATCCACATCGGATATGACGCTGACCAATAGTGGAACGATCTTTGGTGATGTGTTGTTGGGGGCGGGGAGCGATATTTTCTCTATGGATGGCGGAACGCTGACGGGTGCTCTTGACTTTGGGGCCGGGCAGAACCGCTTTACTCTGGCCAATGAAGCGCTTTTCTCAGGCGCTTTATCGGGAGAAGATATCGATCTGGTCGTCTCGAACTCTAGCTTTGCCACCACCAATACCAGTGCAACCAATGTACGTTCAGCACGATTCGAAGACGGCTCGGAATTGATCCTGTCTTTGCAAGGAAATGCCCTTAATGAAGGTGCGCTGATTGCGTCGGGCAATGTGACCATTGGCGCGGGTACGGAGATCGACCCGAATTTCTTTGCCTTTCCTGCTACGGGCACGCCTTTGGTACTTATTTCCGCCGATCAGTTGATTTTGGGCGATAGCCTGGAAAATCTGAATCTGCAGATCGGTCTTTCTTCGGTCATTTTCGAACAATCCTTGGGATTGCAATCCGGTGATCGGGATGAACTGGTTGTCAATTTGCGGCGCCGTACCGCTGAAGAAATTGGGTTGAGCCAGCGGCGTGGGGCACTTTTTGAAGCCTCGATTGCCGGCCTGCAGGGCGATAATGAACTGGGCGGGGCCATTGCCAATCTGGAGACGAAAGAATCTCTGGAAAGCGTTCTGGATCAGGTCGCGCCGGAAGCGGGTGAAATGCCGCGCTATTCCGCTGTCACCAACCAATCCATGGCCTTGGGGATTTTGTCGCAGCGCTTTTCTTCCTTGCGGGATGATGATGGGGTGGAATTTGCCAATTCTGCCCGTTTGGCGCGGGCGTCGGCTCGCCGGTCCCGCGAAGTGTCGACCAATGGGCTGAATGTCTGGCTGCAAGAGATCGGCTATGTGGCAAATCGCGATACGGTGGATGATGTAACCGGTTTTGATGGTGAAACGGTGGGCTTTGCGGCCGGCATCGACAAGCCGCTTCTTGGCATGGATGCGCTTGGCTTCAGCATCATGCAAACGGTGGGTGATTATAGCGATGACCTTGCCGGGAAAGACGAGTTCGACGTTTTATCCACCCAGTTCAATGTCTATGGCAGCTATTCCACGGGCGGATTTTTCGTGGATGCCATCGGCACTTTCGCATTCATGAGCTTTGACCGGACGCGGTTGATTGAATTCGATGATTTAAGCCGCGAACTGGAATCCGATTGGAATGCCACGCAGTTCGGCGCCAGTGCCCAGGCCGGTTATCGTATGAAATTTGGCCGCTATGGGCTGACCGCTGCGGGGAATATCAATTATGTGAAGCTGGATGAGGATGGTTATACGGAAGTGGCCACCAGCGGATCAGGGTTCGAGGTGGACGATCGCAAGACCACATCTTTCCGCGCCGGAGCCACGCTGGCTATGGATGCGCTGTTCACCATGGGCGATGACCTGAAGATAATGCCCACCATTCGCGCCGGTTATTTGACAGAACTCAGCGATGACGAGATTGAAACCCGTGCCCGCTTTGCAGCAGGCGGCGACAGTTTCCTGAGCACAACGCCGGTGGCGCTGGATGATACGGTGATCGGAGGCGTTGGGCTGGTATTTTTGACAGACAGCATTAATGTGTCGTTCAACTATGATCAGGAAAGAGCCAGCGATTTCATTTCGCACACAGGATCATTGACGGTCCGGATCAAATTCTGATCCGAAAACCGACATGCGGGTCGCGTTCAGGGTTTCATCAGCTGCGATGATCCGCTAAACAACGGGATGAACCTCGATTTTTGATTGTCGCACGAATGCGGTACAGGAGTTTGCAATGGACACTGAAGAGCACGAACGGACATTTGATGGCTTTATCAAACTAAGTAAGTGGGTGGCCATTGCTTCGGTCATCGTTCTTTCCGCTATGGCAATTTTTCTGGTCTGAGCTGTTGTCCTGACGGTTGGGAAAAGGCTCCCTTTTTCCCGGATTATCCGTCTTTGAATTGGACATTTGGCGACTGAACACAGTTTTTAAAATCCTTGAAAAGGGGGCATCATGGCATCCAGTTTGAATAAGGTCATGCTGATCGGAAATCTTGGGCGCGATCCTGAGGTTCGTACGCTAAACGATGGATCTCCGGTGGTTAATCTGGCCATTGCCACATCGGAAACATGGCGTGATAAATCGAGCGGCGAACGCCGGGAGCGCACGGAATGGCACCGGGTTGTGATCTTCAATGAAAACCTTGCCAAGGTGGCGCAAAATTATCTGCGCAAAGGCAGCAAGGTCTATATTGAAGGCCAGTTGCAAACGAGGAAATGGCAAGATCGCGACGGGGTGGAAAAATATACCACTGAAATCGTTTTGCAGCGTTTCCGTGGCGAATTGACCATGCTGGATAGCCGTGGCGGCGGCGAAGGCGGCGGTCGCTCTTCGGGCGGTGATTATGGTGCCGGCGCTTATGGCGGTGGCGGTAATGATTATGGCTCTGCGGGTGGTCAAACAGGTCAGGGGGGCGGCCAAAGTGGCCCATCGGGCGATCTGGATGATGATATTCCGTTCTAATCGCGCAAGAAATTTAATCTGAAAGCGGTTTATAGAGGCCGTCGAACCACGGGGACCAGTCTGTGTTCGGCGGCCCGTTTTTTATTTCGAAAAACTGGCGAACACTGCCATCATCATTGGCGGTCCAGGTGCCACGAAAAGGCGATTCTGCGCCTGAATAGGGCCGCAAAAACCCTTCCAATCGCATCACACCGGGTTTTATCAAGCTGCCGGATATATCGATCAAATAGCCCGGAACCGCGATCCAGATTTGTCGCCATTTGCGGCTGGTGGGATCATAATAAGTGAGGCTTTCTCCGCTACCGCCACTTTGTGCCGTCCAATGCTCTAGAAGCGCACACCCCCCCTTGAGTTTTTCAATGTGATTTGTGCCGGCAAGGATATGGTCATTGGAACGGTCCATAACCTGCCAATGACCCAGCCAGAAATCGAATTGGGAAAACTCCGCACCCTCGCAGATATTTTGCACAGGAGCAGGCAAGGTAGATGGAGGAGATACGCTTTCCTGCCCCATGCTTATTCCCGACGGTCCCATCAGGAAAAACACAGATCCAAATACCGCCCCGGCCATGCGAAAAAAAGCCGACCTGCCCATGGTCCTGTCTCCATTGTTTTCAGCCGCGCGATGATCAGTGTCTCGCTATGGCTTGCTCATGTCCAGTTCATCCTGCCATTGTCATAATAAGGCAAAGGAACAGGAGAATGGGAATGAAACGCAGTCTTTTGATATCGGTGACCCTGACGATGCTGACGCCGGCAGTGCTGGCAAACCCAGACCACCGGACAATAGATGCCGACAGCCGTACCGACCTGTCCCTGACCATTTATAACAATAATTTGGCGCTTGTTCGTGATGTGCGGGACATCACATTGACATCCGGACAAACGCAGCTGGAATTTTCAGGGATTTCCACACAGATCCAGCCCCAAACCGTTCTTTTTTATGGCCGCGATTTGCAGGTGGTGGAACAAAATTTCGATGCCAATCTTCTGACCCCGCAATCCTTGTTGGAAAATGCTGTGGGGGAAAAGGTGAGAATCTACCGTCCCCATCCTGAAACCGGGGAAGATAAAGTGCTGGATGCCCGCATCTTGTCGGCGACGGGTGGCGTGGTGCTTGAGGTGGATGGACGCATTGAATTTCTTAATGAATTGCCCGGTCGGGTGGTGTTTCAAAATATCCCAAACTATCTGCATGTGGAGCCGGTTCTTTCCTTGCTGATTAACAGCAAAAAGTCCGGCGATCGAACAGTAGCCCTTAATTATTTGAGTGGCGGCATGTCTTGGTCGGCGGATTATGTGGGGATTTTGTCGGAGGATGAACGCAGCCTTGACCTTCAGGGCTGGGCAACCATCGTCAATAATAGTGGCGTGGATTTCACAGAAACCTCCATTCAGCTTGCCGCGGGCGAGATCAACCGGGTCAATGGCGGAAACAATGTGGGCCGCTTTCTGGCAGCAAAGACAATGGAAAGCCGGGCGCAAATGGATATGGTCCAAATGGAACAAAGCGCTTTGGCCGATATGCATCTTTATGAGGTGCCGCAAAAAGCCACGTTGGTGGATCAGCAGACAAAGCAAATTGCCTTGATCCAAAAGCCAAAAATATCGGCCAGAAAAATCTACCGCTATGGGACATCCAATTTCCAAAGCATGGATAATGCCGTTTCCGTGGATATGGCCTTGCACTTTGATAATACAAAAGCATCAGGGGCAGGGGAGCCATTACCCGCCGGAATTTTGCGGATTTACACCAGGGATGCGGATGGGCGGTTACAGTTCATTGGCGAAGATAACCTTAAGCACACACCCGTTGATGGGGAGGTGATCGCCCAATTGGGAAAAGCCTTCGATGTGACCATTCAGCCCACCACTGTGGACCACAAAGTGTTGGAAAACACCCGCGACCGCAGCGTTCACAGCTACACCCAGCGCTATCTTGTGAAAAACAGGAAAGACAAAGCCGTAACGGTGGAGATTGACCAGAAAATCTATGCGACAGGCTGGAAAATCCTGAAAGAATCGCAAGCCCATAGCGAGAAAACAGCGCAAAAGATTCTGTGGAAACTGGACGTTCCGGCATCGGCTGAAGCCATATTGGAATTTATGGTGGAGGTTGAGGCGCGTTAAAGGCAGACCGCTTTTATAAAGGCATGTCTTTCTTGAATGTCTCCATATAGGGACGTGTATATGGCAAGCTGTGGAGGTTCCGACAGAGCTGCCATTGCGCCACCACATGCCCGCCATGGCGAAATGAGAGTTCAGAGCCCGCCAGATAAAATTCCCACATCCGGCAAAAACGCTCATCCAGAAGAGCCGCGACCTTGGGCCGGTTCTTGGAAAATCTTTGCCGCCAATGGTGCAATGTCTCGGCATAGTGATGCCGCAAAATCTCAAGATCTGTCAGCATCAATCCCGAGCGTTCAATATGGGGCAGCACTTCAGACAATGCAGGTGAATATCCACCGGGAAAAATATATTTGGTCATCCACGGATTGGTCGCTCCCGGCCCTTGTGACCGGGCGATATGGTGGATCAGAGCCACGCCATCGGGGGTGAGCAGATCATGGATCTTTTGGAAAAAGGCACCATAAAAGGGCAAGCCGACATGTTCGAACATGCCAATGGAAACAATGCGGTCAAAGGCCGGTTCAATGGCGCGATAATCTTTCAGGTGAATAAAAACCCGCCCCGAAAGCCCCGCCTGTTCGACCCGTTCCTTGGCAAGTTGTGCTTGCTGTGTTGATAAAGTGATGCCGATTACCTGCACATCGCAATGGTGCGCCAGCCACAAGGCCATGCTGCCCCATCCGCAACCGATATCCAGAACGCGCATGCCCGGCTTCAAGGCCAGTTTTGCTGCGATATGGCGCAATTTCTGATTTTGGGCCGTCTCCAGATCATCATCGGGGGAGTCAAAATAGGCGCAGGAATAAGTTAGCCCGCGATCCAGAAACAGCCGGTAAAGCGTATTGGACAGATCATAATGATGGGCGACATTGCGCTTTGCGCGTCGTGCGGGATTATATTGTGCCGCGAATCGTATGGACTTCCGCCATCCGCGCTGGATTTTTTGTAAAAGAGGATCGGAATCGTCTCCTGCGCCCAGATTGCGGGTGAGCAAGGACAGGAAATCGAACACCGTGGCATTCTCGATGGTCAAGGTCCCATCCATATAGGCCTCCCCTAATTTCAGATAAGGGTTGAGGCCAATGGCCAAGGCTGTTTTGTGGTTTTTTACATGCATATGGATGGCGGGACCGCTGCCATCGCCATAATGGCGGAATGGTCCTTTGCCGATCTGTAAGCGAAGAGAGCCTTTTTTGACGATATGTGAAAAAAGTGCATCGAGAAGCATCGTTGGTCCCCACAAGTCTTCTTGCCATAAAGAAAGTGGTAAACAACATATTCTGTTTGTCAAACATGTGAAAAAGGCGGCCCTTGTGGGACCGCCTTTCCATGAACTTACAGAGAAAAAAGACCGCCTTAGGCGTTGTCTTCATCCTCGGATTCGGAGGACATATCAGCGTCATCGGCATCTTCGTCTTCAAGAAGATCCTGCACAAGCTGTTCGGTGTCCATATCCGCTTCGTCTTCCAGATCATCGGCGTCGTCACCAAGAATGGCGCCACCGATTTTCCACTGCTGCTCGGCTTCTGTTTCGGAGCGGGCAACATTGGCGGTCACATCAACGGACACTTCCGGATGCAAGCGGACCAGAACCGTATGAAGTCCCAGTTCCTTGATCGGTTTTTGCAGCTCAACCTGCGAACGGACAATCTGGAAGCCTTGCTCACCAAGGGCATCGGCAACATCACGGGCCGTGACCGACCCATAAAGCTGTCCGGATTCCCCGGCCTGACGCACCAGAACGAAACGCGCACCGGTCATTTTACCGGCAACGGATTCGGCTTCTTCACGGCGGGCAAGGTTCTGAGCTTCAATATCCTTGCGACGGGCTTCAAACGCTTTGCGATTGGCAACCGTTGCACGGAGGGCTTTGCTGCGCGGCAAAAGGAAATTGCGCGCGAAACCCGGCTTCACGTTAACTTCATCGCCCATTTGGCCGAGATTGGGAACGCGTTCGAGAAGGATGACTTTCATCGATCGGCTCCTTATTTCACAACAAATGGCAGAAGAGCGATATTACGGGCGCGTTTGATGGCGCGGGCAAGCTCTCGCTGCTTCTTGGCGGAAACGGCCGTGATACGGCTGGGGACGATCTTCCCGCGCTCAGAGATATAGCGTGACAGAAGTTTCGTGTCTTTATAGTCGATCTTCTGCGCATCCGGGCCCGAGAAGGGGCAGGTTTTGCGACGGCGGAAGAAGGGGCGGCGTGCGCCGGGGGCTTTGCTGGCCATGATCAATCCCTCCTGTCACGTTGTTCACGACCGCCATCGCGGCCACCACCATCACGACCACCAGGACGGCCACCACGACGATCAGAACGCTCGGGCTTGCTGCGCAGGAAAATCGACGGACCTTCCTCCAGCTCATCCACGCGAATGGTCATGAAACGCAAAATGTCTTCGTTAAGACCTGCCTGACGCTCCATTTCGGCAACCGCAGGATAAGGGGCATCGATGTTCAAAAGAACATAATGGCCTTTGCGGTTTTTCCGGACTTTGTAAGCAAGCGGGCGAAGGCCCCAATATTCGTTCTTGGCGACGCGTCCGCCAAGGTCTTCGACAATTTTCGTCAGCTCCCCGGTCAGGCTTTCAACCTGAGCGGTGCTCACGTCTTGCCGAGCAATGAAAATATGCTCGTAATACGGCATCTGGTGCTCCTTGCTGATCGTACGCGCAGGCAAATGCCTTTGCGCCTCCAGCTTTCTTCAAGATAAAAAGCCGGGAAATCCCCGGCAGATTGGGGCTATAACGCGCAAAGCCGCATGATGCAAGGGCTAAGGCCGGTTTCAAGCCGTAAAAGACCAGTCTGTGCCCTTGATATTGCCAGAGCCTATTGAAAGGTCTATGCCCATCAAGGTGATAAAGGCACAAAAACGTAAGGGCAGCTTTTGGCCCATGCGGAATGATAGAGTGCACGATACATCAGGAACAAACCCGGATCGGGAGCTTTTTTTCATATGACACGCGCCGTTCTTTTCCCCGGGCAGGGAAGCCAATATGTGGGCATGGGAAAATCCCTTGCCGAAGTTTATCCCGTTGCACGGGCGGTTTTTGAAGAAGTCAACGATGCCTTGGGGCAAAATTTAAGCCGCTTGATGTTTGAAGGCGACGAAGCCGAATTGCGGCTGACAGAAAATGCCCAGCCCGCCTTGATGGCGGCCAGCATGGCCGTGGTGCGGGTTCTGGCCGATGGCGGGGTTGCCATCAGCGATTGCGCAAGCCATGTGGCGGGCCATTCGCTTGGGGAATATTCAGCGCTTTGTGCCGCCGGGGCTTTATCGCTTACCGATGCGGCGCGCCTGTTGAAACATCGTGGTCAAGCCATGCAACGTGCGGTTCCCCTGAATGAAGGGGCCATGGCCGCCATTTTAGGGCTGGAAATAGATGTCGTGGAAGAGGTGGTGAAAGAAGCCGCCACCGATGGTCAGGTTTGCGCCTGCGCCAATGACAATGCGCCGGGGCAAGTTGTTATCTCTGGCCATACGGCCGCTGTGGAGGCGGCCATTGCTTTGGCCAAAGAGCGTGGGGCAAAACGCGGCTTGCTTTTGCCCGTTTCGGCACCTTTCCACTGCTCCTTGATGGCTCCTGCTGCCGATGAAATGCGCGAAGCGTTGAAAACCGCCAGCATCGCAAGCCCCGTGGTGCCGGTCATTACCAATATCACCGCCGCACCGGAAACCGACCCCGAAGCCCTGCGCCGCTTGTTGGTGGAACAGGTGACAGGGCGGGTGCGCTGGCGTGAAACGGTGCTGGTCTTTTCCGGTTTGGGAATTGATCAAATGGTGGAACTGGGGGCAGGGAAGGTCTTGTCCGGACTTGTCAAAAGAATCGACCGGTCCATTGCTACGACGAACATTCAGGACCCGGCGGATCTGGATGCCTTCATTGCCACGCTTTAACATGTGAAACTGTGTCTTTGTATTTGGAACGAGCCTTTGATGGTCGAGAATGGAACAGGTGGGAGACTTTGATATATGTTTGATCTGACGGGAAAACGCGCTCTGGTCACCGGCGCATCCGGTGGCATTGGCGGGGCCATAGCAACCGCGCTTCACGCACAAGGAGCCGTGGTGGCGCTTTCCGGCACCCGCCAAGAGGCATTGAATGCCGTTGCGGAAAAACTGGCGGATAGAACATATGTGATCCCGGCCAATCTATCAGATCCGGAAAGTGTCGAGGCCTTGGCCAAATCCGCTCTGGAGGCCATGGGCGGTGTGGATATCCTGATCAACAATGCGGGCATCACCCGTGACCAGCTTTTGATGCGCATGAAAGATGCGGATTGGGCCGATGTGATGCGGGTCAATCTGGAATCGGCTTTTCGCCTGTCACGCGCCATGATGCGCCCGATGATGAAGGCCCGCTATGGCCGAATCATTTCCATCACCAGTGTGGTTGGCGTGACGGGGAATGCAGGGCAGGCCAATTATGCCGCCTCGAAAGCAGGCATGATCGGCTTTTCCAAATCTCTGGCACAGGAAGTGGCCTCTCGTGGGATAACGGTGAATTGCATTGCGCCGGGCTTTATCACATCGCCGATGACCGATGCCTTGGGGGAAGATCAGCGCACGCGTTTGCTTGGCGGAATTCCTGCGGGCCGGTTTGGTGAAGGGGATGATATCGCCTCCGCAGCCGTTTACCTTTCCAGCGCGGAAGCCGGATATGTGACCGGTCAGACCTTGCATGTGAATGGCGGCATGGCAATGATATAGAGACAGATCGTGTTTTTAGCGAAAAATCCCATGGAAATTGGTCATAAAGGTGAAAAATGACGAACAGGCCGGCTTTGATTTATGGATAATCTATGATAGAGCCGAGCCGCTTTCACCAAATAGCCTTTGACTGCTTATAATGGTCGGTTATTGATCGGGTGAAAAAAATCGTTGTGTTCGATGGGATAGAGGACTTACTACACCCGGGAACAAACCCTGCCCTAAGGGATCGAGCCCACAGCATAAGGATATTGGGAATGAGCGATACAGCCGAACGCGTAAAGAAAATTGTTGTTGAGCATCTTGGCGTCGAAGAAGCCAAAGTGACTGAAAATGCAAGCTTCATTGACGATCTTGGCGCCGACAGCCTTGATACCGTTGAGCTGGTGATGGCTTTTGAAGAAGAATTCGGTGTGGAAATTCCCGACGATGCCGCCGAGAAGATCCAGACTGTGAAAGACGCAATCGATTTTATTGATGCGAACAGCTAAGACCTGTGGTCTTGTTGAGCTAAGCTGATACGGCGGCGGGGGCTTTCCTGGCTCTCGTCGCCGTTTGCCTTTCAATGCCAAAGACGAATAGGTGCTGAGATGAGACGTGTCGTTGTAACGGGCCTGGGAATGGTGACGCCGCTTGGGGATGGGGTCGAGACCAGTTGGTCGCGTATCCTGTCGGGCCAATCCGGTGCGGGTGAAATCACACGCTTCGATGCGTCAAACAGTGTGGCTCGGGTGGTTTGCGAAGTGCCTGTTGGCGATGGCAGCAATGGCACCTTCAATGCCGACCGCTATATGGAACCCAAGGACCGCCGCCGGGTGGACGATTTCATCGTTTATGGCATCGCTGCCGCACAGCAAGCCATCGAAGATGCCGGCTGGACAAACCCGCAAGGGGAAGAGGCCGAACGCTCCGGCGTGATGATCGGCTCTGGCATTGGCGGTTTGCCCGGTATCGAGGAATCCTCCGTTTTGATGCATGAGCGCGGCCCGCGCCGGGTATCCCCGCATTTCATTCCGGGGCGGTTGATCAATCTGGTGTCGGGGCAGGTGTCGATCCGTTATGGCCTGAAAGGCCCCAATCATGCGGTGGTAACGGCTTGTTCTACCGGAGCTCATGCCATTGGTGATGCGGCCCGGCTGATCATGCTTGATGATGCGGATGTGATGGTGGCCGGTGGTGCCGAAGCAGCCATTTGCCCTGTGGGCGTTGCGGGCTTTGCGCAGGCAAAAGCGCTGTCTACCCGTTATAATGATACGCCGGAAAAAGCCTCCCGTCCGTGGGATGAAGGCCGTGATGGCTTTGTCATGGGAGAAGGCGCGGGCATTGTGGTTCTGGAAGAACTGGAACATGCCAAAAAACGCGGCGCGAAAATCTATGGGGAAATCGTCGGTTACGGGATGTCCGGCGATGCCTATCATGTCACCGCGCCCGCACCCGATGGCGATGGGGCCTTCCGGGCCATGCGCGCTGCCTTGAAACGTGCCGGGATGGCGCCTTCGGATATTGATTATATCAATGCCCATGGCACCTCCACTCCGCTGGGAGACGAGATCGAATTGGGGGCGGTGAAGCGCCTGTTCGGTGACGCGGTTTCGCAGCTTTCCATGTCGTCCACCAAATCGTCGATCGGGCATTTGCTGGGCGCTGCCGGTGCTGTGGAAGCGATTTTCTCCATGTTGGCCATGCAGCAAAATATTGCACCGCCGACCCTTAATCTGGAAAATCCAAGCCCAAGCTGTGAAGGCATTGATCTGGTGCCATTGAAAGCGAAAGAGCGCCCCATTCGTGCGATTCTCTCGAACTCTTTTGGCTTTGGCGGAACCAATGCCTCTTTGATTATCAAAGAGTTCACTGAATAAGCAGCTTTCGCGTCAAATAGGGCCAGGACATGACCCGAGGCCGCGTGACGATAAGCATTTTTGCCCTGCTGCTGATCCTGACGGGATTGGCGGGAGGGCTTTTTTATCATCAGATCAGCCGCCCCGGCCCGTTATCCACCCCCCAGCGCATTTTGGTGGAGCGCGGCAAGGGGCTTGGGGCCATTGCCCATATGCTGGAACAGCATGGCTTGCTGCGGGACCGCCTGAGCTTTCGCCTGACGGCGCGGTTGTTGAAAGCGGACCGGGATGTGCGGGCCGGTGAATTCGAAATCAAGCCACATGCCAGTGTTCTGGAAATTCTGGATGAATTGCGCTTTGGCGATGCGGTCTTGCGCCGCGTGACCATTCCCGAAGGGCTCAGCAGTGCCCAAATTGTCGCTTTGTTATCCGAAACCGAAGGTTTGGTGGGCGAGATAGACCGCATCCCTGCGGAAGGAACATTGCTTCCTGAAACCTATTATTTCTCTTATGGCGATGAAAGACAAACGATCCTGAAACGCATGGAGCGTGCGCAATTGGATTTGCTGGCGTTGCTATGGCCCGACAGGGCACCGGATCTGCCTTTTTCTACCGAATTGGAGGCCATCACCTTGGCCTCCATCATCGAAAAGGAAACCGCCAACCATGCGGAAAAACCGCTGGTGGCCAGTGTGTTTGTCAATCGCTTGCGACGCAATATGCGGCTGCAATCTGACCCTACGGTGATTTATGGGGTGACAGGCGGAGAGCCTCTTGGCCGCCCGATCTTGCGCAGTGAACTGGATCGCGAAACACCCTTCAATACCTATCGCATAAAGGGGCTGCCGCCTCATCCCATCGCCAATCCCGGTGCGGCCTCGATTGCCGCCGCCCTTCACCCGGCGGATAGCGACTATCTTTATTTTGTGGCCGACGGGAAAGGCGGGCATGCCTTTGCGACCCGGCTTTTTGAACATAATGCCAATGTGGCGCGTTGGCGGCGCTTGCTGAAAGATCGTACTACTTCTTCGGAGACTGTCTCAAAATAGCATCGCTCAAGGCTTGTGGCAGCAGCGTTAAAAAGCGCATGGCAAAGGCTGTGGGGAAAGGGAAGGCGATCACTCCCTTATTGCGCGCCAAACCCTTGGCGATGATCTTTGCGGCTTTTTCGGATGTCATCAGGAACGGCATGGGAAAACGATTTTTTTCCGTCATGCGGCTTTCCACAAAGCCGGGGCAGATCACATTGATCTTCACCCGCCCCCAATATGCCCCGCGCAAAGCATCGCCATAGCTTTTAACGGCCACCTTGCTGGCGGAATAAGAGGCAGCCCCCGGCATGCCGCGAAATCCGGCGATAGAAGCATGATGGCAATCTGGCCCTGTTTGCGCTCTTTCATCCGCTCTAATGCCGGGTGAATGGTGTTGAACACGCCGGTTACATTGACATCGAAGGTCTGTTTTGTGGTTTCGTGCAAAGAGCGCTCTTTGCTGGTGCTTAAGCCAACGCCTGCATTGGCAATGACCAGATCCAGCGCTTTGCGGTCGTCTAGGTCTTGAACCCATTGCATCATGGCAGCTTCATTGGCCACATTGATGACCTGCTCTTCAACCTCGGCCCCTTGGCTTCGGCAGGCTTCGGCTACGCTATGCAGCCTTTCCGCATTGCGGCCGGAAAGCGCCAAGAAGACACCCTTTGCCGCATAATGAAGGGCCAATGCCTCTCCTATACCGCTGGAAGCGCCAGTAATCAGGAGGGAGTTTGGCATTTTATCGGTCATGGGCTGGCTTTCGATTCATTGTTTCCACGCGCGGCGTTGATCGCGCCGTCTCTTGTCTTTATAGTCCGCGCCATCTTGAAAGCTTTGACCTTTCTTTGCCAGAGCATGAAAAAATAAGCAAAAAACAGGCATCGAACGGGAGGGGAGACGGGCGGCAATGACAGTTCTGAGTATGACCGGGTTTTCCCGTCTCGAAGAAGAAATCGGCAAGTTTCGCTGTGCTGTAGAGCTGAAAAGCGTCAATGGGCGCGGTCTTGATATCCGCGTGCGGGCACCGTCTTTTTTGGATGGCTTTGATCTTGTCTTGAAAAAGCAAATTTCGGCGGTGATCGATCGGGGATCGGTCGGGTTGTCCCTTATGGTCACGCCCATTGCCGACAAGTCCCAATTGGCCATCAATGAAGAAAAGCTGAACCAGCTTGTTGCCTTGGGCCGCCAATTCGTTGGGAATAATGGTGTTTCGGCCCCTCGGCTGGATGGGCTGTTGGCGCTGCCCGGTGTGATGGAAAGCCAAAGCCTTCGTCTTGAAGAGCAAGACCGCATACAATTGGAAGCGGGGCTTAGGCTGTTGGTGGAAAAAGCCCTTGCGGCCTTGAATACGGCCCGCAAAGCCGAAGGTGCGGCGCTGGCGACTTTATTGCATGTACAGATCGATCAAATCGAAGCGCTGGTCAAGGTGGCGCAAGACCATGACAGCACTCGCCTTTCTGCCATCAAAGATCGTTTATCCCAGCAGATCGACGCGTTATTGGGCGATAAAACCCATCTTTCGCCTGAGCGTTTGGAGCAAGAAATTGCCCTGTTGGCGGTGAAGCAGGATGTGCGCGAAGAAATTGACCGTTTGCACGCCCATGTGGCCCAAGCCCGCAGCCTATTGGCTGGCGGCAGCCCTGTGGGGCGGAAGCTGGATTTTCTGGCGCAGGAATTTAACCGGGAAGCCAATACCCTGTGTTCAAAATCCGCAAAAACAGATTTGACCCGGTTGGGGCTGGACATGAAGGCCGTGATCGATCAGTTCCGTGAACAATGTCAAAATGTGGAATAAACCGTGAAAAGACAAGGCCTTCTGCTCATCATCTCATCTCCTTCAGGTGCTGGAAAGTCCACACTTTGCAGCTATTTGCGCCGTGAAGAAGGGGATAAGATCTGGACATCCGTGTCCACGACAACGCGGGCCCGACGCAAGAATGAAGTGGAAGGGCAGGATTATAATTTTGTTTCCACAGAGAAATTCCAGCGCATGGTGAAGGGGGGAGACTTTCTGGAACATGCCGAAGTGTTCGGGAATTTTTATGGCACGCCGGGGGAGCCGGTAAAAACCCGTCTGCAGCAGGGCACCGATGTTCTGTTCGATATTGATTGGCAAGGGGCGCGGCAAATCAAAGCCAATGTACCGCCCGAGCAGGTGATTTCGATCTTTATTCTGCCGCCCACACTTGCGGCGCTGGAAGAACGGCTTTTGCACCGCGCACAAGATACCACCGAGACGGTAAAATACCGGATGTCCCGTGCCCGCGAGGAAATATCGCATTGGTCGGATTATGATTATGTGTTGGTCAATGATGATCTTGATGCGTGTTTCCAACGCTTGCGCGCGATCATCGAAGCCGAGCGGGTAAAGGCGGAAAAAGACTATTCCATCAAGGAATTGGCGGAAAATTTATTGGCGGAATAAGGCAAGAGAGCTTCAGGCTTTGTCATTCATTGCCTGCCATGCCAGCGCCAATTTGCAAAATCCGTCAATATTCACGGTTTCAGCCTTTGGGTGGGGGTGATGCCGGCCCGTTCCAGCAGTTCTTCCGTTTTGGGTGTCAAGGTTTTCAGGCTGGCGCGCAACATTTTCCGGCGTTGTCCGAAAGCTGCTTCTGTCACCCGTTCCATGGATTTTGGATCGATCCCTTCCATGCGGGGGGCGCGCGGAGTGACGTGAATGATGGCGCTGGCCACTTTCGGCGGCGGAGTAAAGGCCGAAGCTGGTACATTGAACAAAATGCGCGGGTCGGCGCGCCATTGCGAAAGCACCGATAACCGCCCATAGGCCTTGCTGTCTGGCTGGGCCACAATGCGTTCGGCCACTTCCCGTTGGAACATCAGGGTCAGGCTTTGCCACCATGGCTGCCAATCGGCGGTCATCCAGCGGACAAAGAGCGCCGTCCCTACATTATAGGGAAGATTGGAAACAATTTTCACCGGACGCCCGGCGAAAAGGGTTTTTTCATCCAAAGCCATGGCATCATCGGCGATCACTTCAAGGCGGTTTGGCCATGCGGCTTGATTTCTTCCAAGGCGGGCAGGGTCCGGCTATCGCGCTCCACCGCCACCAAACGGGTTGCCCCTTCCATCAGCAAGGCGCGGGTCAAGCCACCCGGACCGGGGCCAACTTCATAGACCGCACACGCATCGAACGGTGCCGCCGCTCTGGCAATGCGCCGTGTAAGATTGAGATCCAGAATAAAATTCTGCCCCAAGGCTTTGGAGGCCCGCAATCCGTGTCGGGCAATCACATCGCGCAAAGGGGGAAGGGGATCGTGGGTCATCGGGTCATCTCGGCGGCCATATGGATGGCGGCAATCAGGCTATCGGGGCGGGCCCTGTTTTGGCCTGCAATGTTTAAAGCGGTGCCATGGTCGGGCGATGTGCGCACAAAAGGCAGCCCGAGAGTGATATTGACACCACGGTGAAAATCTATTGTTTTTAATGGGATAAGGGCTTGATCATGATACATGCACAGCACCGCATCATAGTGCGTGCGGGCCTCTTCGTGAAACAATGTATCGGCGGGATATGGCCCACTTATCTCGATGCCTTCATCCTTCAAAGTGGCAAGGGCGGGGGCGATGATGCTTTGCTCTTCCTGCCCAATGCCGCCAGCTTCCCCTGCATGGGGATTCAGGCCCGCAACAGCCAAGCGCGGGCGGTCGATGCCGAAACGGTCCCGCAATTCTTGATGGGCGATCAAGGTTACATGGCGGATGGCTTGTTCGGTAATAAGGGCGGGAACCGCCTTTAAAGGCACATGAATGGTCAAGGGGATCACCCGCAAGCCCGGAACTGCCAGCATCATTACGGAATATGAGGGCGGTTTCCCAGCCAAACGCGCCAGAAACTCCGTATGGCCGGGATCTTGAAACCCTGCCGCATAAAGGGCGCTTTTCTGGATCGGGTTGGTAACAATGCCGCGCACCAATCCTTGCTGCGCCAAGGCCACCGCTTGTGTGATGGCCTCAATCACAAAGGGGGCCGTACTTGCAAGCGCTGTACCGGGGGTGACGTGTTCGGGAAATCCCGGCAGCTCCAGAACTGGCAGACCATGCTGGAATTGCGCGGTCGCTTCATGCGGCGCGGTGATGGGAATTAGCGGGCAGGCAATGGAATGTGCCTGAATGCTTGCACCGATCCCAGTAAAAAGAACGGTGGCAAGCCGGCGTCCTGCCGTGCAAGCCATGCCTTTGCCGTAATTTCCGGTGCGATACCCGCGGGCTCGCCCATGGTGATGCAGAGCGGAGCCGGAGGCTGTTCCATAAGGCTTACCGATAATCGACGATGGCATCACGGCGCAGATCGCGCAGATACCGCCGCGCCATCATGGCCAGTTTTTGTCGTTCCAGCTGATCGATGATCTGGTCAAATTCCGGCATGGCCACTTCCGGAACCGTGCGGTCACAAACAAAAAACACCCGATAGCCATCTTCCATTCGGGCCGGTTGGCTGGGGGTTTGCATGTCCAGCTCTTCCAAAATGGTACGCAGGCTGCCCGGCAGGTCACGCAGACGCAATTTACCCAGCGGCCCTGCATCGGGAACGCCCAGCTTGCTGGCATAAGTGGGGATGTCGTCGCAGGATGTCATTTCAGGACGCATGCTATCCAATGTGTCGAAAAATGCCAGTTGCTGCTCTTCCGTGGTTTCCGCTGTGACTGGCATGAAAATCTGCCGCACATCCAGTTCCATATCCAAAGGATCGGCCTCCAAGACGCGGCGGCGATCCTTTAAAAGCAGAATATAATATCCCCCCGCAAGGCGAATTGGGTCGCTTACCCCCTCGACAGAGAGATTGGCAACGGCTTCGGCCAGAACCGGGCTGAGCTGGTCCGGTGTGACCCAGCCCATATCGCCCCCGGCAGCCGCCGTAGAGGATTGCGAGAATTGTTGGGCAAATCCGGCGAAATTCGCCCCTTCGCGGATCTGTTCCACGATGCGTTCGGCCGATTGGCGAACATCCGCTTCACGGGACGGATTATCAACGATCAGATAAATTTCCGATAGATTATATTCCGGTTGTCCGGCGCTGGATTCGATGCGGGCAAGTTCTTGCTCCACTTCTTCCTGCGCCACATTGGCAAAGCGCCCCAGCCGGCCATTGACCAGTTCGCCCCAGGCAATTTCCGGCTTCATCTGATCCAGGTAGGCTTGTTTGGTAATGCCGAGCCTTGCCAGATAATCTTCAAATTGCTGTGGCGTCTGGTTGAAGCTGGCGGCTTGCCGGGCAAAGGCGGATTCCGCTTCCTCATCGGAAATAATCAGCTCAAATCCGGCGGCTTCTTGAAGCTTGAGCTTATCATCCACCATATTGCGCACCACCTGTTCTTGCAGACGGGCAAGCTGTTCTTCATCTTCGATGCCACCGATAGAGGCGATGGTCAGGCGTAATCTTTGCACCACATCATAGGCCGAGATCGGTTCGTCATTCACCAGAACGACGATCCTTTGCGGAACCACAAGATTGGATTCTTGCGTACTGATCTGCTGTGCTTGAAGGTTGGGAGAAACAAATCCGAGGCATAGTGCGGACAAGCATCCCAGGAAATATTCGGGCAGCCGAAAGCGGGTCCGCCCCATGGTGGCAGACCGCATGGCAAATGCCTTCAAAGAACCAGCGAAATCAAAATTATGAATGGTCATCGCACGCAAGCATCTACTCTTGAACATGTCTCTCGCTTCTTGCTCTGGGAGCA
The DNA here is from genome assembly GCF_008579125.1 of Iodidimonas gelatinilytica. NCBI lineage: Bacteria > Pseudomonadati > Pseudomonadota > Alphaproteobacteria > Iodidimonadales > Iodidimonadaceae > Iodidimonas > Iodidimonas gelatinilytica. Next base: position 513,675 of record NZ_BKCL01000001.1, on the reverse strand, counting down.
ATGACTGGGTCAGCAATGAGGCAGCAATGGGGCAAACCTGTCGGCCTGCATTATCCCAAGCTACGCAATCTTATCCGGAGCCCAACAGATGTGCCGCTCTGGATGTCACGGTCTTCCGTGAATCGTTTGCGCACATTGATGCCGAGTTCCATACATTCGTTTTCGTAAAGCACTCCGGTTTCATATTCAATGGGCTGGGAGTCTTTTCCCAATCCGTGAATAAGCCCGCCAAAGATACGCCAATTTTCCGTTGCTTGAAAAGTGGCGTCGAAACGGATTTCTTCACGATTGGTCCGTTCTGCGATTTCCAGATCGCGATCAATCCGAAGATAGCCCAAATTGACGCGAAAAACATCCGTTCCGATGGTTGAGACGATTTCATGTCTACGCGGATCGAACGAAGATTTGTCCAACTGGAATTGATAGCTGAGATTGATCCAGTTTTGGATGCTAAGATCGACCGCGCCGACATAATCCGAACGCTTCGATCCCAGCCCCGTGCCTTCGGGCAAAATCTCGGTCAGATCGGTGCTGCGGTACGACTGCCCAGCCACTGCCGCAAGAGCAATATCCGACATATCGAGGCTATATTTCAAGCCATAGCTGGCGCGGCTGCCCCCTTCCCAAACATCGAATCCCGGTGCACGATTTAGCGAAAACAGATTATGCGCCGTCAATTCGATGGTGCGGCTGTCTTCATTGGGAATTGCTGTGGAACGGCCACTTTCAGGAATGGCGGCCAGTTGGATGATTGGCTCGATGGTTTGGCTCACGCCCCCTTGATGGCTGGCAAAGGGCCAGGACATGGTGGCAGAGACGCGCCCTAAAGCCCGGGTTTCTGTTCCCGATTCCCCGGCAAACAGCGGATCATCGGTGCGCGATGCCTGAGAGGTGTCATAAAGATCGGTTCGGGCAAAGGCATCGAATGTGATTTTCTGTCCCATAGGGGTGATGACGGGGGCTTGCCATTGCAAGGATGTGGAGGCGCGTGCTGTATCTGCCCCATCGAAGCGGACCAATTGAATCGAATTAAATTGCGCTTCAACCGTTCCGCCTAAAAAACCGGGGGGAGACACATAGTGCATATCGATCCATGGCAAGGCCTGTGCCGTTAGGCCGCCTTCATCTTCCAGCCGCAGGCCACGAAAGCCGATCAGTTCTCCGCTTATATAGCTGCGATCGAAAAAGCCTTCCAACTGATAGTTACTGGTCAGCGTATCGGCATCGGAGAAATCATAAAGCCGCAAAAATGTATCATCGCTAACGATCTGGGCATTATAGGTGGATTGCCAGTGATCATTGTGAACAAAGCGGCCTTTTGAAAAGAAATGCCCTCGAAAACCATTATCATCTATGCCTGTTACGGCTTCCGATGGCTGGTCCCCGTGGCTGATAGAGCCATCCATGTCAAAATAACCGCTGCCGAAATGCTGACGGTATTTTACCCCAAGCACCGGCGATTCTTTTGTGGTCAGAATCGGTGTGATGGTCAGGTCGCGGCTGGGGCTTAAAGCGATGTGATAGGGAAGCTCTACCACTACGCCTAATTCCTGTCGGCTTTTGATTTCCGGGACCAGTAACCCGCTGTCGCGCTCTACTGTGGGGTCGGGGTGCGACAAATAGGGCAGCCAGAATACGGGCACCCCAAGAATTTCAAAAAAGGCGCTTTCATAATAAAGGCGGCGTTCTTTTTTATTATGAACAACCTTGAGCGCCTTGATCTGCCACAATGGCTGTTTGTCTGGATCGGTATCGCATACCGGGCAGGGGGAAAACACCGCATCGCGCAATTCGCTATTGCCATCTTCAAAGCGTTCGCCACGATTGGCCGCAACGCGCGATCCATCGGTCAGGATAAGGCGGGCATTTTCAATCACCCCAGCCCGCAAAGCCCCGCTCAAGCGCACCGAACTGGCCTTCAGGATCATCCCGTCGGGATTGGTGATCCGTACCCCCCCTTCGGCCTGAGCAATGCCCGTTTTATCATTATAGCGCAGCAAACCCGCTTCCAGCCGATAGCCATCATGGATCACCACTACATTACCGCGTGCGATGATTTCACTGGTTTCAGGATCGATGGAGCTTTGATCGGCTGAAAATACCACGTCGCGTTCATTTAAGATGGGGGCGGCAGTGGTTTGTTTTTGCTCTGGCCGGTCGGCAAGCGGTGTTTCAACCAAGCCCTGCGTGTCGGGCACAGTTTGGGAAAGGGCCTGCGGGGCGGCAGAGCACAAAAGCGCGGCATAAAGGGTGGTACGCATAAAAGGCACGGGGCGGGGCAACTTTCGATCTTCAGGCGAACAGAATAGCCAGGTTCGTCTTGATACAGCCTGTTTCTTTTTGCCGCAATGAACGAGATGATGTCCACTGCGGCTTTTCACCGGCCCCGATGGGGCCTATGTATGCATCAATATCACCGGCAGACTTGTCTGCCAGCCGGTCTTGGTGACGTCTCAGGAGTATAATGCATGAAAATCAGCTTTTCCGCACCCAAAGTCCCGACATCTGATGCCCTTGTGGTTTTTTCAGAAAAATCCAGCGCCTTCAAAGGCCAAACGGCGCAGATAGATGCTGCGATGAGCGGCGCCTTGTCCAAGGCCGCAAAGACCGGACGGTTTGAAGGCGAAACAGGCGATTTGGTCGAGGTTCTGGCCCCTGCAGGGCTGGAGGTCAGCCGGGTTGTATTGATGGGCGTGGGCGACGCTGCCAAGCTGACTGCCACGGATTATGAAGGCTTGGGCGGCAAGATCGTGAAACATTTGCAGGCCAGTGGCGAAGCCCATGTCACTATTGCGCTCGATTCCATGGAAGGTCTGGCGCAAGAAGACGCCGCTGCGCATCTGGCCGCCGGTATGATGTTGCGCTCTTATCGTTTTGATAAATACCGCACCAAAGAATCGGAGAAAAAGAAGCCAACGCTTCATGACGCCACCATTGCTTGTGACGCTCATAAGGCGGCCGCCGAGCAATTCAAACGCCACGAAGCTGTCATCTCCGGCGTATTCTTGACCCGTGATCTGGTGTCTGAACCGGCCAATATCATCTACCCGGAAAGTTTTGCAGCTATTGCCAAGTCCTTGGAGGAATTGGGCGTCGAGGTGGATATTCTCACCGAAGATGACATGCAAAAGTTGGGTATGAATGCCTTGCTTGGCGTGGGCCAAGGCAGCGCGCGCGACTCCCGTTTGGTGGTGATGCGCTGGAATGGCGGCGAGGCGTCTCAAAAGCCTTTGGCCTTTGTGGGCAAGGGCGTCACCTTCGATACCGGCGGCATTTCTTTGAAGCCGGGCGAAGGCATGGAGCAGATGAAGTGGGATATGGGCGGTGCCGGTATCGTTACGGGCCTCATGAAGGCGCTGGCCGCACGAAAAGCCAAAGCCAATATTGTGGGCGTGATCGGGCTGGTTGAAAATATGCCGTCAGGAAAGGCGCAACGGCCCGGCGATGTGGTGACATCCATGTCCGGTCAAACCATCGAAGTGATCAACACCGATGCGGAAGGCCGCCTGGTTTTGGCCGATGCGCTCTGGTACACGCAAGCCACCTTCAATCCACAGCAGATCATTGATCTGGCCACCTTGACCGGTGCCATCATCATTTCTTTGGGCCATGAATATGCCGGTTGCTTCACCGATAGCGATGATATCGCTGCGGGCCTGTCCAAAGCCGGGGCGGAAACCGGTGATAAAGTGTGGCGCCTGCCGATCAACGATGCCTATGACAAGCTGATCAATTGCGATGTGGCTGATATGAAGAATGTGGGCGGCCGGGCTGCTGGCTCTATCACAGCGGCGCAGTTCTTGAAGCGCTTCACCAATAATGTGCCTTGGGCCCATATTGATGTGGCGGGCATGGTTTGGTCGGAAAAAGATGCAGATCTTTATGAAAAAGGGGCCACTGGCTATGGCGTTCGGCTGCTGGATACCTATGTATCATCCGTGATGGAATAATAACCGACGGTTTTTTCGGTGGCAGGCGGTTCCAAAAATACTTTTGGAGCGTCTGTCGTTAGATTTTCACAGTTCATCATCAGCATGAAACAGACGGGGAAGGAAATACCCGCAAAAGACAACGATAAAACAAGGCAGCACGATAATGACAAACTTTACAGATGAATGCGGCATTGCGCGATTAGCCGCTCTAAAACTCGCCGCCGACCGCCCTCATTCCGCGCAAGATGCAATGAAGCAGCTTAAAGGCTGGCTGGGTGTTTATGTGCGCGATGGTGAAACACTGGCATCTGCCGTAGAACACCATTTCAAGTCGGCCAGATAATCCACAAAGCTGAAAGACCGGACGGCGTATTGCCTGAAAAGGGCGGCCCCTTTTCTGTACGCAGATGCCGTCCACTTGGCTGCCTTATGCCCAAAAAGGGCATGGAACCTTATTTCAGATTCGGTTCCAGCAAGCGGTGCAAATGCACAATCACATATTTTTTCATGGCATCATCCACATTGGCTTGGCTCACACCGCGCCATGCTTTTTCTGCTTCCCGATAGCTGGGGAAAATGCCAACCACTTCCACTTTGTCCAGATCTTCAAAGTCTAATCCCTGAGGGTCCGTAACGCGGCCACCAAAGACCAGGTGCAAGAGCGGTTTTTCAGAGCCCATGTCGGAGCTGTTGGTCATTTTTATTTTCCTGTGCGTGAAAAGGACGGAGCGAATCAATCGTGCCGCTCGGATAGCATGGCTCGGCCTGTGATTGAAGGCGTTATGGAAAGCCCCACAAGCCAGATCGAGAGACTTTGATCACGCCATCCTTGATCGTGAGGCCATTGGCGCGATCTTTGGCCAGTAAAAGCGGGCCATCCAGATCAACCCAACGGGCCAAAGGTGCCAAGTGAAGCGCCGGCATCATGGCCAGCGATGATCCGACCATGCAGCCGATAAAGATATCCATCCCGGCCGATTGCACGGCGCGGCACTGGCGAATCGCGGCACTTAATCCACCGATTTTGTCCAACTTGATATTTACGGCGCTATAGCGCTTGGCCAATGTGGCAATGGATATCGTTCCGTGGAAAGATTCGTCGGCACAAAGCGGAACCGGTGCGTAATAGCTTTCCAGAATTCCATCTTCACCAGCCCGCAATGGCTGTTCGATCAGTTCCACCCCGCAGGCTGCGGCAGTGGGCGCTAATTCCTGCAGGGTGTCAAAGGTCCATCCTTCATTGGCATCAACGATCAGGCGGGCCTTCGGGGCCGCTTCATGGATTGCCCGCATGCGTTCGGCATCATGGGGCGCATCCCCCAATTTGATCTTGAGCAATGGCATATGAGCGGCCTTGGCTGCCTGTTGAGCCATGATGTCCGAGCGATCAAGACTGATGGTAAAGGCGGTGATCACATCAGCTAATGGCGGCAAGCTAGCCAAACTTGATACTGATTGGCCGAATTTTTTCGCTTTCCAATCCCATAAGGCACAATCCAGCGCATTGCGGGCCGCACCGGCGGGCATCAGTTGTTCAAGATCGGAGTGCCGCATTGGCTGTGCGAATGTGCGAGCCGCCTTACGAACCTCCTCTACGGACTGTGCGATGGTTTCACCATAGCGGGGATAAGGCACCGCCTCGCCAAGACCTTGATGGCCTTCGCCTGAACCGTTGCGACAATTACATCCGCTTTTGTCTTGCTGCCCCTTGAAATGCGAAAGGGACGGAGAAGCGCGAAGCTCTCCATCCCTATATCGACGGTCAAAGGGGGCAGGGCATCATGATCAAAATGCACTGGCCTGATCCATTATTAGCCTTCTGTTGAAAGGAGCGCCCCTTTGCGCAAGGTATCGAGCAAGCCATCAAAGCCTTTGCGTTCGATAATCGAAGAAAACTCGTCACGCTGGGTTACGGCCAGAGAAATGCCTTCAACCTTGATATCGACGATTTGCAGCTTGCCGTTTACAGAGCGCATGCGCCAATCGGCTGAAATCGGCTCACCGCCGGGGCGAACGATTTTCGAACGCACAAACAGATCGCGCGATCCGGCAGGAGTTGTGCCTTCAACTTCAAGCTTTTCATCGCCATAATTGCCGATGCGACGGGCAAAATTGTTGACGATATAAGCGGGGAACAACTTTTGATATTCGCGCAACTGCTCTTTGGAGGCTGTGCGCATATGCCGACCGAGAACCAGCTTGGCAATGAAATCTACATCGAAGCCTTCATATAAAAGGTCGCGGAATGCTTCTTCGCGCTCCGCTTCCGTACGCGAGGCATCGCTCCAGACGGCGACAGCGTCATTTGAAAGCTTGTTGATGAATTCTTTCGCTGCTTCCGGGTTTTGAGCTGCTTGATCTTGCGCAAATGTGGATGTGGAAACCAACCCCATAAGAAAGACAAGACCGGAAAGCAGCAGGTTCCGATAAGTTACAAGCGTTGAATAACGTCGTGGCATGATGGGCGGTATCCTCATTTGTTATCGTGTTCTGGCCAGTCTTTTGCCCGATATATATAAAAAAATCAGGCTGTTTAAAGTCATATCACCGGAAATTCATCGCAGCGCGAGCCGGTGAGAAACAAAGGGTCACTTGCCGCAAGGCATTATTTTTGCCGCAAATAGGCCAAAAGGTCGTAACGGTCTTGTTCTTTTCTGATGCCGGAAAAGGCCATTTTATTCCCTACAAGCATGCTGTTAGGGGATTTTATCCATTGATCGAGGCGTTTTTCTGTCCAGATGAAATCCGCATCCTTCAAAGCGGCGGAATAGGATGGAAAGTCAGGCAATCCGCCGGCCTTGCGGCCAAATAAATTGGAAAGATTCGGGGCAATCTCTGGATTGGCTGTGCTGGATGTTTTGTTCTTCTCCAGAGAATGGCACGCCTTGCATTTGAAAAAGACCCGGCGCCCACGGTCCGCATCGCCTTTTGCGGACAGGCTTGTGTCCGCAGCATCGTCCTCTTGCTCTGCAAGAACTGCGGAGCCGGTCATCTGGCCCAAAAGCAATATGGCTAAAAATGCCAATCCTACCGGTTTCATGTTCTGTCCCATGGTTTCGTGCAAACGGGCTGCCGTAAGGTCCGACAGCCCGTTTTACAATGTATTTCAGTCAAGCTGAATGCCGACTGAATCCTTATATGCTTTTGCTTTATTCCGCAGGCTGGGTCTGCTCACGGTCTGCACTGGTCTGGATCGCGCCAGAGCGAATCCGTGCCAGATAATCATCCAGCATCCGCTTCACCTCGCCAGAAAGCAGATACAGACCGATCATATTGGGCAGAGCCATGCCCAAGATCATGGCATCGGCAAAATCCATCACGCTGGTCAGCTTCATGGAAGACCCGATAATCAGCACACCAAGGAAAGAGACTTTGAACACCGTCAATGGCATTTGCTTGTCGCCGCCCAGCAAATAAACGAAGGCGCGTTCGCCATAATAATACCACGTAATGGAGGTGGAAAAGGCGAACAACAACACCGCAAGGGACAGCACATAAGGGAACCAGTTGAAGGCCGAGGCAAAGGCCGCCGAGGTGAGGGCGATGCCATCGGAAATTTCCGCTTCCAGATGCATATCGGTGATGATGATCACCAAAGCGGTCATGGTGCACACCACAACCGTATCGACGAATGGCTCCAACAAGGCCACCAGACCTTCGGAAACAGGCTCTTTGGTTTTAGCCGCGGAATGGGCAATCGCCGCAGAGCCGACACCCGCTTCATTTGAAAAGGCAGCGCGGCGCAGCCCTTGAACCAGAACGCCGATAAAGCCACCGGCAATCCCCATGGGGGCAAAGGCGCCTTGCATGATTGCGTTAAAGGCCGCCGGAATATGCCCGGCATTCATGCCCAGAATAACAAGGGCCGCCGAAACATATAAAATCCCCATCATCGGGACCAATCGTTCGGTAACGCGGGTAATGGAGCGGATGCCTCCGATAATCACCATGCCAACGGCGACTGCATATAAGCCGCCGATAATCCACGGCTTGCCGCTGAGAAAGCTGTTTTCTCCGAACAGGGCAGGAACCATCACATCCATAAATTGCTGGGTGGATTGGTTCACTTGGAACATATTGCCCGCCCCAAAGGCGCCGCCAATGCACAAAACAGCAAAAACAATCGCCAGAATACGGCCCAATCCGCCCAGTCCGCGTTGTTTTAGCCCTTGTGACAAATAATACATCGGACCACCGGAGACGACGCCATTTTCATCAATCTGGCGGTATTTCAGACCCAGCGTACATTCGGTGAATTTCGAGGCCATGCCAAACAGCCCGGCCATGATCATCCAGAAGGTGGCTCCGGGGCCGCCAATAGAAATGGCGATGGCCACGCCGGCAATATTGCCAAGCCCGACAGTTCCCGACAGAGCGGCTGTCAGGGCCTGAAAATGGGTCACTTCGCCGGGATCTTTGGGATTGTCATATTTGCCGCTGACAATGCGTAAGGATTGGGCGAACCCGCGAAAATTGATGAAGCGCATTTTCAGGGTGAAATAAATCGCACCGATCAAAAGCCACAAAACGATGAAGGGCAAGCCGAGGGCCCCGTCATCAAGTGCCTTGATAAAAATGCCGGAAGCTTTGGGGGTGAAATCCGCATCGGTCTTGCTGCTGACAGCGACCTTTATCACATTGTCTTCGCGGCTGGTCTGAAGGGCTGTTGCGCCGAAATCCCGCTGCATATGGGCATCGAGAGTGGCTGCGGTTTCTGTTCCATCCACGCCCATTTGCACCGGCGTATGGCTGGGGCAGACAACGCCGTCACGATCCATTTCATAAATGATGGATGTGCCGTTGATGGAAACGGAAAGAACATCCCCTTCAACAAGGCGGGTATCGCTGACGCGGATGGCTCCGCGGGCAATGTCGCTGCCGCCTTTGAGGGGAATGGGATAGAAAATGAAATCTGAAACGGCATCTGTGACCGGGCTGACAAACCGGTTGATTTTTTCAGCAACGGTGTAGGTTGTTGGCCCACATTGTGCTGTGCTTTGCGCTTTGGCCGCAATGGAGCCGCCCATAAGCAGCATTGGAACGGCAAGGGCGGAGATAAGTCGTTTCAGCATGTACTTCTCACATTTTTCCGGGTTCGGCGAATTGGACACAAACCGCGTTTCACAATGATTTGGTCCAAAAGATGGATGCAGTCCCAAGCCGCAGCATCATCGCTCAAATCCATTGCTTTGGTTGCGGGCATGCTAGTCTTAAGCCTAAGCCAGCACAACAAGCCCTCCACAAAATTGCCATATTATGGCAAGCTTGGCTTGGTTTTTGAAAGATTGCAGCAAATATACAGACATATCCGTATGATCCGGTAAAAAATCATTTGGCTCATCCCAGAAAAATTGCTCTTTATCATGAAAATGCCACCGCATCCCTTTATCGGGGCGGTGGCATTTTCGAGGCGTTTCCATTTGAAAGCCAAAAAGCGTCTAACACGGATCGTCATGATGTGCCGGACAAGGCTTTTTCGGTGCGTGTGGTTGCAGGGGCTTCTTTCGTTTCGGCTTCTTTCTCGAAGCCGGATTTGGCGGAAGATAGCGGGTTTTCAGCATGAATGATATTGCCCGACAAACGCGCACCGGCTTCGACCGATAGGGTTTGATGCATGATATCGCCGCTAATACGGGCCGTTTTTTCAAGACGAACCACTGCGCCGATCACTTCGCCTTCCACCTGCCCACGAAGAGTGATGGAATTGGCAACCACCTTGCCAAGAATGCTGCCGGTTTCTCCGAGCGTTAATGAGGTACAATGGACATTGCCTTTGATATCCCCGTCCAGTTGAATTTCGCCGGGACTTTCAATATCGCCGGTTATTAAGACCGATGCACTGATAATCGACGGCGCATCCGATGCGGAATCGCGCTTTCCAATTGGTGCCTGTTCAGCTTTTTTCATGTCTGCCTTGCTGGAGCTTTTGAACATCCTGAGACGCTTGATAAAGGGGAGGGGATCGACCAGTTCGTCATTGAACCAGACCTCCCAATGTAAATGGGTGCTTGTTGAGCGGCCAGTGGACCCCATTTCGCCAATCTGGTCGCCAGAAGTCACCGTCTGTCCGGCTTTCACCAGTAATTTGCGCATATGGCCATATCGTGTCCGCAAACCATTTCCATGATCGATTTCCACCATCAGGCCGTAAGCGGGCCTGCGGCCAGCAGCAATCACCTTACCCGGCGCCGAAGCCAGAATTGCCTCGCCGGGCCAGCCGGCAAGATCGACCCCGGAATGGGTGGCCCAGCTTTTGCGAAAGGGATCGCGCCGAGGGCCAAAATGGCTTGAAACATAATAATTCTTGGCAGGGATATGGCTGGGAATGTGGGCCAAGGACTGATCCAGCAAATCCCGTTGCTGGGCGATCTCGCTCAATTCCTGAAAGGGTTCCGACAAAAAAGCAGGCGGCGACTCCAATAAAGGGCCGCCAGTGCCGCTTTCGGTCTGAACAGACGCAATCAAAAGATCGACAGGCAGCCCCAAACGTTCAATCATGGTGCGGCGTTCGGTCAGCTTTTGTTGTTCGCTTTTTGCCAACAGACGAGCCATGACGTCTTGCCTATCGGATACCCGTTCCAGAATTTCGAAGACGGTATCAACGCCTGTGGAAAGCGCATAAACGGAGACATCACGGGACGTAAGGGCCGAAGCGGGCTTGATGCCCAAAAGCGAAAACAGAACGCCCGTATCTTGCAGATGGGCTTCTTCGCCTAAGGCTGTGTCCGAAACAGGGGCAGCAGAGGAATCTCCGTCCAGAGCCGTGGGCAATTCATTACCATCAGTGCCAGAATCGTTTTCTACGGCAGAGGGCTGCTGGCTGTCCGCGTGAAGCGCGCCCATCGTGCCGCTGACACGCTCAAGCAATTTCTGCCGCGCTTCAAGGCGCTGGGTGCGGATCAGGGCATCGCTTTGCAAGCGTTCCAGTTCCGATACCAAAGAATCCAGCTCGCCTGATACATAGTCCAGTTCATGCTGTTTGGCCGCCACGCGGCTGTCTTCGCTCACATAAGCAATGGAGGCCGAAAGGGTCCATCCCACAATGCCAAGGGCAAGGCTGGCGGTGAAAGCCTGTGATCGAGGCGACAAACGCACAAAACGGACTTCCCCCCGAGAGCGGAAGAAGATCTGGCGTTCGGGAAACAATCTGTGAAAAAGATGTGTCACTTGTCGCCGAATATGATGCCTGTGAAACCTCAAAAGTCTGACTTTTCCTGCGTGCTGAACTGCGTGGTGGTGGCTCCAATCCTAACACCAAGGCTTTTCCAATATCTTAATAACAATTAAGAATAAAGCGAGCTTGATGAACGGCTTTGCTAAGAAACTGGGAATGCACGCGAAAATCAAGGATTTTTAAGGACATTTTTGGGCCAAAGGCTCATAAAAATCACGGGGCAGGCCCGCTTTTGATCGGGCCTCTGTGTTGAAAGGCGGCTTCAAGGCCCCGCGGAAATAATTGGTTACCTGTGTTTGGAAATGGCGTTGTGGATCTTTTCCATCCCGCGCGCACAGCCATTGAAACCATTTTTGTCCGGCCGCCACATGCCCCACTTCATCAGCATAAATCACCGATAAAGCATCGGCGCTTTGCGAATCGCCCATGGCCTTTAGCCGGTTTATCATGGACGGTGTGACATCAAGGCCCCGTGCTTCCAAAACCATGGGAACCACCGCCAGACGCGCCCCTAAATCCTTGGCAGTGGCTTGGGAGGCTTCCCACAAGCCATCATGGGCGGGCAGATCGCCATAATGTGCTCCCAGATCGGTCAGGCGGTCGGCAATCATCATGAAATGGCGCGCTTCATCATCGGCCACTTGCACCCAATCATCCAGAAAATCGCGCGGCATTCCGACCCCGAAGCGTGCCACCAGATCCCATGCCAAATCAATGGCATTCAGTTCGATATGCGCAACGGCATGCAATAAGGCGATACGGGTTTGTACACTGCCGCCCTTGCGTCGGCGCGGCATTTGGCCGGGCGAAAGCAATTGGGGCGCTGCGGGCCGGGCGGGCCGGTCCGGCGGGCAGTTTTCGATCGCCCCCTCAAGTGCGCCCGACTGCCAAAGCCGGGCAGCCGTGCGGCTATTCTCGGCCTTTTTCTTGGCATCCGACGTGATTAAAACCCACAGAGCTGCAGCGCCCAATGAGGAAAGATTCTCTCCGGCGGATGCGGTGACCTTTGATCCGGTCATGCCAGCGCCTGTGCCGCGGCCAGCACGTCATCCGCATGGCCTTTCACCCGCACTTTGGGCCAGATATGGGCAATGCGCCCCTCCCGATCGATCAAAAAGGTGGCGCGAACAATGCCCATATAGCGCCGCCCATACATATTTTTTTCCTGCCACACCCCATAGCGCTCGCATAGATCGCCATTTTCATCGGAAACCAGCGTTACTTCAAGATCCTGCTTGGCGATGAAATTCTCATGCTTGCGGACGGAATCTTTCGATACCCCCACAATCACGGTATCGCTGTTTCTGAAGGCCTCTATCTGTGCGCTGAAATCCTTGGCTTCGGTGGTGCAGCCGGGGGTGTTGTCTTTGGGATAAAAATATAAAACGACCTTTTTACCCTTCAGGTCATCAAGGCGAAAATCCACGCCGCCATTGGCAGGCTGAGCAATTTCCGGGGCCATATCTCCAATGGCGGGCATGGTCATAGCGATCTCCTTCATGTCCTACCCCAATGATCTACCGCGGGGCATCTATATCTAGGTTTTATGCGATACTTCTCTCAACTATCTTATGATAGATAGAGAAAACGCAGGCCTGCATATCCAGCATGGATTGCCGCATATCCTCAAATCGTTCAAAAGCCGTTGCCCGCGCCAAGGCCGCCCGCAATTCCGGTACGAAGCCGTCTTCATCAGGATTATCGCCCAAGGTCAAGCGTAACAGGCTTTGCACCGCGTGATACAGACTATGGGCCTGCTTGAGAACCCGTCCATCATCTGGATCAAGGGCCTTTGCCGTGACCAATCGATCAAGGCAATCATCCAGACGAGGTGTGAAGATTTGTGGATGGCGCGCCCCTTCGCGCAAGAGTAAATATTGCACGATGAACTCCAGATCCATCAGTCCGCCCCGCACATGTTTCAGGCTCCATGGATTGGTAACAGGAAATTCTTGCGCCAATCGGTGCCGCATTTCTGCAACGGCAGGCCGCAGGGCTTTTTGATCGCGTTCAGAGGTCAGCGTTCGGGTAATGGCCTGCTGAACCTTTTGGGCAAGATCGTCGGGTGTTGCGGTTACACGGGCGCGGGTGAGCGCCATATGTTCCCATGTCCAGGCGGCTTCGCGGTAATAATCGACGAAGGTTTGCAAGGTCACCACCAATGGCCCCGCAGATCCAGAGGGTCGCAAGCGGGTATCCACCTCCCATAAGCGCCCTTCCAAAGTGAGAACCGTAATGGCGGTGACCAAAGCCTGCCCAAGCCCACTATAATAGCGCGACGGACTGACGGCCTTGGGGCCGCTCGAAAGGGTGGCTCCTTCCTCGACGGAATAAAGAAAAACGAGATCAAGATCCGATCCGAATGATAATTCCCGGCTGCCGAATTTTCCCATAGAAACAATGCATAAGGCACCTTCTTTGAAAGTTCCGTGGCGCTTTTGATAATCAGCTTCGACCAAGGGCAACAGTTCGGCAAGAACTGCATCGGCAAGATCGGTCATGGACAGGCTGGTTTCGCGTACATCGGAGATGGCTTCCAACGCCTGCACACCAAGCTGGAATTTACGCTCGTCCGTCCAGCGGCGCACCATATCCAGAATATCCTGATAATCCCGCGCCCGCTTTAATGTTCGGCGCAAATCGTCGCGCAGTTCTTCGCGGGATGGAAGCGGCGCGAAAAAGGTGGGGTCCAATAAGGCATCGACCAATTGTGGGCGTTTGGCCAGATTTTCCGCCAGCACCGGAGCGATCCCCATGATACGGGCAATCAAACGAAATAATGATGGATTGGAATGAAATAATGAAAAAAGCTGAATACCAGCAGGGAGTTGCGATAAGAAGCTATCAAATCGGGTGAGTGCGCGATCCGGCTGTGCGGTTTTGGAAAAAGCCTCCAATAAGGGTTTGAGTGTTTTTTCCAAGAGCCCGCGTGCCCGTGCTGTACGCAAAGAGCGATAACGGCCCCGCCGCCAGCCTTCAATCAACGCGGCCATCGTGGCTGGTGCTTCAAAGCCAAGCTGTTCCAGCAAGGCGATAAGCTGCGCTTCATTGAGGGCCGCATTCCCGTCCGGGCTATCGGGGAGGAGTTGGTCATAATGGGCGCTCACCCGATCAAGATGCGCCTTCAAGCTGCGTGTCAATGCCTCGACATTGTCGAAACCGGAAAAACAGGCAATGCGCTTTTGTCCGTCTTCCTGTTCGGGCAGGGTATGGGTTTGGGCATCGTCAACCATTTGCAAGCGATGCTCAAGCTGACGCAAAAAGCGGTAAGCAGCCGTCAGATCATTACGGACTGGCTCAGAGATGCGCCCCATCTCCAAAAGCGCATCCAAAGCCCCCAATGTTTGGGGAATGCGGAGAAAAGGCTCACGACCCGCTGCGATCAATTGGTGGATTTGCGTGTAAAATTCCACCTCCCGGATGCCACCATGTCCCAACTTCACATCAAACCCCGCCAGCTTGAAGTCCATGGTGATGATGGCGGTGGATTTGATTCTTGATACCGTGAATATCTTCAATGGCCGTAAAATCCATCGATCTACGCCAGATGAAAGGGCGCAAGCGCTCCAGATAGGCGGTGCCGGCGCGATGATCTCCGGCGCAGACCCGCGCTTTGATCATGGCGGCGCGTTCCCAGCTTTGGGCGGTGCTTTGATAATAAGATTCGGCGGCCCCCACCGACAAAGCCAGCGGCGTTGCACCGGGATCCGGGCGCAAGCGCAAATCCGTGCGGAAAACATAGCCATCGGCGGTGCGGCGTTCCAGAATGGTCACCAGATCCCGCGTCATTTTGATCATACAATCGGAAAGCGTGCGCTTGCCTTTATATTGCACCACGTCTTCATCATAGAGAACGATCAGGTCGATATCGCTGGAATAATTCAGCTCATAAGCCCCCAATTTCCCCATAGCGAGCACGAAATACCCTGAATTGTTCGTCTGGTCTTGCGCCTCTTCCTTTTCCCATGATGCTAGATCACCTTGTACAACCCGTTGAGACAAAAGATGCTCTACCGCCAGATTGATACAGCAGTCTGCAAAGCGCGAAAGGGCATAGGTAACCCTTTCAAGATCCCAGTATTTTCCGATATCTGCTGCCGCAATCAAAAGCGAAACACGAATTTTGGACTTACGTAAATAAGTCATGAGATGATCCATAGATATGGATATGTCACAGGTTTTCAGAGCCTCCATTTCCTGTTCGAACAGGGCATCGGCAGATTTCAGCATCAGATCGGCCGCTATATCCGGCGCAAGATGTAAAGATCGCGCAAGATAGGGGCTGTTTCCGGCCAGTGCATAGACCAAGGATTTGGCTTTGGGCGTGCGCAGGGCGTCCAACTGTACTTCGGTCAGTTGGGCGTTCAAAAGTGCGTCATATTCGTCTGCCGCTTTGCCCACATCAAAAGGCAGTGCTATGCCTGACATTGCGTATCCTGTTTTTTGAAGACTATTCATGTGTGATGCCCAATCCTCGTCATAATCCACACGCAAAGCCATGGGCGAGAGCGAGTAGAATGCGCGGTCCCCTCTCTTGAGGTCAAGACATGTGCAGGATGGGGAAACTCTGTGCGGGCGATAAGGACAAAATCGTGCGACGTTGGCTGAAACGCTGTGCCTATCTGATATGTATCGTGGCAGCCCTGATGGTGTTGGCAACGGGCCTGTTGCTTGCCCGCTTGGCCATGAAGCCCCTGTCTTTAGAGCTTTTTGCGGGCAGCCTCTCTCAATATACCGACGATCTGATGCCCGGAATCGGCTTCGATTTTGCAAAAATCAGTCTTTATTGGGATAGATCAACCAATCGGCTCGAGATCGTTTTGAACGATGTGGCGCTGGATATGGATGGTGCCGCGGACAAAACGGGGCTGAAGGAAGAGTTCAAGGGCAATGGAGCCCGTCTTCCACGGGTCTATCTGGTGTTGCAGGCAAAGGCCCTGTTAAAGCGGCAAGTGCGCCTGACCCAAATCGTGATCACCCGGCCTGATGTGCGTGTTCGCTGGTCGGCCAAAGCGATTGAAGCGCTGCTGGAAGGGCCATCGGGCAATAGCACCCTTGATCTTGAACTGGATGCGCCGGGTTTGCTTACCGAGATTATCAATGCGCTTTTGGCCCCCGATGCACTGGCCTCAACCTTTTCGACCCTCGATCATGTGGCGGTGGATGGTGCTCATGTCACTTTGGTAGAAGACGCATCGGGGACCACTTGGCTGATGCCGGAAACGCAGCTGCAATTCCGCCGCGCCCAAGCCCAGGCCCTGCATGTTTCCGGGCGCGGCACCTTGATGACGCAAGGGGATTCTCAAGCAGGCCAGCTCGATTTTGATGCAACGGTGTTTGGGCAGAAAGGCCGGCGACAACTTGACGTCAAGCTGTCGGACTTGCGATTGCCCTTGCTGGTTGACGGGCTGGATATCTTGCCTGTTCTGGCTGGCATAGATATGCCGCTTGATGGCGATATGCGCATTGATCTATCGGCAAAACCGGACCGATCTTTGGTATTTCTTCTGGATGCCCATGCCAAAAAAGGGCAGGTGACATTGGCCCCTTGGTATCCGGACCCCCGGCCTTTTGATGAAATTTCCACATCGGTCTTGTTCGATAGCACGCAAAGAGCGCTTGAAATAACCGGCCTGTCTGCCCGGTTTGCCGATACGGAAATGTTCGTTTCCGGCACCATCATCCCACAGCAGGACCGGCTGTCCTTCATTGCCCTTAAAGGCGGGTTTTCTGCTCTTGGTGTGGATGATTTGAGCCATTATTGGCCCCGCACGGTTTCAAATGGCGGGCGCGAATGGATCGAACGCAATTTGGAAAGCGGCCGGATTTCTAATGGGGAATTGACGTTTCTCCATGATGAAGAGGCACATGCCGACGAGAAAGACGGGCTGCAACTGGATTTTCAATTCGATCAATTGGTCGCCCATGTGTTGCGCCCCATGCCGCCCATCCTGGGGGCCAAAGGGCGCGGCCATCTGACGGATCGGGGGCTGACCCTGCATATCGAAGGGGGAGAAGCCGATGGCTTGCCGGTGGCGGGATCGCAAGTGGTGCTCTCAGGCTTTGGAAAATCCGAGCCCACTGCCGCCGATATTCAACTAAAGATGTCGGGGGCGCTTCCCCAGATCTTGCGGCTGATCGATTATGAACCATTGGGGTACACCACGGCCTTTGGGCTTGACCCCGATAGTTTGAGCGGCAGAGGGGATCTTGTTGCCTATTTGGCATTCCCACTGGTGAAAAGTCTCTCACTGAATGATGTGGGCATTGCCATTGATGCCACTGTGAACGACTTGATGTTGCCCGATATTTTTGCCGCTACCCCTTTGACCGAGGGGCAACTTGCCCTCAAAATCGACCGTGAGGGACTGCAGGCATCCGGTACGGGTACTTTGGGTCCGGCATCCCTGCATATCGATTGGGATGAACGCTTTTCCCCGCCGCCGGGTGACTTATCCTCGCGCTTTGATATTTCCACGGTGCTAACGCCCGAAAGCCTGAAAGCTCTGCTGTTCGATCCCGATCCGTATCTTGAAGGCCCGGTTCCCGCCAGCATCCAGCTATTGGGCCGTGGACCGGATATTCAGCGGGGGCATATTGATCTGGCATTGGATAAGGCACGCCTTTCCCTTGCGCTGATGGATTGGGAAAAACTGCCCGATAACAAAGCCACGATGGGATTTGATCTGGATCTGTCCCAAGATGGTAAGGTTCTGATCAACCAGATGAAAATTCAGGCTGCCAACGACCATTTGTTCGGGGCCATGCAATTTGATGAAGAGGGGGTTTTTCAATCGGCGCGTTTTGACGAGATTGTACTGGGTGAAAATCGCCTTTCTGCCGATCTGAAGGCGCAAAATGGTGGGTTTGACGCCCGGATCAAAGGGCCTGTGTTTGATCTGCGCCCCGCCTTGTCCACTTTGGGAGAAAAGCTGGAAGCGAGCGGTGCTCCGGCGATGGATGGTCGCCCGTCCATCGTCTTTACTGCAGACTTCGAGAGCGTCTTGTCCTTATCGGATATCACGTTCTCCAATGTACGGATTGATGCCCGACATACAGGGATGAACTGGGCCAAATTCCATCTGGATGCGGAATTGGGGGCGGATGACGCCGTAAAATTACGGCTCGACAGCGCGGGCGAAGGAAAAGAACGCAGCTTTGGGCTGGAAGCGCAAAATGCGGGGCATGTCTTGGCGGGCATGGGGCTGTTTGACAATGCCGAGGGTGGGGCCTTTACACTGGATGCCACATTGACGGCAGCGGGTACCCCACTTGCCGCAACAGGCAGGGCGGATCTCCGGGATTTCCGAATTGTGCGAGGGGAAACCTCGGATGTCACAATTGAAGAGGGCGCTGCAAGCCAGCTTGACCAATATATCGGCAAGAATGGCTTGTTGTTCAATCAGATGCGCGTGCCTTTTACCCTAAGCAACGGCATTGTGGATATCGAAGGTGCACGCGCCAGTGGTCCAAGCCTTGGGCTGACGCTTGAAGGCCAGATCGATGAAAAACTGGAGCGGGTGAATATGAACGGTATTATCGTTCCCGCTTATCGTTTGAACGCGTTGCTTGGAAATATTCCGCTCTTGGGGGGATTGTTTACCGGCGGCAAGGGGGGCGGCATGTTTGCGCTCTCATACCGGATCAAGGGGAAGGTGGCCGACCCTACAATTTCTGTGAATGCGCTCACGGCCATTATTCCGGGTATTTTAAGGAAGCCCTTTGAAGGCAGCAAAGGCACTCTGGATAAGGTAGAGCCAGATGAAGAAGAGCCTTCACCAGAACCCGATAGTGAGTCTGATGAAGGCCTTGATGCAGATTCGAAAGAACCGCCCTTATTCCATTGATAATATGGGTGCTTTATACGCTTATGTCAGGACTTCATCACCAAAGCATGGCGCTTTTTTCCTGCCGATAATTTCACCACATCGCCATCGAAATCCGATGCCGTGACCTGATAGGCTTCGTCGGAAATCGGCACATCATTGAGGCGCGCCCCATTTTGTGCAATCAAGCGCCGTACTTCTTTGCGGGATGCCGCAAGACCCGCATCCACAAACAGCTCAAGCACCCCCATGCCCGCATCAAAGCGTGCCCCATCAATATGTACGGTTGGCAATCCTTGCGAGCTTGCCCCTTGTTCAAAGGTTTCTGTCGCTGTTTTGCCAGCCTGCTTTGCGGCCTCTTCCCCACGCGCCAAGCGGGTTGCTTCAAAGGCGAGGATTTTCTTGGCCTCGTTGATTTCTGCGCCGCCCAAGGCTTCCAATTTGGCAATTTCACCAAGATCCAATTCGGTGAACAGGCGCAAAAATCGTCCCACATCCGCATCCGGCGTGTTGCGCCAGAATTGATAATAATCATAGGCGGGCAGGGCTTCTTCATTCAGCCACACAGCACCAGAGGCCGTTTTGCCCATTTTCGAGCCATCGGATTTGGTGATCAGCGGGCTGGTAAGGCCCAGCAATTCCCGGCCTTCCATGCGGCGGCCAAGCTCGATCCCATTGATGATATTGCCCCATTGATCGGAGCCGCCAAGCTGCACACGACAGCCATATCGGCGGGCCAATTCAACGAAATCATAGGCTTGCAAGATCATATAATTGAATTCGAGGAACGTCATGGGGGTTTCACGTTCCAGCCGCAGCTTTACCGAATCGAAAGTCAGCATACGGTTGATGGTGAAATGGCGACCCACATCGCGCAGGAAGGGCACATATTCCAAGCCATCCAGCCAATCGGCATTGTTCACCATGATGCCGCCGGTTTCACTGTCGTTGAAATCAATCAACCGGGAGAAGATGGTTTTGATCCCCGCCATATTTTGGGCGATGTCATCATCTGTTAGCAATTTCCGGGCATCGTCGCGGCCTGTGGGATCGCCGATACGGGTGGTGCCACCGCCCATCAAAGCGATGGGCTTATGCCCGGTTTTCTGCACCCAGCGCAACATCATGATCTGCACCAGCGACCCAACATGCAAAGAAGGGGCGGTGCAATCAAAGCCGATATAACACGGCAGTATTTGTTTTTGCGCCAAGGCATCAAGGGCTTCGGCATCGGTTGCCTGAAACAAGAAACCACGTTCATCAAGAACGCGCATGAGATCTGATTTAAAACTCGCCATCGGGTGTCGATCTTGCCAAATATTGTGGGGGTAAAAAACGTGCAGCCATCTAACATGGTCTGCAGCCCCGAGGCAATGAAAGGACATCACATGGCAGACAGAGCAGGCAGGGCGAAGCCTTATCTGGCTCTTGGATTAATGAGCGGCACCTCCCGCGACGGGATCGATGCGGCTCTTGTCCGGACCGATGGCCGCCATTTTGTCGAGCCGGGGGAAACGCTTTTCTTGCCCTATGATGCTGCCTTTCGTGCGCAATTGGCACAGGCCGTGGAACAAGCCCGCCTTTATGGAATAAAAACCGCAGAAGATCTGCGTGATGTTGAAAAATCTCTTACGGATTTTCATGTCAAAGCCGTTCATAAATTGATAGAAAAAGCGGTTCTAAACCCTGAAGCCATCGACCTTATCGGCTTTCACGGGCATACAGTTTATCATGCCCCCCAGCAGCGATTGACATGGCAATTGGGTGATGGCCAAGCTCTTTGCGACACCACAGGAATTGCGGTGGTGGGTGATTTCAGGAGCAATGATGTGGCCCAAGGCGGAGAGGGTGCGCCTTTGGCGCCCGCTTATCATAAAGCCCGGCTGAGCAATGATGACCGCTGCTGTCCGGCTGTGGTGCTCAATATCGGTGGGGTATCCAATGTCACATGGATCGGCGCAGATGAAGAACCGCTTTTGTCTTTTGATTGCGGCCCCGGAAATGCCTTGATCGATGACTGGATTCTTGCCGAAACAGGATACGCCTTTGATCAAGGTGGGAGGATCGCCGGAGCCGGAGATGTGGATGAAAATATCGTCCTGCAATTGATGTCGGATTCGTTTTTCATGCAAACTCCGCCAAAATCTTTGGATCGGGATGCCTTCGCATCGGAAGGGGTGCGCGGATTATCCACAGAAGACGGAGCCGCAACATTGACCGCCTTCACTCTTGAGGCCATCAAGGCGGCGCAAGAGCATTTTCCCAGACCGCCGCAATGCTGGTATGTCACCGGCGGAGGACGCTTTAATGAAACGCTGATGGATGGCTTGCGCCAGCAGCTTCATGGGCATGTGACGACAGTGGAAAGCCTTGGCTGGAATGGTGATTTTTTAGAGGCCGAAGCCTTTGCCTATCTGGCAGTGCGCAGCGTTGAAAATCTGCCTCTAAGTTGGCCCGGCACCACTGGCGTTTCAAAACCCGTGACTGGCGGGCAGCTTTTCAAACCGCGTCTGAAATGAAGGAATGAAAGGCCATCCGGGGGCATTGGCTATCCCCCGGATGATAATGCTTCATTCAGCAGGCGCTTGTCGAGATAGGCATTCACCTCGCCGATCATTTCTTCCAGTTTTCCTTCGAAGAAATGGTCGCCACCTTCGATGATGGATTGATCGATGGTGATGGCTTTTTGCTGTTTCAGTTTTTCAATCAGCTTTTGTACCGAAGCCGGTGCGACGATATCATCTGCCGTGCCCTGAACCATAAGGCCCGAAGACGGGCAAGGGGCCAGGAACGTGAAATCATATTTATCCGCGGGGGGAGCCACAGAAATAAAGCCCTGAATTTCAGGACGGCGCATTAGCAATTGCATGGAAATCCATGCCCCGAAGGAAAAACCGGCAACCCAGGTGGCGGGGGCATCGGTGTTGAAGGTTTGCAGCCAATCCAGCGCGGCGGCGGCATCGGATAGTTCGCCAATGCCATTGTCGAATTCGCCTTGCGACCGGCCAACACCTCGGAAATTGAAGCGCAGCGTTGCAAAACCGCGTTGGGCAAAGGCATGGAACAGGTGGTACACCACTTTATTGTTCATGGTGCCGCCAAATTGCGGATGAGGATGCAAAATCAGCGCAACCGGGGCATTGGGGGTTTTACCGGGCTGGTAACGGCCTTCAAGACGGCCTTCGGGGCCGTTAAAAATCACGTCAGGCATAAGGGGGTGGACTCTCTCAGTAAGGGCCAATTCAAGGAATCGCCCCAAAATTCCGGGCAAAAGGGCAAATCTGCCCCTGATCAGGTCTTTATATAGCCCCAAACAGCCCCTGCGCAAGTTATCGGCGTGTTTTGGCTCTGAAACTGGATATTTGCCTTTGAAATATGGCGGTGGGCGTGCCATTTCAAACCTATGATGAAAGATCGCCTCTATCTCGATTATAATGCCACTGCCCCTGTCACGCCTGCAGCGCGGGCCGCTGCTGTGGATGCCATGATGCTTTTGGGCAATCCGTCATCCGTGCATCAAGAAGGGCGGGCGGCGAAGGCGTTGGTTGAAAAAGCCCGTGCAGAGGTGGCAAGCCTTCTGGCGGCCCGACCGCGCGATATTGTTTTCACATCTGGCGGCACGGAAGCCAATGGCCTTGCGCTCAAGGGGCTCTATGCCGGGTCGAAAACATATCGGCGGCTGATTGTTTCCGCCATCGAGCATGACAGCGTTCTGGCTTCGGCGCGTGCCATAAGCTCAAATGTGCAGATATGTCCGGTGCATGCCAATGGGATGGTGGATCTTGCGGCCTTTGAGGAGCTTTTGGCGCAATCGTCTGAACCGGCCATCGTTTCGATCATGCTGGCCAATAATGAAACCGGCGTCATTCAACCTATCGCCGATATTGCCGAAAAAGTGCAGGCTTCTGGTGGGGTACTGCATTGTGATGCGGTGCAGGCAGCAGGGCGTATTGCCCTTGATTGCACGGCCTTGGGTGCGGATTGTATCAGCCTTTCGGGGCATAAACTTGGTGCCATGAAAGGCGTGGGAGCCTTATGGGTGCGACCCGGCCTTGCGATTGCGGCGCAAGCGGTTGGCGGCGGGCAGGAATTGGGGCGGCGGTCCGGCACGGAAAACCTTCCCGGCATTGCCAGCTTTGGCGCAGCGGCCCGTGAAGCCTTGGCGCATCTTGAAACAAATGGCGCCATTGAAAAACGCCGCAATGATCTGGAAGCGGCCATCATCGAAAATGCACCGGATGCCCGTGTTTTCGGGCAATCGGTGCCGCGGATTGCCAATACCAGCGCCATATATATGCCCGGCATGTCGGCCGAAACGCAGGTGATGACCTTTGATCTTGAAGGGATCGCCATCAGTTCCGGCTCTGCTTGTTCATCGGGGAAGGTGCGTGCAAGCCATGTGCTCAAGGCGATGGGCTGTGATGATACGCTTTCCAGTCAAGTCATCCGCGTTAGTCTTGGCCGCAACACCAGCGATGCAGATGTGGCGCGTTTTGTATCTTGCTGGTGCAGGCTTTACCAACGCAGCCAACGCCGGTTGGGGACATTGGTTTAATCTTTCACGCAAAGAACTGGTATCATGGCACCCAAAACCCCCATCTATATGGACTATCAGGCCACCACGCCTCTGGATCCCAAGGTGTTCACAGTCATGCAACGCTGGTTTGTCGAAGGCTTTGGCAATCCTCATTCCAGTACCCACCGCTATGGGTGGGAGGCAGAGGCCGCGGTTGAAGAAGCGCGCAAATCTGTAGCCGGGCTTATCAATGCAGATGCAAAATCGGTTTTCTTCACATCGGGAGCAACGGAATCCAATAATCTGGCCATCAAAGGCGTGATGGAAGCGTTAAGTGCGCAAAAACCTCATCTGATCATACCGGTGACAGAGCATAAATGCGTGGTGGAATCCGCGCAGGCGGTCACCCGCCACGGAGCGCGGGTTACCTGGTTGCCGGTGAAACCCGATGGGCTTATCGATCTGGATCTTTTGGCTCAGGCATTAAGCGACGATACGGCGCTTGTGTCTGTGATGGCGGTCAATAATGAAATTGGCGTGATCCAACCGGTGGCCGAGATCGGGGCGCTGTGCCGAAAGGCCGGGGTCTATTTCCATTGTGATGCGGCGCAGGCATTTGGAAAGATCCCGTTGGATGTGGATGGAATGAATATCGATTTGATGAGCATTTCGGGCCATAAAATTTACGGCCCCAAGGGCATCGGGGCCATTTATCTGCGTCGGGCGCGGCCACGGGTGCGCTTTGTGCCGCAAATGGCGGGTGGTGGGCAGGAAGGGGGTGTGCGCTCCGGAACCTTGTCACCGGCTTTATGTGTGGGACTGGGGCAGGCTGCCAGCATAGCCAAAACCCGGATGCAGTCCGATCAAGCGCATATTAATGATTTGGCCAAACGCTTTCTTCATCCCATTGAACAGGCGTTCCCGCAGGTGATTTTGAACGGTGATCGCCACGCGCGTTTTTGGGGTAATATCAATCTCAGCTTTCCCGGGGTGGATGGGGACCTTTTGTTATCCTCGTTACGCGATCTGGCAGTGTCGTCGGGGGCGGCCTGTGCCTCGGCCACTTCTGGCCCGTCTTATGTATTGGAAGCCATTGGCCGCAGCCGCAAAGATGCCTTGTCCTCGATCCGTTTCGGAATCGGGCGCTTCACCACGCCGGAAGAAATTGATTTCGCCGCTCGAACGGTTATCACAGCCCTTACGGAACTGGGTTGGGACAAGAAGGAACATGGGGTAGGCGCATGGTAACACTCACCTTCGTTTCCAGCGATGGCAAGGAAAGCCGGACAGTGAAGGCCCCCATCGGCATATCGCTGATGAAGCTGGCGCATTTTGAAGGCATTGATGTGGAAGGCGCATGCGGCGGCAATCTGGCCTGTTCCACCTGTCATATGATTTTTTCCGAAGCGGATTTTGCCCGCCTGCCACAAATGGGCACCGATGAAGATGATCTGCTGGATCTTGCCCCCAATGTCACCGCAACATCACGCTTGGGATGCCAGATCACTGTCAGCCCCGAGCTTGATGGTTTGACCATTCATTTACCCCCGGCACCCTAGAATGACAGGCGCATAATGGCCGTTTCATCGGAGTTTTTAGAGCTGTTGAAAGAGCGGATGGAGCCTTTGGGCATCATTCGCAGCAAGCGCATGTTTGGCGGCGTTGGCTTTTATTGCGATGATCTGTTCTTTGCCATCGCCATTGATGATGCGCTCTATTTGAAAGTGGATGATGAAAACCGCGCCCGGTTTGAAGCCGAAGATCTAAAGGCATTTCACTATCCCAAGAAGGACGGCACCTTTGCAACCATGTCTTATTATCAGGCACCGGAAAGTGTTCTGGATGATGCGGATGATATGGATGAGTGGGGCCGCTTGGCGCTGAATGCCGCCTTGCGAGCGCGTGCGTGATGTCAGTTTTAAATATATAATTTGTTCTAGATTAAAAAAGAACAGATTGTAGGAAGTTCTTGGTTCCGATACTTTTGGAGGGATGAAATATTATGCCTAAATCATTCGTGATCGTGGATGATTTTCTTGCGAATGCTGATGAGGTGCGTAATTCTGCCTTGTCCTTAGATTATCCATTTCCTGAATCTAAAACTTATTTTCCCGGCCGCAATTCTGAGAAGCGTCTGCTGATAGACGGCCTTGACCAAGAAGTATCGAGTCACGTTGGTGAGCCTTTACGGCCCGTCCAGGGGACCGGTCATGGGAAGTTCAGGCTTTCTCTGGAAGGAGATCAAGGTGAGGGCAATATACACATAGATCCACAGTGTCATTGGTCCGGTATTTTGTATTTGAGCCGTCCAGAAGACTGCCAAGGGGGAACCGATTTTTTTCGACATAAACCAACAAATACAGATTGCGCTCCCATTACGCCTGATCAGCTAAAAGCCGCTAACCTTCAATCATTCCAGGATATATATAATGAAATTGTGATTCCTCATTCTAATGATAGTAGTAAATGGGAAAGAACTATGCGGATTCCCATGCGCTATAATCGATTAATATTATTACGCCCTTGGTTCTGGCATGCAGCAGGCCCCGGGTTTGGTCATGATTTGACAACAGGGCGTCTCGTTTATCTCATGTTCTACGTTAATGGGACACAACTGATATGATTACGCTTCATCATTTAAGCGATTCCCGCTCGCAACGTATTTTGTGGCTGCTGGAAGAACTGGGCGTTCCTTATGAAGTGGTGCGCTATGAACGTGATGCGCAAACCCGCTTTGCACCAATTGAACTGGCCGCCATTCATCCGCTGGGGAAATCGCCGGTTATTGTGGATAATGGCACGGTGATCGCGGAATCCGGTGCCATTGTGGACTATTTGGCGCAGCTTTATGGTAAGGGCGTTCTGACCCCGCCTCAAAACAGCGCGGCCTATTGGGAGCATCAGCAATGGATGCATTTTGCCGAAGGCTCGGCCATGCTGCCATTTTTGCTAGGGCTTTATTGTGGAAAACTGGGTGAGGCTGTGGCCCCTTTGCAGCCGCGTATTGCGGGCGAGATGGACAAGATGCTGGGCTATTTGAACCAGGCTCTTGAGGGGAAAGACTGGATCATGGGCGACAGGCTCAGCGCCGCTGATTTCATGCTCAGCTTTATTGGGGAAATCGCCGCCAGCAGCACAGGCCTTGGCAGCTATCCCCATATTGCCGCTTATTTGAAACGTATTCATGCCCGCCCAGCCTTCAAACGCGCCTTAAAAGCTGGGGGGCCGTATATATTCGCTGCCAGCAGCACCGACGCTTAAGAGGCTTTGGCCCAATCCTTATAATGAACGATTGTGCCGTTTTTCGTATAATCCGGGCAGGCCATTTCCACGAAAAGCGGTGCAATATCGGCGGGCTTTGCCAAAAGATCCGGATCTTCTCCGGGGAAGGCTTTGGCGCGCATGCCGGTGCGGATGGGGCCGGGATTGATCAGGTTCACCCGAACATTGGTTTTTGCACATTCTGCCGCATAAATTTCGGCCATTTTTTCCAAAGCGGCTTTGCTGGTGGCATAAAGCCCCCAATAAGGAACCGCTTTATGGGCTGCCCCAGAGGTTACAAACAG
Organism: Iodidimonas gelatinilytica; assembly: GCF_008579125.1. Classification (NCBI taxonomy): domain Bacteria; kingdom Pseudomonadati; phylum Pseudomonadota; class Alphaproteobacteria; order Iodidimonadales; family Iodidimonadaceae; genus Iodidimonas; species Iodidimonas gelatinilytica. The sequence goes on along the minus strand of NZ_BKCL01000001.1, from coordinate 486,661 downwards.
GGCCCGTCCGGCATCGGATTGGCGCAATAGCGGATCAAGGCTGCGGATCAGCCGCCAATTGGCTGTCACATTCACCGCCATCACCTTGTCCCATTCCTTGATATCCAAATGCCCAAGGGGGGAAAGCGATCCCAGCAAGCCTGCATTGCCCACCAGAATATCCAATTTGCCCCAACGTTCATAAATGGCGGCACCCAGCCGGTCGATGGCGTCATAATCGGTCAGGTCTACTGGCGTCAGGGTGGTTTCCCCGCCCAAAGCGCGGATGTCATCATCCAGTTCTTCCAAAGCGCCAACGCTGCGGGGGCGGGCAATGGCAATAATATGCGCCCCTTCCGATGCCAGCGCCTTGGCCACGGCATATCCAATACCCCGCGATGCGCCAGTGACTACGGCAAGGCGGCCTGTCAATCGTCCCATAAAGATATTCCCGTTAGTTTAAAGCGGTGATTTCTGCCCTTTGTTTTAAATCGGGCTCTTGATCTTGATCGGTCAAATGCGTCGGATAATCGCCCGTAAAGCAGGCGTCACAATAGCTTGGCCGGTCCATTTGCCGGCCATTTTCGTGCTGACAGGCCCGGTAAAGCCCATCAATGGAGACAAAGGCCAAACTGTCCGCATGGATATAGCGGCACATCTCTCGATATCCATACGGGCCGCCAACAGCTTTGACCGTTCCGGCGTATCGACACCATAAAAGCAGCTATGTCGGGTTGGGGGGCTGGCGATGCGCATATGCACTTCGCGCGCGCCCGCTTGCCGCATCATATCGACAATCTTTAAGGATGTGGTGCCGCGCACGATGGAATCGTCCACCAAAATGATGCGCTTTCCATCAATCTGCCAGCGATTGGCATTGTGTTTGAGACGTACGCCAGATGGCGGATTTGGTCCGACGGTTCGATGAAGGTACGACCCACATAGTGATTGCGAATAATCCCCAGTTCAAAGGGAATCCCGGATTCGGCTGCATAGCCGATGGCTCCGGGGACGCCTGAATCGGGGACGGGGATCACCACATCCGCATCAACGGCTGCTTCACGGGCCAGTTCCGCGCCAATGCGTTTGCGCACATCATAAACGGACAGGCCGTCCACAAGGCTGTCGGGACGGGAAAAATAAACATGCTCGAAGATACAAGGGCGCGGATTGCATTGCTCGAACGGTTTGATGGAGCGGATTGTCGGCACCCCGGCATTATTATTGATGATGACAATTTCGCCCGGCTCCACATCGCGTTCATAGCGGGCGCCCAAAATATCCAGCGCACAGGTTTCCGAGCACAGGATGTAGCATCGCCCAGTTTCCCCAGCACCAAAGGCCGTACACCCAATGGATCGCGCACCCCCATAAGTCCTTCGCGGGTAAGGGTGACAAGAGAATAAGCCCCTTCAATCTTGTGGAGGGCATCGATCAATTTGTCCAATAAGGTATGACAGCCCGAGGTGGCCACAAGATGAATGATGACTTCGCTATCGGATGTGGATTGGAAAATAGAGCCATGCTTTACGAGCTGGCGGCGCAAATGCCACGCATTGGTGAGATTGCCATTATGGGAAACGGCAAAGCCGCCCGTTGCCAGATCCGCGAACAAGGGTTGCACATTGCGTATGGAACTGCCGCCCGCCGTGGAATAGCGCACATGGCCAATGGCCGCGTCGCCCTTCAAGGTTCCGATCAGCTTTTCACTGGTGAAATTATCGGCCACAAGGCCCAATTGTCGCTGGGTGACAAATTGCTTGCCGTCGAATGCGGTGATACCGGCGGCCTCTTGCCCGCGATGCTGCAAGGCGTGCAGCCCTAAAACGGAATGGGCAGCGGCATCTTCTGTGCCATAAATTCCGAAAACACCACATTCTTCATGGAGCTTATCATCATCGAAAGGATGCGTAGAAAGCGGACGACATTGCGATTGGTGGCTCATGTCCGGTGCGGCCCCTGATTTGGTTGGAGGGTCCAAAGTCTGCCTTCATATAGCTTTTGAGTGCGCCTGTGGAAAGGTGTTTTCCCCATATGGTCGATCAGTCGCCGCCATCTTCCTCATTTTGTTCTTTTGTTTTCAAAAGTTCTTCGAATTTTTGATTCATCAAACGCCGTTGCGCCTCTTCATAGGCGGGCTCGGCTGCATCGCGCAGACGGTCTTTTGACTGATCATAGCTTTCCCGCATCTGATCCAGCAGCGCATCGCCGGTTGGATCGTCTTTCACCGCGCGGAATATATCCGGTCCGGTTTTGGCAAGCATGCTTGCCCCGTAGGCCACTAAAGGTTTCAAACGCGCCTCTTGCACCCACTGGGGATAGCGCTTTTCCCCCACCACGGACGAAAAGAACAAATATGTGGCAGACACCAGAACAGCCCCCAAAAACAGCCCCAAAGCCGCGCCCAGGGATCGATCGAGAAAACCGGCGGGCCCTGAGCGCACTTTTGATCCGATAAATCCGGCGATCAGTTTTAAAAGCACCAGACTGACGATAAACAATAAGGGGAGGGCGATGAAATCCGCCAATGTGGCCGGTGTGATCCAATCGCGGGCGAAACCGGACGCATAGGGCATGCCATAAAGCGTGATCAGCACTGCGCCGAACCATGCGGCAACTGTCAATAACATGGTGGTAAAGCCACGAAACACCGCATAGAGCACCGTACCGCCCACGAACAGCAGCACAATCACATCAAAGGCAGTCAAACTTTCGCTCATGGTCTTCCCTGCGGTATCAATCAACATGCCGGACCGGCCGGTCCCGATGGCCCAGATTAACCCATCATTCTGTTCTGGCACTCGTTTAGCAGTCGATGCCAGTTCATAAGCTTACACCATTTCACCGTCTGCAAACACCGACACCAGATCTTGTAAGCGCCCACAGCTATTCAGCTTTAAATTATTGCCACCGGCTTTGGTGTTGGCTGGCACCAAAGCGCGGGAAAAGCCAAGCTTGGCGGCTTCTTTCAATCGAGCTTCCGCTTGTGTAACGGGGCGCACATCGCCCGATAGGCTGATTTCTCCGAAAATAACGGTTTCAGCAGGGACAGGAACACCGGAAAGTGACGATACAAGGGCAGCGGCAACGGCCAAATCCGCCGCAGGTTCCCCCACTTTTAAGCCGCCCGCCACATTGAGATAAATATCCGAAGAGGACAGCCCAAGGCCGCATCGGGCATCCAGAACCGCCAAGACCATGGCCAAGCGACCGGAATCCCAGCCCACAACGGCGCGGCGCGGATTGGCCGCCGAACTGGACGCCACCAGCGCCTGGATTTCCACCAGAACGGGGCGCGATCCTTCAATTCCCGCAAACACTGCCGACCCCGCCACCTCGGCCGAACGGTCCGATAAGAACAGTTGGGAAGGGTTGGATACTTCGGCCAAGCCCATGCCGGTCATTTCAAAAACGCCAATTTCATCGGTGCCGCCAAAGCGGTTTTTGACACTTCTTAAAATGCGATATTGGTGACCGCGTTCACCTTCAAAATAGAGCACCGTATCCACCATATGCTCCAAAACGCGGGGGCCGGCGATCTGGCCGTCTTTGGTTACATGGCCGACAATCAATATGATGGTGCCGCGGGATTTGGCAAAGGAGATCAATTCCGCAGCACATGCCCGCACTTGCGCCACGGTGCCGGGGGCTGAATCGAGGCTGTCCACAAATACGGTCTGGATGGAATCGACCACCAGCACCGCGGGCGGTTTGGCCCCATCCACCGTGGTAAGAATATCCCGCAAATTGGTGGCCGCGCCCAAAGCCAATGGCGCTTTGCTCAGCCCCAAACGATCGGCGCGCATCTGCACCTGTGCCGTGGCTTCTTCGCCAGAAATATAGACGCAAGAATGTCCGGCATTGGAAAGCGCCGCCATGGCTTGCAGCAATAATGTGGATTTGCCGATACCCGGATCTCCGCCGATCAGCAGCGCCGAGCCGGGCACAAGACCACCGCCCGTAGCGCGATCGAATTCCGCCAGCCCGCTTTGCAGGCGGGGCGGATTGTCCGCCGGTTGGCCAAGATCCACCAGATCCACTTTGCGGCCTCGATTGCCGCCCAGGCCTTTGGGCCGCCCGGATGCACCAAGGCTGACTTCTTCCGTGATGGAGTTCCATTCGCCGCAATCGTCGCAGCGGCCTTGCCATTTGCGATAAACCGCCCCGCAAGATTGGCAGATAAATTGTGTCTGTGTTTTCGCCATAATCTAAATGTTAGCGTTTTGTTCTTGTATCGCAAGTGTATTTTCGCCAATCGCAGCACTTTATCCGGCAAGAAGGGAAATCAGTTGGCGCTGCCGCCCTAGGCCGACCGAACGGCCATCTTAATCGGCCCGTCAGCGCGCCCGTGGATGAATTGATCCACATAGGCGTTGTTGCTGTTATCCACCTGCTCCTTGGCACCTTGCCAGATGATCTTGCCCTGATAAAGCATGGCCACCTGATCGGCGATTTTCCGCGCACTGGCCATATCATGGGTAATGGTGACGGTGGTGGCCCCCAGATCCCGTACACATTCGACAATCAGATCGTTAATCACATCGGCCATGATGGGATCAAGCCCGGTGGTTGGCTCGTCAAAAAAGATAATGTCCGGTTCGGTGGCAATGGCCCGCGCCAATCCCACCCGCTTTTTCATGCCGCCGGACAGTTCATCGGGGTGCAAATTGGCCACATCCGCAGCAAGGCCAACCCGTTGCAACTTTTCAATGGCGATCTCTTTGGCCTCATTGCGCTTCATGCCGCGTGCCTTCATCAAGCCGAAGGACACATTTTCCCAAACGGGCAGGGAATCGAACAGCGCCGCCCCTTGGAACAGCATCCCGAATTTGGCCATTTGGGCTTTGCGTTCCTTATGGGACTGGCGAAGCACATCTTTGCCATCGATACGGATCATGCCGCTTTCCGGGCGCAAAAGCCCCAGAATACATTTTAGCAAAACGGATTTTCCGGTGCCCGATCCGCCAATGACCACAAGGCTTTCGCCTTTGAGGACCGTCAGATCGACACCATCCAGAACCACTTTGGAGCCAAAGCGCTTTTTGACACCAGCTAATTCAATTTTGGGAGTTTGCGTCATGATTGAAACACCGTGATGGTGATGATGAGATTGGCCAGCAAAATCAGGATAAAGGCCGACACAACCGCATTGGTGGTGGCCCGTCCCACGCCTTGTGCGCCACCGGAAGAATGATAGCCGTGATAACAGCCCATCAGCGAAATGATCAGCCCGAAAACCCCGGCTTTTACCAAGGACGATACAATATCGGTGGTTTCCAGAAAATTCATGGTGGCCACCAGATAATTACCCGGATTAAAGCCAAGCCGTTGAGTTGCCACCAGAAAACCGCCAAACACGCCGATGGTATTGGCAACGATCACCAGAAGGGGCAGGGTGACGAGTCCGGCCAGAAGGCGCGGCACCACCAGATATTTATAGGGATCGGTGGAGAGTGTCACCAAAGCGTCGATCTGTTCTGTCACCCGCATGGTGCCGATTTCGGCGGCCATGGCAGACGAGACCCGCCCCGCGACCATTAAGCCCCCCAACACGGGCCCAAGCTCGCGCACAATGGCGATCACTACAACAGCCGCCATGGTGCTTTCGGCATTGAATCGCTCGGAGCCAACATAGATTTGCTGGGCCAAAGCGGCGCCAGTGAATAAGGCGGTCAGCCCCACCACAGGTAAGGAATAATATCCGATGACCATCATCTGTTGGCCGATATTCTTCAAAAAGAACGGCGGTTGCAGCACATGACGGACCGAATTGGCGGCGAAAATGGCAAGACGGCCCAATGCCGCCAGCGCTTCAAGGGTGAAGCGACCAACAGTGGCAAAAAAGTTCACAGCACATCCTTTTCATGAAGTGTGCGGTGCAAGCCATTGAATGAAAGGCCAGACCTGGCAACAGAGATAAGATACATAAGCCGTAAAAATCCGAGGATAGGGCCGACATGCGGACAGAATTCGATCATAAGTGCGCGCGACCTTAGAGGACCGCTTGGCATGGGTCAATTCACGCGACTGTGCCTTTTTTGTACAGCCTCCCGTCCTTATTCAAATCTGTCGGCGGTATATTCGGGAACCGCTTCATCGGTGAAGCGGGTGGTTTCCTTGGCAAAGCGCAGGCGCACGGTGCCGGTGGGGCCATGTCTTTGCTTGCCCACGATCACCTCGGCCAATCCTCGTGACCGCTCCATCATGTCCACCCATTCGGCGAATTTTTTTTCATCACCTTCATCGGGCTTTTGCTGCTCTTTATAATATTCATCACGATAGACGAACATCACGATATCGGCATCTTGCTCAATAGAGCCGGATTCACGCAAATCCGAAAGTTGTGGGCGTTTGTTTTCACGGCTTTCCACCGTACGGCTAAGCTGGGACAGCGCCATCACCGGCACCTCCAGCTTTTTCGCCAAGGCTTTCAGGCCACGGGTGATCTCCGAGATTTCCTGTACCCGGCTTTCCGAGCGCGTCGAGCCGCTTAGAAGTTGCAGATAATCGACGATCACCAGACCGATATTGTGCAGCCGCTTCAATCGCCGTGCCCGGGTGTAAACCCCGGCAATGGAAAGGGCGGCGGTATCATCTACATAAAGCGGTAAATTTTCGATATCCCGCACGGCGCGGGCCAGATCTTCAAATTGGGAATCGGTCAAGCGGCCCCGGCGCATTTCTTCGGATTTGATATTGGCGCGGTCCGCCACCACACGGGCTGCAAGCTGATCCGCCGACATTTCCAACGAGAAAAAGGCCACCGCCGCGCCGCGTGTGCGTTTCATATCCACCCCGGCGTCCCGGTCATCAAGCCAGCGCTTGGCGGCATTGAAGGCGATATTGGTTGCCAACGAGGTTTTCCCCATGGCCGGGCGCCCGGCCAGGATCAGCAAGTCGGTGGGATGCAGGCCGCCAATTTGCGCATCCAGAGCTTTCAGCCCCGTGGATACGCCGGAAATTTTATCCGGGTCTTTATATGCGGCTTCTGCCGCTTCCAAGGCTTTATAGACGGCGGTCCGAAAAGGCGTGAAAGAGGTGCCGGCACTTCCTGTTTGCGCCAGATCGAACAGTTTCGATTCCGCCGCTTCCAATTGTCCCTCGCCCGAATCCGCAGGGTCGGCGTCATAGGCGCTGATCACCATTTCATTGCCGACAGAAATCAGCGAGCGGCGGAGCGCCAGATCGCGCAAGGTTCGGCCATAATCCACCGCATTGATGATGGTTGCGGCAGATGCGGCCAAGCGCGCCAGATACGCACCGCCGCCCATGTCGGCAAGGGCTTCATCTTTATCGAAAAATGGCCGCAGCTTGATGGGGTCTGCCGTATGATCGCGGTCAATGAGCCGCAGGATCATCTCATAGATGCGCCCATGTACCGGTTCAAAAAAATGTTCCGGGTGCAGATATTCACGCACCTGTTCGGCGGCTTCATTGTTTACCAGCATGGCGCCGAGCAGCGCTTGCTCGACCTCCAGATTGCTGGGAGGCTGGCGATAATCCAATGTGTCATCAGCGGCGCTGTCTCGTGCGTCGCTGTGGGTCATGTTTTGAGTATATTCGGTCATAGCCATGACAGATGCCATGAAGCATCGAAACAGTGAAGATAAATTGAGCCCTTTTGCGCTTTGTCCCCGTTATTCTTATCCACAGCTGTGAACTCTGGGGATAACTTATCGGTATCGGATTATGACAGAACGGCCCTTCATTGGTGCGATTTCCCTTGCAATCCGAGGCGGACCGATATAGGCCACGCTTATTCCACACATGGGCCGCAAGGCAGGGTGACCCGCAGGTCATTTCCCGCCATCCGGTGTTTCTGAATGTTCAGAGATATTTTGGCCCATGGAGGACGAACCGGTAAAGGAGAGAGACCTATGGCGCTGCCAGAATTCAGCATGCGTCAGCTTTTGGAAGCTGGCGTTCATTTCGGCCATCAAACCCATCGTTGGAATCCCAAGATGGGGCCGTATATTTTCGGTGATCGTAACGGCATTCATGTCGTTGATTTGTCGAAAACCGTTCCCCTGCTTGCACGTGCAATGAAAGAAGTTCGCGATGTTGTCGCCGGTGGTGGCCGCGTGCTTTTCGTTGGCACCAAACGTCAGGCATCCCCGATCGTGGCCGATGCGGCTCGTCGGTCCGGGCAATATTATGTGAACCATCGTTGGCTTGGCGGCATGCTGACCAACTGGCGGACCATTTCCCAGTCGATCAAGCGTTTGAAACAACTTGATGAGCGTTTGGCCGATACGGCAACTGGCTTCACCAAGAAAGAGCGCCTGCAATTGACCCGCCAGCGCGATAAGCTTGAACTGTCTTTGGGCGGTATTCGCGATATGGGTGGTCTGCCTGATCTCATCTTCATCATTGATACCAATCGTGAAGAAATTGCCATTCAAGAAGCCAATCGCCTTGGCATCCCCGTGGTGGCCGTGGTTGATACCAATTCCAATCCGGATGGCGTGTCTTTCCCTGTGCCGGGGAATGATGATGCCACCCGCGCCATCAAACTTTATTGTGACCTGATGGCGCTTTCCATTCTTGATGGGATCTCCGAGCAGCTCGGTGCCAGCGGTGCCGATATCGGTGCCATGGAAGAAGCGCCGGTTGAAGAAGCCCTTGTCGAAAGCGCGCAGCCTTCTGAAGAAAATGCCGCTCCGGCAAGTGCCGAATAAGGCTCCATACGGGGCGCGCATGAAAACCGTGCCGCCCCTTCGACCCTATCAGGATAAGACTCGAGGAAGAGAACATGGCTGGAATTACAGCTGCAATGGTGAAAGAGCTTCGCACAAAAACCGGTGCGGGCATGATGGATTGCAAAAAAGCGCTGGGTGAAAATGACGGCGATGTAGAAGCCGCCATCGATTGGCTGCGCAAAAAAGGTCTGGCAGCTGCTGCCAAGAAATCCGGTCGCGTGGCCTCTGAAGGTCTGATCGGCGTTGTTGCAAACGGTACGCGCGGCGCAATGGTTGAAGTGAATTCGGAAACCGATTTCGTCGCCCGTAACGACCAGTTCCAGGGCTTTGTGGGCGAAGTTGCCAAAATTACGCTTGCTGCGGGTTCCGATGTGGATGCCATCAAAGCCAGCGACTTTCCGGGCGCAGGCCGCACAGTGGAAGAGCAGGTCACGCATCTGATCGCCACGATTGGCGAGAATATGTCCTTGCGTCGCGCTGTTGCGCTTGAAGTCTCCGAAGGCTATGTGGGCAGCTATGTCCATGGCGCGGTTTCCGATGGCATTGGCAAGATCGGCGTTCTTGTGGCGCTGCAATCGAGTGCTTCGGAGGATGTTTTGGCGCCCTTGGCCAAGCATATTGCCATGCATGTGGCGGCAACGGCTCCGCAATCCCTGACGGTGGAAGACCTTGATCCCCAGTTGATCGAACGTGAAAAAACCATTTTCAGCGATCAGGCGCGCGCTTCTGGCAAGCCGGACAATATCATCGAAAAGATGATCGAAGGCCGTATGCGCAAATACTATGAAGAAGTGGTGTTGCTGCGTCAGGTTTCTGTTGTGGATGGTGAAAACCGTATTGAACAGGTTGTGGAAGCGGCGGCCAAAGCGGCTGGAACCCCCATTACACTGACCGCATTCAGCCGTTTTGCGCTGGGTGAAGGCGTGGAAAAAGAAGAAACCGATTTCGCTGCAGAAGTGAAAGCGGCCGCCGGCGTCTGATTTTTAGGCGACGGGCATGAAACAATCCAGCCCGGTGGCATATTTGCCTCCGGGTTTTTTTTGGAAAAAATCACCAGGATTGCTGTTTTCGTTGGTGGCAAGACACCGAAACTACGGTTAAGCTGCCGATCCGATCGTCAGCCGATCCACATATCCCTCTGGCAGATGGAAGTGCGTATTATGGCCTCTCCCAAATATAAGCGTATATTGCTTAAACTGTCCGGCGAGGCACTGATGGGTGATAATGCATATGGCATTGACCCTTCGGTGATCGACCGTGTGGCAGAAGATATCAGCGAAGCGCGCGATTTGGGTGCTGAAATTTGTTTGGTGGTGGGCGGCGGGAATATTTTTCGTGGGCTTTCCGCTGCAGCCAGTGGATTTGACCGTGCCTCGGCCGATTATATGGGCATGCTGGCGACGGTGATGAATGCTCTGGCTGTACAAAACGGCCTTGAAAAGCAAGGCATTCACACCCGCGTTTTGTCCGCCATTCCCATGTCCAGCGTGTGCGAACCTTATATTCGCCGTCGCGCCATCCGGCATATGGAAAAGGGCCGGGTGGTTATTTTCGCGGCCGGCACCGGCAATCCGTTTTTCACCACAGACACAGCCGCCGCCTTGCGGGCTGCTGAAATGTCGTGCGATGCCTTGTTGAAGGGCACGCAGGTGGATGGTGTTTATACGGCGGATCCGAAAAAAGACCCCACGGCAGAGCGATATGAAAGCCTGAGCTTTATGGATGTCTTGCGGCAGGATTTGCAGGTCATGGATGCTTCGGCTGTCAGCTTGTGTCGTGAGAACAAGATTCCTATTTTGGTTTTTTCAATTCAAAGCAAGGGGGAGCTGGCGCGCGTTTTAGGCGGGTCTGGCACTTGCACGATTGTTGGTGAGGAGGACGGAACCAATGGCTGAGCCCGATATCAAGGATCTCGAACGTCGGATGAATGGCGCAGTTGAAACCTTGCGCCAGGACTTTGCAGGATTGCGCACCGGGCGCGCCAATACGGCCATGCTGGACCCTGTTATGGTGGATGTTTATGGCGCGGCCATGCCCATCAATCAGGTTGCGACCATATCAACACCGGAAGCGCGGTTGCTTAGCGTACAGGTGTGGGACCGCAGCAATGTGAGCGCTGTAGAAAAGGCGATTCGCAATTCCGGTCTTGGCCTCAATCCCATGACCGAAGGCTCGACCTTGCGCATTCCCGTTCCTGAATTGAATGAAGAACGTCGGCGGGAAATGTCGAAAGTAGCCTCGAAATATGCCGAGCAATCCAAAGTTGCCATTCGCAATGTGCGCCGCGATGGTATGGATGGTGTGAAAAAGAGCGAAAAGAACGGCGATTTGGCGCAAGATGATGCCAAGAAATGGTCTGAGCGCATCCAGAAGCTGACAGACGATCATATCGCGCAGGTGGATGAGATTCTCAGCCATAAGGAAAAGGAGATCATGCAGGTCTGATGGCCTCTGTTCAGCCGACAATAGACAGTGCCAGTGCGGTCATTCCGCGCCATGTCGCCATTATCATGGACGGCAATGGCCGATGGGCGTCTGCGCACCATCTTCCCCGCGCCATGGGGCATCGGCGCGGCGCCGAAGCTGTGCGCCGGGCCGTGAAGGGCTGCATTTCGGAAGGCGTGTCCGTTCTTACGCTTTATGCGTTTTCTTCGGAAAACTGGAAACGGCCCGCCGATGAGGTGGAAGACCTTATGGGGCTTTTGCGCCTTTATTTGCGGCGCGAAATTGATGATCTGCATAAAAACGATGTGCGTCTGCGGTTTATGGGGGATGTGTCCAAACTCTCTCCGGACTTGCAAAAAATGATCTCTAGAGCAGAGACCCTAACAGCCCAGAACCAGACCCTGACCCTTGTGATTGCATTGAATTACGGATCGCAGTCGGAAATCGTTGCGGCCTGCCAGACTTTGGCAGCGAAAGTGGCAAAGGGCGAATTGGCCCCTGATGACATAACCGATGATCTTTTGGCGTCGCATCTACAATTGTCCGATCTGCCGCATCCTGATCTGGTTATCCGCACCAGCGGCGAGCGACGCTTGAGCAATTTTTTGCTTTGGCAATCGGCTTATGCGGAATTGCTGTTTCTCGATGTGCTCTGGCCCGATTTTAACGAGCAGACCCTCAAGGGTGCCATTGCGGATTATCAAAGACGGGAGCGACGTTTTGGTGGACGGTAGCAGCGACGAGCAAAGCCTTGAGGGGCGGGCCATCCCTGTACAAAGTGCCCCATCGCATTTGATGACGCGTGTGGCTTCTGCCTTGATTTTGATCCCCTTGGCGTTGACGGCGGTGTGGCTTGGCGGAGACTGGTTCGCAGGGCTTTTAAGCCTTGTGGGGATTTTGATGATCCTGGAATGGGGGCAGATCATTGGATTGCCAAAACGGGATCTGGGGCTTTTTCTTGCGCTTAATCTGATGCTAGTTACGGGCTTTATCTTGCTGCCTGTTGATATGTTGTTGCCACATTGGGCAGGGGTAACTGTCGGATTGTCCCTGTATTTTCTGTTGTTCGGTGCCTTTTTCAAATCAGCGCGTCCGGTTATCTGGCTGGGGCTGGCGACCCTTTATTGCTGGACACCGCTTTATGCCCTTTATTGGTTGCGCGGGGCGGAAAACGGCTTGTGGCTGGTGGCGTGGGTGCTTTTGGTGGTGTGGGGCACGGATATCGGCGGCTATTTTGTTGGCCGATCCGTGGGGGGTGCCAAACTCGTGCCACAAATTAGCCCCAACAAGACATGGTCTGGCCTTATTGGTGGCATGGCGCTTGCCGCATTGGCTGGGTTGATCGGGGCCATATGGTTCGACCTTGGTTCAATCATGCTTTTGGCCAGTCTGGGAGCCTTGTTGGCCATTGTGGGGCAGGCTGGCGATATTGTGGAAAGCGCGTTGAAACGGCGATTTGGGGTAAAAGATTCTGGCCGAATCATCCCCGGGCACGGGGGTGTGCTTGATCGGGTTGATGGTTTGGTTTTCGTGGCTCCAGTGGTGGCGCTGGCTGTCGCGCTTTATAATTAAAAGATGGGCACTTTGATGAACGAAACGCGCAGTATTACAATTTTGGGGTCCACCGGATCGATCGGGTGCAATACCCTTGATCTGATTGAAGCGAACCCCGATCAGTGGCGCGTTGTGGCGCTTACAGCCAACAGGAATGTGGCCAAACTGGCCGAACAGGCGCGGCGCGTTGGTGCCGAGCATGCAGTGATCGCTGATCCGGATCACTATACGGCACTCAAAGAGGCATTGGCAGGCAGCGGCATCAAGGTGTCCGCTGGGCCGCAGGCTTTGGTGGATGCCGCACAAGAGCCCGCCGATTGGGTGATGGCCGGGATTGTCGGTGCAGCGGGCCTTGCCCCCACATTGGCAGCGGTCAAACGCGGGGCGATGGTTGGCCTTGCCAATAAGGAATGTCTGGTTTGTGCCGGTGATCTGGTGATGAAAGCCGTGAAAGAATGCGGCGCAACCATTTTACCCGTCGATTCCGAACATAATGCGATTTTTCAGGTCTTTGATTTTGTCCGTTCAGAAGGCGTTTCCAAAATTATCCTCACCGCTTCCGGAGGGCCATTCCGCACCCGCCCACGCCACAGCCTGGCAACGGTCACGCCGGAAGAGGCGGTGAAGCATCCCAATTGGGCCATGGGCGCGAAAATCTCTATCGATTCTGCCACGATGATGAACAAAGGGCTGGAACTGATTGAAGCCTATCATCTTTTCCCTCTTCCCGAAGATAAGATAGAAATTCTTGTCCACCCGCAATCGGTGATCCATTCCATGGTGGAATATGTTGATGGATCGGTTTTGGCACAGCTTGGCAGCCGGATATGCGCACGCCCATCGCTTATTCATTGGCATGGCCAGCGCGGATGCCAGCCCCTGTGAAGCGGCTTGATCTGGCGCAAATTTCGCGGCTGGATTTCGAGGCTCCCGATGACACGCAATTCCCGGCCTTGCGCATGGCTCGTGAGGCTTTGCGTCAGGGGGGATTCGCACCGACAATCCTGAATGCCGCCAACGAAATTGCCGTTGCGGCTTTTCTGGATCGGCGCATCGGCTTTTTGGATATCACATCTGTGGTCGAGAATTGTTTAGCCGCGTTTCCGCATAGCGAACCGGACAGCTTGGAAAGCATCTATGATATGGATGCCCGCGTCCGCGCCCAAGCGGATATATGCATCAAAGCGTTGGCATAGGGACATAGACTATGGAAACCGATGGCCCCGGCCTGATTTTTACGATTCTCAGCTTTCTGTTGGCGCTCACCATATTGGTTTTCGTACATGAATGGGGCCATTATATCGTCGCGCGCTTTTTCAAAGTGCGGGTCGAGGTGTTTTCCATTGGATTTGGACGGGAAATTTACGGCTGGACGGCGAAAAGCGGGACCCGCTGGAAAATCAGCCTTCTCCCTTTGGGCGGCTATGTGCGGTTTTTCGGTGATGCCGATGCGGCCAGCAAGGGAGCAGCCAATCTGGACAGCACCCTAAGCGCGGAAGAGCGTGCCGTGTGTTTTCACTTCAAGCCTGTGGGGCAACGGGCGGCGATCGTTGCCGCTGGTCCGCTGATCAATTTTCTGTTTGCCATTCTCATCTATTTCGGCCTGTTCATGAGCTATGGACAGCCGGTGCAACCCCCCATTGTTGCCGGGCTTGCACCGGATATGCCTGCGCAAGCTGCGGGCCTGCAGGAAGGGGACCGCATCCTTTCCGTTGCCGGGCATAAAATCGAAGATGTGCGTGATCTGGTGCGCACAGTGTCGCTTTATCCAAAAATGGCCGTGGATATCACATTTCAACGGGACGGGCAGCGCATGGATAGCCGCGTGACCCTCGCGGAAGATCTGCAAGTCGACCGTTTCGGGAATGAATATCGGCGCGGATTGCTGGGGGTGCAGCTGGATGCGCCGACAGAGATTCGCACTGTCGGGCCTATCGAAGCCTTTGGTGATTCCGTTTCGGAAACCCTGACCATGGCCCGAATGATGCTGACGGCGACCGGGCAGGTGATTATGGGGATTCGCTCTCTTGACGATCTTGGCGGCCCGGTGAAAATTGCTAAAGTGACGGGTGAGCAAGCGTCATTGGGATGGTTGGCCTTTATCGAGTTTGTGGCGCTGATTTCCATCAATTTGGGGCTTGTGAACCTGTTTCCCATTCCTATGCTGGATGGGGGACATCTGTTGTTTCATCTGTTCGAGGCCATCAAAGGATCGCCGGTTAATGCCCGAATTCAGGAGATGGGATATATGGTCGGCTTCGCCCTTATTATCGGGCTAATGCTTTTTCTGACCTTGAACGACTTGCAATCTTTGTAGCCTTACGACAGTGTGCGCACGCATCCGTTATGAATTTCAATTATTATAAAAGGTCTGTGAAATTGCGTTCGATCTTGCTTGTCCGGGTGCTTGCGTTTCTGTTTGTGATTGGCTGCATAGGGCTTTTGACTGTGCCAGCTCCGTCAAAGCGCAAGGGTCTGCTCCTTTTCCTTCGGGGGAAGGGCGGATTGAAGGAATCGCGGTTTCCGGGATTCAGCGTATTGAGCCAGCCACGGTTGTCTCATATCTTTCGGTTCGGGTCGGTGACCCATTTGATCCCGAAAGATTGGATGACAGCTTGAAACGGCTGTTTGCAACGGGGCTGTTCGCGGACGTTTCCTTCGACCGCAACGGCAATACGTTGGTGATTCAGGTCACGGAAAATCCCATTATCAACCGCATTATTTTCGACGGAAATAAGCGGCTGGATAATGAAGAGCTGAGCGCGAGGTGCAATTGCGCCCGCGTATTGTTTTCACCCGTGCCAAAGTGCAGGCCGACGTACAGCGCATGCTGGACCTTTACCAACGGTCCGGGCGCTTTGCTGCTGTGATTGAACCAAAGGTGGTGCAGCTTCCGCAAAACCGCGTCGATTTGATCTTCGAGATTTCGGAAGGGCCGAAAAGTAAGATCCGGCGGATCAATTTTATCGGGAATACGGCCTTTTCCGACAAGGATTTGCGCGAACAGCTTGCCACCACGGAAGCGCGTTGGTGGCGGCTTTTTGGATCGAACGATACCTATGATCCCGATCGTCAGGCCTTTGACCGCGAACAGCTTCGCCGGTTTTATTTCAATAACGGTTATGCGGATTTCCGGGTGATTTCTGCTACGGCCGAGCTGACCCCGGACAGGGAAGATTTTATCGTCACCTTCGTTGTGGAAGAAGGCGAGATTTATCATTTCGGCACCGTCGATGTGGAAAGTGAAATCCGCGACATCGATGAAGGGCTGTTTCGTGTTTTTCTCGGGATGCGTGAAGGCCAGCTTTATAATCTGGACAGAATCACTGACACGGTGGATCGGCTGACCAATGCGGCCGGTGTGTTGGGTTACGCCTTTGTCAATGTGCGGCCCATGCCGCGCAAAAACCGGGAAACCAGAACGCTGGATATCACATTCAGGGTGCTGGACGCGCCGCGCGTTTATGTGGAGCGTATTGCCGTGCATGGCAATGTGCGTACCCGTGATGAAGTGGTTCGCCGTGAATTCCGACTTGTGGAAGGCGATGCGTTCAATCTTTCAAAGATGGAACGCTCTCGCCAGCGCATCCAGTCTTTGGGCTTCTTCCGTGAGTCAGAGGTGGAACAGCTTCCCGGGAGCCGTCAAGACCGATTGGTCCTTGATGTGAGCTTGCAAGAAGATGCAACCGGTGAATTGTCCCTTGGGGCTGCTTTTTCCAGTCTGGAAAACTTCATTTTCGAGTTCAGCATCCGGGAACGAAATCTTTTGGGACGGGCGCAGGAATTGCGGTTGAATTTCTCGCTGTCCAGCTTGCGTCAGCAGATTGATGTCGGTTTCACGGAACCGCGCTTCTTGGGGCGCAATATTTCGGCAGGGATCGATCTGTTCCGGATCAATCTTGAACAGAGCCAATTCAGTAGCTTCCAGACCACCACCACCGGTATTTCCTTCCGCCTTGGTCTGCCCATTGCAGAACGTGCGGTCTTGGCCTTGCGTTATTCCATCCGGCGCGATTTGGTGGATATTGGCAATATCGATCCGAACAGAACGTCCCGTTTCATTCGTGATCAGCTTGGCGATAATATTACGTCATTGTTCGGCTATAGCCTGATCTATGACAGCCTCAACCATCCCTTGCGGCCCACCCGTGGCCAACGGGCCGTATTCAGCCAGGATCTTGCCGGTTTGGGCGGCGATATCTTTTATCTTCGGACCCGCCTGGATTATGATAAATTCATTCCGCTGATCTGGGGCTTCTATGGGCGCCTGGGTGCAGAGGGTGGTTATATCCGGGGGCTCGGTCAGGATATTCGCATCAATGACCGTTTCTTCCTTGGTGGCCCCAAAGTGCGTGGCTTTGATACGGCCGGCCTTGGCCCTGCGGCTGTTCTTCTGGATGATGATGCAACCCGATCACCGGCCTTCGCCCCGATTTCATCGGGGGCGAGGCTTTCTATCAGGGAACGGCCGAATTGTTCCTTCCTTTGGGTGAAGCCGCGCGTGAAATGGGCGTTCAGGCCAGCCTGTATCTGGATGCCGCATCTTTGTTCGAATTGAGCAATGATTTCGACTTCGAGGGTGAGGCAGTGTTTGGTGACACTGCGGAACCACGCGTTTCGGTTGGTGTTGGTGTTGCGTGGGAATCGCCTTTCGGGCCGTTCCGTATCGATTTTGCCAAGATTTTGAAGAGCCAACCGTTTGATGACACAAAATCGTTTCAATTTAATGTTGGAACCAGCTTCTAAAGTATAAGGGAGGACCTATCGTGCTTCGTAATCTGTTTCTTACCATCGGCCTGCTGTTTCTTGTGGGATCGGCCCACGCGCAATCCGTTCCCAATTCGAAGATCATTGTGGTTGATTTCGACCGGGTGTCGCGGGAATCGCTCGTAGGCAAGGACATTGCTGCTCAAACGCAATCTTTCCGCGTTGATCTGGAAGGCCGGGCCCGTGCGGTTCAGCAAGAATTGTCAACGGAAGAGGAAGAGCTGGCAAAACAGCGGTCTATCATCAGTCAGGATGCCTTTAACGAGCGCGTTCGTGCATTCCAGCAAAAAGCGCAACAGCGCCAGGCTGAATTGCAGCAGATTGACCGCCAAAGCGGCCAGGCCATGCAACAGGCCAATCTGGAAGTTCAACGCTCTTTACGTCCCATCGTGCGTGAAATCATGGAAGCCAAAGGGGCCAATATGGTTCTGGATAAAGCCTTGGTTTCGCATCATGCATCGGGCCTTGATGTGACGACAGAAGTGATCGAGAAGCTGGACGAAACCATGCCGAGCTTTGATGTTTCTCTTCCAAAAACCGGGTCCGCTACGTCGAACTGACCGGCGAAGACCCTCGTTTTTTATGCTGTCTCTCACGAATAAGGTAAGAGCTTAGGATGGATATGCTTGATACGCTTGAGATCGGTGACATCGTTCGCAAGATTCCACACCGGTTCCCCTTCCTGCTGGTGGATCGTGTGCGCGATATTGAACCGGGTGAGCGTGCAACTGGCATCAAAAATGTCACCATCAACGAACCGTTTTTCCCCGGTCACTTTCCCGAACGCCCGGTTATGCCCGGTGTTTTGATCATTGAGGCCATGGCGCAAACCTGCGGCATCCTTGTGGTTCATACCATGGGAGAGGAAGGGGAAGGGCGCCTTGTTTATTTCATGAGCATCGACAATGCCCGCTTCCGTAAACCGGTGGTTCCCGGGGATGTTTTGCATCTGGAGGTGAGCAAAGACCGTGCACGCGGCAATGTCTGGCGCTTTAATTGCGTGGCAAAGGTAGAAGGCGCGGTTGTCGCGCAGGCTACAGTTGCGGCGATGCTTTTGGAAAAAGAGAAAGAAAACTGAACAACCGTTCTTGTTTTTGGCCTAAAAAATAAGCCGTCGATCAACAGGATCGGCGGCTTTTTTATGCGATGTGTTTTGAAAGAACAATCAATGGCGAAACCAATATTCCGGCTTCGCCAGGATCTTCGGAATTATTTGCGTTCCTTTAAGACAAGACAGCCGGCGATCATGTCGTGAAGGCCCTGTTTGCGCTTTGTGAACAAGATCATCACATAACCGATCAGCAATATAATCGTGCTGAGTATTTTTCCGAAATGCCGCCCTGTGGCGCGTAGGAATGAAATTCGCTGGCCATTCATATCGGTCACTTTAATGCCGATGGCCGCCTTGCCCAGCGTTGCCTGCTTTTCCGAGCTTTCCATGAGGCAAAATAAAGCCAGCCAACAACGCCCCCGACAATATTCGAATATAGCTCAATGGTTTCTTGCTCGCTTCCCAAGATACTCAAAACGACACCAAAAACGAGGCCAATGAGAAAACTGATGAAAAACAAAATAATAAAATCGATGACTGCAGCCAGAATGCGCCATCCACTGGCATAGATGTATCCTGCTGGAGGTTGAAATGTACGATCTTGATGTATCTCTTCCATAAGTATTTCCCCGATTTCTGTTGTAAGATGAAGCGTTTACCTAAGCTCTAACGTAGATCATCTAAATTTCCGGTGCTCTGTCCATAAAAAAACACCGGCCATCCATGACAGCCGGTGTTTTCATTATTGCAATAAACGCAGAACGCTTCAGCGTTTGTCCATGGGGATATAATCCCGCCGCGTTGCGCCTGTATAAAGCTGGCGTGGACGGCCAATGCGCTGAACCGGGTCCGAAATCATTTCGTTCCACTGCGCCACCCAGCCTACGGTGCGGGCTACGGCGAACAAGACCGTGAACATAGAGGTCGGGAAGCCCATGGCCGATAGAATGATGCCTGAATAGAAATCCACATTGGGGTAGAGTTTCTTTTCGACGAAATATTCGTCTTCCAGAGCAATTTTCTCAAGCTCTCGCGCCACATCAAAAAGCGGGTTCTTGATGTTGAGTTCATTGAGAACCTCATGGGCGGTTTTACGCAGCACCGTCGCCCGCGGATCGTAATTCTTATAAACCCGATGGCCAAAGCCCATCAGGCGGAAGGGATCGTTTTTGTCTTTGGCGCGTTCGATATATTCCGGGATCCGGTCTGGCGTACCAATTTCTTCCAGCATTTTCAGAGCAGCTTCATTGGCGCCACCATGGGCAGGGCCCCAAAGGCACGCGCAACCGGCAGAAATACAGGCAAAGGGATTGGCGCCAGAAGAACCGGCCAACCGGACCGTGGATGTGGAGGCATTTTGTTCATGGTCCGCATGCAGCGTGAAGATCATGTCCATCGCCCGTTCCAAAGTCGGGCTGACTTTGTATGTTTCACATGGCACGGAGAACATCATGTGCAGGAAATTGCCCGCATAAGACAAATCGTTCCGGGGGTAGCTAAAGGGTTGGCCCACGGAATATTTATAGGCCATGGCGGCAATGGTCGGAATTTTTGCGATCATGCGATAGCTGGCAATAATCCGCTGACGCTCGTCGGAAATGTCTGTGCTGTCATGATAGAAAGCCGCCAACGCGCCAACCACGCCCACCATGATGGCCATCGGATGGGCATCGCGGCGGAAGCCACTGAAGAAGTGGTTCAACTGCTCATGCACCATCGTATGATAGGTGATGTCGTGCATGAATTTGTCTTTTTGCTCTTTCGTGGGCAATTCGCCATTCAAAAGCAGATAAGACACTTCCATGAAATCGCTGTTCTGGGCCAACTGCTCGATCGGATATCCACGATAGAGCAATTCACCTTTGTCACCGTCGATATAGGTGATCTTTGATTCGCAGCTCGCCGTTGAGGTGAAGGCCGGATCATAGGTGAACTTCCCGGTTTTGGCGTACAGCTTCCTGATATCAATGACCTCTGGGCCGACTGTTCCGGACTTGAGCGGCAGTTCGATGCCCACACCTTCACCATTCAGCGAAAGAGAGGGGCCTTGTGTGCCTTGAGCGGAATTTTTGCTCATAGGGAATTTCTCCTTAACCCTAGACTGCTACCGATTTGGAGCGTTGCGATTTTGGCAGAATTGCCAATCGACACATGGTCGTCTCTTAAAGAGACGACTGGTCGTGCAAACGCCCCAAACTTTCATCACGCCCAAGCACTTCCAGAACGTCGAAAATGCCGGGCGAAACATTGCTTCCCGTAAGCGCTGCGCGCATGGGCTGCGCAACCTTACCCAATTTTATATCTGCGGATTGTGCGAAGTCTTGAACGGCACTTTCCAGACTGGATGCCGTCCAATCCTCTACAGCTTCCAATCGTTGAGCGACAGATGCGAGAACGGCCCGTGAGGCGTCATCCAGAATTTTTGTCGCCTTGTCATTCATTTCAAGCGGACGGGACTTGAAAAGAAAGTGAGCGCTTTCACCCAGCTCGACGAGTGTTTTGGCCCGCTCTTTCAATCCCGGCATGGCTTTGGTCAGCACAGCCTTGTCCGCATCATCAAATGCGCGGTTAAAATGCGCGGCAAGCAATGGCTCTGTCAATTCAACAAGATGTTCATTGTTTGCTTCACGGATATAGTGTCCATTGAAGTTTGCCAACTTCTTGAAATCGAAGCGCGCTGCCCCTTTGCCGATGCCTTCAAGGGAAAACAGGCGAATGGCTTCTTCGGTGGACAAAAGCTCCGTGTCCCCATGGCCCCAGCCAAGGCGCAGCAGATAATTTCTCAAGGCTTCGGGCAGATATCCCATATCGCGGTACGCGTCGACGCCCAAGGCTCCATGACGTTTGGACAGCTTTTTACCGTCCGCGCCATGAATCAACGGAATATGTGCATAAATCGGTGGCTCCCAGCCCATGGCACGAACAAGCTGAACCTGTCGGAAAGCATTGGTGAGATGGTCGTCGCCGCGAATGACATGGGTAACACCCATATCGAAATCATCCACAACCACCGACAACATATAGGTGGGCGAGCCGTCGGAGCGCAAAAGCACCATGTCGTCCAATTCATCATTGGAAACACGCACGCGCCCTTGGACTTGATCTTCAATCACCGTTTCGCCATCGCGCGGGGCCTTGAAGCGCACCACAAAGCTGCCATCTTGCGGAACATCGTCCGGTTGTTTGTCCCGCCACGGGCTGTCAAAGCGCAAAGACTTGCCCGCAGCTCGGGCGGCTTCGCGGGCGGCTTGCACCTCTTCTTGGCTGGCAAAGCAGCGATAGGCATGGCCGGATTCCAGCAAGCTTTCGGCGACCTCGCGGTGGCGGTCGGCCCGTGAGGCCTGAGATACCGCATCCCCATCCCAATCAAGGCCCAGCCATTTCATGCCATCAAGGATTGCTTCTATGGCTTCATCGGTGGAGCGTTTGCGGTCGGTATCTTCGATTCGCAACAAGAATTTGCCCTGATGATGGCGGGCAAATAACCAGTTAAACAATGCGGTTCTGGCACCACCAATATGCAAAAAGCCGGTGGGAGACGGCGCAAAACGAGTCACAACAGGCGTGGAGGGGGAACCCATGCTCTTCAAAATCTCTCATATTTGGTTAGACTAACAGACAGATACGTTGCAGGCTGCACAGATCCGCATCCACCCCAAGGCTGAACGCTGACATGTGACCGCGTGGCCTTCTAGCACATTGATTGCAAAGTGACAAAGAGCCCTGTCCATATCGCTGTGTCGCGCGCCGTCGATCACGTGGCAGGCTTCTATCATCCACTTGAAATTAAAAGAATTTTAGAAGAATCCATCCTTTCGGAGCGAGAGCATTGGCTGTTATGGACGCCGGTGTTTTTGGCTTTGGGAATCGGCGGATATTTCCTTTTGCCCATTGAACCGCCTGGTTTGGTGGTCATTTTGGGCCTGTGCGTGGCATTTGCCGCTGTGGTTTTAAGCCAACCCGGCATCAGGCTCGCCTTTATTGCCCTTATGATCTTTATGAGCGGCCTTGGCCTTGCCCAATGGCGCAATGACAGGGTTGCTGCCCCGCAAATCATTGATGGATCACATAGTTTCTCGGTGGAAGGCACCGTGGAAGCCGTGGAGCCACAAGACAATGGCCATGTGCGGATTTTGCTGGACGCCTTAAAGATAAAAACACTGGCTCTTGAGGACACGCCGCAGCGCGTGCGCATTACGGTTCGCACCGATAGCCATGATGTGACCGCAGGGGACCGTGTTTCCCTGCGGGCGATCTTGTCCCCTCCGCCCGATCCCGTTGCCCCTTATGCCTTCGATTTTGCCCGCGATTCGTGGTTCAAGCGCATTGGTGGCGTGGGGTTTGCCGTTACGGATCTTGCGATTCTGGAAAGGCCCACCACGCGCAGCCTCACCAATCGGGTGAATGGATTGCGTCAATATATCGCCCATCGGACCACGATGCGGCTGGACAATCGGGCAGGGGGAATTGCGGCAGCTTTGCTTACCGGCTTGCGCGGTTATATGGCGGAAGATGATGTGGAAGCCATGCGTATTGCGGGATTGGCTCATCTTTTGGCCATTTCCGGCTTGCATCTTGGGCTTGTGGCCAGCACGGCCTTTTTTCTGATTCGTCTGGGGGCCGCCGCCATTCCGGCCATCGCCCTGCGCTTTGATACAAGGAAGGCCGCCGCCATCATGGCGTGGCTGGTGGCTTTTGCGTATTTCTGGCTGGCCGGGGCCACCATTCCCACCCAACGCGCGTTCTTGATGATCAGCATTGTTTTGCTGGCTTTGCTGATAGGACGGCAGCCCATTTCTTTGCGTGTGGTGGCGCTATCGGCCTTGCTGATTTTAATCGCTACGCCAGAGGCATTGCTATCGGTCAGTTTTCAAATGTCTTTTGCTGCCGTCACCGCCCTTGTGGCTGCATATGAGGTGCTGGCTCCCAAACTTGCCCCATGGCGGCGGCGTGCCGGTTTCGGCAAACGGACGGCTTTATATTTTCTTGGGGTGGTTTTAACGACCCTGATTGCCGAAGCCGCCATTGCTCCTTTTTCCGCATATCATTTCAACCAGTTGACCAGCTATGGCCTGATTGCCAATCTGGTTGCTGTTCCGTTGATGGCCTTTGTGGTTATGCCTTTGGGGTTATTGGCTTTGTTGCTGATGCCTTTTGGGGGGGATGGTCCGGTATTGGACCTTATGGCTTTGCCATTTCCGGGATTTTGAGCACCGCTCATCAGGTTTCGGGCTTTCCCGGCGCGGAAATCGTCGTGCGCAGCGTTCCAGCCTTTGTCCCGGTGCTTTTCACCCTTGGCGTCTTATGCCTCGCATTATGGAAGACACGGCCTCTTCGGCTGATGGCCGTGCCGTTTTTTTGTGTCGCGGTGGCCATTCTGGCCGCCAGCAAGCCCCCCGATCTGTTGATCAGCCGCGATGCGGATTTGTTTGCCGCCCGTACATCTGATGGTCTGGCGGTTTCAACCATGAGCAAAGCCCGATATAGCCGCGAGCAATGGACGGCGATGATTGGTGCCTCATCGGTTTATTTGTGGAGCACCAGCACCACGAACAAGCCCCCGCCGGTTCGTTGCGATCGATTTGGGTGTAGCCTTGGGGAGACGCCACACAGAATCAGCTTTGCATTTACCCCTGAAGCACTGCGCGAAGACTGCCAAACCGCAACGCTTTTGATTGCGGCCATTCCGGTGCGCCAGAACTGCCCCGCACCATCCAAAATCATCGACCGTTTCGATGTGTGGCGCGATGGAGCTTATGCCCTGTGGATCGATGGCGATGAAATCAAAAGCCGGTCCGTTCGCCAAGTGCGCGGCCAACGCCCTTGGGTGCGAAGCCGATGATCTCCATGGCCCATAGGCCAAGTCCGTGTGGCGGGAAGGGGCTGTAAAATGTCACCTAAATCAGGTGCGAAGGGGGATGCCTGTAATAATGACCTTTTCTTCAGGATTAGGTACCTTGAGGCGTGTAAGTTCAGCAATAAAGGCCTGCGCAATAACATGACTATGCTGGGAAGGCCCAATTAACAGACGATCCAATAAATGCGGCAAGGTTACCCCTACAAGAGTTTCTTCAGGGTAATCCCGAAACGGAATAGCATAAACTCTTTGTGGCACCCCTCCGATCTCTAAAATCTCAGTCGGAACACGACGCAATTGCTCTTCTTTTTCATCTGTTTGTAAAAGAGTTGGAGAGTGAATCACACGCCATTCTTTTTCTTCTTGAAAAGCTGGGTGTTTTGTTGATTGCACTATTGAACGAAAAACAAGATTAAGAATATGAAATACACCTTTACAATTAAAATTATTTTCTAAAAAATTAATATTCTTCTCAATTTCTGTAGCAATTTCTTGAAAGAAATCCAAAAATTTATCTGGAGTAGTGTATAATACTGGAAATGAAAAGGCATTAAGAGCATTATTTTCATTAAGAAAAGGGCCATTATTCATAATCAATGCTACTCCATCCTTTGGAGCATAAGCACGCCACATTGATAGGCGTCCAAATTCGTCTTCATGGCCTTCATCATGCTCGGAGACTGACATCAGGTAGGTTTCGTCCAAAATATCCTTATATTGGCTGTTAAGACTATCCTCTAATTGTTGAGGAAGATCATTTTGAATTTTTCTTAACGTCGTTTTTAATCGTTCACCCGAAGGCCCGTTATAGGCCCGCGATAGACATTCCCAACCATAATGACCTTCAGAAAAATCATTCATCACCTTGGAATTGCGCAGAAGCATCTTATTAGATTGAATGATTTTCAATCCTGCTTCAGCAGATGTGTAGTGTGAAAAACGAATGTTGTTTTCTTCAATTCTTTTCATTTCCTCAGAATAATAAGGCAGGAAAATTTTTTCTATTTGTTCGTATAAATGATTTTTAACCATAAAAATATAACCATCTTACTTAAGGGGTGACTCTATTCTTACGTGTAATATATTATTGTAGCTATATAAATACTTTAACGACGATATGGTCTTTCATATCCGGCGAAAGCCGATGATCTCCATGGCCCATAGGCCAAGTCCGTGTGGCGGGAAGGGGCCAGAGCGATACAAAGAGACATGGGAAACAGGGCAGATAAGCCCTGGCACCACATTATGATCGCCTAATATCGGCGCAAAAGACCCACAAGGCGACCTTGGATTTTCACCCGCTCTGCCGCTAAACGCTGGGTTTTATGGCTGGCATTCGAGGGGATCAATTCCACATCCCGGCCCGCGCGGCGCAAGGTTTTGAGCGTGGCTTCCTGATCGTCCACCAAGGCAACCACGATTTCACCATCATGGGCACTTTCACAGCCCTTGATCACCACCGTATCGCCATCCATGATACCGCTTTCGATCATGCTGTCGCCATCAACGGTCAGTGCGAAATGGTCGCCGGTTCCGAACATGCTTTGCGGTACGGTGATATAGCTGTCTACAGTCTCTAATGCCTCGATGGGTGTTCCTGCGGCGATGCGCCCATGAAGGGGAATATCCACCTGATCCGATGCGGGCGACTGATCACGACCATGGGAAGGCTGTGCTTCCGGCTTTGCCGGGGCGCTAAACGGCACCACATTGGCCGACATCTGCCCACGGTCAGCATCACCGGTGCCATCGGGCATACGCACAATGTCCAAAGCACGGGCTTTGTTGGGCAAACGGCGGATAAAACCGCGCTCTTCCAATGCGGTAATCAGGCGATGAATGCCGGATTTCGATTTCAGGCCCAAAGCATCCTTCATTTCATCAAAAGAAGGCGAAACGCCATCCGCCGACAAGCGGCTGTGGATGAACAAAAGAAGCTGGTGCTGTTTGGCTGTAAGCATTGGATGCGCCCCGTGTTTCTGTTATGTTCTATATTAGTTCACGGGAACATCCTGTCAAGAACCAATACTTGCATCCAAAAGCAGGGCTTCTACCTTGTCTCCGGCTTCGGATTTGGAGGCAAAAGGTGGGCGGATAATCAGGGCATCGGCATTGGCAAATCCGCTCAATATGCTGCTGTCTTGCTGAGGGAAAGGGGTAGCACGCAGGCCATTATTTCCAGCTTTCAAACTGGCGCGCAAATAGGCTTCACGGGGGCCGTTTTCCGGCAAAGCTGCGCCCAATATTGCCGGCAAACGCAGGGGCAAACGGGGCAAGCGGCCAGATAGCCGATCAATGGCAGGCCCCATGAACAATAATGCGCACACAAGGGCGGACACCGGGTTTCCCGGAAGCCCCAGCATAGCTGTCGCACCAAGCCGCCCAAAAATCATCGGCTTGCCGGGACGCATGGCGATCTTCCAGAAATCAAGCGCCAAACCTTCTTCACCAAAGGCATCGCGCACCAGATCATAATCCCCGACGCTGGCCCCGCCTAGGGTCACCAGCATATCGCAGCCTTTGGCCGCATTTGCTGCGGCTTTCAATGCTTCATGCCGATCCTTGGCGATGTCCAAAGAGTGCACAACGCCGCCGCGCGCATGGATCATGGCGGCAAGCGCCGGGCCCACGGCATCGATAATGCCGTCACGCCCCAAAGGCTCACCGGGGCGCACCAGTTCATCACCCGTGGAAAGAAGGGCAATCCGCGGTTTACGCACCACCGATAGCCAAGGCACATTGGCCGCAGCGGCAAGGGCGATATGGCGTGGCTCCAGGCCTGTCCCTGCCTCAAGCACCTTGTCGCCTTTGTTAAAATCGATCCCGGCCCGGCGAATATGGTCGCCCATGGCCACCTTATGCAACACCTGCACCGACTGTTCTGTCTTCTTTTCGGTGTTTTCCTGAATGACCACCGCATCGGCCCCTTTGGGCAGGGGAGCGCCGGTGAAAATCCGCACGGCTTGACCGGGCTCCACGGCTTTATCATAGCCCAATCCGGCACGGGATTCCCCAATGACTGTCAGGCTTGCTGGCAGCACCGCACACTCTGCACTACGGACGGCATAACCGTCCATGGCGGAAAAATCTGCGGGCGGCTGGGTGCGGCGGGCAATCACAGGTGCGGATAATACACGCCCTGCCGCTGCACTGAGTACCACCACTTCTTCTCCCACAGGGGAAAGGGCGGAAAGAATACGGGTGCGTGCGTCTTCAACGGATAACATCAGGCAGTCTCGTGATAATCGCCAGAAGCCCCGCCTTCTTTGCTGACAAGGCGGATTTGGCCAATATGCATGCTGCGTTCTACAGCCTTCGCCATATCATAAAGGGTAAGGGCCGCAACGCTTACCGCTGTCAGGGCTTCCATTTCAACACCGGTCCGCTCGCATGTGGAGACAGTCGCGGTCATCTCGATCCCTTCGGCGCATGCTTCAAAGTCTATGCGAATGGCGCTCAAGGACAAAGGATGGCACAGCGGCACCAGATCCGCCGTGCGCTTTGCAGCCATGATCCCCGCGATCCGGGCGGTGGCCAGCGCATCGCCTTTTTTTAAGGCCGAGGCCATCACCAGATCCCGCGTGGCCGCCGTCATTTCAATCAAGCCTTTGGCCGTGGCCTTGCGGGCTGTGACCGGCTTTTGCGACACGTCCACCATATGGGCGGCGCCTTTTTCATCCAGATGGGTCAAGCGCGTCCCTTTGCCTTTGGGGCTTTGTGGGTCTGTGCTCATGCGGTTTCCCCAAGCAATTGGCGGGTGGCCACGGTCACATCCTGTTGCCGCATCAAGGATTCACCGATCAGGAAGGTGTTTACCCCCACATCCGCGCAGCGATCCAGATCATCTTTGGTGAAGAGGCCGGATTCTGCAACCACCAACCGGTCTTCTGGAATATCCTGAGCCAAATCGATCGTTGTCTGAAGATCCACCTTCAAGGTCTTGAGATTGCGGTTGTTTATCCCGATCATCCGGGACGGAATATTCAAGGCCATCTCCAGTTCCGAGCGATCATGAATCTCGACCAGAATATCCATATCCAAAGATAAGGCCGCCTGTGCCAAATCATCGGCCTGGGCAGGATCAAGCGCCGCCATGATCAGCAAGATACAATCCGCCCCCAAGGCCCGCGCCTCTGTTACCTGATAGGGATCAAGCATGAAATCCTTGCGCAAGACCGGCAAGCTGCAGGCATTACGGGCGCTGACGAGATAATCATCGCGGCCCATGAAATAAGGCTCGTCCGTCAAGACCGACAGGCAGCTTGCGCCTCCGGCCTGATAAGCGCGGGCAAGCTGGGCCGGATCAAAATCGGCGCGGATCAGGCCCTTGGAAGGGCTGGCCATTTTTATTTCGCAAATCAGACCGGTGCGGCCAGCGCTATAGGTGCTCATCAAGGCATCGAAAAAGCCCCGGGGCGGCAAGCCATTACGGATGCGGGCTTCCAGATCGGCCAAAGAAACCGTTTCCTTACAACGCGCAATATGCTGGCGTTTATCCTTGCAAATGCGGGTCAAGACATCAGACATGCGCGGTTTCGCCCTTTGTAAAAGCTGCCCATTGGGCAAGACGGTCTTGCGCCTTGCCGCTATCGATTACGGAGGCCGCCAAGGCCACACCTTCCGCCAAAGTGTCAACGTGATCGCCCACCAGCAAAGCAGCGCCTGCATTGAGCAAAACAATATCCCGATAGGCCGATGGCTCCCCACGCAAAACGGTGCGCAAGGCCTGTGCGTTATAAGCGGCATCGCCGCCCTTCAAGGCATCAAGGGAATGGCGGCGTAGCCCCACATCTTCGGGGCGCACGGTAAAGCGGCTGAGTGTACCATCTTTGAAACAGGCCACCATGCTTTCGCCGGTGACAGTCAGTTCATCAAGGCCATCGCTGCCATGCACCACCCACACATGGTGCGAGCCCAAAAGGCCCAGGGTTTTGGCCATGGGCTCCAGCCAGCGGGCATCATAAACGCCGATCAACTGCCGTTTCGCCCCGGCAGGGTTGGTCAATGGTCCCAAAATATTAAAGATGGTGCGCATGCCCAAGGCTTTGCGGACCGGCGCCACATGGCGCATGGCCCCGTGATGGCGTGGGGCCAGCAAGAAGCAGATGCCCAACTGGTCAAGGGATTCCTGAACGCGCTCCACAGGGCCGTCCACACACACCCCAAGCTGTTCCAGCACATCGCAAGAGCCGGATTTGGACGACACCGCCCGATTGCCATGCTTTGCCACAGGAATACCCGCCGCCGCCGCAACGATCGCCGCCGCCGTGGAAATATTATAGGTGCCAAGACCATCACCGCCGGTGCCGCAGGTATCCACCGCCTTGTCCGGTGCCGATAAGGGCAGGGCATGAGCGCGCATGGCATCGGCCCCGCCAGCAATTTCCTCGACACTTTCGCCGCGCGATTTCAAGGCGACCAGAAAGGCCGCAATCTCGATATCGCTGGCCGCTCCCGACATGATGAACAAAAACGCCGCGCGGGCCTCTTCCCGGCTAAGAGACTGCCCTTCGGCAACTCTCTCGATATATGATTTAAACATCGTCATGGTCACGCTATTTGTAGGGCGGCATAAGCATTTGCAAGGGTGAGAAAATTCTCGAGAATTTTATGCCCATGCTCCGATGCGATGCTTTCAGGGTGGAATTGCACCCCATGAACGGGATGGGTTTTGTGCTGCAAGCCCATGATCAAGCCATCATCGGACCGCGCTGTGATCTCCAGATCTTCGGGGAAGCCATCTTCGGCAATCACCAAAGAATGATAGCGCGTTGCATTGAAAGGCGAGGGCAGGTCCTTGAATACGCCCGCCCCATCATGGCGCATGGCGCTTACCTTGCCGTGCATCACCTTTGGTGCGCGCACCACCTTCCCGCCAAAGACTTCGCCAATGGCCTGATGGCCCAGACACACGCCCAAAATCGGAAGGTGTCCTGCAGATTGGCGGATCAGCGCTTCGGTGATGCCTGCGTCTTTTGGCTCGCCGGGGCCGGGAGAGATAATAACGCCTTGCGGGCGGATTTTATCCAGAATATCCGCAACCGTCAGCGCATCATTGCGCACCACCTCGACATCGGCCCCCAATTCACCAAGATAATGATATAAATTGAACGTGAAGCTGTCGTAATTATCGATCAAAAGATACATTAAACTGACACTCTCTTTACGATGAGCAGGGCCATCCTGCATGCCTTGCCGGCGCATTTTACCAAAGCTATTCTATAGGCTGGTCCTTTGCCAACGAAGTCTTTACCAGTCTCGGGTCAAATGAACCAGTAGGAAGAACGGCTGTTTTTCTCTTCCAAAAAATGGAAATTGTGTGAAAGCCAAGCGCAACAATAAGAGAAAGGCCAAAACCCCGTCCAGGCAGGCCGGGTTTGGACGAAGGACATCCCGGCCATCTGGCAGCAGGGCAAAGCCTGCGCGGCGTGCTTGGTGGCCCCATCTTGCACAACGTCTTCGGGCGATCTCGCAGCATGGGCAGAGCTTTGCCGGGCGTCTGGCACAATGGACCGGCGTTTTCGGGGCTTTGCTGGTTTTGGGCCTTATTCTGGTCGCCTTGTCCCAACTGACCGGCGTACATCCCTCCCGTGAAACCGAAATGGGGATGGAAAGGGAAATGCGCCCTGCGCCTTCGCTGATCACGCCTCCGCAAATGGTTTTCGATGATAGCCCGCAAGGCGACAGCCGGATCGCCAACCGATCAAATACAAGCCCGCATATCACGCCGCTTGATCCGCCCTCCACACGGCCCGCATGGATGCGTTTTGCGGCTGCCCCCCCGAAAGATGCGGATTCAAAACCGGCCATTGTACTGGTGATTGATGATGTGGGGCTCAACCGTTCGGCCACCAAAAAGCTGATCAAATTGGACGGGGCTTTGACATTATCCTTCTTGCCTTATGCCGATCATTTGCCCGAACAAACCGCTGCGGCCCGAAAAGCTGGCCATGAGCTGATGGTGCATCTGCCTATGGAACCGCAAGGCAATAGCGCAGATCCGGGGCCAATGGCTTTGTTGGGGACGTTGAATGAGCAAGAGTTTCAAAGCCGGTTGCAGTGGAATCTGGAGCGCTTCACAGGCTTTGTCGGGGTCAATAACCATATGGGCAGCCGGTTGACGGAAAACCCGAAAGCTATGGAAATGGTGATGCAAAGCCTACAGGGCCGAGGCTTGCTCTTTCTCGATTCCCGCACCACCGCCCACACGGTTGCCCAGAGAAAGGCCGCGGAAATGGGCGTTCCCAATATCGCCCGTGATGTGTTTTTGGATAATGAGCAAACCGCAGAAAGCGTGATCCAGAATCTCGACGATATGGAACGCCTTGCAAGACGGACAGGGCTGGCCATCGGAATCGGTCATCCGCATCCGCAAACCATCAAGGCCATTGCCCATTGGTTGCCCGATGCGAAAAAGCGGGGGCTGGTTCTTTTGCCCTTGAGCGCGGCTGTGACACGTATGGAAAATCGCCAAAAACGGTTTGCGGCCACCCCAAATCACGGCACCGGCATGGCAACACCCTGATTTTTAAGAAAAACGAGTCTCAGCTCAGCTTTGGGCCGCGCCCCGGCCTGGCGGCAAAATGTACGGCTTCTTCAGCGGCGCGGAACAAGGCACGCGCCTTGTTTTCACATTCCAGATGTTCCGATTCCGGCACGCTATCGGCCACAAGCCCGGCGCCCGCATGAACATGCATGGTGCCATCTTTTACCACCGCCGTTCTTAAGACAATGCAGGTGTCCATGCTGCCATTTGCCGCGAAATAGCCAACAGCACCGGCATAGGGGCCGCGGCCTTCGCTTTCCAGTTCATCGATGATTTCCATGGCACGGATTTTAGGCGCTCCGGAAACCGTTCCGGCCGGGAATCCTGCTTCCAGGGCGGCCACGGCATCATAATGATCGGAATCCAGTGTGCCGGTTACATTGGACACGATATGCATCACATGGGAATATTTCTCGACGAGATTGCGTTGTGTCACCTGAACACTGCCGGGGATCGACACGCGCCCCACATCATTGCGCCCCAGATCGAGCAACATCAAATGCTCGGACAGTTCTTTGGGATCGGCCAACAGATCGGCGGCCAGCGCTTCATCTTCTTGTGCGTCTTTCCCGCGCGGGCGGGTGCCGGCAATGGGGCGAATGGTGACTTCGTTATCGCGCAACCGCACCAGAATTTCCGGCGACGATCCCACCAAGGCGGCTTCATCGAAATTCAGGAAATAAAGAAATGGCGACGGATTCAAGCGCCGTAAAGTGCGATACAGGGCAAAGGGCGGCAGGGTGAAAGGCACCGAAAAACGCTGGGCCAGAACCACCTGAAAAATATCGCCAGCAGCCATATGCTCCTTGGCAGAGGCTACCATCTCCCGATAGCGCTCAAGTCCTGTATGGCTGGTGATATCCGCCGGTCCATCGGATGCGGGCTGATCTTCGGCCACATCTATCATGGGGAGGGGCCGTTCCAAGGCCGTGACAGCGGATTGAAGCCGCTCGACACCGCGTTCATAAGCCTCGGCCGCCGATATACCGGCCTTGGGGCGGATTGGCGTGACAAGGGTGATGCGATCGGTAACGGAATCGAAAATCGCCATCACGGTGGGACGCACGAACAAAGCGGAGGGAAGGCCATAGGGATCGGGATTGCCCGGCCCAAGGTCTTCCATCAGGCGCACCATGTCATAGCCCATATAGCCCACAAGGCCCGCAGCCATGGGCGGCAGATCTTCGGGCAGATCGATCAACGAACTGCGTAAAAGCTGGCGCAAGGCGGGCAGGGCATCCAGATCTTGTGTTTCAAACACAGCGTCCTTGGCTGCCAGACCTTCCTGAAGATGGGCGATCTCTGCCTTGTTGCCCGTGCAACGCCACAGAATATCCGGGGCAAAACCGATGATGGTATAGCGGCCCCGCACAGCGCCGCCTTCCACCGATTCCAGCAAGAAACTGCCCGATTGTCCGCCTGTCAGCTTCAAATAGGCGGAAATAGGTGTTTCAAGATCTGCAACCAACCGGGTGGAAAGAACCTGCGCGGTGCCGTTGTCGTAAAGCGTTTGTGCCTTTGGCTGCGACGGAAAGACATCAAGCACCTAGAGCGCCCCCTGCGGATTGATCACTTGTTGCAACAAATTGGTATTCACCTCAACGCCATAGTCTTTGCGTAAGGCGCTTTCATATTGCACCAGTGCATCATTGAGCATGGCTGTGCCCAGGCTATCCAGAAGGGCTTCATATTCAGCAGCATCGGTTTGCGGATTGCCCGGTTTTTTATCATCAAGGCGCACCACCACATAGCCATCGCCCGATGCGGCGCGTTCCACAGCCACATCACCCACGGCCATCTGGAACATCAAGCGGCCCACAATCGGCGCCACCTGATTGGACCGGCCAATGCCGGAACGGGTGATCCAATCGGTTTCCAACAGATCCGCACCTGCCGTTTCGGCCAAAGTCGCAATCGGTTCGCCCGACCGCAAGGATTGGGCAAGCTCTTCAGCCTTTTCCCCGGCTTTGGCAAGCTGGCGTTCAGCGATCAAATTCTCACGGAGCTGGTCTTGCACCTCGATAAAGGGGCGCTGCTGCGGTGGGATTTCATCGGTGACATCCATCAAGGTAAAGCCGCCATCATCGGTTGGCTCCAGCATGACGGGTTCGTCGATTTCAAGCGCCCAGACATCCGACAAATGGCGGGAAATCGCCCCTTGTACAACGCCGCCCGTTTGCAACAGACCTTCTCTCGAAACAGTGGCCTGTTCAAAAACAAGCTGAAGATTGGTGGCGATTTCTTGCAAGCCCGCACCGCGTGCCAACATTTCTTCTGCCTCAACGGAGACATCATACACCGCATCAAGGGCTTTTTCTTCGGCAATTTCCTGGCGCAAGATATTGGCCACCTGATCCAGCGGACGGTTGACCGGCTCGGTAATTCCGCGAACACGGAAGATATGCCAGCCAAACACGCTTTGGGCGGGCGCGCTGAGGCCCGGTTCTGTCAGAGCAAACACCGCATCGGCCACTTTGGTATTATAATCTTGCTCGATATCGCTATGGCTCATATCGCCAAGCGCGATTTCATCCGGCTGGAAATCCGTCATATCGCTCAAAACAGTGTCGAAGGCTCGCCTGCTTCAATGCGGGATACGAATGTTTCAGCCAATTCCTTATCGTTTACGCCAAAGGAAACCAGATCGACATCGCGCAGTTCCGGCGTTTGAAATTCTGCCAAACGGGCCGCATAGCCTTCTTCCAGCTCCTCGTCCGTCACCTCATCGGGCTTGGCGACAGATGCGGGAGAAATTTCCGCCACGGCCACCATTTTATAAGCCGGGGTCATGAAACGCCCTTTTTCAACCTCGAAAGCGGCGCGCAGTTCATCTTCTGTGGGCAAGTCTATGGTTCCCACCTCTTGCGCAGATACGCTCAGGATCGTCGCTTTGCGGCTTTCATTGCGATAGCGGAACAAGGATTCGGCAAGGGTGTCGGGGGCCGGCTTGGCGGCCACCAAAGCCTCGACCAACTGGCGACGCATCAGATCATTGCGCAAGGATGTTTCAAATTCACCGGGTGTCACACCGGCTTGGGCCAGTTGGTTTTCATAGGCCGTGCGGTCAAAGCGTCCGTCAAAGCCCTCAAAGGCTTCCACCTCATGGATGGTGGTCACCACCTGCCGATTGCTGCCCCGCAAACCAAGCTCTTTGGCATGCATATTGAAACTGCGTTCGGATACCAGTTGTTGCAGCACCTGCTGAGGGATGCCAATGGCCGCCGCCTGTTCACGGTCGATCACCTGCCCGAACTGCGCTTCCATCTGGCGAAGACGCTGGCCATAGGCCCGATCGAATTCAACCACATCGATCTCTTGATCGCCAATGGTGACCACCGCGCGTCCGCCGGTATTGGAAAATAGGTCGGGAATGCCCCAAAGGGCGAAACTGGCGATCAAAAGTCCCAAAAGTGTCAGGACGACAAATGAACAAAGTGCCTCGAATTGCGCTGAGCATGAACTGTATCTCGCTCCGAAATGAATATGTCGCACATCTGCCATAAGAGCAGGCGGCGGCGCATCTTATCGCTTGCCGCCATAAAAGCAAATGTGCACCGATCTTGGCGTTTTCTTATGGTGCTGCTAGAGGTATCCGCAAGGATAATCTGCCAAAATATGCTCTTAATCGTGAATTCCACTCTGAAATCGGGAAAGAACGACCATGGCCTTGCCAATAATTACACCGCTTGTCGCCGGAAACTGGAAAATGCACGGTCTTTTGAAAGATCTGGAGGAGGCCCGGCATTTGCAAGCCTTGTTAACGGAAAACCCGGCGCAGGCCGAGGTGCTTTTATGCCCGCCCACCACGCTGATTCACCCGATGACTGCCATGGTACGCGGCGGCCCCGTAAGCGTTGGGGCCCAGGATTGCCATTCCCGGGAAAAAGGCGCGTATACCGGCGATATTTCGGCAAAAATGTTGGCGGATCTCGGCGCGCGTTATGTGATCGTTGGACATTCCGAACGCCGCGAGGATCATAATGAAACCAGCGAACAGGTGCGTGAAAAGGCCCTTGCTGCCCACAATGCGACTCTGAGCGCCATCATCTGTGTGGGGGAAACCATATCGCAGCGCGATGCAGGCTGGGCAGAAAAGATTGTGCTCGACCAATTGGCCCATTCCGTTCCTGATGGTGCCACGGCGTCCAATACTGTCATTGCCTATGAGCCTATCTGGGCCATTGGCACCGGGCGCATCCCGAAACCCGAAGACGTGGCAATGATGCACCAGACCATCCGCGACCATCTGGCAGACCGCTTTGCTTTGGGCGATCAAATGCGCATTCTTTATGGAGCTCGGTGAAGGCCAGCAACGCGCATACATTAATGGCGGTTCCCAATGTGAATGGGGCCCTTGTCGGAGGGGCAAGCCTTAAGGCCTTGGATTTCAATGGAATTCTTGATGCCTATCGCAGCAATTAAAGGACAGTTTTTCCCAAGTGTAAACTTCGCACTGGTCATTTTGGGGCGGCTGCGCTAGACAGGCCCTCAACGCACCGACGGGCAACATCCTGGGACGGTGCATTTCGCATTCAATCCGTATGGTAACGATAAGATGCAAGTTGTTCTTCTCATTATCCATTTGGCCATCGCCATCGCCCTTGTGGGCGTGATCTTGCTGCAGCGTTCCGAAGGGGGCGGTCTGGGCATGGGGGGCAATGCTGGTGGAATGATGTCGGCCCGCGGTGCCGCCGACCTTCTCACAAAAGCCACGTCTTTTCTTGCCGCAGGTTTCCTGCTCACCAGCTTGACGCTGGCGATTTTGGCCGGGCAAGGGCGTGAAAGCAGTTCGGTGCTCGATGAAACCAATATCGAAGCGTCGCAGCCGGAAACCCCAACGGTTCCGATTCCCGATTGAGGGACAAAGCAATGGTGCGCTCTTGATGGAAAATCCGGAGCGGACGACCAGTGTTACCCAAAATCATCTGAAATCCAAGACTGTTGCTTTGCCAATAGTCAACTATAGTGCATGTCCATGACCCGGTATATTTTCATCACCGGCGGTGTGGTTTCCTCGCTTGGCAAGGGGCTGTTATCCGCTGCATTGGGAACACTGCTTCAGGCGCGCGGTTATACTGTGCGGCTGCGCAAGCTCGATCCATATTTGAATGTGGATCCGGGCACCATGAGCCTTATCAGCATGGCGAGGTTTATGTCACCGATGATGGGGCAGAAACCGATCTGGATTTGGGCCATTATGAGCGTTTTACCGGTGTGCCTTCACGCACCACCGATAATGTCACATCGGGCCGAATCTATCAGGATATTCTGACGAAAGAACGGCGCGGGGATTATTTGGGCGGCACCGTGCAGGTGATTCCCCATGTGACCGACGCTATCAAGGATTTCGTGCTCGCACAAACCGATGGCATTGATTTCGTGCTGTGTGAAATCGGCGGTACGGTGGGCGATATCGAAAGCCTTCCATTCATGGAGGCGATCCGTCAATTGGGCACCGATCTGGATCGCGGCCAAAGCTGCTTCATTCATTTGACATTGGTGCCGTTCATCAAAGCGGCGGGCGAGTTGAAAACCAAACCGACCCAACATTCCGTGAAGGAATTGCGCGGCATTGG
Source organism: Iodidimonas gelatinilytica (assembly GCF_008579125.1). Lineage (NCBI taxonomy): Bacteria > Pseudomonadati > Pseudomonadota > Alphaproteobacteria > Iodidimonadales > Iodidimonadaceae > Iodidimonas > Iodidimonas gelatinilytica. The sequence goes on along the minus strand of NZ_BKCL01000001.1, from coordinate 449,187 downwards.
TATCTCGCCGGATATTCTGGTGTGCCGGGCGGAACAACCGATTCCGCTGGGCGAGCGCCACAAGATCGCGCTGTTTTGTAATGTTGCGAAATCGGCGGTGATCCAGGCCCTTGATGTCTCGTCCATTTATGAAGTGCCCATCGCCTATCATGGGGAAGGGCTGGATGATGAAGTTCTGAAAGTTTTCGGCTTGCCTGCCGAGCAACCTGTGGACCTGAGCCGCTGGAACGACATTGTCAAAAATCTTAAAAACCCCGAAGGCGAAGTGAAAATCGCCATCGTCGGGAAATATACCGGCCTTAAAGATGCCTATAAGTCTTTAAGCGAATCTCTGGTGCATGGCGGGATCGCCAATCGTGTGAATGTGAAGATCGAATGGATTGAAGCCGAGTTGTTTGAACAGCCCGATGCCATCCATCGTCTGGAAGATGTACACGGTATTTTGGTGCCCGGCGGATTTGGCCAACGCGGCACCGAAGGGAAAATTGCGGCAGCCCGCTTTGCCCGTGAACATAATATCCCCTTCTTTGGCATTTGCCTCGGGATGCAAATGGCCGTGGTGGAAGCCGCCCGGAATATGGCCGGACTGGAAGGAGCAGGGTCCACAGAATTCGGCACGCCAAAGGTTCCGGTTGTAGGCCTGCTAACAGAATGGGCCACGGAAGCGGGGATCGAAATCCGCGAATCCGATATGGATTTAGGCGGAACGATGCGTTTGGGTGCTTATCCCGCAAAACTCACCGCCGGCAGCCATGTTCAAAAGATCTATGGCACAGACCGGATTTCCGAGCGTCATCGCCATCGTTATGAAGTGAACATTTCCTATCGCAGCCAGCTTGAAGAGGCTGGATTGGTGTTCTCTGGCTTGTCACCGGACAGCAATCTGCCGGAAATTGTCGAGTTGTCGGATCATCCCTGGTATATTGGTGTACAGTTCCATCCAGAGCTGAAATCAAAGCCCTTTGATCCGCATCCGCTGTTTGCCAGCTTTATCGGCGCTGCCTTGAAGCAAAGCCGGCTGGTCTAAAAGCTGATAGACGCTCAGATAAAAACCGGGGAAATCTCCCCGGTTTTTCATGTCTGATCTTTCGGGCTGCTCAGAAGCCTTCATTGGGCATATCAAGCACTGTCGTATCCAACGAAGCCAGCAAAGCGGCTTGTGGGCCGGTCTTGGGTAATTCATGGATGAAGAAATACCGTGCCGCCATTAATTTCCCGGCAAAAAAGCTCCGGTCATCGCCCACCGCATCGGTGATTTTTGCCGCAGCAACCGTTGCTTGGCGCAACCACATCCATGCCATCACCACATGGCCCATCAGCAAAAGATATTCATGGGAATTGGCAAGAAAGGCTTCGGTTTTTCCTTCATGGGCGGCGGTCACCAGCTTCACCGTCACACGGGACAGCAGATCCACAGCCCCTTGCATGGCCGCAACCTGTTCTTCCAGAACCGGATGGGCCTTGGCCTCGCCAATGGCGTCCCCGATGCGCTCCATCATCAACCGAAAGGCCAGTCCCTTTTCCGCCATAACCTTGCGGCCCAAAAGATCAAGGCTCTGGATACCATTGGTGCCTTCATGGATGGGGTTGAGGCGATTGTCGCGGTAGAGCCGCTCCAGAGGATAATCGCGGGTGTAGCCATAGCCCCCCAGAACCTGGATCCCCAGCTTATTGGCTTCCAGACAAAATTCCGAAGGCCACGCCTTGGCAATGGGGGTCAAGAGATCAAGCAGCAAAAGATTGCGTTTTTTTGTGTCGGCATCTTCGGTTTGCTGCGCTTCATCCAGCAACCGTGCGCAATAAAGGCACAGCGACAGCGCCCCTTCCACATAGGATTTTTGTGCCAGCAACATGCGCCGCACATCCGCATGGGCAATGATGGGAACCGGCGGGCTTGCGGGATCTTTGGCATCCACCGGACGGCCTTGCGGACGCTGTTTCGCGTAATCCAGCGATGCCAGATACCCCGCATAGCCCATCATCGTCGCCCCAAGGCCAACGCCGATGCGGGCTTCATTCATCATATGGAACATGTAGCCAAGACCATGATGCACAACGCCCACCAGATAGCCACGGCAGGCATCATTCTCACCAAAATTCAGCATGCAATTGGTGGTGCCGCGATAGCCCATCTTGTGATTGAGGCCCGCCAAAGCCACATCATTGCTTTCACCCACACGGCCTTCATGATCCACTTGATATTTGGGCACGATGAAGAGCGAAATACCCTTCACCCCTTCCGGTCCTCCGGGGATTTTCGCCAAGACCAGATGCACGATATTTTCTGCCAGATCATGGTCACCAGCAGAAATCCACATCTTGGTGCCTTTAATGGCATAGCTGCCATCGGATAACGGCGTGGCCTTGGTGCGAATATCCGCCAAAGACGATCCCGCTTGCGGTTCCGACAGGCACATGGTGCCGAAAAAGCGGCCTTCCAGCATGGGTTTCAAGAATTGCTCTTTCTGGTCATCAGAGGCATAGGCGCTCAGAAGATTGGCCGCAGCGATGGTCAGAAACGGATAGGCCGTGGTGGATGCGTTGGCTCCGGTGAAAATCGCCGCGATCGCCTGGCTTATGACCAAAGGCAACTGCATCCCGCCTTCGGATTCATCGCGGTGGGCCAGATGGAAGCCACCGGCCAGATAATGGGAGAGCGCCTCTTTCACTTCCGGGATCATCACCACCCGGCCATTTTCATATTGAGGCTCGTTCTCATCGGCCTTGTGGGCGTGATCGGCGAATTTATCCATGGCCAACCGTTCGGCAGCATCGATCACGGCTTCATAGCTGGCTTTGTCGTGCTCTGAAAAACGCGGATAGGCCGACAAGGAAGCCACATCAAGCACGTCATAAAGCTGAAACGAAAGGTCGCGGCGGTTGATCACACGCTCCATCAGGGAACTCCTTGTCTTTTGCGGAAAGAACGGATGAGCCTTATAGGCAAAGTGCAAAGGCGCGCACAGGACGTATTTTACCCTATTGCATGCGAGAGGGCAGCCATAAGGCTATATCGGGCCACGCCATCACCGCCCCAAGAGCCAAAATCTGCAAGATAATGAAGGGGATAACGCCTTTATAAATATGCTGGATGCGTACCGATCTGGGGGCCACACCTTTCAGATAAAACAGTGCGAAACCAAAAGGTGGCGTCAAGAAGCTGGTCTGCAAATTCACCGCAACCAGCACTGCGAACCATGTGATGGTCAGTTCAGGGAAGGGGACATGGCCTGCAAAATCCAGCGCCTTGATCACCGGTGCAAACACAGGCAACACAATCAAGGTGATCTCGATCCAATCGAAAAAGAATCCCAAAATAAACACGATGGCCATCAGTACAAACAAAATGCCCCATGGCCCAACATCAAGACTATCCACAAATCCGACGATCAGATCATGGCCGCCCAGCAAGGCAAAGACATAAGAAAAGGCTGTGGCCCCTACAAAAATTCCAAACAGCATGGCGCTTGTCAGTGTGGACTGGTCAAGGCTTTCCAGAAAGGTTTTCCACCGGAAATTTTTCCGCAAAAGAGCCAGAACCAAGGCCCCCGCTGCGCCGATTCCACTGGCTTCGGTTGGCGTGGCATAGCCGCCAAATATGGAGCCGAGCACAAGGGCAATCAGCAAAACCGGCGGCAAAAAACTGCGGATCATCAAACCCGACAGCGCCAGCAATGAGCGCGGCCCTTCGGATTTGGGCAGAGCAGGGGCAAGCTGCGGGGAAATCGCCGTACGTGCAATAATCCACAGCAGATACAGCGTGGATAACAACAAGCCGGGCAACAAGGCTGCCATAAAAAGCCCACCGACAGAGGTGGACAGCAAGTCCGCCATAACCACCAGCATGATCGACGGCGGCACAAGAATACCCAGCGTCCCCGAAGCGGCAATGGTGCCACTGGCCAACGCTTTGTCATAGCCACGGTCGATCATCACCGGCAAGGCCAGAACGGTCATCATCACCACACTTGCGCCGATAATTCCGGTGGTGGCCGCCATCACAACCCCGATCAGGGTAACAGACAGCGCAAGCCCGCCGGGAATCTTTCGTGTCAGCACCTGCAAGGCCGATAACAGATCGCGGGCCACACCGCTTTTTTCCAAAAGGGTGCCCATAAAAATGAACATGGGAATGGCGACCAAGGTGAGATTATCCACCACTCCGCCGAAAATCCGGCCCACCACCAGAAAAAAGCTCAAGGGATTTTCAATCCCCAAAGCCACCGCCAACAGCCAAAAAGCAAGGCCCACACCGCCCAGAACAAAGGCCACAGGAAAGCCCGTAAACAGCAAGGCGGCCAGCACTAAAAACATCAACAAAGGCAGGATTTCGATGATCATGGCCGTGCATCTTCGGTCTGGAGATCGGTTTCATCATAAGGGCCAGCCCCTTGATGGGGAAAACCGCAATGCTGGGCCAAGGATTTCGGGCCGAATAAAAACACCATCAGAGTCAATCCGCGAGAAATGCCCGCAAGGCCAAGCACCGCAAATCCCAAAACCAGAGTGGATTTGATGATCCATCTATCGGGCAAACCGGCAGGCGAGGGGCTGGATTCCCCCACAAGAAACGCCCGGGCTGCATAATCGGAGGCAAACCACAAAATGGCCGCACAATAGGGCAGCATCATCAATATGATTCCCCAAAGCTCGACCCATGCCCGTGTTCTGACGGACCACCGTTCGTAGAAAATTTCGATCCGCACATGGGCGTTTTTGAAATAGGCATATCCCAAGGCCAATAAAAACAAGGCGCCATGAAGGTGCCATTCCAGTTCTTGTAGTGCGGTAGAGCCGATCACGAACCAGTGCCGCAACACCACATCCATCACGATCACGAACATCAATGCGGGGATCAACCATCCTGCCATCCGGCCAATGATCGTGACGATATATTCAAGGGACCGGGCAATCCGCAAAGTGCGTTCCATCCCCGTCATTGCTTTAGATATCCGCGTTCACGCCACACCCGATGTCCGGCGCGGAACTGGCGCAGGCTCTCCCATCCGGTAGCGAAATCGGCATTGGAGGCCGAGAGTTCGTCGGCGACCTCGCCCCAGGCTGTTTCCAAAGCCTCCAGAATTTCTGGCGAGAATTTATGAAATTCCACGCCCTTTTCGCTCAGTTCGCGCATGGCATCGATCTGCAAAGCCTCCCCTTGTGAAAGGCCATAGCGGATATTGCTGGAACAGACGGCTTCGATTTGCGCTTGTTGGGTGGCGTTCAACGCGTTCCATTGGTCCAGATTGATCATCAGCTCAAAAAACGTGCTCTGCTGATGCCAACCGGGGAAATAATAATGCTTCGCCGCCTGATAAAAGCCCATCTTCAGATCAACGGCGGGAACGGAAAATTCTGTGCCGTCAATGGTCCCAAGTTCCAATGCCGGGAAAATATCGCCGCCAGATAAAAGCTGCACAGAAGCGCCAAGTTTTTCCAGAACCTTGCCGCCCAACCCGAAAAACCGGATTTTAAGGCCCTTGAAGTCTTCGACCTTGTTGATCGGCTTTTTATACCAGCCCGCAGCTTCGGGCGGAGAAATCCCGCAAATCAGGCCGTGGATATTGTGACGGTGATAGAGTTTCTCATAAAGAGCGCGGCCACCGCCATAATCGAACCATGCCAGATATTCTTCCGCAGATGGGCCAAAGGGCAGGGCCGAGAATAATTGCAAAGCCGGTTCGCGCCCGGCCCAATATCCCGGTGTGGACCATCCCGCTTCCAAAGCTCCATAAGATATGGCGTCAAAAATTTCAAAGGGCGGGGCCAGCGCCCCCGGCTCATAAAAGCGTATATCAATGCTGCCGCCAGAAATATCACGGGCAAGGCTTTCCACCCGCTTTCCCATGGTGCCCAAAATAATCAGGCTTGAAGGATAGGTGGAGGCCATCCGCCATTGAACAATTGGCCTGTCCGATAGTTCGGCGGATGCTTTATCTGTTTCCGGTGATTGCTCGGAGGAGCAGGCTCCCAACATCCCCGCCAAAATGGCCCCAAGCCAGAACGGTCTGGCAGTGATCCCCATAAATTTACTCTCTTATAAAGACTTACTGGATTTTCTTCAAAGATTGAGCAAGCAAAACATACAGCTTTCCCATCTCGGACGAAATAAGAGTGACAGATAACGCACTATGTTTGTCGCGGCTTCCGACCTGTTCCATCAAGGCCTCAAAATCCCGGAAGAATTTCAAGACCGTATCGCGGAATTCCCGATCCGTTTCAAACATCCTTATGATGCGTTGGCGGGTGGTGCGGTCGGCCAAACGAACGGTGCGCCGCGAAAAGATGGACCGATCGCCCGACAGATATTTTTGCCATACATCGTCGGGCACTTCAGCTTCCAGAATTTTATCAATATCCACAGAGGCAGATTGGAGACTTTCGATCAGCAAGGAAGATGTGCGCACGAATTCATCGCGTGACGAGGCCAGAATACGCCGCTCCACCTCTTCGGATTTGCTGAGAAAGCTATTGGCCTTGTGAATCAGTTTGTCCGACTGTTCGGCAAGGCGGTGCGCCATACGCTCGCTTTCATCGCCCGCCTGAGCCGAAGCCTCGCGCAAGGCATTGACCGTTTTATTGATGGTCTGGGTGATGTGGTTTTCCAGATCGCGCACTTCCGCATCGAACATGGTGTTGAGCGTATCCATGGATTGCCCCACTTCCCGAAGCCCGCGGGTAATGGCAACAGACAAGGTTTGCTCGAACTCCTGACCGGATGTTTTGGCGCTGGTCTCAGCGGCGCGGGCCGCTTCCATGATTTTCTCCGCAGCGCCAGAAAAGCGGCTGGCGATGGCGTTCAGATGGTCGCCGGTTTCTCCTCCGGCTGTGCGCATCTGTTCGGCTTTTTGCCCCACTTTTTCCGCGGCTTCGTGCAAATTCTTGGCGGCATCTGCGGTATCGTTCAGGATACGCTCCCGTTCGCCGCCAAAGGCTGTGGCGGCCTGCCCCAAGGACTCTGAAGACCGTTCCAGCGTTTCCATCAAGCCGCTGCCTTCGGCTTTCAGGCTTTGTAATGATTGCTCCAATGCTTGCGTTGCGCCGCGCCCTTGTTGATCGATACGTGCGATTTCCGTCGAAAGATTTTCGCTGCTGGCCAAAACCCGTTCGGATGTGGCTTCGGCATGGCGGCTCAGATCGTCGGATTGCGTGCGGAAGCGATCTGCGGCTTCCAAAACGGTGTTGGCGCTGGCCTCTGAAGTGGCGGCCAAGGCCCCGCGCTCTTCTTCCAGACGGGCGGTAACTTCATCAATGCGTTGGCGCATATCTTCCAGCACTTGCCCAAGATTGGCGGTGCGTTCATCCATGCGTTCTCCCGCTTCGCCCATATTTTGCGCCGCATCTCCTGCGGCGGAGGCAACCATTTCCGCCTGATCCGCAAGCATCGCCGCAAGACGGTTCAATTCTTCCACACTGCGGGCGGCACGATGTTCGACGGCCCCCGCTTCATCATCGAAATTGGATTTCAGATGCGAAATCCGCTCGGCAATGCGCATCCCTGCTTCATTGGCTTTGTCGTCAAACGCGGCAAGCTGCGCTTCAAAGCCCGATAGGGCGGCTTTTACCCGATCCAAAGCCTCATCGGCTTGTTGTTTGGAAATCGTGTCGGCCTCATGGGCTTGCAGGGCCAGATTTTCCGAAAGCCCCCGGAAACTTTCCTGCGCCCGTTCCAATGTGCTGCCAATGATGCGATCCAGTTCCTGGGCTTGGCGCTCGATCTCGCGGCCCGCATCTTCGCTGCGGTTCAACGCCTCTTGCGCCCTGTCGTTCAAAAGGTCGCTGCTTTTCTCCAATGCCTGGGTCACACGCTGGGCATCGCTTTCAGAGGATTCCGCAAGATAGGCAAGGCGGCTATGACGCTCTTCCAATGTTTGCGTAAGCTGTCCATCAAGTTGATCCAGTTCAGCCATGCGCTGTTTGAAGCGGTCAAGCTGAGTGGAAATATCGTGGCTCATGCCGTTGAAGCGGGCATCAAGCAAGCGGGACAGGTCATCCAGTGCTGTCAAACGATCCCCAAGGGCGGCTTCGGCTTCTTTCAAATCGGCCGCCGCCTGTTCGGCTGAAGCAATCAGGGACTGGCCGCGATCATCCAAGGTCCCGGACGCTTTATCCACGGCATCTCCGGCGGCACCGGCTGCCTTTATGACCCGTTCGGAAAAGCTGTCTGCCGTTTCTTCCGATTGACGCAAGCGTTGCGTTACCTGTTCATCCAATTGGCCAAGAGCTTCCCGCTCGCGCCGGAACATATCCTGAATGGAGGCCGCTTTGGCTTCGGCATCTGCCGTGACGGAAAACAGATCGGCAATCTCGCTTTTGAAGCGGCCTTCAAGGCTATCAATACGGCTGGCCGCCAAATCCACAGCCGCTTCCACATGATCCATATCATGGCGAACACGGACCAAAAGCTGGTCGAGACGCTTTTCCGCATGCTCGATGGGCGCAAGGGCGCGGTCCATATCTTGTGCAATTTCCAGACGTCGCTCAAGCAAGGGATCGGTGCGCTGGAATACCAAAGCAATAAGCCACACAATAGCCAAGGGCGTAAGAACACCCGCGATCAAAGCGGCAAGGTCCACTAATTGCAGCGGATTATCCGGATTGAAAAGCCCGGCGCGCATGGCCGCATAGCCTGCCGCCATCACCCATAAGGTGCTCAACACAGCAGCAAAGGCAAAGGGCCATAGCCGTCTGCCAAAGGATGCTGCCGGCCCTGCTGTTTGCATGGGCGCAGTTGTTTTCTCTTGTGGCGGTGGTTGAAAATCCAGTTTAGCGTTCATTAGACTTCCCGACAAACCCTTGCAGGCGCATCAAATATAGCACGGTATCATGGTCAGTATTTACACGGAGACATATGAAGGTCAGGTTATCATTGAACCAACGCTACGGCGTATATCTGGAAAATGACCCCATGCCACACCATCCCTCTCCCATCGATCACACCCATCTTGACAATTTTACTGGCGGTGACAAGGCGTTGCAGGATGAAGTCATAGATATTTTTATAAAAAATGCGCCGAATTATTTTGCAGCCCTTGAAACATCCTCCCCACAAGACTGGCGAACGGCCCTTCACCGGCTGAAAGGGGCAGCGCGATCCATTGGCGCCAAACCCTTAGCCTTGCTTGCACAAACAGCGGAAAAGGCCGAGCCCAAGGATTATGAAGCCCATCGGTGCGCCTTACGGCAGGAAATTGCCCGACTCAAATCGACAATCGCAAGATAACCCTTTGCTTTTTTATTGAAAAATTTACCTTATCGCGGTCTTTATACACATCTGGAGATCACTGAAGAGACTGAAATGGCAGACTATGATTTCGAAAGATTGAGCGTTCTGATTGTCGAAGACAGTTTGTTCATTCGATCCTTATTGATCAATTCCTTGAGAATTCTTGGCGTTGGAAAAGTGTTTGCCGTTGAAGATGGTGGCGAAGCCATTAATTTTCTAAAGCAGGTCAAAGAAGATCCGATGAAGGTCGGCACGCAAGAAGTCGATATCGTCATGTCCAATTGGCAGATGTCGCCGGTTGATGGCATGATCTTGCTGCGCTGGGCGCGTCGTCATAAGGAAAGCCCGGATCGCTTCATCCCGTTCATCATGATTACCGGCTTTTCCGAACCAAAACGGGTTCAGGAAGCCCGCGATATGGGTGTTACCGAATTTCTGGCCAAGCCCTTTACCATTCAGGCTATCGGAAATAAGCTGATTTCCATCATTGAGCGCCAACGGCAATTTGTGCATACGCGTAGCTATTTCGGGCCGGACAGACGCCGCAGACAGGCAGATATCGATTTCGAGGACCGGCGTGTGTTGACGGACAAAAGCCCCGGCGTGGAGATTGTGCGTGGCTAATGAAGAAAAAAAAGCCCCCACGATTGTGCGCTTTTATCGGTTCAGAAACCGGTTGAAGGAAAAAACCCATGGTCTGGGTGGCGGCAAGGGGGGCATTTCTCCAGAAGCCATGGAAAAGGCTGAAAAAGCTTTGGAAACGCTTTCCGAAGATTATCCCGATTGGGTCTCTGGCCTTATCACGAAACTGGCGGAACAACATGTCCGCTGCGTTGATACACCGGAAGACCGCAAGGATTTCTTCGAAGAAATTCACCGCATTGCCCATGATATGAAGGGGCAGGGCGGCACCTTTGGCTATCCTCTGATCACCAGTTTCGCGGATTCCCTTTCCAACTTCACATCCATCAAAACCGATATCGACGATAAAATGGTCGAATTGGTGAAATCCCATGTGGATGCCATGCGCGCCGTGATCAAAGGGCGGGTAAAAGGCGAAGGGGGCGAGATTGGCCAGCAACTTCGGAAATCTCTACAAAAGGCCATCGAAACCTATAAGAAAAGCTGATCGGCGGCCCCCCATTCAGATATTATATCGCCTTAAGATTCTGGGCAGAGATGCGTGACGGGTCTTTACGATCGGGCTCTGCGTCAAATTCCACCATTTGCCCTTCTTCCAGTGTTTCAAGCCCTGCATTTTTGACGGCGGTAATGTGCACGAACACATCTTTTGGAAAGTCCTGAGACGCAATAAATCCGAAGCCTTTTGATGTGTTGAACCATTTCACCGTTCCGGTCGCCATCGTCTTATATCCTGTTTTCCTGAAGATGCCGGACCCATGCTCCGGCGGCATGTGCAGTGTTTGCGCCCCCGATTATGCCAAGGATCTGACTATGAGCCAAGCCCTTGCTCTTGCTGGGGGTGCTCTCTAATGTGGCGCCCTTGTTCTTCTTGATGATTAAAACAGGTGCCTTCATGTCGCTGGATCATGCCCAACCACAGACCATTTTTCTAAAAGATTATGAAGCGCCTGCCTTTGCGATCGAAAGCATGGCGCTTTGCTTTGATCTTCGAGAGAAAGGCACGCGGGTTTTATCCACCATGACAGTGGTCCGGCAGTCGGAAAATGTGCCGGATCTTGTTTTGGACGGCGATCCCCAGATGGGTTTGCTTTCGATCAAGCTGGATGGCATCCCGCTTCCGGCCGGGCGCATAAGCCGGGTTGGTGAACAGCTTACCATCAAGCATATGCCCGCATCCGGCGTTCTGGAAATCGAAGTTGAAATCGAGCCGCAAAACAATGCACGGCTGGAAGGGCTTTATAAATCGGGCGGAAATTTCTGCACCCAATGCGAAGCGCAAGGATTTCGCAATATCACCTTTTTTCCCGACCGCCCCGATGTAATGACCCGATTTACGGTGCGTATCGAGGCGGACAAGGCAGCCTATCCGGTTTTGCTGTCCAACGGAAACCGGATCGAACAGGGCGATCTGGGGGCGGGGCGTCATTTCGCTGTATGGGAAGATCCGTTTAAAAAACCGGCCTATCTGTTTGCTTTGGTGGCCGGTGACCTTGGTGTGTTGAGCGACCAGTTCACGACCCGCTCCGGCCGCACCGTGGCGCTCCATATCTATGCGAAAGCCCGCGATCTTCCCAAATGCCAGCATGCCATGGACAGCCTGAAACGCGCCATGCGCTGGGACGAAGAGGTGTATGGGCTGGAATATGATCTGGATATCTACAATATCGTTGCCGTTTCGGATTTCAATATGGGGGCGATGGAGAACAAAAGCCTCAATATCTTCAATACCAAATATGTTCTTGCCGCCCCCCAGATCGCCACGGATACAGACTTTGATAATGTGGAAGGGGTGATCGCCCATGAATATTTCCATAACTGGACAGGCAACCGCGTGACGTGCCGGGATTGGTTCCAACTTTCTTTGAAAGAGGGGCTGACAGTCTTCCGAGATCAGGAATATTCCGCAGATCAAGCCAGCCGGGCCATCAAACGGATCCATGATGTAAAAACCTTGCGGGCGTTTCAGTTCCCTGAAGATGCAGGCCCTCTAGCGCATCCCATTCGCCCCGATAGCTATATAGAAATCAATAACTTCTATACTGTCACGGTGTATAATAAAGGGGCCGAAGTCATCCGTATGATGCACCGGCTTTTGGGCGTGGAAGGCTTTCGGCGAGGCATGGATCTTTATTTCCAGCGTCATGATGGCCAAGCGGTGACCTGTGATGATTTCGTTGCGGCCATGGAAGATGCCAATGGAGCCGATCTGGGGCAATTCCGCCTATGGTATGCGCAGGCCGGCACACCCGAATTGACCATTGAGGATCATTGGGAGGAAAGCACAGGCCGTTACGAGCTGCACATCAAACAATCTGTTCCACAAACGCCGGGGCAAACCGAAAAATCCCCCATGCATATGCCTTTTCTTTTGGGGCTGATTGGTCCCAATGGGCAAGAAATGGATGCAGAGCTTGTGGCGGGCGAGGGGGCACGTCATGACGCCGGCTGGTTGTTGCATGTGCGCCACGCGGATAATCGCTATCAATTCAGCGGCCTTGGCTCTCGGCCCATTCCCAGCTTGCTCCGCGGTTTTTCGGCACCTGTAACCATGAAAACCAGTCTCAATCGTGCCGATAAATTGTTTTTAACCGCCCATGACAGTGATCCCTTCGCCCGCTGGGAAGCTTGTCAGGATGTGATGATTGAAACACTGCTGGATCTTGTGAAAGCAGTGGAAGCGGGGCAGCCTTTAGCGGTTGGCCAAGACTTGATCGACGCCTGTGGGAAAATTCTGGAAGGCGCGCAATCCGATCCGGCTTTTGCAGCAGAATTGATGACACTCCCCGGAGAAGCCTATATCGGGCAGATGATGGATGTGGTGACCGTGGATGCCATCCATCAAGCGCGCACCCATTTGCGCCATGTTTTGGCCCACGCTTTGGAAAGCCACTGGCGCAGGTTGTATCAGGAAATGACAGACACCGCTTTTGGGCTTTCTCCTGAGCAGAAATCCCGTCGTGCCCTTAAAAATGTTGCGCTTACCTATCTTGCCGCCCTTGGAGATAACGAGACGGCGCGCATCCATTATGCGCAGGCCAATAATATGACGGATCGCTTGGCTGCCTTGCAGGTTCTTGTGAACGGTACGGATGATGCCGCACGCGATGCGGCTTTGGCAGATTTTTATGAACGTTTCGAGACGGAAGATCTGGCCATCGACAAATGGTTTGCCTTGCAAGCTTTGTCCGACAAGCCTGACACTCTGGAAAATGTAAAAAACCTGAGAAATCATAGCGCTTTTTCGTTGCGCAATCCCAATCGCCTGCGGGCTTTGGTGGGCAGTTTTGCATCCGGCAATCAACTGCGTTTTCACGCCGTCACCGGGGAGGGATATGCCTTTCTTGGCGATATCGTGAAACAAGTGGACCAATTGAACCCGCAAACCGCCGCCCGGCTGGTTTTGCCGCTGATCCGGCATGAGCGCTATGACCCGGTGCGGGCAGGGCTGATGCGCAAACAATTGGAAACCCTGTTGAACGTCGATGGTCTTTCCAAAGATGTTTATGAAATCGTTTCAAAAAGCTTGATGACAAAAAACATCTATTAGGGGAGGCTGTGTCTCTATTTGATTATAGAGCTCTACAATCTCTATATTACATTATGTTTCATTTCCATAAACACTACCTTTACTGATTATGTGCATAATTTCCCCTGAAACTGATCATGGGGGATCATATGGCGGTGCAATCCAAAGGGATAAAATCAGCAGTTTTTGGGAATAGGGGACCGTCTTCACTTGCAGATGCGCTGTCGCGGACACGGCCAGTGCGCTATCTTAACCGATCTGCCAGTCAGGCTGTGGCGCGTCCATCTTATGGAACACCACAGGACGACACTTCATCCCCCCAAGGCATACAAGAAGACATATCCGCTTTTTCTCCATCCGAAACTTCAGACATGGCGACCAACGCCCCTTCCTTCCCTGAGGAACAGGCAGAAAAAGGCCATGAACCCACTGGTCGCTCCCCCCAGATGGCGCAGACACAGGCTCCAGCCAAGAAGCCCGGTCCAATGCCGGACAAAGAGCGTGTGACAGAGCTTTATAGCACCGACAATCTCACCAAGATCAAAGACGAAATTCTCCCTGTCGTTTTGGATCAGATCGATGGAAAAGCCTTGGTGGGTTTAACGCGGGAAGAACTGCTGGAAGCTTTGGAACCCATCGTTTTATCCACCACCGCCGAACGCAAGATCATGCTCAACAACAAGGAATTGGGCTATTTGCGGCGTGCTCTTTTGGATGAAATCGTCGGTTTTGGCCCCTTGGAGCCGCTTTTGGCTGATTCCAGAGTCAATGATATTTTGGTCAATGCGCCGGATCAGGTCTATGCGGAACGGGAAGGGAAGCTGGAAATATCCGATGTTACCTTTCGCGATAATGAGCATATTCTTCAAATCGCCAACAAGATCTGCAACTGGGTGGGCCGCCGGGTGGATATGACCACCCCCATGGCAGATGCCCGCTTGCCCGATGGCAGCCGCGTCAATGTGATTGTGCCACCTTTGGCCTTACGCGGGCCCTCCATTTCCATCCGGAAATTTAGCAAAAACCGTATGGAATTGCCGGATCTGGTGGCGCGGGGAAGCTTGTCTGAAGCCATGGCCCGATTCATGCAAATCGCCACCCATGCCCGGCTCAATATCGTTATTTCAGGCGGTACGGGGTCGGGAAAAACCACCATGCTCAATGCCTTGTCGCAATATATCGACCCCGGCGAACGTATTGTAACCATTGAAGATGCCGCAGAATTGCAACTGCGCCAGCCCCATGTGGTGCCTTTGGAAACGCGGCCGGCCAATCTTGAAGGCGCAGGCCAGGTAACCATCAGCGATCTTTTGGTGAATGCCCTGCGAATGCGCCCGGACCGCATTATTTTAGGCGAAGTTCGCGGGAAAGAGTGCTTTGATATGCTTCAGGCCTTTAATACCGGCCATGATGGCGGCATGTGCACCTTGCACGCCAACCGCCCGCGTGAAGCCATTTCCCGTATGGAAAATCTGGTGGCCATGGGCAATCCGAACTTTCCCACGCGGGCAGTACGCCAGCAAATCAGCGAAACCATCGATATCGTTATTCAAGTGAAACGGATGCGCGATGGAAAGCGACGGGTAACAGATATCGTGGAAGTGATTGGCATGGAAGGGGACGTTATCACCACCCAATCCCTTTATAATTTTGAATATTCAGAAAACGAACAATCGAATTCAGTGACAGGCACATATGAATATAGCGGCCTGCCATTCCGCTGTGCCAAGCGGGTGCGTGAAGCTGGCCTTGGCCGCAATTTAGAAGAGCTTTTACAATGACCGTCACAGATTTTGATCCGACACAAGAAGCCCGGCAACGTAAGAGCATCTCCAAAGCCGCAATGGACGTGGAGTTGGTTTTGGCCGATGGCTCCCAATTAAGTGGCCATGTGTTTTTGGGGCGCGGCGAGCGTGTCTCCGACCTTTTGAACGACGATAAGCTGTTCTTGCCCTTCCGCGTGGAAAATGGCGAACTTTTGTTAATCGCTAAAAGCTCTATCGCATTATGTAAGCCGCTAGACCGGCCCAATTGAAAAACAGATGAACTGACCCAAAGGGCTATCCCAGCTTGGGGCGAAAGCAGGCCGGATCAATATCAGGATAATCGATGGCTTGAATAGTCTCATGGCAGCGCGCCAGGGGCAGGGGCGGCATGGACGATAAACCGGCCCCTAAGCTTTGCGGGGATAGGCCGAGAATATATCTTATCTCGTCGGAAGAAATATGTTGTTTTTGAAGAGCTTCTGTCACTGTTTTGCGAAAAGACTGGAAACTCCTTTGGCGAGAAACAAAACCGCGGCCGCGCTTATGTCCACCAAATGTTTTGGACAAAACGGCGCCTTTTCCTGAAAACTCCGGCCATATCAATGCGTCCTGCTTTTGCCTTGATGCCTGTTCCCAAAGCCATTGCAATCGCGGATGCAACGGCACGATACGCTCATGCGCCTTGGGCTTCAGTGAACGGATGTGCAGCACAGGCGTATCATCCACCCATTGCAGATCTTGCCAACGAAGGGCGGCAATTTCCATTGCACGCAGACCACTGAATAAGGCCAAAATAATCGCCCCATGCAGGGCCAGAGAGGCGGGCGGCGGCGATAAAAGTGTGGCAATATCCTGATCACGCCACGCCAATTGCGGAAGGCCCGCATTGTGAAAATGCGACAAAAATCCATGAAACGGATTGTGACTGGCGCATAAACCCTGCCCATCGGCCCAGGTCCATATCGTGGATAATATCCGCAAATGCTGCCGCACAACGCGGTCTGTCAGGCGATTTTCCGCATGGGCGAAGCGCGTTTTCAAATCCCAGAAATTCAACTGGCTTACGCCGCGCGACCGCCCCCAATTCCGGTCAAATGTCTGTAAAATATCCACATAATAGCTCACATCCTCCCGGGTGATCTGCCGCATTGTTTTGGGGCCGATAAAGTCAGCAAACAGCCGAATGGCCGGTGCATATTGTTGGGCGGTTTGCGTGGATCGTCCTGCTGATCGGGCCATCTTCTCCCAATATTCAAGCCAGCTTTCACCAAGGGTGCCAAAATTTGGCTCATATGCTTCGGCATTTTTGGGCACCTGCCCACGCAAAGACCGCCGTGCATCTTCCAACGCATCCAGCCGTGCTTTCAGGTCCGGCGGCAAGCGATCATAGCTTTCCAGCTCGCGGCGATCGATTTCCTGTTGCAGGGCCAGCGCTTCTTGTTTCAGCGCCGCTTGGCGTTCTTCAAGGGTTTTGTCTTCTGCAGCAACCTCATTAGGCCCCGCAAGATAAGCCGTAAGGCTTTCCTCATAAAGCCGATCCGGGGAAAGGGGATCGCTATATGGCTGTTCGCGCAATCGAGAGAATTCCGCTTTCCACCGTAAAGCCATCGCTTTGGCTTTTTTCAGTGCAAGCTGATAATCCCGCGTTCCCAATCCAAGGGTGATATGAGATTTTGGCCGCCCCGTTTTGGCGGGGAAATGGTGGGCAATATCGTTTGGGATCTTGATGTTGAACGCAAAACCACCTCCCGCCCGTTTTTTACATGTGTCCCATGGCCCACAATATGTCCCCCTTCTGCTCACGCGACCCAATCGCATCGAGAGGACATGAAAGTAGGACAGATTTTTTTAAAAAGTCTTTATAAAAAAGCTAGTTATTTTTTTATTCGTGGAACGCCCATAAAGAAAATCTGATAGCCATCCGGATCTTTTCGAAAAGGAAAAACACCGCGGGCCAAAATCCAGTCCCGGCCATCCACCGTTAATTTTCCCTCGCTGAATTGGGGGCATTCCTCTTTCAAGGCTGTCTCGAATTCGGCGATGCGGTGGGCAAATATTTCGGGACTCAGTTGCTTGGATAAACGCTCATTACTCCAATGATGTTTCATGATCGAACTGATGCCGCTCCCCTTCAAGCGAAGGAAATAATCCAGCGAGCCATCAGCGCCCAGTTCCCGCTCAAAAATGACCACCCAGGGCAGGGCATCTGGAACCCGGACAGGATTAAAATCGGCTCGGGTGGGAATGGTGCCTTTTCCGATTTCATGCCAATATTGATAAAACTGCCTCATTGGACAACTTTCATCCAAGTTTTCAGCAGAAACCGGATCTATCGCCAAAGAAAGGGAGAACTTCTTAAAGCCTTGATAAAAGGGGCCTTTCAACATAAATTCGACGCCATTTTATTGCGTTTATGATCAACCCACCTATGCTTTTGTAGCGCAAACAGAAATAAAACAAAAGAAAAAGTATTTTATAATTTTCAAGGCATATCCTGATCTTGTTTGGGAACAATTTTTCTCAGGATTCAAGAGTTTGGGCGACTGGTCTTTCGTTTTGGCAGACTCCATCCAAACCAGATGGCCAAGGCCCGGACCATAAATCCTGCGGCAAAGCCAAATCCTGCAGCCAGATAAAGTCAAAACCCGCCAATGTGAGGGCCATATAGACGAACGCGCCGCAAAAAGCCGCAGTGGCATAGACCTCTTGCTGTAAGATCAAAGGAATTTCATTGGCTATGATATCCCGAATAATTCCGCCAGCTACAGCGGTCGCAACGCCCATCATCACAGAAATCAGCGGATCGCCAGTCTCCAGATAGGCTTTTTGCGCCCCCGCAACGGCGAAAAGGGCAAGCCCCACAGCATCGGCCCACACAATCACTTTGCGGCGACTGTTCAGGAAATTTTCCCCGAAATAGACAGCAAGAACGCCAACACCGGTGATCCAGATTGGCCGCGTATCTTCCACCCAAAAAACGGGAACATCCAAAACCAGATCTCGTAATGTGCCGCCGCCAACGGCTGGCATCAGGGCAAGAACCGCAAATCCGAAGATATCCATATCCTTGCGCGCGGCAGAAAGAGCGCCAGACAGGGAAAATGCAAGAATTCCCACGGATTCAATCATGATAAACAAAGGGCTCATTGGCCTTTATCCTTGATGGATTTTCAGAGCTTTCCTCTGACAGCTGATACAAACAGCAAATACGGTCCCACGCCGCGTGATAGCCGATCCGTGCCGCCCCCAAAAGCGGTAAGTTCTAAATATGACCGTCAATTTATAGGGGATTGGCAAACATCTCAAACCTGTCTGTAATATCTTCAGAATCACCTTAACTTGTGATTTTTTTCTTCAAGACGCTGCAATAAACCATAGTTTAAATATAAGCCCAGATTATCTAATGGTTAATAGATATAAATTAAATAAATATCAGAAAATTGTATAATAGTTATTTGTATAATTATTTCACTATATCCGAAAAAGATAAATTATTTGACGTTATTTAGCGTTTTTTCCAGACAATTACACATCTCTATTAACATTCGTTAAGCATAACACCTCCCGTCACGCTTGCTTTTTCAGGATAAATTTGCAGAATTATTCTGTGCAAATAATGCACCCCATAATCGTGGGATAACAAAGGAGCAAGGTTTTGATATCAGGAGATCCCGTTGATACCTATGTTGGACGTCGCATTCGGGAGCGACGAAAGATTGTCGGATTTACGCAACAGAAATTGGCCGAAAAGCTGGGGATTAGCTTTCAGCAAGTCCAGAAATATGAAAAAGGACTCAACAGAGTAGGGGTTAGCCGTCTGGTTAAGCTTTCTGCTGCCTTGAATGTTCCAATCTCATATTTTTTTGAGGATCTGGAACAAATGGAGAAAGAGACGCAGCTAAGGGGAAACCCGGCCATTGATCCGTACATCTTATCCCATGCGCAAGTTCTTGCCGTGGTGAAGAACCTCATCGGGATAAGAGACGACCGCGTGCGTCGCCGGATTATCGATCTGATCCAATCCGTCCATGATTCACAAAAAGCGGCCTGAGCTGTTTGAAACAAACACGATCTGACGATTAAAGACACGATCCTAACCTTGCATGCTTCATGATAACTCGACGGCGCATTCTCATTTTGGAATGCGCCGTTTTTTTATGCATCGTTTAAGCCGTTGAAACAGAATATAGAATTCTGCAAGAGGGCCAGATCGCCCATGGATCTATGGATATGAAAAAAGCGCATAATTTATATTATGTAAAATTATTTGTTTACCCATAAGGCTGGGCGAGATATGTACACAGCCACATGATGACATCACCATTTCTCCCGGTCTGTCTCAGGCGTTGTTAATTGCGCATCTTCGCATACATGCTTTTAAAGCCGATCTTAGCAGCTGCTGGCCGGAGCATCATTGGTGACGGTGTCCATCGCTCCGAATCTTGGGCGGAAGCTGGCGCTGGAACGCAAAGTCTGGGGATCGAAGAATCCAAAGAAAATCCACGGTTCATAATTGAACGAGGCTTCAGCCACGATGGCCATGTCCCCATCAAGCAAATCCAGGCTTCCAGGCAAAGTGACATTCCGCGCCCCTTGGGCACCGATCTGGCTTCTCACGTCCAATTCGGCACCTGCGCAGCGCTGCCAATTCACCACATTCCCATTTCCACTGGTCCCGATGACGCCACTAACGATCACCCGGCCATCGGTGCCCACATCAAAAGGCTTTGACACATGTTCGATGGCACCGAAAACATCATTGATTTCGCTTTCGCTGATCCCTTGATCTGCCTGCGAGATCATATCCGCCATCGAAGCCGCCAAGGCCGACACCTTTTGATTTGCCAGCATGAAACGCCCCAATTCAAAAGCCCCGGCCAATAAAAGCAGCAAAATGGGCAGCACCAGCGCCGTTTCCACAAGGATCGAGCCGCTCCGTTGCACCCAGAGCCGCCAAAAACGAACCGTCAAAAGTTGCATTAACTGCATATGGTTGGCGCTCCTGCGGCATTATTTTGTTGAACGAGACTGAACGGCTCATTTCGCACGGCTGTGGATGCACTCAGCCGAACAGACCCGTTTTGAGAACCGGTGAACCAAGCAAATGCGGGCGTTAAAAGCCGAAGATTGACATCGGCGGTGTACACCACGATCGCCCCTGCACCACCAAGACCGGCCATCCCCATATCCGAATCCCATTGACCATTTTGATTGATGTCGGAGAAACATTCGCCCACATCATAGCTGCCATTGGCATTATCATCGACAAACGGTTCCGGCTCACCAATATCGCCAAAACTGTCATAGGTTTGGGTGCTGATTTCTACGGGTCCATCGAGGGAAAATTTCTCCATCAATTCTATAACTCGCCCGCGAACATAGTCTTCACGGGAACTGCTATCCGGCGCGAACCCTGTCACCCCCCGGCGCGAGGCTTCCCGGACCGATCCTTCAAGCGTGGCATTGGCAAAAGCGATATGCCCCATTTCAACAATTCCCATGGTCAGACCGATCACGATGGGAAAGGCCAAGGCAAATTCGACAATGGCCGCCCCATTGCGATCCCTGCTCCAGCGATCAACAAACTCTCGGCAAAAGCGTTTGATGTCCGGCATATGCATCATTGTCATATCCAAAACCCCAAGCCCCCTATTTCAGTAAATAGGATCCAACAGTTCCACAGAGTCTCTAATATTGTCTTTCTGAATGCTTAAATTTCTTATAAATTCTGATGTTCCTCTTAACGTAGTTTTTAAGAACTGCTGTCAGGGTCACTCTGGGATATTGGCTTAACCTGGAGCGTGATCGTGGCAGTGTGGAAAAATATAGGCGGCCTCTTCAAGCAACGCTTCTTGAACACAAGCAGTCTGACGGGGCTTTCACGGCAAAAACCGGCCCGAGCCCCTTTTGTCAAAAACAAATCCGGGTCCATGCTCACTTGGGTTGCGGTATCGCTGATCCCCCTGGTTGTTTCCGTTGGGGGAGCCACCGATATTGCCCGGGGTTTCGTGCTTCGTTCGCAATTAAGCACAGCACTGGATGCGGCTGCTTGGCAGGCGGGCGGGCCTTTAATCTGCCGACACGTGATGCGGATGTTCAGGCCTATTTCGATGCCAATCTGCCGCAAGGATTGATGGGTGCCGAGATCGGCGAACTCAAGATCGAACCGATCCGGATACAAGGCGAGCCGGAACGTTTGCGCGTGTCCGCTTCAGCCTCCCTCCCCACCTTGTTCATGAAACTTGTGGGCATTGACGAGTTCGAAGTGGCCACCAGCTCTGAAGTGACCCGCGAGAATCTTGGCCTTCAGCTTACCATGGTGCTGGATGTTACCGGCTCCATGGCTAGTGGTGGGAAAATTGGTGCTCTGCGCCAAGCCAGCCGGGATTTGGTGGATATCTTGTTTGGCGTGGAAACATTAAGCTCGAAACTGTCCATCGCCATTGTACCTTATGCACAAGCTGTAAATGTAGGGGATCTGGGTGATGATTTTATCGATTGGTCATATCTTCCCGAAGAATTACGCACCCATCCCGATTGGCGGCGCCGCTGGGGCGGTTGTGTGCAGGCCCGCCCCACCCCCGGAATTTTAAGCAATGACAAAACCGTTCTGGAAGCCGATGCCTATGATTCCAATCTGGCTCCGGTAGAAATTGGCGGAAAGTGGAAGCCTTATATCTATCCTCATTGGGATTCGGGGCGTAATCCGCCAGGTTGGGAGCAAAATAGGTATCGGCAACTGCCCTTTGGGCCGGATATGGATCCAAGCAATCCCGGCTTCAAAGCTCCTGCTAACATCCCTTATGTAGATGATGACGATGATTATCGCGATGGTAGAGGAACGGACGGGGATCCACTTGGCTTACCCAATGGGACGTTTAGTGGGCCCAATAAAGACTGCCCATCCCGCGTCCTTCCTTTTACCGGAACACGGTCAACGCTTGAAAATTATATCGATACGCAATTGACGACAAAACGCTACACAATTGGCAATCAGGGCCTGATATGGGGCTGGCGGATGTTGGACCCCGATCCCCCCTTCCCCAATGCTGTGCCTTATAACGATCCGGAAACCATCAAAGCTCTGATCATGATGACCGATGGAACCAACGAAATAGGCCCAGGTGCTTATACGGCCTATGGCCGTTTATCCGAAAGGCGTTTGGGCACCACAAATCGTAACACGGCCGCTCGTGAATTCGACAAACGCATGGAAAAAATCTGCCATGCGATGAAAGCTGGTGGTAAAAATGGCCGAGACCGGGTCGAAGTCTATACGGTCATCTTCGGCACAGTCGCTACAAGCACGAATAGCAATTCCACACGCTTACGCGGCATTTACCGGGACTGCGCTTCCCGCCCGGCCAATGCCTTTTTGGCCCCCAACAATGCGGAATTGCAGTCGGCCTTCCGTACGATCGGCAATGACTTGGCCAATCTGCATCTCAGCCGATAAGCAATGATGTTTGAAACTGCTACGGGCGGAGCGTCAGGCGCTCCCCCGTAATTTCAAAGCCGCCCAAACGATTAAGAAACGACATGCCCAATAAGGACATGTGCAAATCCCCTTCCGTTACGCTGGCGCGCACATTTTCGATGTGAATATGGTCGCCGATAGAGATTTTGGGCAGAATAACCGGTGCGCCCATCACCACCCCATTGGCCGTGTAATACCGTTCAAAAAACTGTTCCCGGCGCGGATTGATGCCCAGCTTTTGCGCATCCTTTGGCGATAGCACCACATTGCTTGCCCCGGTATCGACCAAAAAGGTGATTTCTCTACCTGAAATATCGGCACGGACCAGAAAATGGCCGTTCCGATCACGCTCAAACACCATGGCATCGCCAGCACTATAACCGCGCTCGCTTGTGGCGACCCCCGCCACCCGATCCGCAACCATGCCGATTTCATGGCGAAACGCATAAGCCATGGCCAATACCAAAACAATCCCTGACCAGATGGCCACATTGCGGAAAAAATCCCGATAATGCAGGCGCAAAGAAAGGACAATCAGACCGCCGATGGTCACCAGAGTTGCAACAGCCAACACCTCACCGGTGCTATTGATCGACACACCGGGAAAAAGCCAGCGTAATGCAAACAGCAAAAATGCGATACCAAACAGCCAAAAAGCCAATTGCAGCGTCATCTTGCCCTTACGAGGCTTGCTGCGCCCACCTGACATGTGGCGGCTTTTGGGAAGGTGCTCTTGTCTCCATGGATCATTGGGCATCATCAAGATGTAGGAAAGTCTTCACGGCTTTGAAAGCCCAAAGCGATGGCAAAAAAAGAGGCAGGCACTAACATGCCCCACTAAAAATGCACCACTATTTCTATAGTCATTTGTTTTATATATATTTTCTAAAATATATGTGTTCTTAGACAATATCCAGAACAAGGCCGTCATAAGCGGGCTCGACCCCATCAGGCAGGGCATTTCGCAGCTGCGCATAATCCATGTCATTGCTCAAATGGGTGAGAATAGCGCGGTCGGGCTTGATCTGTTCGATCCAGCCAAGGGTTTTTTCCAAATGCGAATGTGTGCGGTGCGGTCTATGGCGCAAGGCATCAACGATCCAGACTTTCACCCCTGCCAACACCTCGAAACTTTCCGGCGGGAACGCATTCACATCGGTGGAATAGGCAATATCCCCAAAGCGAAACCCTAAAGAATAGATCGGCCCATGTTCCTGCCAGAAAGGAATAGCGGTGATGTCGCCTATGGTCACCGGACCTGTGATTTCATGGCCGCTGCAAATGGATGGATAGCCGTGGCGGGATTTGAAAATATAATCAAAGCGATGACGCAGCCTTTTCAACGCCTCGGCGGGGGCATAGACAGGGATTTCCGATTTACGCTCCATATAATAGCCACGTAAATCGTCTATGCCATGGGTGTGATCCGCATGGTCATGGGTGATCAGAACCCCATCCAGATGCTGCACATCCGCCGCCAGCAATTGCGTTCGCATATCGGGGCCGCAATCCACCAGCAGCGTCGTCTCACCGTGCTCGACCAATATGGAGGCGCGACTTCGGCGGTTTTTCGGATTTTCCGGGTCGCATGTCCCCCAATCATTGGGCAATCGGGGAACACCGGTAGAGGTGCCGCAGCCAAGGATGGTGATGCGCATGGCTTAAACGGCCCCTCCCCCTTGCGGACGCTCTGCCTTGGAAAACAAACGGAAAAAATTATCGGTGGTTTGTGTGGCCAGCCGGTCAAAATCAACGTCGCGCAAATCGGCTACGAACCGCGCTGTTTTCTCCACAAATGCAGGCTCGCAGGTTTTGCCGCGATAAGGCACAGGGGCAAGGAACGGCGAATCCGTTTCCACCAGCAGCCGGTCATCGGGGACCAGTTTTGCCGTCTCTTGAAGATCCGCTGCCTTTTTGAAGGTCACAATACCCGACAGAGAAATATAAAATCCCAGATCCACCATCTGTTTCATAAAGGGCTGGCTGCCGGTAAAACAATGGATCACCGCTTTAAAGGGGCCTTTTTCAAGCTCCTGCGTCATGATCTCATAGGTATCGGCTTCCGCATCGCGGGTATGCACAATCAGCGGCAATCCGGTTTCACGCGCGGCAGCGATATGTTCCAGAAAACTGGTTTTTTGCAGATCCCGTGGGGCATTATCATAAAAATAATCAAGTCCGGTTTCGCCAATCCCGACGATCTTGGGATGGTGCGTCCGCTCGATCAGGCTTTGCGCGCCAATACCGGTTTCATTCTCTGCTTCATGGGGATGGATGCCCACGGTGCCAAACACATCGGGGAAGCGCTCTACCAGCGCCGTGATTTCTTCATATTCCCGCAACTTGGTGTTAATGCTGAGAAATGTACCGACGCCTGCCCGCCGCGCACGCTCAACCACGGCATCAACATCGTGCTTCAACCCCTCGTAATTCAAGTGACAATGGCTATCTACAAGCATCACACTGCCTCTTTTTCAGCCAAGCGTGGGAACACCCCCGAAGGCTGGGCAAAGGCATGCCCGGCTTCAGCCGGCCCCGTTCTCCCAATTGATCGAAACCGCGATCCCGAGAGTCTATGCCAAGCTGATCCAACAGTTTTTCCATACTGTCCGGCATCACCGCCTGCGCCAAAATCGCCAGATTCCGCACCGCTTCGGCGGCGACATAAAGGACGGTCGCCATCCGTTCGGGGTCGGTTTTCTTCAATGCCCAAGGCTGTTCAGCAGCCACATAACCATTGGCACGGGAAATCTGCCGCCAGATGGCCTCAAGCGCTTGATGAATGGCTTGATCGTCCAGATGCACCCGCACTTCATTCAGAACGGCGTTGATATCGCTCAACAACATCACATCCTGATCGGCAAGCACCGCGGGTGTTGGCACCTTCCCATCGCAGTTTTTGGCGATCATCGACAAGCAGCGCTGCGCCAGATTGCCAAAATCATTGGCAAGATCCGCATTGCAGCGATTGATGAATCCTTCGCGGGAAAAATCGCCATCATTGCCGAATGGCACTTCCCGCATCAGGAAATAGCGTACCGCATCCAGCCCGAAATCCTCAACCAGGGCAAACGGATCGATCACATTGCCCACGGATTTGGAAATTTTCTGGCCTTCATTGGTCCACCAGCCATGGGCAAATACCCGTTTTGGCGGCTCCAGCCCTGCGGCCATCAAGAATGCCGGCCAGTAAACCGCATGAAAGCGCAAAATATCTTTGCCCACCATATGCACATCAGCGGGCCAGAAGCGTTGATAATCGGCTCTTTCCGTATCGGGAAATCCCAAGGCGGTGATATAATTGGTCAGGGCATCGATCCACACATACATGATGTGATCGGGATCATCCGGCACCGGAACCCCCCAATTAAAGCTTGTGCGCGAAATAGACAAATCCCGAAGGCCGCCTTTGACAAAGCTCACCACTTCATTCATGCGGCTTTTGGGCAGCACGAAATGCGGATTGTCTTCATAGAATTGCAACAGCGGCTCTTGCCATTCGGACAAGCGAAAGAAATAGCTTGGCTCTTCAAGCCATTCCACCGGCGCACCGCTTGGCGCACATTTTTGCCCATCGGGGCCATCAACCAGTTCGGATTCCGCATAAAACGCTTCATCACGCACAGAATACCAACCGCTATAAGCGCCTTTATAGATATGGCCATTGGCCTTGATGCGCTGCCATAGGGCTTGTGCCGACTGGATATGGCGGCTTTCCGTTGTGCGGATGAACTGGTCATTGGAAAAATGCATGCTGGCGGCAAGTTCGCGAAACCGCCCGGACACCCGGTCACAAAAGCTTTGGGGGTCCACCCCTGCAGCGGCGGCGGATTTTTCCACTTTCTGGCCATGTTCATCGGTTCCGGTCAGGAACATCACATCATAACCGTCCAGCCGTTTAAACCGCGCCAGCACATCGCAGGCCAGTGTTGTATAAGCATGACCGATATGCGGGACGTCATTCACATAATAAATCGGCGTGGTGATATAATAACTTTTGCGCTCCGGCATGGCGGACCCTTGTCTCGATCCGAATGGGTGTTACGCAGAGAATCGCCCTTGCGCAGCATCATCCAGCATCATCAAAAGAGAAATCAAAACTTGTTTGCGATCCAGATGCACCGCATCCGCTCGCATAATCAGGCGGCCCATCTTTTCCCACAGCTCTACCCAACGATCAAGGCCAAGTGCAGAGATAAAGCGTTGCCTTATGGCCGCCTCTCCTTCAACGATTTCCAAAGCCGTTTCCCCAATGCCCGCCGCGCGCACCATTGTTTCGACCCACATCAAAAGCAAAGCCGTTACGGTTTTATAATCGGCATCTGCAGATTTCAGGGCAAAACGGCCTGCAAATTTATAGGCATCGGGGATGGAAATCCCCGGCATGGTTTTCAGCAAGGCCACCAGATCACGATAATGGGCAAGACCTTTTCCCTGGGCAAGGCTTACAGCCCGCCCCGGCGCTCCCTGAGCCAGCCGGGCCAATGCCAGAGAGTCTGACGGATCCATATCCGGAAAGGCCTTTTGCAACACAGCCTCGACCCCCGTATCGGGCAAAGGTTGCAGCGCCACCTTGCGGCACCGCGACCGGATTGTGGGCAAAAGCCGACCCGGTGCATGGGCCACAAGCAACAGCAATCCCTTTTCCGGTGGTTCTTCAAGTATCTTCAATAAGGCATTGGCAGCATTGCGATTAAGTTCATCCGCGCTATCGACGATACACACCCGCCACCCGTCTTCGGAAGCGGTTCTGCCAAAAAAGGCCTGCACCTTGCGCACATCATCCACAAGGATATCGCCGCGCCATTGCTTTTTGCGCTCATCCCAGCCGCGCTCAATGCACATGAGATTGCCGTGCCCGCCTTTGGCAATGCGTTGAAACAACGGATCATCTGCCGCCATTTCAAGGGATTGGGCTGGTTCCTGGCCTTCTTTGATTGGCTCGTCATCGCCAAACAGGGACGGGCCCATGGCCTGTTGCTGCGCCTGCCCTGCCTGTTTTTGGCTTTCGCGCAAAAGATAACGGGCAATGCGCCACGCCAATGTGGCTTTTCCCACACCTTTAGGCCCGGTAATAAGCCACGCATGATGCATCCGCCTGGAGGCGAAGGCGTCAAGAAAGGCGCGCTCCGCCTGTTCATGGCCCACCAGATGTTCTGCATGGCGCGGGTCCAATGGATCATGGTCCGGAACGGCGGTTTGTCGAGGAGCCATTATCGTGTGCTCACCAATGTCTGTATATGGGGCCAGATCGCTTGCGCCACCTGTTCCTCGGTTCCACTGGCATCGATTAAACGGCAGCGCTTATGATGGGTTCGCGCAAGGGCAACAAAGGCATCGCGCAAGCGGGCATGAAAGGCATCGCCCATGCGCTCATAGCGATCCTCATCCCCCAAACGGCGATTGGCGCGGGCCAGTCCTTGTGTACTGGGAAGATCCAGCACAAGGGTAAGATCCGGCATCAAATCCGCAAGAGCAATGCGGTGCAGTTCATCCACCACCGGCCCGCCAATGCCTTGCAATATCCCCTGATAAACGCGGGTGCTGTCCACATAACGGTCGGTGATCACCACAGCGCCACGATCAAGGGCGGGACGCACGGTTTTCGCCACATGCTCCACACGGGCAGCCACATGCAGCAGCGTTTCGCTCATGGGATGCCACCGGCCCGGCTCCCCCGTTACCAGCAAGCGGCGAATATCTTCCGCCCCCGGTGCGCCGCCCGGTTCGCGGGTGAGAATGACCTCATGCCCCAATGCACGCAAACGATCCGCAAGGATTCGGCTTTGTGTCGATTTTCCAACCCCCTCGC
The DNA here is from genome assembly GCF_008579125.1 of Iodidimonas gelatinilytica. NCBI lineage: Bacteria > Pseudomonadati > Pseudomonadota > Alphaproteobacteria > Iodidimonadales > Iodidimonadaceae > Iodidimonas > Iodidimonas gelatinilytica. The sequence continues at coordinate 420,735 of NZ_BKCL01000001.1, read as the reverse complement.
CGCCCTCAAGCGAAATGAACAAGCCATGGGCATGGGTCATGTGAACATCGTCCATCTGGCCATGATCATAAAGGCGGCCATTATTGCCCCGCAGACCCAAAGAGAAGATAGCTCAATGCGGCCCCGATTTTACCAAAGCCGCCAATTTGCACCACATCTGCTCCGGCTACCACGGGAATGCGGCGATCTTCCAAACCGGGTGCCGTGATTACGATGCTGGCCACCGGTTGCCCTTTTACAATGGGCGCAGGGATGGGCGCATCATAGCTCAGGGTCATTTTCAGTCCGGTCCGGTCACGCCGCGACAGGGTCAGCTTCAACGGTGATTCCACCACCAACGGCACTTTGCCTTGGGCGCCAAGCCATACATCCGCCTCACCGATCACATCATTGCCCTTGAACAGGCCATAGGTATCAAATGCCCGAAACCCATATTCCAACAAGGATTGGCTTTCCCGCGCCCGGGCCGACATGCTGCCCAGCCCCGCCACCACCACAATCAAGCGGCGGCCATCGCGAATGGCAGACCCAGTAAGGCCAAAACCGGCCGCTTCGGTATGGCCGGTCTTCAAGCCATCAGCCCCATCCATCCGATATAAAAGCGGATTGCGGTTCGATTGGGTGATGGGCTTGCCATTCCGGAAATCTGTCCCATGGGTAAAACTTTTCTCGGAATAAAGGCTGTAAAGCTCGGGAAAGTTCCGAACTGTCTGTTCCGCCAGCACAGCCAGATCATGGGCCGTGGTATATTGATCCGGTGCCGGCCACCCCGAAGCATTCTGGAATTTGGAATTGGTCATCCCCAGTTCAGCGGCCTTTTCCGTCATCCAAAGAGCAAAGGCATCTTCGGTGCCCGACATCATTTCGGCCAAAACGGTGCAGGCATCATTCCCCGAAGACACGATGATTCCGTGCAGCAACTGAGAAACGCTCACCTCTTCCCCGGCACTCAGAAACATCAAAGAGCCTTCACTACCGGCCCAACGCCGCCACGCCTCGTCGCTCACCCTTGTGGTATCGTCCAGCGACAATGCCCCTTCCTTGATCTGTTCAAACGCCAGATAAACCGTCATCATTTTTGCCATAGATGCGGGCGGGAATGGCGCATTGGCCTCTTTCTCGAACAGGATATCGCCGGTTTCCACTTCCAGCAAAACGGCATGGCGCGCCGCCGTATCAATCCCCTGCGCTGCAACTGTCAGCGGAAGAAGCAAAAGAACAAAGGCGGCAAGTCTTTTTATAACAATCATTTGAAAGCGCTTTTTCATGTTGGACGTTACAAAGGTATTCCGGCGAAAGAGTTTCTGTTTCAGCCAAGCCGGTCTGTGAAGATGCGGGCCCCATAAAAACCGCGCTTGAACACGCGGTCAAGCACCTGTCTGGCATCCCGTTCGGATTTAAAAGGCCCTATACGTACACGGTAAACCACTCCTTCATGGGTGTCAGCCGTTTCAATGGAAATCTTACCGATATCAGAAAGCTGCTGGCGCAGTTTTCGGGCATTGTTCACATCGGCAAAAGAGCCAATCTGTACAAAAAGCGGGCCAAGGACTTGTTCATTGCTGGCAATCTGGCGCGGTTGAATGGTGGGCGCGCTCCTTGCATCGGCAATGCTGCCATCACTGCGCACCAATTGCACGCGCACCTTTGCGGTTCCTTGCTTTTCAAATCCCAAAAGCTGGGCCGCCCGGCGTGACAGATCCAGAATGCGCCCCCGTGCAAAGGGGCCTCTATCATTGATGCGTACGGTAATGGCACGCCCATTATTCAAATTTGTCACGCGTACATGGCTTGGCAAAGGCAAGGTGGGATGGGCCGCACTCACCTTGTTCATATCAAACACTTCGCCATTGGCCGTGGGGCGCCCATGAAATTTGGGTCCGTACCAAGAGGCAGTCCCCACTTCATCATAATCATGGTCATGGGCGGGATAGTACCAGATCCCCGCCACCTGATAGGGTTTGCCTACTTTTTGGGTGCCAGTGGGCGGCGGCGGGCTGGAGGGAGTATAGACCCGCGGACCACCCCCACATGCCGCCACAGCAAGCGCCAGAATCAAGGGCATTGCCAGCTTTAAAACACGCATCACTCCCCCACCCCGCATAGCTTATTCAGCGCTTTTTAAGGCATCGGCAAGATGGCCAACAGCCATAGCATATAGATTTGAGCAATTATAACTCAAGATCGCTCGATAATTCTTATAGGTGAGATAAGCGCGTCCTTCTGTACTACCCGGTTGTACCATTGATGCGGCAAAGGGAGCTTCGGGAAGCGCTTCGCCATTAAGGCGGCGCACACCCAGCTTCTGCCAGTCGGCCAGCCCCAGAGATTTGCTATGCGCCTTTAAGGCCCGGCCGCAGGATTTCGGCGGCGTTGTCTGCGCCAGATCCCCTTCGGTGGGTGACATACCGGCAGGGATAAGAACCGCCCGCCCCCATGTCATGTCTCCGCGCCATCCATGGGACGCAAGATAATAGGCGATAGAGGCAAAGACATCGGCTTCGGTGGTCCAGATATCACGCCGTCCATCTCCATCGAAATCCTGCGCATAGGCATTGAAACTGGTGGGCATGAACTGGCTTTGCCCCATGGCTCCGGCCCATGATCCCATCATATCGGCGGCGGCGATATGGCCTTCATCGATGATCGTCAAGGCCGCAAAAAGCTGCTTTCTGAAAAAAGCGGCCCGCCTTTGGTCATAGGCAAGGGTCGCCAAGGATTGTACCACATTCATGCCGCCGGTATAGGCACCATAATTGGTTTCAAGCCCCCAAATCGCAGCGATGAAGCGCGGTTGGACACCATATTTTTCAGCCACCTTACGCAAACTGTCCCGGTGCTTTACCATCATTTCACGACCGCGTTTGATGCGGATATCAGAGACGCGCTTTTCCAGATATTGCTCGAAGGTCTGGGTGAATTCGGGCTGTTTGCGGTCCAACTCCACCACCCGTTCATTGGGATGAATATCGCTCAACGCTGCATCAATGGTCGCCTGGGAAATGCCGCGCTCACGCGCTTCAAGGCGAACGCCTTCCAACCATTCTGCAAATACCGGGACGGACGGCTTTTCGGCCATGGCTTCTGTCTCGGATTGCGCCCATGCGCCAAGATTTGCGGAAGCGAACACCAAAAATGCGGCGATGCTGGCAAAAATTCTCATATTGGGGCTTTCCTCTCTTATCATTTTACGCCATATGGCGTGGCGATCTTCGTTCCTGCGCAATGGATGCGGCGCTTTTACGGCAGTGTCCACATTGCATAGGGGGATCGCAAGCTTGTTGGCATTTCCCGACAAGTCTTGGCGCGAAAACATAATGTTGGTCTTGGCAAGTTCACAACATTGGGTTAGTCAGGGCGTCTTGCGGATGGGTGGCAGAGTGGTTGAATGCACCGGTCTTGAAAACCGGCAAGGGTGCAAGCCCTTCGTGGGTTCGAATCCCACCCCGTCCGCCAATTATCTTTTTTTTCGGCCTCATAGGGAGCGTTCTTGGTATCCTCTCGCTGATTTATTAAAATAGCCCCCAACCAAATACGTTCAACGACTGGTATTGCCCTCCCTCAAAAAGTGGTGTTTACCATCTTGTTGGGGATGACCGACCAAACGGCCCCCCTCTTTCCAAAAAGAGCGATAATTTCTATGCGGAGTGTCTTTCCGGGGCGCACCATAGTGCTGTCGGAAATTCTTGGGTGCTATCCGTCCTATCTGTGATTAAAACAGGGGACATCGGCGAAGCTGCTTGTACCACCTGCCACGACCATTTGATTTGGTCGGTGTCAGATTGTCGGCTTTTGCCTTATTTTTTACCGAAGAATGACCAATATAATGCTTGATCTCGCTCCGCTTGTCCTTTTTCATGACCCACTTATTATCGTGCTCAACAAGCCTGCGGGCATTCCCGTTCATGTCGGGCCCTCCGGGAAGGAGTGTCTGGAGGATTATTTCGACCAAATCCGCTTTGGCCTGCCTCGCCTCCCTGCCTTGGCGCATCGTTTGGATGCCGATACCAGCGGCTGTCTTGTTTTGGGCCGTCATCCCAAAGCCTTGCGCCGTTTGGGCCGTATTTTCAGCCAGGGGCAGGCGCAAAAAACCTATCTTGCCATTACGAAAAACCGTCCCGAGCAAACCGAAGGCCGCATTGACCTGCCGCTTTTGAAGGTAAGCAGTAAAGCGAAAGGGTGGCGTATGCAGGTGGATGAAGCGGGAAAGCCATCCATTACCGAATATCGTGTGCTGGGCGGACAGGATGGACGATACTTATTGGAAATGTCTCCTCTCACGGGTAGGACACACCAAATACGTGTGCATTTGGCGGCCCTTGGTTGCCCAATTCTTGGCGAGCCCAAATATGCCGATCGCGATCAAGACGAGTCTCATCTTCACCTTCATTCCCGCAGAATCCGGTTGCCTCTTTACGCAAATAAAGGCGAGATTGATGTGATCGCCCCTGTTCCCAAGCATTTTGAGAAAGCCCTTAACAGGATGGCGCTAGGTAATTTTTTCCGTTAATCTACCCTTCACAATTTTTTAAAATTTCTGATATGGTTTCGGCGCCATCATATCTTGAGGTTGCAATTTCATGCTTCTTTCGTGTTAATTATCAACAGCTTTGTTTAAGGTACTGGAATTTATAGAGTGGTTCCCGATTGCGAGCTTACACGCCCTGTGCATTCGGATATGTCGCTTCGCGCGACAAGTGAACAGCTTACCAATTATTTTGAACTGGTAAGCCATGGCATGTGTATTTTCGATGGCTCCCTGCGTTTTTTATGGGCGAACAGGCGATTCCGGGATCTCATGGAATATCCGGCTTCCTTATGTAAACCGGGAACATCTATCGACGCATTTGTGGCTTTTGATTGCCGGCGCGGGCTTTATGGATCGGCCGACCCGGCCAGCATTGCATCGGAACTCAAGATCGAGCTGAGTGCCCTGCGCAATTCTCGGGTTGAAATCCAGCTCCCCAGTAAACAGATCATCGCAATCGACCGGCGGCGCGCAGATGATGGGGCTTTCGTTTTTGTTTGCACCAATATCACATCGACCAAAAGAAACGCCGAACGCAGCAATCAAGACAGTACCATCATTCGACATTTGGCAGATGCGGTGGTTCTCACTGACCTTCAATACCGCATCATTTTTAAAAATCCCGCTTATCTCAAGCTGTTTGGCGTAATCCTTGAAGAGAAAAAGCCTCATTATCTCCCACCCCATGATATGACGGCGCATATTTCCTATGAGCACTTTATCGAGGATATGGAGCATGCGATCAGCACATTGGGGCGTTATGAATTTGAATTGATCCTGCCCCTTCGGAATGGTGACCAAAAGACCATCCACGGGACTTTGATGCCCCGGCGCGACCGCTCTGCCAATCATGTTGGCTATATCGGGCTTTATCATGATGCAACGCACCATGCCAAAGACCGGCATCGGCTGGACCGACAAGACCGGGTTATCGCCCAATTAACGGATTCCGTTGTGGTCGCAGATCATGCCGGGCGCGTGTTGGATTGCAATCCTGCGACCGCAAAAATCTTTGGGTATTCCTTTGATGAAGTGAAAGGGAAGCCTTTTCTTGAAATCATTCGACCTATTGGCGATCAAGAGGAGGCCGCCCGCATCGCCGCAGAGACATTGCGTTCAGGCCAAAGCTGGTATGGCGAATTGAGCCTGCGTCATAAAGACGGGCACATTGTGATTGCCGACTGCATAGTCCAACCCTTCTATGATGAGAATGGCAAACATATAGGTCGGATCGGTATTCACCGCGACATCACCGAGCGCCATCGTGCGAAAATGGAGATCCACCGCCAGAATCTCATTATCGAGCATATGTGGGAAGGGGTGATCGTCACCGATTGCGCCGGTGAAGTGGTGAAATATAATGCCAGCGCCAACCGCATTCTGGGCCTTGGTTCCGAAACCCCGGAATCAAAAAAAGCACGCGATCTTTTGCAAGATATTGCACAACAAGTGGCTCAATATGGGCGCTATGAAGGCGCCTACCAACTGGGTGAAGAAAATGGCGGTTTCATCCATATGGAATGTTTGGCCATGCCCGTTCTGGATCAGGCAGGCAAGATAGATCGGGTGGTCAGTGTGCACCGCGATGTCACCGATCGCGTCCGCAATCAGCAAGAACAGAAAGCCCAGGCCGAACGGCTCGAGCGTTCTCGGCGGCTGGAAACGCTTGGCCGAATCGCAGGCGGTATCGCGCATGATTTCAATAATCTCCTGACCCCTGTTTTGGGATATGCGCATCTTGCCAAGGCGGACTTGCCTGAAGGAAGCCAGCCTAAAAACGATATCATGCGGGTGATCAGTGGCATGGAGAAAGCCCGTGATATGGTGCGGCAGATCCTGACCTTCGGCCAGCGTATTGATGCACCAAAACAACCTGAGCATTTTGACACGCTGATCGCTTCCAATCTCGACCTTTTGGAAGGAAGCCTCTCTGAATCCATCAAGGTCGTATGGAAGCCCGGCTGTGGCGATGCCGTTATTGCATGCAATAAAACGGCAATTGGTCAGATCTTGATGAATTTATGCTGGAATGCGGCCCAGGCCATGCCCGAAGGTGGTACACTTCTGATTGAAACAGATCAGGGCGGTGACTGGTCCAATATCAAGCAGGATCATGATCTGGATGGAACGGCCCATGTGCGCCTATTGGTCGGCGATACCGGGCCGGGCATCGAACAATCGAATATCGATCTCATCTTTGAGCCTTTTTTCACCACAAAAAATTCAGGAAACAATACCGGGCTCGGCTTATCCGTTGTCCACGGTATTGTTCGCGCCCATGGTGGCGTTATCACCGCGTCAAACAGGCAACCCAAAGGGGCCTGCTTTGAAGTTTTCTTACCACAATATATGGATGCTTCTGGAGAAAGCCGTCCACAACAGGCCCCCGGTGCCAATGATGCACGCCATGGCCGGGGAGAAACGATCCTCATTGTCGATGATGACGATGATGTGCGGGAACTGATGGCCCGCATGCTTTTAAAATCAGGCTTCACCCCTTTGAGCGCTTCAAACGGCTTTCAAGCCTATGAGCTTTTAGAAAAAAATCCAGACATTCGACTGGTTTTAACCGACCTGAACATGCCCGGCATGACAGGGGACCAACTGGCCCGAAAAATAAGGGACGACGGGCGCAGCATCCCGATCTTGTTGATGAGTGCCATTATCGACGCCCGTATCGTGCGTGACTACCAATCATGGGGTGTTCATGCGCTTTTGCACAAACCGATCATTCCTGATGACTTAATTCATGAGCTTTTTTCGCACATCAATCCAACCAAAGATCAGGATTGTGCAGAAGAGAATATCTGTTGACCTTTACATGAAGATGGGGATTTTCATGGAGAATACCGCGATAAACCTCGCTAAAAAACCACAAACCATTGACGGCGCACGTATTTTAGTCGTTGAAGATGATGCAGAAATTGGCGATCTGGTGGAGCGCTGCCTTGCGGCAGAAGGCCACCATATACACCGTGCTGCAACCGGTGCAGATGCTTTGGACAAATCCAATGACATCCCCCTTGATCTGGCCATTGTAGATCTGGGATTGCCGGATCTGGATGGCATGATTTTGGTGCGCCAATTCACAAGCCGATACGGCATTCCCGTTCTGGTTCTAAGCGGACTTGCACAAACGGCTCAACGGGTGCGTGGTCTGGAAGAAGGGGCCGATGATTATATTCCCAAGCCCTTTGAACCGGAAGAGCTCGTAGCCCGCGTTGGCGCCTCTTTAAGAGCACGACGCCAAGCATCCAGCGGTCCTACAGTAAGTGGAAAGCGGATCAGTTGATGATTGGATTGTCGATATTTTACGGGAAACCCTGTTTGATCAGGATGGCCGCGCCATTCCCCTTTCCAATGCAGAATTTAAACTTTTGCAAGCCCTGCTCGATCACCCCAACAAAGTGCTGTCGCGCAAGCATATCTTGAACATGACCCACACCGATATGGATACGACGGAACGCAGTGTGGATATTCAGGTGACCCGCTTACGGCGCAAGCTGGAACAAAATGGCACACGCCCACAGCTGATCCGAACGGTACGCCGGTTGGGTTATATGTTGGTTGCAGACCGGATTGAACCCATCGATTAAGCCTGTTCACGCGGCCTAACAAAACCATCCCCCAAAGAACATTTTTCGTTTCTTTGGGGGCAAAAGGCCGGTGCATGGCTTCTCAACAAAAGAGGGCGACCTTAATCTATTGGGGACTGGTCGTCTTTTCAGTCTTCAAAAACAAGCGTTTTTACATCGCTTTTTTCTGGCAAAACCACACAGGCTGCCTTCGCTTTTTGAAGCGCATCACAAATATTGCGGCCCGCGCTATAGCCTGAAACCGGACCGACCAAAAGCCGCCAGATATCCTCTCCGCCATTGGATCGGGCCTGCTCGAAAAGCGGGGCGAAAGAGGATAAAGCCTCCAAGGATTTTACACTTTCCCAGCCGCGCTGAAGCCGTGCCTCGCTGGAAAAAGATCCCAATTGCAGGTGATAGCTGGGGATTTGCTCGTCGCCAGACTCTTCATCGGTGGTTTTTTTCGCGCTTTCATCTGCCACAGATGGCATGGGAGCAATGGGTGTTTCGGCCATTTGCTCTGGCCCTGCCCGATCTTGCTCAACAAGCTCTTGATCGACCTTGTCTGAAGCGGTGACCATGTCCTCAAGATTTGTGGAAGAAATCGACGATGTTTCCTCCGTACCAAGATCATCGGCAAGCTCTGCAACCATCACAGCGGCATCCTGATCGGCTGTTTTCGCCTCTTCTTCGGTATCTTCGGCTATGATGGCTTCAGCCACAATGTCTTCTTGCTGTGGCAATTGACCAAGAAACACCGCCTGTGCCCGATCTTGGGGGGCCAAATAAGCCAGCCGATCATAAAATGGCTGATTAACCTTCACCTGTCCAACAGACATCACTTGCGATGCAATCAGGCCTGCTTCTTCTGCATTGCCCTCCATCGCCACCACCAAGGCAAGGTTTTCCTGCGCTGCATTGCTGGACGCCCTCCCTTCATTTTTATTTGCCGCACTTGCCCGTTCGCTCAACGAGCCGAGAATATCTTTGGCAGCATCAAATTCCCCTGAAATTGCAAGGGACAAAGCCATATTGCTCATGATATCCGGATTATCAGGGGAGCGAACCAGACCTTCCGCATAGGCTTTGCGCGCCATAAGCGGTTGCCCCATCAGATCATGGACAACGGCGGCCAGATTATAGCTTTGCGCCGTTCCCCGACCTTTTTTGTGTAACCGGTCAAGCAATTCCAGTGTTTTTTGCGGGGCATGGTCGCCAATAGAAAGCGCGGCCAATGTTATGAGGGCTTCATCGTGATACGGATCCAGAGCCAAGGCCCGCTCCAGACTCTGCCTGGCGGCATCCCGTGCGCGCATTTCAAAAAAGTTCCGCCCGATCGCGGCATGAATATCCGGATCTTTGGGATCTTCCTGAACGGCTTGGCTATAAAATTGCATAGAGGTTTGCCATTCCCCGGCCTCTTGAAATTTTTTACCAAGACGCTTGAGTCGGACGGCATCCATATCCGTAACGCCAGCCGAGCGCCCCCGATCGGGCGCTTCAGGCTGTGTGGCGCACGCGCTTAACACAAGAAGGGCTGAAAAGCAGGCTATCGGAGCCAATTTCACCGGCATTCTTTCACGCTCCCCATATTTTCATTCCTTATTGTCTCGCGGATTGATCAATTGAGCAATCTCTGCGTCAGAAAAACCGAATGTCGCCAAAATATCTGCGCTTTGCTCTCCGGGTAAAGGCGGGGCCCCTGCACCCTGCCCGGTGTTTTCGACAAACGCGGAGCCGGCGCAGGCTGGTGCAGACCATCTTGTTCGATGAATGTTTCCCGCGCCATCATATGCGGATGATCCGGCGCTTCCTTATAATCCAGAACCGGTGTGAAACAGGCATCGCTTCCCTCAAAAATCGCACACCACGCATCGCGGCTTTTCTCGGCTATCCGTTGCGTGATGGCAGCGCGCATGGCCGGCCATTGCTTCATATTGAAAGGCTGCGCAAAGGCCGGATTGTCTTGAAGCCCCATCCGCTTGACGAAATCAGCGAAAAATTGTGGCTCCAATGGCCCAAGCGACACATATTTCCCGTCAGATGTTTCATACACATCATAAAAAGGCGCGCCACCGTCCAATAAATTCGCGCCCCGCTGGCTTTGCCACAAACCGTCAGCATCCAGCCGATATACAATGCTCATCAGGCTGGCCACACCGTCCACCATTGCCGCATCCACCACTTGCCCCTGCCCTGTGGTGCGGGCCGATAATAAAGCGCACAGCATCCCGAACACCAAATAAAGCGCCCCGCCGCCAAAATCCCCCACCAAATTCAACGGAATGGCCGGCTTTTGCCCTGCATTGCCGATGGCAGCCAAAGCGCCGCTCAAGGCAATATAATTGATATCGTGGCCTGCTCTTTGCGCCAAAGGTCCGCTTTGTCCCCATCCTGTCATGCGGCCATAAACAAGGCGCGGATTCACCTTCAAGCAATCATCGGGACCAAGGCCCATACGTTCCATCACGCCGGGGCGGAACCCTTCGATCAAGCCATCGCTTTGGGCCACAATCTGCAGCAAAGCTTTGCGTCCGGCTTGGGATTTAAGGTCAAGAGCAACAGACTGTCGCCCACGATTAAGAATATCATGCCGGGGATTGCCAATCCCTTGAGACGCACCGGGACGGTCCACACGAATAACCCGCGCACCCTGATCGGCCAGCAGCATGGCAGCAAAAGGCCCCGGCCCGATCCCGGCGATTTCAACAATCGTGATCCCTTTTAATGCGCCCATGACTTTCATTCCCTTATGAAATTCTTATCTGAGACTGCCGACATGCCATGCTATGGCTAGGGTGCGAACTGCCAGTTTCGGTTTTACTGCCAAAAGGAGAATTCTATGCGCAGCGAAAAGGTCACCTTCGAGGGTACACAGGGAAAACTTGCCGCGCGGCTTGATCTCCCCGAAGGGCGTCCGCGCGTTTATGCCTTGTTCGCCCATTGCTTTACCTGTTCCAAGGATGTGTTTGCGGCATCACGCATTTCCGCCGGATTGGCCGAGCTTGGAATTGCCACTTTGCGCTTTGATTTTACCGGATTAGGGGCCAGTGACGGCGAATTTGCCAATACAAATTTTTCCTCCAATATCGATGATCTGCTAAAAGCCGTTTCCTTCATGCGCGACAACTATGAAGCGCCGAGATTGATGATCGGCCACAGCCTTGGCGGAGCCGCTGTTCTGGCCGCAGCTGGCGGTGTCGAAGAAGTAGAGGGCGTGGCAACGGTGGGAGCGCCCTTCGATCCTGAGCATATTCGTCATCATTTTGAAGATCATATCGAAACCATTGCGAAAAATGGCGAAGCGGAGGTAACGATCGGCGGACGGCCATTCCGCGTGAAAAAGCAGTTCCTTGATGACATTGCGGGCCACGATCAAAAAGAACGCATCGCCAATCTGAAAAAGCCTTTATTGGTGTTTCATTCACCGCTGGATCAAATTGTCGGCGTGGAAAATGCGGGAAATATCTTTGCGGCGGCAAAGCATCCGAAAAGCTTTATTTCGCTGGATAAAGCCGATCATCTGCTGAGTGCCAAGGAAGATGCGGCTTATGTTTCGCAGGTCATCGTTTCCTGGGCGCGGCGTTATGTGAAAGGGCTGGAAAATCCCGAATTGAACAGCCGCTTCAAGCCCAATGACGATCACACCATCGTTGCCGAAGCGGGAACCGGAAAGTTCACGCAAACGGTCAATTCCGGCGGCCATATCCTGATCGCAGACGAGCCGGAAAACTATGGCGGCGACAATCGCGGCCCCTCCCCCTATGGCTATCTGTTATCCGGCCTTGGCGCGTGCACATCCATGACCATTCGCATGTATGCAGACCGCAAAAACATTCCGCTCGAGCATGTGTCCGTGCAGCTTAAGCACTTAAAGATTCATGCAAAAGATTGTGAAAATTGCCAAACCGATAATGGCATGCTGGACAAGATCGACCGTGAAATTGAGTTAAGAGGAGACCTAAGCGACGAACAACGCGTAAAGCTGTTGGAAATCGCCGATAAATGCCCTGTGCATCGCACCTTACACAACGAGGTGATCATCAATACAAAATTGGTCGACGCCTGATTGCCGTCCGTCTCGTCATTCCCGGATTTGACCCGGAAATCCAGACTGTTCTGGTGAAGAAAGGCCTTCCCCCGCTCAGGACTCCCGGATCAAGAACTAGATCCGGGAGCGACGGGCAAGGAAGGCTTTTTTCGTTATTTTTTCGGCGGTTCCACAACGCGGATATGCAGCTCTCGTAGTTGTTTTAGATCCACGTTACCCGGTGCACCCATCATCAGGTCTTCCGCCTTTTGATTCATCGGGAACAAAATCACTTCACGGATATTGGGTTCATCGGCCAGCAACATCACGATGCGGTCGATGCCGGGGGCCAAGCCACCATGGGGCGGTGCGCCATAACGGAAGGCATTGAGCATCCCCGAGAATTTCTCTTCCAGAACATCATTGGAATATCCGGCGATTTCAAACGCCTTCATCATGATATCGGGGCGATGGTTCCGGATCGCGCCAGAGCTTAGCTCGATCCCATTACACACAATGTCATATTGATAAGCGAGAATATCCAGAGGGTCTTTGGTTTCTAGCGCTTCCAGACCTCCCTGGGGCATAGAGAACGGATTGTGCGAGAAATCCACGCGCTTTTCGTCCTCATCATATTCGAACATGGGGAAGTCGACGATCCAGCAGAATTTATATTCATCTTGGTCGATCAAGCCCAGTTCTTCCCCGACCCGGGTCCGCGCAATCCCTGCCAGTTTTGCCGCTTGTGCAGGCGTTCCGGCAGCAAAGAACACGCCGTCATTGTCCGAAAGGCCAAGGAACGACAACAATTGGGCCGTTTTTTCTTCCCCGAGATTTTTGGCAATGGGGCCGCCGGGCACACCATCCTTGATATTGATATAGCCCAGCCCCGCATAGCCTTCGGAGCGTGCAAAATCGTTCATCTTGTCAAAGAAAGCACGGGGGCGCGCTCCCGCGCCGGGGGCGGGAATGGCCCGCACCACAGAGCCTTGCTCGATCAGCTTGGCAAACAAGCCAAAGCCCCCACCACGGAACTGTTCGGTGACATCGACAATTTCAATGGGGTTGCGCAGATCGGGCTTGTCATTGCCGTATTTCAGCATCGATTCCGCATAGGGAATACGCGGGAAAGGCGGTTTCGTTACCGGCTTTTTGCTGAATTCTTCAAACACACCATGAAGAACCGGCTCAATAGCATTGAACACATCTTCTTGGGTAACGAAGCTCATTTCCACATCGAGCTGATAAAATTCACCGGGGCTGCGGTCAGCGCGGGCGTCTTCATCGCGGAAACAAGGAGCAATCTGGAAATACCGGTCGAAACCCGCAACCATGATCAACTGCTTGAACTGCTGTGGCGCCTGAGGTAACGCATAAAACTCGCCGGGATGCAAACGCGACGGCACCAGAAAATCCCGTGCACCTTCCGGCGACGAGGCGGTGAGAATCGGCGTCTGAAACTCCATGAAGCTTCATCTGTCATGCGGCGACGGATGGACGAGATCACCTTGGAGCGCAAAACGATATTGCGGTGCATGGTTTCGCGGCGCAAATCCAGAAAACGGTATTTCAAACGGATGTCTTCCGGATATTCCTGCTCGCCAAACACGGGCATCGGCAATTCTTCCGCCGCGGACAGCACTTCGATCTTGTCGCAATAAACCTCGATCTCGCCGGTATCCAGATCCTTGTTCACCGTATCGGGCGTACGCTCGACCACATGACCATCGATACAGATCACAGATTCGGAACGCAGGCCTTCTGCAACGCTGAAACTGGCACTATCCGTATCCATAACCAATTGTGTGATCCCATAATGATCACGCAGATCGATGAACAGCAAATTGCCATGGTCGCGCTTGCGGTGCACCCAACCGGATAGCCGCACGGTTTCGCCTACATGGCTTTGGCGCAGATCGCAGCACCGGTGCGTACGATATTGATGGATGGTTTTGGCAGTATCTGGATTGGACATAGAGATCACTCGAGCTTGTTTCCGGCGAGCCGGTTCTGGCAATGTGGTTTAGACAGTCTTTCAATTGCGGGTAAAGCGCATGGATCGCCACTCTTTGTCAAGCATACCAACCGCCCTATCTTGTAATGTTCAAGGCTGGGATTGCAGACAAAAGATGTGTATAGCTCAATTTTTAACAGACAGAATTCTCAGCACATGACCTTGATCACCGATACAGCCTCTCTAAAGGCACTTACAGAACGGCTCTCAAAAGCAGCCTATATCACTGTCGACACCGAATTCATGCGCGATAGCAGTTATTATTCAAAGCTGTGTCTGGTGCAGGTTGCCGATAGCGATGGGGCCTTTGCCATCGACACCTTGAGCGAAGATCTCGATCTCGGCTCTTTTTACGAGTTGATGTTCAATCCTGATGTTTTGAAGGTTTTTCATGCCTGCCGGCAAGATATGGAAATATTTTTTCACGCCACGGGAAAACTGCCCGCCCCCATTTTCGATACGCAAGTGGCGGCAATGGTCTGCGGTTTTGGCGAATCCGCCGGTTATGAAACGCTGGTAAAGCAGATCGCCGGAAAATCGCTGGATAAAACCGCCCGCTTCACCGATTGGGCGCGGCGGCCATTGTCTGACCGGCAGCTGGACTATGCCTTGGGAGATGTCACCCATCTTCGGGTAATTTATGACAGGCTTTCCAGCCAACTTGTCTCCAGCAAGCGCGAGGCGTGGGTGCTGGAAGAAATGGAAACCCTGACCAGTCCCGCCACCTATCGTCTGGAGCCGCAAGATGCTTGGAAACGGATCAAATTCCGTTCTGGCACGCCGCGCTTTGTGGCCCGCTTGCAGGCCTTGGCCCAGTGGCGGGAAGAACAGGCGCAAAGCCGCAACATTCCCAGAAACCGCGTGGCCAAAGACGATATTTTGCTTGAATTGTCCGCCCATCCCCCTTCAACCCCGGAAGCACTGGATCATGTAAGGGGATTGTCCAAAGGCTTTCATGCCAGCGCCACGGGGAAGGATTTATGGAAGGCTCTGCAAGAAGCACAAGCTTTGCCTGATAGCGCCCTGCCCGTTTTGCCAAAGAAATCGCGTATTCCACAAAAAACACCCCCCATTGCCGATCTTTTGAAGGTGTTGCTAAAAAGCCGGTGTGATGAACTGGGTGTGGCGCCAAAACTCGTCGCCAATAGCGCCGATATTGAAGAATTGGCGCGGCAAGATGATCCGAAAATCAAAGCCTTGACCGGATGGCGTTATGATGTTTATGGCCGCGATGCCTTGGCCTTGAAAAACGGGGAACTGGCCTTGACGGCTGATGGGTCTCTCATTGAAATCGTCGAGATCGAAAAAGACTGACCCACAACATGTGATCCGTGCCCTTTGTGGCCCCGAACATTCCCTTTCGTCACTCCCGGGCTTGCCCCGGGAATGACGAAAGAAAGAGCGGACGCGGCCATGCAAGATCGAAACACAGCCTTCAACCGTCAATCGTCGCGGTGAACTTTTTCCATTTTTTCATGCCGCTCCTGCGCTTCGAGCGTCATGGTCGCAATGGGACGGGCATCCAGCCTTTGCAAGGAAATGGGATCCCCCGTCACCTCACAATAACCATATTCGCCCTGCTCTAACCGACGAAGTGCCGCCTCGATCTTGGCCACAAGCTTGCGTTGCCGATCCCGGGTACGCAATTGAATCGACCAATCGGTTTCCGAGGAAGCCCGGTCCGCGATATCCGGTTCTTTCAGGCTATCTTGTTGAAGGTGTTCTAAAGTCTCGCGCGATTCTTTTAGAATTTCTTCGCGCCACGCCACAAGTTTCCGGCGGAAATATTCCTGCTGACGCTCGTTCATGAACTCTTCGTCCTTGGAAGGACGATAATCAGATGATAATTCCGTATCCATGCCGTCTATCCGCTCCTTATCTCAAAGGTTATCTGCGGAAGTCTCTACCCACAGGCACCGCACATGTTCCCCGTTAGCAGCCATAAAGGGTCACAAGCCCAACCCATGAGCATGGCATGTGCGACGCGCCGTTTTTATAAAGATTTAAGAGCAAAGCGGCAAGCGGTTAGAACCACGCAGGAACCGATTCTTTCAATTTTTTGAAGGATCGTGTGCAAATAAGTCTAACTTGTTGATGTGGCTTGCTTATTGTTCCAGCTTGGCCAGTTCGACTTCGGCGCGCAATTCGATATCATCCAGAATGGACATCAAAGCCGGGTCTTCTATGCCTTCTCTTTGTTGGCGTGTTGCCCGTGCAAGTTGGCGCAGCTTGCCTTGCGGAATGGCCCCCAGCAACAAACCGCGGCGCACCTCTTCCAAAATATCGAGCATATCCCGCGCCCGGGCCAATCCTTTTGATTGAGCCCCTCCCGCATCCGGCGCTTCTTGTAAGGACAAGAGCGATTCCACCGCCGTAACAGGCGCTGATTGCGCCGCGCGCGCGGACCCCGTTGCCGCACCGGGCGAAGAGGATTGCTCAATGGATTGCGCAAATGTCGCGCCATCGCCCGAAGCCTTTGAAGACTTGCGCGCGGATTTTGTCTGATCGGTTTTGCCAGAGCCATAAATACGCATGCCCACAATCTACCCGCCACAGGCCCCCAAGAGCAAGACTTGCCGACATAACAGGTAATTTTCGCCGCCAGGCTTATCTTCCTGCGGGGCACAGCCCATAACCAATTGATTATAAATAATAATAATTTGGCACGAAAATCGCATAACAAGCGTGACCCAGTTTGGTTGCAAGAAATGCCCCCTGATTGGTTTGCTTTAATGAAAGAGATGCCGCTTATGTTCACGCTCCGCACATCAATAATCAGTGGTTTCACGCGCATATTGGCTTTGTATGGCCTTTGTGCCTCTCTTGTCTTGTCCCTAGGGGTGTCCCAGCCGGTTAATGCAGCATCGCGGTTGAAAGATCTGGTGAGCGTGGAAGGCGTGCGCGAGAACCAGCTTGTGGGATATGGGCTGGTTGTGGGGCTGAACGGCACGGGTGACACCTTGCGAAACGCCCCTTTCACCCAGCAAAGCATCGAATCCATGCTGGAACGGCTGGGCGTGAACACCCGTGATGCCGCCAATATGGTCACCGACAATGTGGCGGCCGTCATCGTAACCGCCGATCTGCCCGCCTTTTCCCGCCCCGGCAACCGCATTGATGTGCAGGTCAGCACCATGGGCGATGCGGAAGATTTGCGCGGCGGTGTGTTGATGGTCACGCCGCTCTTGGGGGCCGATGGCGAAGTATATGCGGTAGCCCAGGGCCCCATTGCCGTTGCCGGATTTGCCGCCACAGGTGCTGCGGCCAATATCACTCAAGGCGTTCCCACATCGGGGCGCATTGCCAGCGGCGCGATTGTGGAACGGGAAGTCCCTTTTGAATTTGCCAGCATGCAGCAGGTGAATTTGTCTCTCAAAAACCCTGATTTCACGACCGCCAAACGCATTGCCACCACCATCAATAATGCCATTGGAAGCAATGTTGCGCAGATGATAGATCCGTCCACCGTGCAGCTTGTGCGTCCCGCAGGGTTCGATGCGCCGCTGATCCAGATGGTTACGGACGTAGAGCAATTGACCGTCGAGCCCGACACCCCTGCCAAGGTGGTCATTGATGACCGCTCTGGAATTATCGTGATGGGGGCCAATGTACGGGTCAGCACCGTGGCCATCGCCCAAGGCAATCTTACCATCCGCATCAGCGAAACGCCGGTGGCGTCCCAGCCCAACCCCTTTTCCGATCAGGGCGACACTGTGGTCTTGCCCCGCACCAATATCGAGGTGGACACCGAATCCGAAAACCGCCTCGCCTTGGTGGAAAACAGCGTCACCTTGCAAGATCTGGTGAATGGCTTGAATGCTTGGGCATCGGGCCGCGCGATATGATCTCGATCTTGCAAGCCATCAAGGCCGCCGGTGCCTTGCAAGCCGATATCGAGGTGATGTGATGAACGTGACCTTTGTGCAAACCGGCGGCCCGGATTTGGGGCAAGCCGCCGTCGCCGGAGCAAAAGCACGGATCGATGGCGCTCGGCAAACAGCGCTGGCATCAGCGAAAAGCAGTGATATTTCAGCCCGTGAAGCCTCTATGCGGGAAGCGGCAGAAGGCTTTGAAGCCGTGTTTCTGGGGCAAATGCTTGCTCCCATGTTCAGCGGATTGTCCAGCGATGGCCCCATGGGCGGCGGCCATGCGGAAGAGGTCTTTCGGTCAATGCTGGTGGATGAAATGGGCAATGCCATCGCCAAAGCGGGCGGCGTGGGCGTTGCCGGCCCTGTCTATGAAAAACTGCTGTCCCTTCAGGAGATATGATCATGACCATGCAAACCCGGACGGAGCAAAAGACCGATCTGCCCAAAACAGTGCATAAATTCCTGAGCATAACGGATCAATTGACAGCCCTGCTCGCCAAGGAAAACCATTATCTGGAAACCCGCCGCCCTCGCGAAAGCCGGGCTTTGGTCGGGGAAAAACTACGGCTTACCCAGGATTATCGGGAAGCACTTGGCCAATTGCGGGTGGAAGAAGCCTCGGCCTTGGGGGAAAAGGGCTCGGACATACGAAAGCAGGTCGCCAAAAAAACAGAAATTTTCCGTGCAGAACTGGCCCGCCATGCAAAGCTGATCATTCGCTTGAAATCCATCAGCGAAGGCGTTGTAAAGGCCATCAGCGCCGAAGCCATGAAGCAGAAAAATCCCGTGCAGCATTATGGCAATAACGGGCGCATGGCCGATAATCGCGGGCTAACGGCCTCGCTAACCCTTGATTGCAATATTTGATGTCTCGTTCAGGGCCAGTTCCACCGATGACGTCAGGTGCATCTGATCGGCAAGGGCTTTCAAACGCCGTTCCACCACATCATTGACGATGGTTTCAAAGCCATCATCCACTTCCAGCACCAGATGATCGCCACTGCTTTTCAGGCGCACCCGCTTCAACAATTTGGATGTTCCGCCCGATACGCGATGACCCAAGCGCAGGGCGGCCCCTAAAACCAGCGCCTGCTTGACCTCTTCCGCCGATAAAAGGCTGCGGCACAAACGCGCCAATCGACTGTTTTGCGAGCCGCCATTGATTTGGTTCAGGGCCAATCCCACAAAACCGCGATCCCGGTGATCCACCCCCACAAACCGCCCGTAAAGAATTTCCATCATGGCCCGTTCGGCCCGAAAATCCGGATGGCCGCGCCAGGCAATGTCGGAAAGCAGGCAAGTTCCGTAATAAAGGCGTTCCATAAAGGCCGGGGCTTTCGAGCCTTTGAATACCGGCGCAATCCAGTCCATCAAGCGGTCGCCATGTTCTTTGAAACGCCCGCCGATTTCGGCCATTTCCCGAGCTGCCGATATAAACGGATCTTCCTGCTTTTTCTGATCAGAAAGATGTTTATAGGCAATCCCTTCCCGCAGGCCCAGCGACGAGGTGATCACCCGCTTTGGCTTCATAATTTTCAGGATATTTTGCAAAATCAAGGCAGCAAGTGGCAGGGTTCCTGCGCGCCGGGACGGCACATCGCGCACTTTGGCAAGGCTTTCTGGTTCTTGTGCGGCAATCAATCCCGCCAGATTTTCCGCCTCTGCACCCCCGATGGAAAAACCATGTAAAATCTGCAAAACCGCATTTTTCTGCACAAGATTGACGCGGCTTACAGCGCGCCAAGACCCGCCAACAATATAAAAATTCTTATCTTGGCGATTGACCAGCCAATCCACCGTTGCAAGTGCGGTGGCGATCTCGCCATCAATGGATACCCTATCGTCGCCATATTCCCCCATCAGCCGCAATGGACCAATGGGCAAGGTGAGCCTTTCCTTACACTGCCCTTTTTCCACCTCGATCAATTCAAGACTGCCCCCCCCAGATCACCCACAATGCCATCGGCATCGGGAATACCGGATATCACCCCATAGGCCGATAAGGCGGCTTCTTCCTTACCGCTAATCACTTGCACCGGAATTCCGGTTTCCCGTTCTATTCTTTCAACGAATTCCGGCCCATTCGAAGCATCACGCACCGCGGCCGTTGCCACCGCTTCGATGCGTTTGACTCGCATGGTTTTCAATAACAACCGGTAACGCCGCAAGGTGGCAATGGCAGAGTCAACGGCCTCATCATCCATACGGCCCGTTTTGCCGACCATGCGGCCCAATCCGCACAGAACCTTTTCATTGAACAGGATATGCGGATGACGGCTCAATCTGTCGAACACCACAAGGCGAACCGAATTCGATCCGATATCAATCACGGCGAAATGGTCGCGCGGATCGTAGATTGCCTTTATCAGGGAGCTATGAGACACAAATTTCGTTTCACCCTTATGCGGTTCGGGGAGGCGTTTCCCACCGCAATCCATTGAAATTCCGGACCCTATTGAGCCGCGCGCCACCGGTCAAGAGCGCAGCAATGCCTCATGACCCCCTTCAAGACTGCGATGCCGAAGCCACAGCCGAACCATCCGGCTTGGTGCTTCCCGCATCGTGGAAAGAAAAATCAACCTCCAGCTTTCCGGGCCGCTCGGATTCCAAAGCACTGCCGCGCCCGGAAAGGCTGGGATTTTTCATGAAATACATATGCGCCGAAAAGGGGTCTTCCCCCTCTTCCGGCTTTATTCTTTCATAAACGCCTTCCGAATCCAAAGACCAGCTTTGCTGATTGTCTTTCAAATTCGCCATCAAAACCTGCCCCATGATCTGTTCGTGAACCGTGGGGTTTTCCACCGGCACCAAAGATTCAACGCGCCGATCGAAATTGCGCGGCATCCAGTCAGCGGAAGAAATAAACAATTTGGCATGGGGAGATGGCAGGCTGTGGCCATTGCCAAAACACACAATGCGGGAATGTTCCAAAAAGCGGCCAACGATGCTTTTTACCCGGATATTGCGCGATAAATCCGGCAAGCCGGGCCGCAAACAACAAATACCGCGCACCACCAGATCAATTTCAACACCGGCCATGGAGGCTTCATAAAGCTTTTCAATAATGGTCTGATCCACAAGGGAATTCATCTTGGCCCAAATGCTGGCCGGGCGTCCGGCGCGGGCATGGGCGATTTCCGCATCGATCAATTTGATCAAGGTGCGCCGGATATCAAAGGGCGACATGGCCAATTTTTCCATATTGCGTGGACGCGCATAACCCGTGACATAATTGAACAACCGCGCCGCATCCCGCCCAAGCCGGGGATCGGCGGTAAAAAAGCTAAGATCCGTATAAATACGGGCGGTAACGGGATGATAATTGCCCGTACCATAATGCACATAGGTTTGAAGCGTGCCGCCTTCGCGCCGCACCACCATCGACACCTTGGCATGGGTTTTCAGATCGAGAAACCCGAACACCACCTGCACGCCCGACCGTTCCAGATCACGCGCCCACTTGATGTTTTGTTCTTCATCGAAGCGGGCTTTCAGCTCTACTAATGCTGTTACCGATTTTCCCGCCTCTGACGCTTCTTTCAAGGCATCGATAATTTCCGATTGGGACCCGGCGCGATACAGCGATTGCTTGATAGCCACCACATCGGGATCACGGGCGGCCTGACGCAAAAAAGCATGTACCACCTCGAACGATTCATAAGGATGGTGAACCACGAAATCCTTGGCCCTTATGGCGCGAAAAATATCGCCGCCATGATCGCGCAGTCGTTCTGGATAGCGCGGATTATAGGGCTTGAACTTCAAATCCGGCAGATCGTCGATAATCAATTGCTTGATTTCCCCGATTCCCAAAAGGCCATCCACCCGGCTGACCGTATCCGGATCGGCATCCAATTGATCGATCACCATCGCCGCCAGATCTTCCGGCATGCTCTTGTCGATTTTCAGCCGGATCACCCGCCCGCGCCGACGCCGCTTCAAAGCGGTTTCAAACAGGCGAATCAAATCTTCCGCTTCTTCTTCGATCTCCATATCGCTGTCCCGCACAATGCGGAACACACCACTTCCTTGCAGATCATAGCCGGGGAAAAGCTGATCCAAAAACAGGGCGATCAGTTTTTCCAAGGGCAAAAAGCGTATTTTTTCCGAAGGCAAACGGATGAAACGGGACACCTGATCCGGAATGGGCAAAAGCGCGCGAATCTCTTTGCCATCCGTGCTTCGGGTCAGGGACAGCACCAAAGAAAAGCCTAGATTGGGCAAAAACGGAAAGGGATGCGCCGGATCAATGGCCAAAGGGGTAAGCACCGGAAACACATTGGCGAGAAAATACGTCTCGAGCCATGCTCGCTCCTTGCGGGAAATATCCTCGGCCTCCAAAACGGACAAGCCGCACTTGTGCATTTCTTCGCGCAACTGCCGCCAACGCACCTGCTGTTCGGTGATAAGAATATCCGCTAATGCATTGACACGCCTCAATTGCTGCGCTGGTGTCAAGCCGTCACTGCTCACAGTTTCAATGCCGGAATCCACAAGCCCGCGCAGACCCGCAACGCGCACCATGTAGAATTCATCCAGATTGGTGGCGGAAATTGATAGAAACCGCAAACGTTCCAAAAGCGGATGATTGGTGTTGCCCGCTTCTTCCAGAACCCGCCGATTGAAATTTAGCCACGATAATTCGCGATTGATGAATTTATATCCGGGGGCGGCTTTTTGGATGGCCGCACGCATTGCCCGTGTGGGCTGCTTTTCTGCCACATCTTGTCCTGTGACATCAGCCTGCTCTGCAATCAAAGCCTGGTCCGTCACTTTTGAGGACTGATCAAGCGATTTGGATGCAGACATAAGGCAAAGCTCCCGAGAAAACACATATCCAGCCTAGACATGGCCCCCAATCCCCGCTGCGCAAGTATAAAGGCCATATCCCAAGGCCATTATGTCATAGAAATGACAGGTCGCTAAGGACAGCACGGGCCAAAGGCAGCGTAATCGGCTTTTTCCGCGCCAAAGACGCCGCATCAAGAGCCGCCACGGTTTTTTCCATCGCGGCAAAAGACCGCTCGATGCGCGGGATCACATAATCCACCAGTTTCGGGTCGGCGTGCAATTGCCGGTCCGACAAGCGCTTCACCATCAAAGCGGCAAGTAAATCATCGTCCGGCGCTTCAATATTGGCGATGGGCGTGGCCAAAAGCCGGGACCGCAAATCGGGCAAAGTCACATCCCATTGCGCCGGTGCCACACGCCCGCTCAACAGCAAAAAGCCTTCCCGTTCGCGCATCCAGTTATACAGATGAAAGAGATCCACCGGATCCAGCCGCCCTTCTTTCAATGCCTGATCCGCATCTTCCACAATCACCGCCGGATGGGGACGCAACATCAAACGGCTTCTGGCCCCGACCTCTTCCGCCGTCACCATATCTGCATTGGAACGCGCCCGCCAGACCGCCGCCAAATGGGATTTGCCGCACGCCGCAGGCCCCACAATCGCCAAAGAATGAGACGGCCAATCGGGCCAGCGGTCCATCAGTGCAACGGCTGCTGCATTGGACGAGGCAATGAAAAAATCTTCGCCGCGAAAGCTTTGCCGGTGCGGAAGATCAAGCGCCAATTGCATTATGATGGCTCCCCCACCGTCACATCATTTTCAAGAACAGCCGATGATTCTTCCACCGATAGGGCTTCAAACGATTCTCCTTCGGTTTCTTTCCGGTAATGCGCCATGGTCCGCCGTACCAACACCGAAACCACCGCCGCAACGGGCACCGCAATCATCACCCCGACAAAACCGGCCACTTCGCCGCCGGCAAACACCGCGAACAAAACCCAAACCGGATGCAGCCCCACATGATGGCCCAAAAGGCGTGGCGTTAAAATGGCCCCTTCCAAGGCTTGCACCACCAGCCACACACCGGCCACAAGACCAAGCTGGACCCAATCCGGCCCCCATTGCCCAAATCCGACGATCAGGGCAATGGCCGCCGCAAACAACATACCTAAAAATGGGATGATCCCCAGCAATCCGGCCAAAAGCCCAAGGATCAGCCCATAATCCAATCCCACAAGCGACCAGCCAGCGGAATAAAGCACCGCCATTGCGGCCATCACGCTCAATTGTCCCCGCACGAAGCCCGATAGAACCCGATCGATTTCCCGTGCAATGCCCCGGATTGTCGGCGCTTCTGCCTTTGGCAAAAGGCAATTGCCCTGTTCAATAATTTTGTCGTAATCCCGCAGCAAATAAAATGCCGCCATCGGGGCAATCAAGATCAACGCCAACAGGTTGAAAAAGGCCAATCCTCCGGCAAAAAGCTGCCCGCCCAAATTTTTCATACTGCCAAGCCCTTGCTGCAGGGCCGAAGCCAGAACGCTTTGCGCTTCCCGACCGATATCGCTGCCGAATTCCGCCTTCAGATCCATCATCGCCATGTCGATCTGGGCACGCACGGTTTCGATCACACCGGGCAAGGCCTTGATCAAGCCACTGATCTGGTTTTGCAAAAGCGGCCACAGGGCCACCAAAGCACAAAGCCCGATCACCGTCCCAAGCCCGATCACAAGGCCAGCAGCAATCCCCCTGCCCATTCCCCAGCTTTCCAGCTGGTCCACCAAAGGGTCCAACAGATACGCCACCGCAAACCCGACAATGAACGGCAGCAAAATCCCCCGTGTGAGATATGCAAAAAGCAAAAACACCGCCAGAACCAACCACGGCACATAGCGCGTCAGCGCCGCACTGGGCCGCCGCGGTTCTTTCGTGTCTTTCATCGCCCCCCCTTGATCTGTCATCGTAGATCATTCCCTTGCACATTTGCCCCCATATCGTGGTCTTGTTGTTCCGGGGTAGGTTCCGACCGTGTCAGTACATAGCCTTGTTGGCGTTTTTGCAAAGACAGGCGTGCTTGAGACAGAGCCAGCGTCAATTGCTCAAGATCGCCAATATAGCGAAGCTTAAATTCGGATAAAGGCAATCCGATTTGCGTGATATCAAGGGACCGGATAAGCGAAATTCCCGACAAGCGATTGCGCAATGTGATCCAGTCCTCAAAGCTTTGCACCGGTGCAATCACCGAGATCAGCGATTGCCCCTGCCCCGCTGTGACCAATGTGCGCGCTTTCCATGCGGTGTCTGCCTCGGTCATAACACGGTCGGCGGCGCGGGCAAGCAAGGCTTCCAAAGATTCATCCGTCTCGGCAACCACCACCCCTTGGCGCGCGGCCATACTGTCTGCTTCCGCCTCTGTCAGGGGACCAATCCCGATCTGATAGGATATCTTGCGCCGGTTCTTACCATAATCGAATCCCATCGTGGCTGTTGCTACCACCGCTTTTGACACCCCAAAGGCATGGGCAACGGTGCCTAGCTTATCCGGAGAGGCTTCTTCCAGAAGATGGGACGAGGAAAAACGGCGGGCCGTGAAGCTGTTTTCCGCAAAGTGATAGGCAATCAACCGGTTTTCCCGATCGGCCCCTGCCAAGGCCTGCCGCCATGGATGGTCACCATAAACATGCCGCACACCGCCCGATATGAACACCGGAATCAGCACAT
Organism: Iodidimonas gelatinilytica; assembly: GCF_008579125.1. Lineage (NCBI taxonomy): Bacteria > Pseudomonadati > Pseudomonadota > Alphaproteobacteria > Iodidimonadales > Iodidimonadaceae > Iodidimonas > Iodidimonas gelatinilytica. Next base: position 395,206 of record NZ_BKCL01000001.1, on the reverse strand, counting down.
AAGGCCCCGCAGCCGATTCGGTATAAGACACCCCTGCTTGAGTAAATATATCGCGCACGGCATCCGCCGAGAAAGTGACATCCACCTTTGCCAAATAGCGTGTGGCGGACGACCGCTCATCCCGGATATCAACGGCACGGACCAGTTGTTCCAACAAGGGATCGCTGGCAGGGGGCAATAAACCGGCATCCTCTACCGCCACCAGCTTTTTAATCAGCCGATCCCATGCGCGGGTTCGCGCTTCGGTCAAGGCAAGCTGACGCGCCAAAGTGGCGGTTTTCGACGATTGATCCACCTCTATCCCGTGAACAGCAAACAGCCGGTCATCATCTTGTGCGCGCGCATCGGAAATGCCGGGGCTGACCCACACCCCGAACAGCCACAACAACATGATGAAAGGACCGGATAATTTCACATCTGTTCTCCTTTGGTTCGCCCCACTGTAACGCCTTGTTTGCAAGCATGGAACCATGATGCGCGATTTCGACAATCTGATGGCGCAGCGTTTCCGGGTCCAGCCCCTAAACCCGCGCTATATCATCATTGTCGCATCAACGCTTCGATTTCGCATTTTAATGGGAAAGGGACTTGCCCTCGCTGTGGATTTCCCTTCATGTTGCTCACCCCTCGAATCGGTATCAGAGGACATGCCATCGTGACCGGAAAAAGCCCCCGATCCTATACCTATGCGGACTCTGGCGTTGATATTGCCGCGGGCGACGCCCTTGTGGATGCCATCAAGCCCGCCGCGGCCTCGACCCGCCGATCCGGTGCCGATGCAGCCCTTGGCGGCTTTGGGGCGCTGTTCGATTTGAAAGCTGCCGGTTATAATGATCCCATTCTGGTTTCCGGCACCGATGGTGTGGGCACCAAGCTCAAAATCGCCCAGGCTGCGGGCAAGCACGATAGCATCGGCATTGATCTGGTGGCCATGTGCGCCAATGATGTTCTGGTGCAAGGTGCGGAACCCTTGTTCTTTCTTGATTATTTCGCCACCAGCCGCCTGTCCGGTCCTCTTGCCGCAGATGTGGTAACCGGCATCGCCGAAGGATGCAGGCAGGCCGGCTGTGCCTTGATTGGCGGCGAAACGGCAGAAATGCCGGGCATGTATAGCCATGGTGACTATGATCTGGCGGGCTTTGTTGTGGGGGCTGCCGAACGGGGCAGCCTGATCACCGGCGAATCCATCAAAGCAGGCGATCATCTCATTGGTCTGGCCTCCTCTGGCGTTCATTCCAATGGATATTCCCTGGTCCGTAAACTGGTGGCCGATTTGGCGTTGGATTACAGTGCGCCCGCGCCTTTCGATGGATCCCGAAGCTTGGCGAGGCACTGCTCACCCCGACAAAACTTTATATAAAAAGCTGTCTTCCCTTGGCCCGCAGCGGTGCCATCAAGGGGATGGCACATATCACCGGCGGCGGATTGCTTGAAAATATCCCCCGGTGCCTGCCCAAGGGCGTGCGGGCTTTGGTTGATGCTTCAAGCTGGCCCTTCCCTGCGGTGTTTTCCTGGCTACAAGAAGCCGGGCATATCACCCCCTTTGAATTGGCCCGTACCTTTAATTGCGGCATTGGCATGGTGTTGGTTGTGGCTGAAAATGCGCTGGACAGCACCCTTGAGGCTTTGCGTGCCGCCAATGAAACGGCCTATGCCATCGGGCGCATCGAGCCACAAAAAGACAGGGAAGCAAGATGTCGCGTCTATGCCCACAAAAGCGCATGGAACAGCCGTGAAGGCTTCGATACCGATAATAAAGGGATTGAATAACCCATGGCCCGCATGAACCTCGGTGTTCTCATTTCTGGACGTGGCTCCAATTTACGTGCCTTGATTGATGCCTGCGCGGATGAAAATTTTCCCGCCCGCATCGCCGTGGTCATTTCAAATCGCAAAGATGCCAGCGGATTGAGCTATGCCCGTGAAGCCGGAATCGACACGCTGGTGATCGAGCATACGGATTTCGACAGCCGCGCCGATTTCGACAATGCCTTGCATGTGGGGCTGACCGACTATGGGGTGGAGCTGGTGTGCCTTGCGGGCTTCATGCGCTTGCTGGACCCGGAATTTGTCAGCCGCTGGCACAACCGGATGATCAATATCCATCCCTCTTTATTGCCAAGCTATCGGGGCCTGAAAACCCATGAGCGTGCACTGGAAGATGGTGTGCGCTTTACCGGCTGCACCGTGCATTATGTGCGCCCCGAAATGGACTCCGGCCCCATCATCATTCAGGCCGTTGTACCCGTTCTGGCCGATGACACAGCGGCGACTTTGGGGCAGCGGGTATTGGGATATGAGCATCAGATTTATGTGGAAGCGGTGCGCCTGATTGCCTCGAAACAGATCAGGCCTTCGGGCGCACGGGTAACGGGCAAGGATCTGGATCTGCCGCAACAAGGCCTGATCAGCCCCATACCGGTTTCCGGGCTTTTGCCCGACGATTCATCCGGCTCCTGACCCTTTGGCCACAAAAAAAGGCGCGGAGAAATTCCTCCACGCCTTCCGTCATCAGATGACCGCCCAAAGCGGCATTAAATTCAGCCGACGATTTCAATGCCGGAGAAGAAATAGGCAATCTCGATAGCCGCATTTTCCGGGCTGTCAGAGCCATGAACGGAATTGGCTTCAATGCTTTCGGCAAAGCTTTTGCGGATGGTGCCTTCCGCCGCATCGGCAGGATTGGTGGCGCCCATGATTTCGCGGTTTTTCAAAACAGCATTTTCGCCTTCCAGAACCTGCAAAACAACCGGACCGGATGTCATGAAGGCCACAAGATCGTTGAAGAACGGACGCTCTTTATGCACGGCATAAAAACCTTCGGCCTGTGCTTTGGTAAGCTGGGCGCGCTTTTGCGCAACAATGCGCAAACCGGCGTCTTCCAACATGGCATTGATCTTGCCGGTCAGATTGCGGCGCGTGGCATCGGGTTTGATGATCGAAAAGGTACGTTCAAGAGCCATGATAGCGATGTCCCTGACTTTTAATTACTGGGGAAAAGGTTCGCGCGGCTTGTAAGCGATCACAGCATTAACTGCAAGCATTTGCGCTTGTCTCTGCGCTTGGCTTTCTTCTTTTTGGGGCAAATGGTTTCCGTGCGCCCAAAAATGTACTAGAGCGGTCCCATCATGCTGCATATCAAAGATCTGACATACCGTATTGGCGACCGTCTTTTATTCGACCGCGCCACCACCCATGTGACGCCGGGCCAGAAAGTGGGCCTGATCGGCCGCAATGGGGCTGGCAAATCCACACTTTTGGGACTGATTACCGGTACCTTGTCTCCAGAAGGCGGCTCCATCCATATTCGCCCCCGCGCCGCCTTTACTCTGGTGGGGCAAGAAGCCCCCGATGGGCCGCGCTCTTTGGTGGAAGCGGTGCTGGATGCCCATTATGAAATGCGCGATCTGCAAAAAGAGGCAGAAACCGCAACCGACCCCCATCGAATTGCCGATATTCATACACGATTAGCCGATCTCGAAGCCCATTCCGCCACAGCCCGCGCGGCCTCTATTCTATCCGGTCTTGGCTTTGATGCCGAAGCACAAGCGCGGCCCCTGAACAGCTTTTCCGGTGGGTGGCGTATGCGCGTGGCTTTGGCCTCTGCCTTGTTCACCCGGCCCGATCTGTTGCTGTTGGATGAACCAACAAACTATCTGGATCTGGAGGGCGTCATCTGGCTGGAAAGCTTCTTGCGCACCTATCCCTATACCGTTGTGGTGGTCAGCCATGACCGTTCTTTGCTCAACCGTGCCGTGACCTCGATTCTGCATCTGGAACAGGGTCGGCTGGTTTCTTATGCCGGTGGCTATGATGCCTTTGAAAATGCACGGCTTTTACGCAATGAACGCTTAGCCGCCATGAAATCGAAGCAAGATGCCCAAAGGCGGCACCTGCAGGCCTTTGTTGATCGTTTCCGCGCCAAGGCCAATAAGGCCAGTCAGGCGCAAAGCCGCCTTAAAATGCTGGAGCGGCTAAAACCCATCGCCTCGGTGGTGGAAGAACACACTGTGCCGTTCAATTTCCCCAAACCCTCGCCTTTATCGCCCCCCCTGATAACCCTTGATGCCGTATCGGTCGGCTATCAGGAAGACAAGCCTGTCCTGCGCAATTTGGACCTGCGGATCGACCCCGATGACCGCATTGCGCTTTTGGGGTCTAACGGGAATGGCAAATCCACCTTTGCCAAGCTGATTTCCAAGCGCTTGAAGCCCATGACCGGCAAGCTGACTGTGCCGCGCACCCTGAAGGTGGGGTATTTCGCCCAACATCAGCTTGATGAATTGCGGGCCAAGGAATCTCCTTATGATCATATGGCCCGTGTTATGCCCGATAGCACCGAAACCAAGGTACGGACCCGATTGGGCAGTTTCGGGTTTTCCGCCGATAAAGCCGACCGGGCCGTGGAAACCTTGTCAGGGGGGGAAAAGGCACGGCTGTTATTTGCCTTGATGGCCCATGCAGCCCCGCAAGTGATGATTCTGGATGAACCCACAAACCATCTGGATATCGACAGCCGCGAAGCCCTGATCCGCGCTTTGAATGAATTTGACGGGGCTGTTATTTTGATCAGCCATGATCGCCGGCTGGTGGAAGCCTGCGCCGACCGGCTGTGGGTTGTGGAAAATGGCGGCGTCCATTCTTTCGACGGAAATATCGAGGATTACCGGCAAAAGCTTTTGAAAGCGCGCGGGGCGCGCACGGATTCCAATGACAAGGATCAAGCCGCCAATGATCAGCGCAAATCCGACCGTCGGGCAGCAGCACAAGCCCGTGCAAAACTGGCGCCCTTAAAGCAGGCTCTGGCAGATGCGGAAGCGCATATGGATGATCTGACGAAAAAAATCGCCCGCATTGAACGTGCTTTGAACAATCCGGGGCTTTATGATGCTCGGTGGCCAATGGAGCCGCCAAAGCCGCCCATCTGCAACAAGAACAGGCAAAGCTGACACGCGACATGGACGCGGCGGAAGAACGCTGGCTTATGGCGCAAGAGGCTCTTGAAAAGGTAAAACAGCCCAAAGAAATGGCCGACAAATAGCGTTCTTTCCACGTTCGAACAAAGTGCCAGAACCATCGGTAACTGTTCAGGCTTTTTGTTCCCAGCTACCCTGCTCTTTTTGCTGCCAATAGCTTCGTTTTTCTGTTTTTTCTTTCCACGCCAACCAATCCGCGCGGGCCTGGCCAACAATATCCTCGTCCTGACCATCAAACATATAAAGGCACATCTGATACCCGCCAAGATCCTGCGGCGCCGGAGCTGCATTGATCAAAATCAGCGTATCAGCCCCATTGGGACATGTGTCTTCCATTGTCAGATAAGCGGGCTGACGCTCAGGAAATCCGCTTTCTTTGGTGCCATGGGGTAAAAATGAAACCGGATCATAGGTCCACAAAGCCCGATCAAGGCTTTCCAAAGTGGAAGGGTCGGGCACCCGCACACAGGCCTTAAGACCCCGGTCAAGCACCCGTTCCAGCAATTTGGGAAAAGCCACCTCCAGCGTCTGGCGCTGGAGGTGGTAAAAACGGACTTCAGCTACCATGGCCGCATATCCGTGAAGGATAGGACGTGCCGATCAACCTGCCTGTTTTTTAAGAGCGATCCACGCATCCACATTTTCTTCCAGAATATCCAAAGGCAATGGCCCGTGGCGCAAAACCTCATCATGATAGCCACGCATATCAAAAGCCTCACCCAATTCCAAACGCGCTTTTTCACGCAAGGCCAGGATCTTTTCCTTGCCGATCATATAGGCCGTTGCCTGACCGGGCATAACGATATAGCGCTCAATGGCTTTCACCACATCACCTTCGGGATTGGGGGTATTTTCCCTTAGATAATCAATGGCCTGTTCGCGGGTCCATTTCTTGGCATGAAGGCCGGTATCCACCACCAAGCGGCAGGCCCGCCACAGCTCCATCGCCAAGCGCCCGAAATCGGAATAGGGATCTTCATAAAAGCCCATATCTTTGGGCAAATATTCCGAATAAAGTCCCCATCCTTCTGTATAGGCCGTGAAGCGCGCCAGCTTCTGGAACATGGGCAAGCCATCCAGTTCTTGCGAAATAGCCAATTGCATATGATGGCCGGGAATACCTTCATGATAGGCCAGCGCTTCCATCTGATAGCTGGGCATATCCTTCATATCATAAAGATTGGCATAATAGGTGCCGGGCCGCGAGCCATCCAAAGCAGGTTGTTGATAAAAAGCCTTTCCGGCGGCTTTTTCACGAAATGGCTCCACCCGCTTTACCACCAGATCCGCTTCGGGAAGGATGCCAAACATTTCCGGCAAGCGGGTGCGCATGGTGTCGATCAGGGCCGTTGCTTCATCCAGATAGCGCTGACGCCCCGCATCGGTATTTTCATAATAAAACTGCTCGTCGGTGCGCATGAATTCAAAGAAAGCCTGCAAATCGCCTTCAAAGCCCACCTGCTCCATGATCTGGCGCATTTCGCCATGAATGCGGTCCACATTATCAAGGCCGATCTGGTGGATCTCGTCTGCGCTCAGATCCGTGGTGGTGTAACTGGCCAATTGCGCCGCGTAATAGTCCGCGCCATCGGGCAGCTTCCACACGCCATCATCGGTGGTGGCAATCTTTTCCTGCCGCTCCATTTCCGCAATCAGCCGTTCATAGGCCGGGCCGAACACATCTTTAAGCGCGGTGCGGGCACGGGCGGTCAGATCGGCGGCTTCATCTTCCGGCAGATCCAGTTTGGCAATTTTGCTTTCGATATCATTCAGCAAAGCCGAGTTTTTGTTACTGTCACCAAAAGGTGCGCCGGTAATTACATTACGCGCCGCTTCGATCACGATGGGATAGACGAATTTCGGCGGCATGATCCCCATATCTTCCCGCTCTTTCATATGGGCGATCAATTGATCCACCAGCCGTCCACGCCTTCAAGCCGCGCAATATAGCGTCTGCGTCCGAGGCTTCTGTCACCCCGTGGATATTGATCAAAAAGCTGGGAATTTGCTGCTGCCAGCCAAACATCTGGTTTACGGGATAGCTGTATTTACGCCATTTATAGCTTTCCACATCACGCGAAGTCACCGCTTGGAACAAGCGATAGGAAAGCTTTGCCGACGGCTCCAAAGCCTCGACATCAAAGGACTTCAGCGCTTCCAACCGCGCCTTATTGATGACCAGTTCCTCGGCTGCGGCCTCATCGGACAGATCGTCCCATTTCCCGTAATCTTCGGTCTTGCGGCCCATATAGGCCTGTGTCATAGGCGACCGCGCCACATCTTCTTCAAATGCCTTTTGGAAAAAGGCCATTAGCTTTTGAGTTTCGGTTTGCGCCTGTTCTGTTGCCGCTTCGCCACTTTGCTCCATACCGCTGCGTTGATCATTTACGGCATCATTGCCACCTTGACCGCAAGCCGTAAGGCCGATCGCCAGAACAAGCTTGAGGCCCCGCGAAAGAAAAAACGACGTTTAGATGATCCCGGCATGGAGAGCTCCCTGTCTGTCAATTATTGCACCATGGCACCATGCTCCGTTCAAAGCCCTTGGCCAACAAAACGGAAGCAGGGTCCATATGGTCTGTAAGAGAGACTAGACTGCGGATTTTCATGCAGCAAGGGAGATCGTATAATCCGTTGTTATAGGCCGCTGCCAGTGCCTGCACCCCCTGCATTGGCAGAAATTTCGGGGGTGAATTCAGCACGATAGGCCGATAAGAACGAACGAAACTGATCCACGCCCCCAAGCTCGCCAACAATGCGGCTGAGTTCACCCTCCGGTGCACCATCAGGGCTGGTTAAAAGATCGAACACGCCCGCATAATCGCCATTTTTAATCAAAGGCTGATAGCGGCTACGCAGCTGTGAAAGCCCCATTCGATCATCGGTGAAGGAAAGCGCAAGGGCCCGGCGAATCAGGGTTTCCCGCTCTCTCAAGCCCAACGCACCCTCATTTTGCCAGCGAGTGCCCAAAAGGCGGCTTGTGATGGCAGCAAGCTGCGGCCAATCATGGCTGGCCCAGAAAATATCGGCGCGTAATTCATCGGCCTCGCGGCCCGAAATATCTTCCAGCAATACGGTTGCTTCTTCATAGCGCTTGAGTTCCGCCAAAGCCCGCGACGATACCAAAGACCGTTGAACCATTACATCAGTGGGTAGAACGGTTTGGCGGGTGGCGCGCATAATCCGAAGGGTTTCTTCAGGGCGCCCATCAAGCAGATAAATCTTGCCCAATTGAGCGGCCACAAGCGCCTGCGCCGACCCTTCCAGACGATAGCTGACCTGATGCTCCAAAAGATCGGCGGCCCGATCCAGCAGATCAACTGACACCAGCCGTGCCACCAATTGACGGATCATCCGGTCCCCCGGCTCACCCAAAGGTGTTAATTCCGAGAAATCATAAAACAGCCCCAAGGCCGCCAGAGGAGGCAACTCGTCGGCTTCCCCGTCCAAAAACAGGCGGCTGAAAATATCGGTCATCCGAGCCGCCAATAGCCGCGCCTTTGGCGTTTCGGAAAAAGCCGACGCCGCATGCTGCAATGTTTCCAGTGCCAGCCGGAATTGCCCCTGTTCTGCATATAGGCTGCTCAATGTTTCGAGCACGTCCAATTCCAGAAGATCGCCCCGCCATGCAAAGCGCAAGCGCTCCAGCCGTTCGGTCGCTTCCGTGATGGAAATTTCACCTTCCGCATATTCCAATTTGGTCAGGTCCAGCCGTGCCTGGGTGGACAAACGCCGATCCGATGCGGTGGCGGCATCTTGAAAACGTGCTCTTGCAGTGGCGATATCTCCTTGCCGCTGCACCAGCTTTCCATAGGCATAATCCGTGGCCAGTGCCGCCGTTCCGTCCAGCCCCATATTCTGCAAGGTCACAATCTGGCCCGATGCCACATCATAAGCCTGTTGATCAAGGGCCGCACGAGCCATGGCCAGATGTATTTGAGTCAAAAACGGGCGGTCATGTAGAACCAGCGCTTCACTGCCCCGCCGAAAATAAGACAAGGCATCTTCCATGCGTCCGGCTTTTTCTGCAGCCAATGCCCGCCATAACCAGATATCGGATTCCGCATCCAGATCAGGGTCCAGAAACTGCTTCAACGCCTGTTCAGGGCGCCCAAGATCCAGCAAAACCACACCGGAAACCGCACGCCACAACATGGTTTGTTCAATCTGCGGGTCCGTATCCTTCAAAAGCTGAAGCATGGCATGAGCTTCGGGTGCCGCCCCATGAGCCGTATAAAAACGTGCCAAATCCCAGCGCAGCGCTTTTCTCTGTGCCGGATTGGCTTTTGACAGCGCCAAAAGCATGGCCTGTTCGTTTTTGGTATAATCCGTTATCGGCCCTTTGCGCCAATTGGCAAGATCCAGCAAAGTTTGTGCGGATGCGCCACCTGCGCTGGCTTCAAATTTCAAGGCAAGGTCCGGCCCCGATACCGCCAATCCATCCCGCGCCCCGATGCTGACGCCGGTGGAAAAGCGCACGATTTCAAGATCATCGGACAACGCCTTTATCACCAGCCCTTGTGCGCTGGCCAACAGATCGAAATCCACATATTGATTGCGTTCGGCCAATCCGCGCCCATCATCGCCAAGCGGAAGAATATCCAGAACATCCCCGATAACAGGGTCCGAAAGCCGCAAGCGTCCGCCCACATCATCCGCCGTGACAAAAATCACGGCCCCTGCATCGCCGCGTTGTCGTTCAGGCTCCAAAGCTGCGGGGTATCGTTTCATTTTCGGCCATACGTAGCCGCCAGATGGCTCCGGTTCTGCGCACGGAAATCCCTGGATCGCCGCGCAACTGGAAGCGCACCACTTCAAAGCCCTGCACGTCCATCTGTTCAACAGCGCTAATATGTCCAGCCTGCCCCTGTGCAATCGCCGCTTGAACCGCCGACAGATCCATGGGGCGCTTACGCTCGAACACCGCCCACAGCCAACCGGCACGCTTGAAGACCGCCGCTGTGGTTGCCCTTTGCCAGCCAAAGGCCATTTCCACCCCATCAGCGGTTACAGACAGGTTCACCGGCACCGCGCCCGGATCACCCGTGGGTGTAAAAACCATCATGTCCTGGGGGGCTTTTGCGGAGTTTTGCGCTGTTTGTACTGGCAAGGGACGCGCAGGCTGTGCTTGCGCCGTGGCCGAAGATGCGGCTTCTGGCCCTTCGGCAAGGAAATCCACCACAAGGCTGGAGCCGTTCAGGAAATGGCGCAAATTGCCTGTTCCTGTCACCTGAAGCTCCACCGTCACCGTACCGTCTTCGGAGATCACCTTTGGATCATGGATGAACTTCAGCGGATATTGAACAAGATCACCAAAAGTGAACGCATAGGCTTTGGAAAACCGAAGTTGTATCACACCATCGGACAGGCTGGCCTGATAGTGCGGCACATCGGGAAAATCAAACACAAGGCGGCTATAGTCCGCATGTTCTCCTTTACGCACGGAAATGGCGGGCTCGTTCGCGGATATTTGCGCAGATCCCGACATGCTCTGAAAAACAAGCATCAGCACAAGCGCCAAAAGCCAGATCGCTTTAGCGTTCATTGTTCGGCTCCGTTTTCCATGCCAAAATCTCGATATCCACACGACGTGCGAATTCCGAGCGCTGATCAAGCGGTACAGCGGGATCGATCATGTCAAATTGCCCATCTCCATAGCCAAAAATCCTGATCGGTCGCTGATAGCCCGATTCTCTTAAAAGATTTGCCACACTTTCCGCCCGACGCAAAGACAACTCCCAGTTGGACGCGAAAACTCGCCCTTTCACAGGGCTGGGATCGGTATGACCAGACACCACCAATTGATTGTCCAACCGATCGAGCTGGCTTGCCAGATCCTCCAGCATTTTCTTGGCAGCCGGTGTTACCGAGGCCGCCCCAAGGTCAAAGGCCATATCGGCAGGCAGGCCCAAAATCACGCGGTCCGGTGTTTGACGCACCAAAGAGCCCACTTCCTCCCCAGAGGGATCACCGGAAGTCCACCGGTCCGAAAACAGGGCCGACAGATAATCCGGGTTAGAGGCCCAAGGCACAAAATTTCGCAACCGGTCAGCATCAGGCTTGGCGTCTTTTCCGATACGCGCCTGTTCCGGGTTGAATTGCTCGCGGAATGACGACACCACTGCTTGCCATTCTGAAAGCTGAACGGCGTTCATGGAAAACAGCAGCACAAAAAAAGTCAGCATCAAAGCCAGCAAATCCGCCAGACTGACCATCCATGATGGTGTCCCGGACGAGGCTTTCACAATAAGTACTGGGCGCTCGATCATCCCCCTACCCTCGAAAAATCCGGACGCTTTTCCGTACGCAGGCGAATGGCGATTTCGCGGCCCGACGCCAAGGCATCAAGACCCACAACAAGAGACGATGCGGGCACACCGGCGCGCACCATGGCTTGAGCCAAGCTGTTGGCGCGGCGATATGCCAATGAACCATCGTCCCCTTTTTGGCCAAAAACAAAGGCGATGCTTCGATGGTCTCCTTGCGGGACTTCTTGAACCAGTGCGGCCATTTTTTCAAAAAAGACACCCGCTTGTTCGCTCAAACGGGCACTTTGCGAGAAAAACAGCGCATTGGCTCCTACTTCATAGACAAGAATATTGCCGCCCTCTGCGGGATATGTCCGGGATGGCCCCAGAACCTCGGCAATATAATGACCGACTTGGGAAATATACTCACTATCGGATTGAGAATGTCGCCCCGGAGGAATAAGGCCGGGCGTTTTCGCTTTCGCTTCAAAAGGCCGCTCAAACGCCTCTTCAAGGCTTTCCATCGCCGCTTTGGACCGCGCGGTTTCCTGATTGGAAATCACATTCATCACGATGAAAAACGCAATAATAATGAAATAGAGAGAGACGAACAGCCCCACGGTCGGATCGATCAATCGAGAAGTGGCCGGCTGCCCGGAGGTGCGCATGGCTCACCTCAATCGAAACTGGCAAGCAAGGCGTCGATATCGTCCTGGGAATTGCCCTTGCCATTCAATTGCGGCCCGTGCTTCAGGGCCTCTTCATTCACCACTTCGCCACATTCATCAAAAATGCGCTCGTCTTCATCTTCATGCACCACCGTATCGCCAATGGCGAGGGCAAGGGCCGACAAGCGGTCTTCAATATGCCGCAGCACGCTGACCACTTTGGACACACGCTGCCCGGTAATGTCTTGAAAGCTCGATGCCTCAAAAATCTCCGTTGAAAGCGTGAAGAGCTTTTCGCCGTTTGGCCCTTCCACATCCCCGGCAATCTCGCCAAGACTGTCGGCCGCATCCATGATCCGGCTTGCGGCTTCTTCCGTATGGGCAACCACCGCATCCAATTCGTCACGGGCCGTTGCAATATGCTTATCGGTCATGGTTTTGGGGCGCATGGATGACAGTTCATCACGGGCACGGGCAATGAAATCCAGAATTTCACGAACTTCCGAACCCACATCGGCGGGCCCCAACCCCTTGCCCATCCAGCGAAGACACCAGATTTGCAACGACAGCGCCGATTTCATCGACGGTTACAGCTTCACCTTTCGACGCCTTGATTTCGGCGAGCCTGTCCTCGATGGTCAAAGCCACAGCCCTGCTCATATATCGATGCTCCTGAGCTTATGCGCCTTTTGGACGCGCCTGATAAAACACAACCTTAAGCCAGTGTCGTTAAAAGCCCCTTAAGGCGTTGTTTCTTGACCAATAAGGTCTTCCGCATCCGGAAGTCGTGTCGTTGTCGCCAATCGGGTGGTTAATATTCTGGCCGCATCCGTATCCATTTCCGCAAGCAATGCTGCCATTTTACGATCCGACATGCGGGTCGCCACCTGCTGCTGAATGTCCATGTCCAGCCGTTCAAAAATCGATGCCGCATCCTTTGGCTTCATGGTTTCATAAACCTTGACGATGCTATCGATCTGTTCATTTTCCTGTTCCTCATGGCGTGTCACAAGGGCAGAAATTTCTTGTTCGATGCTGCGTAATTGCGAGATCTTCTGATCGATCCGGCGTTCTGTCGATGCCAAAAGCTGTTCACGCAATGCCGCTTGTTGTTCCCGTTCTTCAAGCTGTTGGCGCCGTTTTCTCAAGTCTTGCAGCAGGTCCATTTCCGACCGGCTGACCCCACCCAATGGGGGGCTAGACCGTTCTGCAGATGATCCAACAGTATCTGCTGCCGCTCCGATTTGTGCAGATTGAGCTTTGGGCAGGCTATCTTGCGCGCCTTCGTTCTGTGCTGGCGCAGTTGTGGCCGGAGCCGCGTTTTCTTGCGCACTGGCCTCGGTCACAAGGCGTGTAACATCCCCCAAAAGCGTGCCGGTTTTTGCCGCCAGAACCACCGAAGCGGTCAGGATGAAGACTGGCAAAAGGCGTGGTTTGCCAAAAGCCGAAACTGTGGACAAAAACTGGCCCTTCATCGTGCTTCCTTCAACGCCTTCAAAAGATCGGGACGACCACTGCGGATCGGAGTCACATTTTCATCCCCGCCATGTTTCGAAGTCAGTCTTTTCTCCAGCCGATTTGCCAGATTATCGCCCGCTTCTGTAATCAATGTCAGTTCATCGGCCAGCGCCCGCGCCTTTCTTGAAGCGGAGCTCAGATCATCAATGGCCTCTGCACTTTCCTTGCGAAGGTGCGAAACCGCGTCTTGCGCTTGCTTTGTGGAGCTTTCAAGCCGCCCCATCAAACCCGCCAATTCGTTTTGGCCTTTTCGCATATCGATCAAGCGACCATTCACACGAATACACGCAAACAGGACAGCCCCCAGCAGCATGATCAAAATGCCATCCATCAGCAATCCTGTCATTTCTGTCATATCCATGGCGTTATTCCTTTTGTGCCCGCCGTTTCAAACGGTTGATATCATCAACCTGAACGGCAAGATTCTGACCCGATCGTCCCATCTTTCCACGAAACATCGGCACCTCTCCGCAGCGCATTTCCATGCTGTCTCCCGGCGAGACATTGAGAGAAATGGTCTGCCCCACCTGCAGATTCATCACATCACGCAGGCTCATCAATTGCTCATCCAGAACAGCCCGTAACTGCAGATCCGCCGACCATAATTCCGTCGCCAAATGGGTTTCCCAAATGCTGTCACGGCCAAATTTTTCCCCCATGAAACGCTGCAACAGCAACTCACGGACCGGCTCCAGCGTGGCATAGGATAGAGCAATTCCAGACGCCCGCCGCGGTCTTCCATATCAATCCTGAGCTTGATCAGCACAGCTGCATTGGGGGGGCGGGCAATGGTGGCAAAGCGCGGGTTTGTTTCCAGCCGATCGAAGGTGAAATTGGTGGGTGACAAGGGTTCAAAGGCCGCCGACATGTCCTTGAGGATCACGGCGATCATCCGCTCCACCAGCGTTTGTTCGATGGTGGTATAAGGCCGCCCTTCAATACGCATGGCCGCCGTGCCGCGGCGTCCGCCCAGCAGCACATCGACGATGGAATAGATCAACGAGCTATCCACGGTCATCAGGCCGTAATTATCCCATTCCTCAACGCGAAAGACCGCCAACATGGCAGGTAATGGTATGGAATTGAGATAATCGCCGAAACGCACCGAAGTGATATTGTCGAGACTTACTTCAATATTATCGGAGGTGAAATTGCGCAAGGATGTAGACATCATCCGAACCATACGGTCGAAGATAATATCCAGCATGGGCAGACGTTCATAGGAAACGAGCGCGCTATTGATGAGCGCCTGTATGCCGTGTGCATCACCATCGTCATCGTCGCCATCGAAGCCCAAAAGGCTGTCGATTTCGTCCTGATCGAGCACCCGGCCCGGTGCACCGCCATTATAATCGTCGGTGTCCTCTTCCTCGTCGCCACCGGCCATGGCTTCCCATTCGGCGGCAACCGCATCATCATCGGGCGCATCGTCGCCACCGGCCATCGCCTCCCATTCGGCGGCAACGGCCTCGTCGTCGATCTCCTCGTTTTCAGTTTCGTCAGCCATGATTGCCTTACTGGACCAGCATTTCCCGGAACAACACGTCTTTCACTTCCACCGGCGCCACCGAACGGTTGATACGCACCAACAGTTCTTCCTTCAACCGATACAATCCTGCAGAGCCATTCAGGTCTTGCACACGAAGCTCCCGCAGATACACTTGAAAATCATCGATGACACGGGGCATTTTTTCTTCCACCGCAGCGCGGGCGCTTTCCCGGTCCACCTCCAGGCTGACACGGGCGCGCAAAAACTGCTGCTGGCGTTCGCCGGTATTCAAATTCACCACGAATTCCGGCAGGTCGATAAAAATCAGTTCAACCTTTTCTTTGGCGGCAAGCTCTTGCGGATCAGGTTCTTCCTTATGTCCACCCCCGAAAAAAAGCATCGCTCCAAGAACGATCAAGATTACAAGAACAAGCGCCGCCCCACCAAAGACGACAATCTTTTTCCCGCTCAGGCGCTTTTCCTCAAGCTCCCCAAGCTCATCCACGTCGAGATCGTCATCCATATCGTCGTTATCTGCCATATTCTTACCGTTCCAACAGCCAAGACCAACGCAAATCCCAGCCCCTTATGCCTATAGTTAATATCCAGAGTGTTAATAAGTCGTAAGGGTCGCAAAATCCAAATGATTTGCCAAACCGGCAAACTCTGCCGCCCGCTTCGCTATCTTGTGGCCTTTTCGCGGTTTTCGCAGGGGCAAAAAAAACACAACATATTGCTTTTAAATGATTTTTTGTTCTGGCACGACCATTGCATTGCCGGGAGCAAACCAATCACGCCACATTGTGGAGACGGGGCATGGATACGTTACTTTCAGTCGGATTATCTCATCAAGGCGCCATGATGCGCCGTATGGATGTGATTGCGAACAACATTGCCAATGCCTCGACCACAGCCTTCAAGCGCGAACGGGTGGTGTTTCAAGACTATCTGTTCGAAATGAAAGGCGAAGGCCCCAAAGACCTGCGACAGGTTCAAATGGTGCTGGATTATGGCGTGGTTCCCGATATGAAAAACGGCGAACTCAACCCCACCAACAACCCTCTGGATGTGGCCCTTGATAAGGAAGGCTTCATGGTGGTGGAAAACGATCAGGGCGAGCGCCTTTATACACGCAATGGAAAGTTTCAGGTGTCTGTTGCCGGTGAATTGGTCACACAGACCGGCGAACGCATTTTAGGCACCAATGACCAGCCCATTCGCATCAATCCGGAAGATGTGAATATCGTTATTTCCGATGACGGCACGATCCGTTCCGATCTGGGGGAAATCGGCCAGATCCAGATGATCCAGTTCGATAATTATCAAGGCCTGGAGCGGCGCGGCGACAGCCTTTATTTCACCGATCGCCCCGAGCGCCCGGCCGTTGGCCTGCGCCTTGTTCAAGGGGCATTGGAAGGGTCCAATGTCAACCCCATCCAGCAAGTAACCAATATGATCAGCGTGTTGCGCAGCTACCAATCCATGGAACGCAGCCTGAACGATTATTCCGAAATGCGTGATGGCGCCGTTGATCGCCTGTCCCGCGTTCAAGCCTGATTGCCGCCCACACAAGTACAACGGGCACAAGGAGACGAAGAATGAAAGCATTAAGCACCGCCGCCACCGGCATGTTGGCACAGCAGATGAATGTGGAGGTAATCTCCAACAATATCGCCAATCTTAACACCACCGCCTTCAAGCGCCGCCGTGCAGAGTTTCAGGATCTGCTTTACCAGACCATCGAACGGGTGGGCGCCAACTCCACGGCGCAAGGCAATGTGGTCCCTTCCGGTATTCAAGTGGGTGTGGGGGTGCGGGCCGCAGGTGTGTACCGCATCGCCACCCAGGGCAGCCTTGAACTCACGGACAATTCTTTGGATCTGGCCATCAATGGCAGCGGCTTTTTCCGCGTTCAAAGCCCTGACGGGGAAGAACTTTATACCCGTGCCGGCTCCTTCCAGCTCGATCAGGATGGTCGTCTTGTCACACCGGCGGGGTTTGAAGTCTTGCCCGGCATCACCATTCCCCAAGAAGCCGTTGATGTGACCATCAATCAGGAAGGCGAAGTACAGGTTTCCTTGCAAGGACAGGTCAATCCGCAGATCGTCGGCCAGCTTGATCTGGCGATTTTCCCCAATGAAGCCGGACTTGAAGCCCTTGGCTCGAACCTGTTGCGGGAAAGCCAGGCATCAGGACCGGCCAGCGTTGCCACCCCGGGCACCGATGGCTTCGGGCTGATCGAACAAGGATTTCTCGAACGATCCAACGTAGATCCGGTTCAGGAAATCACCAATCTGATCACCGCCCAACGCGCCTATGAACTGAATTCCCGTGTGATCACCACATCCGATGAAATGCTGAATGCTGTCAATAGCTTACGCTAATTGATTTCAATCTGGAAAATCCAGAGCACTTGGAGAACACCCATGGCCCGTATCATTTTCTCGCGTTTTTCGATCCGGAAAACAGCATTGAGGCTGCTTTTGCCATTGCTTTTATTTTGCACCTCAAACGCTGCGATCGCGGCCATGACAAAACCCACAGTGACAGTGGATGGACCCGTGGTAACTCTGGGCGATGTGCTGCTGGATGCAGGGGCCGCTCAAAATCATGTTATCGCTGCGGCCCCGCAGCCGGGGAAATCCATGACCTTATCGCGCTTCGATATCGACCGGGCCATGGCCAATGCCGGCCTTTCAGAAGGACTGGATGACAGCCGTGGATATGTCACCATCAGCCGCAGGGGGAAAAAAGTGCCGCCAGAGATTCTGGAAGCACGGATCATGGACAAAATTGCCCAAAATGGAGGGCCGGACCGGTTAAAAATCCGCCTCACGGGTTTGCGGTCGCCGCTTTATATCGCGCCCCAAGCCGATTTGGGTGATATCGAGATTGAAAATCTCTCCCATGATGAGCGCAGCGGCCGGTTTACAGCCACCATTGCCATCGCCCAGGAAAACGGCGTCTGGAACCGCACCACCCTTTCCGGCCTTGCCGAACCGGTGCGTCTGGTGCCGGTTCTGGTCCGCGCCTTGTCCGATGACGACATCATTTCCCGTTCCGATATCGATTGGATCGAACTGCCCGAACGGCGCATCAATCGCACCATGATTTTGGAAAGCGCCGATCTGATCGGGCTTTCCCCTACCCGCACAGTGCGTGCCGGAACCCCCTTGCGCATGAGCGAAGTTCAAAAGCCGGTTCTCGTGGAAAAAGGAGCATTTGTAACCATGCAGGTCCGCCATGGCGGGTTGATGCTCAGCGCCACCGGCAAGGCCATGCAAGATGGCGCACTTGGCGATTTCATCCGGCTGATCAACACCAGCACCAACCGCACGATTGAAGCACAGGTAGCCGGACTGGGTGTGGTCAATGTTTTGAGCCACGTCACTCTTTCCGCCAATCAGTAAGACCAGACGTCAAGGGAGACACATCATGAACAGCCCCCTTTCCATTTTACGCACTATTGGCGGTCTTGTGGCGTTGAGCACCGCCCTGAGCGCCTGCACGGTGGGCGATCGCCTTGCCAATATCGGCAAGGCTCCGGATCTTGCCCCCATTGAAAATGTCCAGGCCCCGGCAAAACAGCGTTCGATCTCTTTGCCGCAACCGGCCCAAAACACCCATGTGGGGCAAGCCAACTCTCTGTGGCGCACCGGAGCCAAAGCCTTTTTCCGCGATCAACGAGCCGGCCAGATCGGCGACATCCTGACCGTTGCAATAGAGATCAACGATCGGGCGGAAATCGAAAATGAAACCATCCGCTCTCGCAATAATGGCGAAACCGCCGGGCTTGATGGCTTTCTGGGCTTTGAAGGCAAGTTGGACAAAGTGCTACCCAACACGGTGAACCCGGCCGCCCTTGCGGATTTTGGTTCCACCAGCACCAGCACAGGGTCCGGCGAGGTGGACCGCTCGGAAGACATTAGCCTGACCATTGCCGCCATCGTTGTGGATGTCTTGCCAAATGGCAATCTCGTCATTCAGGGCCGGCAGGAAGTACGGGTGAATTTTGAAGTGCGGGAATTGCTGATCGCCGGCATCGTGCGTCCGGAAGATATTTCCTCTGGCAATACCATCAATCATTCACAGATTGCCGAGGCCCGCATTTCCTATGGCGGACGCGGGCAACTGACCGACGTACAACAACCACGTTATGGCCAGCAGCTCTACGACATCTTGTTCCCGTTCTAAAAAACAGGGGCACGGCTTTTGGAAAAGCGAAAAGACCGGATGGCTGCTCAGTCGTCCGGTTTTATTTTCAAAAATTTTGCATAGGCAATGGGGTCCATCCGCACTTGTAAATGTGTTGCCCCCGCATCGTCCACGCGTTGATCCAACACATCCGCATTGCGGTGCAGCCAAGAAACGCTGGCCCCTTCCCATGGCTCCAGAACAATATGGTGAATACTGTCTTGCACCCCGACAATAGCGTCGATCCGCTCCATCAGAGCCGGGATTCCATCGCCGCTGATGGCCGAAATCGCCACCATATCAATATCCCTGTCCGCACGATTGAACATCGCCTCGCGCTCGTCTTCGGACAAAAGATCGATTTTGTTCATGGCTTCAATCATTGGCGGTGCGCCCTCTTCTCCCGGTTTTACGCCAAGATCGGACAAAACCGACAGAACATCCGCCTTTTGGGCTTCGGTATCCGGATGGGCCGCATCACGCACATGTACGATCAAATCCGCAGAGGTAACTTCTTCCAAGGTGGCGCGGAAGGCGGCAATCAAATGCGTGGGAAGCTCGGAAATAAAGCCCACCGTGTCGGAAAGGATCACTTTGCGGCCTGTCACCAGATCAATGGCCCGCATGGTGGGATCAAGGGTGGCAAACAACATATCCGCCGCCAGCACCTTGGATTGCGTCAGGCGATTGAACAGGGTGGATTTTCCTGCATTGGTATAGCCCACCAGCGCCACAACAGGATAAGGCGCTTTTTGCCGCCTGCTACGATGGAGCTGCCGGGTGCGGGTGACCGTTTCCAATTGGCGGCGAATGGCGGTGATGCGCTCGGAAATCATGCGCCGGTCCGCCTCGATCTGGGTTTCGCCGGGGCCGCCGATAAAGCCAAATCCCCCGCGTTGCCGCTCCAGATGGGTCCAGCTTCGGACCAAGCGTGATTTCTGGTAATTCAGATGGGCCAGTTCGACCTGAAGTTCGCCTTCCTTGGTGGCGGCCCGTTCACCGAAAATTTCCAAAATCAGACCGGTCCGGTCGATGACTTTGGTTTTCCATGCCTTTTCCAGATTGCGTTGTTGTACCGGCGTCAAATCGGCATCCACCACCGCCAGATCGATCTCCCGGCTTTCGATCAGGATCCGCAGTTCTTCCAGCTTGCCCGTGCCTAGCAAGGTGGCGGGGCGCAGCGAAGACAATGGCACCACGGCCTGTTCCACAACATCGATATCAATGGCTGCCGTCAGGCCCACAGCTTCTTCAAGCCGGGCTTGCGGCGAACGCACCCGATCATCGGCCATGGATTTACCATGCCGGGATTTGCGGCAGGGATGAATCACCAAGGCACGCGTACGCCCACCGCCACCGGACATGGCAGTGAGCGGTTGATATTCGCTAGAATTATCGATCACTGAGGCAAACTTTGTTCAGCGGTCAATCGTCTTCGACATCCTTTTCAGGCTCGAATAAACTGATTGGACCTGAGGGCATGATAGTCGAAATGGCATGTTTATAAACCAACTGAGAATGCCCATCCCGGCGAAGCAGAACACAAAAATTGTCAAACCAGGTAACGACTCCTTGCAGTTTGACCCCATTCACCAAAAAGACGGTGACGGATGTTTTGGATTTTCTGATGTTGTTAAGAAAGACATCTTGAAGATTCTGAGTTTTTTCTGACATTTTTCGCCGTTCTTTTTTTGTTGACCGTGCCGACAAGCCTGACGTTTCCGTGGGCACAAGAAAAGAGGTCATTCGAGAAAATTCTCGAAGCATCCCATCTTGCAGAATCTCAGCCCTATTTATCAAACAAGCCCGATAAATCGCCAAGCTGAAATATATTCCTGCTGCACTCTCGGTTTTATCCAAGCCGCCAGCCCACAGCCAGTTTGACACGTTTGCTGCAAAGCGGCAATTCGTTAAGGGAAATTTGTTTCCATGGCTATCCCAAATGCTTATCCCCCTTAGCCTTGGTTTTGGCCTTTAGAAAAACTCAAGATGCACAGAGAAAAGCTGCTCTACGGTTTTGACGGACTCTGTAAGCGCCAAAACCACAACGCGATCACCCGGCTCGAACACCGTTTCACCGCGGGGAACAATCACTTTCGAGCCACGGGCAATGGCCCCGACCACCACGCCGCGCGGAAATTTCACCTGCCGCAGACTTTTCCCTGCCACCGATGAGGCTTCCAGAATTTCCGCTTCGATCACTTCTGCAGCACCATCGCCAATAGAGTGCAGATCCCGGATACGCCCCCGGCGGATATGGCGTAAAATGGTGGAAACTGTCATTTCTCGCGGGTCCACATGCACATCGATGCCCATGGAATCAATTAAAGGCCCATAGACCGTATTGTTGATAAGCGTTACAGCGCGGGCGCAGCCATTTTGCTTGGCCAACAAAGTGGCCAGAATATTCACTTCATCTTCATTGGTTACGGCCACCACCGTTTCCGCTTCCGACACATTGGCTTCACGCAGAATTTCCGGGTCTAAAGCATCACCGTGAATAACCACAGTGCGGCTCATCTTGTCGGCAACGAAAGCTGCACGCTCCTCATCATATTCAATAATCTTTACATTCAGGCGCGGCGTTCGATTTTCCAATCGGCGGGCCAAATTCAGCCCCACCGCTCCGCCGCCGATCACCACAATGCGCCGGGCGGCCTCTTCTTCATGGCCGAACACCCCCATGGCCCGTGCCACATGTTTGGTTTCCACCGCGATATAAACACCGTCGCCCACTTCCATATGGTCGTCCGCCAACGGCACGAACAATTTGCCGCCCCGCATGATTGCCAGAACCCGAACCCGCAAATCCGGGAACAATTCGGTCAATTGGCGCAATGGGGTCTCCACCACGGGGCAGTGTTCATCCAGCCGCAGCCCCAAAACCCGCACCTTATCATCGGAAAACGGCAAGGTATCGAAGGCACCGGGAACCTCCAGCCGTCGGTAAATGGCATCCGCCACTTCCACTTCGGGCGAGATCACCACATCAATGGGCAGATTGTCCCGGGTAAACAGATCGCTCCATTGCGGGTCCAAATAGCTTTGATTGCGGATGCGCGCTATTTTGGTTGGCACATTGAACAGGGAATGGGCGATCTGGCAGGCCACCATATTCACTTCGTCGGAAATCGTCACCGCGATAATCATATCGGCATCGCCCAACCCTGCCTGCTCCAGCAGGTTCGGATCCGAAGCATGTCCTTCAAGGGCCTGAACGTCCAACATTTCGCCGACCTTGCGGATCAGCTTTGCCGAGCGATCAATAATCGTGACATCATTTTTCTGGCCAGCCAGATAACGGGCGATATTCAGCCCCACCTGTCCCGCCCCACAAACAATGACTTTCATTCCATTTCCTCGCCTTGGGCTTTTTGGTCATCGGAAGAGAATGGATCAAAACGCCTCAAACGCTTTCGTCCTCACCCAAACGCCGTTCTTGTGTTGTCAGCCCCAAATTCTTGAGCTTCCGGTGCAAAGCACTGCGCTCCATACCGATAAAATTGGCAGTTTTCGATATATTTCCGGAAAAGCGGGTGATCTGCACGCGCAGATATTCCTTTTCAAACACTTCCCGCGCTTCACGCAAAGGAAGGGTCATCAAGGGCACCTCTCCACCGCCATGCAAAAGATCGTCGGCATCGCTGGTGATATCCGCAGGCAGCATGCCCAGATCAATCACATCCTTCCCATCAGGAGCCATGATCAGCATCCGTTCGATCACATTGCGAAGCTGGCGCACATTGCCCGGCCAATCATAAGCCTGAAGTGCTGCCAGCGCAGGCTCGGCAAAATCAAGCGCAAGACGCCCGTTCGCCGCAGCGACAGCCTTCACGAAATGCTCAGCCAGAAGCGGAATGTCTTCACGCCGCTCACTTAAAGACGGCACACGGATCGGCACCACGGACAAGCGGTGAAACAGATCTTCCCGAAACCGGCCCAATTCAATTTCCCGGCGCAAATCCCGGCTAGACGCCGAAACAACGCGGACATCCACTTGCACACGGGTATTAGAGCCCACCCGTTCAAAAGTTTGTTCGGTCAACACCCGCAGAATTTTTGCCTGTGTGGTGGTGGGCATATCCGAGACTTCATCAATAAACAAAGTGCCGCCATGGGCGCGTTCAAACAAACCCGTTTTCACCAGACCGCCATCGCGCTCCACCCCGAACAATTCCTGTTCCATGCGCTGCGGCTCCATCGAGGCCGCCGACACAATGACAAAAGGCGCGCGAAACCGCTTGGACCGGGCATGTAACAACCGCGCCGCCACTTCCTTTCCCGAACCGGGAGGGCCGGAAAACAACACCCGCGAATTGGTGGGAGCCACCCGTTCAATGGATTGACGCACCGTGTGAATGGCGGCGGAATCGCCGGTCAGTTCAAACACCAGCCCCACGCGGCGCTTCAGATCTTCATTTTCCCGGCGCAATTCTTCCGCTTCCGTTGCCCGCGAAACAATGAACAGCAACTGATCGGACTTGAACGGTTTTTCGATAAAATCATAGGCACCGCGCTTGATGGCGGAAACAGCCGTTTCCACATTGCCGTGGCCCGAAATGATAACCACCGGCAAATCAGGATGGCGGCGCTTGATAAGCTCCAGCACCTCAAGCCCATCCAAGCGGCTTCCTTGCAGCCAAATATCAAGAATCACCAAAGATGGTCGCCGCGCTTCCAATTGCGCCAAAGCACTGTCGCAATCATGAGCGACACGGGTTTGATAGCCTTCATCGCTTAAAATACCAGCAACCAGATCGCGGATATCGGCTTCATCATCAACAATCAGGATATCAAGCGCCATCAGCGCGTACTCCTTGTTACTTTATGCGGCAAATTACTGCGCCGCATATGCATCTTGTTTCTTTGATTCGCTCAGCTTTTTACGAAGTCGTGCCGTGGAAAAGCACAAAGACACGATGGCCCCGCCTTTGGGGGCATTGGCCAAAATCAACGTTCCTCCATGTTCTTCGGCGATCTTGTTCACAATGGCGAGGCCCAGTCCTGTGCCTTTTGCCCGTGTGGTCACATAGGGTTCAACCAAGCGATCCCGGTCTTCGGGCAAGCCGCGCCCATTATCACAAACGGCCAGCGTCACAGTGTCTTCGTCCTGCGTCAAAGAAATGGCAATCTCGCCGGGTTGCCTATCGCCTTCCGAAATGCGCCCGGAGATGGATTCATGGGCATTCTTCAACAGATTGGTCAGGGCCTGAGCCAACAACCGCCCATCGCACACCAACTCCACCGCTTCATCGGGCACGCTCAGATGATAGCGAATGTCGTCATTGCCCATTTCTTGCAAGAACACCGTCTGGCGCACAATGTCGCGTAGATTTTCCTCGCGGAAACTGGGAGCTGGCATCCGTGCGAACGAGCTGAATTCATCCACCATACGGCGCAAATCGCCCACTTGCCGAATGATGGTATCGGTGCATTGGGTGAACACGCCGGGATCTGTCACCACTTCTCGTTCATATTTCCGGCGCAACCGCTCCGCAGAAAGCTGAATGGGGGTCAGTGGATTCTTGATTTCATGGGCGATGCGTCGCGCCACATCCGCCCAAGCGGCGGTGCGCTGGTCACGCAGTTGATCCGTCACATCATCAAAGGTGACCACAAAACCGCTGATCGTCTTGCCATCGGCCTCGGCGGCAACCCGCACCAACAAAGTCCGCGCCTGTTCCTTGCGCATCACAGTGATTTGCGCCTGCGCCGTGCCTTGCATGGATTTCGCAGCTTCATCCAGCAGCGGCCCCATTTGCGGCGCGATCACATGCAGCGGCGTGCCCACAACATCATCAGGCTTCAGCCCCAAAAGGTCGCAAGCCGAACGGTTGGGCAAATGGATCACCCCTTGCACCGTCACCCCGAAAACCCCTGCAGAAACCCCTTCCAGCACTGTTTCCAAAAAGCTGCGCCGGTCATCCAGTTCACGGTTGGTGCTGACCAGTTCCCGCCTTTGCGCTTCCAATTTGCGGGTCATACGGTTGAAGGTACGCGATAAAACACCGATCTCGTCCGGTCCGCCCGGCCCTTCTGCACGGGCGGTCAAATCCCCTTGTCGAATACGGTTGGCCGCTTCAACCAACCGGCTGATAGGGGCCACAAGCCGATTGGCAAACCACAGGCCGATCCATACCGCAGCCAGCAAGATCAACAAGGTCACGACGATAAAGATCGCATTGGATCGAAACTGCACCGAAGAGCGCTGCCCCTCAAGCGTCCGGTAGGTTTCCACCGCCCGACGCGCTGCCTCCACATGGGCCGTCACTCGGGGATCAACCCGACGCCCTACATATAAGAAAGCATCATAAAAGCCATCGAGACGCGTGAGGGCCCGCACCTGATCGTCACCGGGATCGGCAATCACCACCTGTTCGCCACCGCTAACCCGTTGCATGACCGTTTCCGGAACGCGATTGGCCGATAAATCCAGATTGAACGAATATTTCGCCAGAATACGCCCATTGCCGGTGAACACGATCACTTCTTGCAAAGACCGGAACAGCGCCTGTTCCTGAACCATGGTTTGCAGCAAAGTCCGGTCACGTTCCGCCTGTGGGGCCGCCTGATTCAAATCATTGGCCATGGCGATCAGGTCCAGCTTGATGTTCTGCCGGTGCTCTTCGATATAGGCATCGGCAACTTCAAGGCTGTTGTTGAGCGCCCCGCGCACGGAATCGGAAAACCAATTCTGCACGCCATATTGCAAAAACAGCACCGACAATACCGCCATGATAACGGGCGGCACCGCAGCAATGGCCGCGAACAGCGCCACCAGACGCAAATGCAACCGCGATCCCGCCGATCCTTCCTTGCGGGCAAACCACACCCTTACCACCCGGCGCGCCACAAGAAAGGCAAGAGACACCAGCAGCATCAGATTGATCAGCAAAAGCGTGGCCACAAGGCCATCGGCCACATCCGTCGCAGCGCCTTTCCGGCTAAGTGCGATATATGTGGCAATGCCAGACCCCACGGCCACCACCGCCAGCGCAATTTCCAGCTTCAGGCCCAATCCCACACGCCGCGCCCATAAGCGCAGTCGCGTCATCCGCCTTGTGGCATGGCGCACAGAAGCGGGATCGGCTCCAAGCTCACCCGCAGGTTTTTGCTCTGGACCAGCCTGTGCTCCGGATATTTGGTCAGAAATGTTTGTCATTCTTTATCCATGCCATCGTCATGTGACCACACAGCAACAGGTGCAAGAATGCAACAACTTTATCATGGTCGAACCAAAGCAAAGGGATAACCGCTGATAAGTTTCCGGCCTAAAACCCATTGCGGGCCACATGAATACCCAATTCGCGGATTTTCTTGCGTAAGGTATTGCGGTTCAATCCCAGCAATTCAGCGGATTTAAGCTGATTTCCTTTGGTGGCCTTCAACGCCAGTTCGATCAAGGGCCGTTCCACTTCGCGCACCACCCGCGCGTGCAAGCCCGACGGCGGAAGATGCGTGCCATGGGCCTTGAAATATCGGGTCAAGTGATGCTCCACCGCATCTTTCAATCCGCTTTCACGCCAAGTACCCGTCCCGTTTTCCGATTCCGGTTCGGCATCCAGAATCTGCGCAATGGTGGACTCGCCGATGGTTTCTTCCGGTGCAAGAACACACAGCCTTTGTACCAGATTTTCCAGTTCCCGCACATTCCCCGGCCAGGAATATGCACAAAGACGAGACAAGGCTTTCCCGTCAAAGCGTTTGCCCGGCAAGCCTTGGGCCACGGCCCGATTGTTGAAATGCGCCAACAGATCGGGAATATCGCTCAAGCGCGCGCGCAGCGGCGGGATCGTCAAGGGCACAACATTCAAACGATAATAAAGGTCTTCGCGGAAACGATGCGCCGCGACCAAGGCTTTCAGATCTTTATTGGTGGCGGCGATGATACGCACATCGGCACGAATGGGCGTGCTTCCGCCCACCATGGTAAATTCGCCTTCTTGCAAAACCCGCAACAGGCGGGTTTGTGCCTCTATCGGCATGTCACCGATTTCATCAAGAAACAATGTGCCGGAATTGGCCTGCTCGAACCGCCCGACAGCGCGGCTATTGGCGCCTGTGAATGCACCGCGTTCATGGCCGAACAGATCGCTTTCGATCAAATCTTTCGGGATGGCCGCCATATTGACCGCCACAAACGGCCCTTTATGCCTGTGCCCCATATCATGAAGGGCGCGGGCCACCAGTTCCTTGCCGGTGCCGGATTCCCCCGTGATGGTAACCGTCAGATCGGTGGGCATCAACCGCGCCATAGCCCGATATAAATCCTGCATCACCGCCGACCGGCCAATCAACGGTATATCCGCTTGCGCCTCATCCTTGGGGGTTTGCACCGCATTTTGCCGGGCTTCCCTGGCCGCGCTTAAAACCGTGCGCTCCAGTTCATCCAGATCAAAGGGTTTGGCCAGATAATCGAAAGCGCCACGCTGTGTGGCCGTGACAGCCGTCATCAAGGTGTTTTGTGCACTCATCACAATCACCGGCATATGGGGATGCAGGTCACGAATTTTGGGAAGAAGATCAAGGCCATTGCCATCAGGCATCAGCACATCGCTTACCAGAACATCAAATCCGGCGGCTAAAACATGCTCCCAAAGCTGTGTACTATTTTCGGCCAGCGTGACTGTACAACCGCATGCCTCTAATGATTGCTTCACAACCAGCCGGATCGCCCGATCATCATCGGCCACCAAAACCCTGATCGGCTCATGCATTATCTTCCCCCTCCGCCCCGGTCGCGGCAGCAAATAACAAGGTAAAGCGTGCGCCGCCACCCCCGGCAACCTGCTTTTCCATGCCTGCATCCAGCTCCACAATGCCGCCAAGTTCGGCCACCAGCTTGGCTACCATCGCCAGCCCCAGCCCGGAGCCACCGTCCCGATCTGTGACAAATGGCTCAAAAATATGCTCTTTCAGATCGGTATTGATGCCCGGCCCGTTATCGGCAACCGTGACTTCTACCGGCAAATCAACAATGCCGCCTTCCGCCATCGGCATACGCAAACCATGACGATAGGCCGTGACCAGATGAATTTCACCACCCTTTTCCGGCACCGCTTCGGCGGCATTTTTCACCAGATTGAGAAAAATCTGCACCAGCCGGTCCCGTTCCCCGAAAACCGGCGGCAGGCTGGGATCATAGTGCTCAACGATGCGTATATGCTTGGCAAAGCCGCTGCATGCCACATCGCGCACATGGCTTAAAATCGTATGGATATTCACCGGACGGCGGGTAAAGGGGCGCACATCGGTAAAATTTTCCAACTGATCCACCAGCCGGTGGATACGGTCCACCTCTTCACGGATCAAGATCGCCATATCCTTACCCGACCCAGAGCTTTGTTTTTCTAAAAGCTGTGCAGCCCCCCGAATACCGGACAAAGGGTTTTTGATTTCATGCGCCAACATACCGGAAAGACCAAAAACCGTACGCGCCGCCCCTTCCAGATTGGAACGCCGCTGCAACACACCGGGCAAGCGCCGTTCTTCAAAAACCAGCAATACAGCACCGGACCTATCGGCAATATGCGCGGCCTGAACATCGGCCAACATACCCGCCAAATGGCCGGTAAGGGATAGCTCCCGCGCTACCACCACACCCGATCCGGCGCGGATGCGGGACAGCAAGGGCGCAATGGCATTGTCCGCCCCACCGAACAAGTCGGCGATGGTCATCCGGCATAAGCTGTCTTCGCCCAAGCCGAACAGGCTTTCGGCGGCCGCATTGGCAAAGCCGATTCCGTCTGCTTCATCCACCATAAGCATGGCCAGCGGCAAAGCATTGAGGATATCTTTTTGGGATTTTTCGGTCAGGCTAGAGGATGTCCCGTCCGGCTTCCCCTTCCCCGGCCCGCCATCGGTTCTGGCCATTTTAGGCCGCGGCAGATTTCAGCAAGTCTATAGAAAGCCGCAACCGCATCCAGAACTTCAGAATAATCAGATATCTGATTGACCCGATTGCGAAATTCAGCAGATTCAGGAAGACCTTTCGTGTACCATCCCAGATGCTTACGCGCCAGCCGCACGCCCACAGTTTCTCCATAATGGGCGATCATATCGCGGTAATGCTCCAAAACCAGCTCCGCTTGCTCTTCAAGGTCGGGATCGGCAATGCGTTGCCCGGTTTTCAGATAATGCCGCACCTGATTGATAAACCAGGGTCGCCCATAGGTGGCGCGGCCCACCATCACACCATCGGCCCCGGAAAGCTCCAGCGCTTTATCGGCATCTTCCACGGTGTTGATATCGCCATTGACGATCACCGGCACCGACACTACCTGTTTCACATTTTTCACAAAGGCCCAGTCGGCATGGCCCCGATACATCTGGCACCGGGTGCGGCCATGAACCGTAATCATCTTGATCCCCAGATCTTCGGCAATGCGGGCAAGTTCCGGAGCGTTGCGGCTGTTATCATCCCAACCTGTGCGCATTTTCAACGTCACCGGCACCGACACTGCATCCACCGTTGCCTTGATCAGGCTTGCGGCATGGTCCAGATCCCGCATCAAGGCTGATCCGGCATAGCCATTCACCACCTTTTTCACCGGGCAGCCCATATTGATATCGATGATATCGGCCCCCAGTTCTTCGTTTAGCCGGGCCGCTTCCGCCATGCTTTCCGCCTTGCAGCCCGCAAGCTGCACCGACACCGGACGTTCATCCAATGTGGCCTGCGCCTTTTTCATTGAGTCGCGGGTGGCACGGATCATCGCCTCCGAAGCGATCATTTCCGTCACCAGAAGCGATGTGCCAAACCGCTTGACGAGACGCCGAAAGGGTTGATCCGTCACCCCCGACATGGGAGCAAGGATAACCGGGTCCTTTATCTCGACCGGTCCGATGGTTATAGAAGGCGCAAGTCGCGTCATGATGCGCGGTCCACTTTCATTTCCGAACATGCCTAAAGTTTGAGCACTCTATATGTCACAGTCACAGGTGAATGCAACAAATCCACCACGCATTGCCGTTTTAATCGTTGCCGCCGGACGCGGATACCGGGCCGGTGGCGGCATCCCCAAGCAATATCGCAAGCTGGGGGCCGATTATGTCTTGAGCAAAACCATCCGCGCTTTTGCCTGCCATAAACGCATTGATACCGTGCGTGTTGTCATTCATCCAGACGACCGGGCCTTTTATGACGAGGCCGCCCGCGATTTTGACATTGCTCTACCAACCCATGGCGGCGCAACCCGGCAGGCATCGGTGCGTGCGGGGCTTGAATCTCTGGCCGATAGCGCGCCAGACATTGTGCTGATCCATGATGCGGCCCGGTGTTTTATCTCACAAGCCGTTATTGACCGGGTGATTGACGCGGTGGATGCCCAAACCGGAGCGATCCCGGCCCTTGCCGTAACCGACACCATCAAGCGGGCCAATGGGGATCATGTTGAAACCACGGTGCCGCGTGACCTGCTTTGGCGTGCACAAACACCGCAAGGCTTTCCATTTTTGCCGATCCTGAACGCGCATCGACAGGTGGCGGACAAAAATCTGGATTTGACCGATGATGCCGCCGTTGCGGAATTTGTCGGCCTTAAGGTGCGTCTTGCCCAAGGGGATGAGGAGAATATCAAATTGACCAACCCGCAAGATTTTCAGACATCCCATTCTGTGGCCCTTGAGCCGCGGACCGGCAATGGCTTTGATGTGCACCGCTTTGAACCGGGGGATCATCTGTGGCTGTGCGGCGTGAAGGTGCCCCATAGCGCCAAATTAAAAGGCCATTCCGATGCGGATGTGGGGCTGCACGCGCTTACCGATGCCATTTTGGGCGCATTGGCCGATGGGGATATCGGCACCCACTTCCCGCCCGACGATCCGCAATGGAAAGGGGCGGCCTCGGATAAATTTCTCAGCCATGCCGGTGATTTGGTGACAAAAGCCGGTGGACGCATCACGCATTGTGACGTGACATTGATCTGCGAGCGCCCTAAAATTGGGCCGCACAAGAGCACCATGCGCACACGCATTGCAGAAATTCTTGAAATAGCGGAGGCGCGTGTTTCAGTAAAAGCCACAACCACAGAAGAATTGGGGTTTACCGGCCGCCGCGAGGGTATCGCTGCGCAGGCAACCGCCACTTTGTTGCTCCCGTCTTTGGAATAGGAATATCCCCATGCCCCTTCTCGCCCGCGCCATCGCCACCTTGTTCGGCATCGGCTTTTTAAAGCCCGGCCCCGGCACATGGGGATCTTTGGCCGCTGCCATACTGGCCTTTCCCATTGTAAACTATCTGGGCATCTGGTGGCTTGTTGCCGGTACATTGCTGGTAAGCACCATCGGTATTTGGGCGGCAGAAGGCTATGAACGACTAAGCGGGCGGCATGATCCCAAAGAGGTGGTCATCGATGAAGTGGCCGGGCAATGGCTCACATACCTCCCCATGCTGTTTTTTGCTGATATTTCCTTCGATTGGCGGTTTTATGCCCTTGGTTTTGCCTGTTTCCGGTTATTTGACATCCTGAAGCCCTGGCCCATCCGCACGGTGGATCAACAACTTCCCGGCGGGGTGGGCACCATGGCAGACGATCTTTTGGCCGCCATACCCGCCGCCTTCTTGCTCTGGGGCCTTTATTGGGGCCAATCTGTTATTGGTTTCTATCTGGGTGCATGACGTTCAGATAAGCTGACCCGCCATAAGAAAGGAAAAAACATGGCTGACGCTTCATCCTATATCACCGGGCTTGGCGGTGTGTTCTTCAAATGCGCAGACGCGGATAAAACCCGTGAATGGTATGCAAAAACATTGGGAATGCCCATTGATCCCAGCTATGGCGGTGTCGGGTTCAAATGGCGGCATATGGATGCGCCCGATACAGTTGGCCAAACAATCTGGAGCCCGTTTTCCGGTGAAACGGATTATTTTGCGCCATCAAAATCCGATTTCATGATCAATCTTCGGGTCGCCGATCTGGATGGGCTTTTAAAGCATCTGAAATCTCAAGGGATCGAATCTGTGGGCGATGTAGTCGATGAGGTCTATGGGCGCTTTGCCTGGATTATCGACCCTGATGGTCGCAAGATCGAGCTTTGGGAACCAAAGGGCGAGGAGGAAAACTTCTCCGAATGAGCACATTCCCCCCATGTTTGATGGAGGAAGCGCGGGCGCTCGTCGCGGCCTGCCGCGCCCGTAAAATCCTTGTTGCAACAGCGGAATCCTGCACTGGTGGACTGATCGGCGGCATGATCACCGAAATCGCCGGATCATCGGATATTTTCGACCGGGGTTTTATTACCTATTCCAATGAAGCCAAGATGGAATTGCTGGATGTTGCACCGCCTTTGCTTAAAACCCATGGGGCGGTATCAGAGCCGGTGGCCCGCGCTATGGCGGAAGGGGCGCTCGGCCATTCCCGTGCCGATATGGCTGTATCTGTCACCGGCATTGCAGGCCCCGGCGGTGGCACGCCGGACAAGCCTGTGGGCCTTGTGTGGTTTGGATTGGCGCACAGAGGAGGCCAAACAATTGCACAAGAACATCGCTTCGGCGATTTAGGCCGCCACGATATTCGTCTTGAAACCGTTCGGCAAGCAATCCGCCTTTTAACACCTACGCACTAATCTCCACCCTTGATGGCGCCCAAAACCCGGGGCGGCCTTCGGAATAGCGAGTCTCACCGGCTTGTGTGCTGCATGTGGGGGAAATTCCCCCTATCTTGTATCTTATGAGTTCATATACGCGCCGCGCCGCCCTCACCCTCGCCTTGATGCTTTCCAGCCTGCCGTTCAAGGTGGACGCGCAGACCGTTTCGGCGGGCGATCGTCTCAATCTCGGTCTGGCCATGAAAATCGCCACGGAATTTGGCGAACAAGACTGGCCGCAAATGGCCCAGGCATCACGCACCACCTTGCTGATTGCTCCCGACGAACAGGCGATCATCTGTTTGGATGATGCCCCCGAAGGGTTTGAGCGACAGAGCGATGACCTGCTGGATTGCCCGATTCATTTGGCAAAAACGCCGCATAATCCCTATCGCATCCGCGCCTTCACCACCTTTGGCCGAACGCCGACCGTGATTATCGGCTCCCCCTATAGCGCCGAGCCTTTTGCCCTATGGATCGGCATCTGGTTGCACGAACATTTCCACCAATATCAGATGTCCCGGCCCGATTACCGTGTTGAGGCAGAAAGTCTTGGCCTTGCCGAACCGGGCGATAGCGCCGGCGCATGGATGACCGATTATGATTTCCCTTTCGCAGACAAGTCTTTGAATGAAGCCTTTGATAAAGTTGGGCGCACCGCACTTTCTGCATTGAAAGCAGCAGACAACGACGCCCTTCGCAAGGGAGTGGAGGCCCATATTCAGGCCTTGAACGATTTTGAGGCCATTGCCGGACCGCGTTCGACACGATGGGCGGCCTTTACCGCATGGCAAGAAGGCACAGCGGATGCGTTTCAGATCCATATGCTTATGAAAACGGCTGAAAATGCGCAGACTTTCGGTTTGGACGGCCAAAAATCAAATTTCCTGAGAACCGCCAAACGCCAACAGGCGCAAATGGAAAGCCGCCTGCGGTCAGCCGATCTGGCGCGGGACAAAGTTCTGGCCTTCTATGCACTGGGGGCCGCACAAAGCCAAATTCTGGAACGATTGAATACGGATTGGAAAACCCGTTATAGAACCGAGCCTTTTACGCTGAAATTGCTTTTGGAACAGGCCATTTCCCGGCCATCGGGGCAGTGATCAGCTTTTGGAGCCTTGACCATAGATTTTGTCGGCCCGTTGCTCGAAAGCCCGAACCATGCGGCTCACGGCTTCTGTAAAAACGGCACCGGCCAAGCGCTCGAACAAATGGCTTTTAAATTCAAAGTCCACACAAAAATCAATGGCACAGCACCATCTTCCACATCATGGAAGGTCCAGTCATTGTGCAGATAGCGCAAGGGGCCTTTGATATAATCCACCCGCACATGGCGCGGATTATCTAAAGTCACGCGGGAGGTAAAGCGTTCCTTGAACACCTTGAACCCCACAATCAGATCAGCCTGAAAACTGTTTTCCCGCCGGTCATATACCCGTGCGCTCACAAGCCAAGGCAAAAACTCCGGATATACCTCCACATTGGCAACCAGATTGAACATCTGTTCCGGGCTATAGGGCAGATATTTGCGTTCTTCATGATGAGGCATAAGGCTGGCTGAAATCCGGTTAGTCTTGCCTTGCCGTCTTGGCCAGTTTTTCTTCCCGCGCTTTACGCATGCGCTCAAAATCCTCACCGGCATGATAACTGGATCGGGTCAGCGGCGATGCGGATACCATCAAAAAGCCTTTGGAGCGTGCCAGCGTTTCATAATTGGCAAATTCATCAGGGGTAACAAAGCGGTCCACCGCCGCATGGCGCGGCGTGGGTTGCAAATACTGGCCAATGGTCAGGAAGTCGATATCCGCCGAGCGCATATCATCCATGACCTGCGACACTTCCAGCCGCTCTTCTCCCAAACCCACCATGATCCCCGATTTGGTGAAGATCGACGGGTCTACCCGCTTTACCGTTTCCAAAAGCCGCAAGGAATTGAAATAGCGTGCGCCAGGGCGAATGGTGGGATAAAGGCGCGGCACCGTTTCCAGATTGTGGTTGAACACATCGGGGCGGGCTTCGGCCACCCGTTCGATCGCGCCGATTTTATGGCGGAAATCAGGGGTGAGGATCTCAATGGTGGTTTTGGGGGCGCGTTTCCGCAATTCCTCGATCACCCGCACGAATTGGGTTGCGCCGCCATCATCCAGATCATCCCGGTCCACCGAGGTGATAACGATATGCTCCAGCCCCATTTCACCGCAGGCTTCCGCCACATGCACCGGCTCCAATGGGTCCACCTTGCCCGGCATGCCGGTTTTGATATTGCAAAAGGCGCAGGCCCGCGTGCAAATATCTCCCAGAATCATCACCGTCGCATGTTTTTTCTGCCAGCACTCACCGATATTGGGGCACGCCGCCTCTTCGCATACGGTGTTCAGCCCCAAGCGTTTCATGAGCTTTTTGGTCTCGCCGAATTCCTTCGACATGGGCGCTTTCACGCGCAGCCAATCGGGCTTGCGTTTGTAGCTTTTATTGTCGCGGATGGGCGTTACATCACTCATAAAAAAATCCCGGTCCAAGGAACTGGCTATGGGGCCAACATAAGCCCCCTGCCCCTAAAAACAAAGGGGCAAGGTGCAAAGATCAGCCATGCAGTCTGGTATGGCCACGCCTTTTAGTAATGAATGGCGCGGTCATAGGCGTCGAGCACACTTTCATGCATCATTTCCGAAAGGGTCGGATGCGGGAAGATGGTGTGCATCAACTCGGCTTCCGTCGTCTCCAGCGATTTTGCCACCGCATAGCCCTGGATCAGTTCGGTCACCTCCGCCCCGATCATATGAGCTCCCAGAAGCTCGCCGGTTTTTTCATCGAATACGGTTTTGATAAAGCCTTCGGGCTCGCCCAGTGCGATGGCCTTGCCATTGCCGATGAAGGGGAATTTACCCACTTTCACCTTATGGCCCGCCTCTTTTGCCTGCTTTTCTGTAAGCCCGACCGAGGCCACTTGTGGCCGCGCATAGGTACAACCGGGGATCAGGTCTTTCTTCATAGGGTGAAGGCCTTTGACGCCGGCGATTTTTTCAACGGCAATGACCCCTTCATGGCTGGCTTTATGGGCAAGCCAAGGCGGGCCGGAAATATCCCCGATGGCCCAGATGCCATCAACACCGGTGCGGCCCCATTCATCGGCCACCACATGGCCACGGTCCACCTTCACCCCGGCCTCTTCAAGGCCAAGATTTTCCACATTGCCGGTGATGCCGATGGCCAAAATCATCCGGTCCACGGTCAGTTGCGTGGTTTTACCGTCTTTGCCTTTGATATGGGCGGTCACGCTATCGGACTTGGTGTCGATCTTTTCCACACTGGCGCCAAGGACGATCTTCATGCCCTGCTTTTCAAACTGCTTCTTGGCAAAAGCCGATACGTCTTCATCTTCCACCGGTAAAACGCGGTCCATCATCTCGATGATGGTCACCTCCGCCCCCATATCGCGGTAGAAGCTGGCGAACTCCACCCCGATGGCCCCGGACCCTACAACCAGCAGGGATTTAGGCATAACCTCCGGCGTCATGGCATGTTTATAGGTCCAGACCAGCTTGCCATCGGCCTTCAAATGCGGCAGTTCTCGCGCTCGCGCACCGGTGGCAAGAATGATGTCCTTGGCTTGCAATTCGGTGGTTTTTCCGTCCGCCTTCACGGTGATCTTGCCTTTGCCCTTGAGCTTGGCTTCTCCCATGATGGTGGTCACTTTATTTTTCCTGAGCAGCCCCTTCACACCGGCATTCAGCTGCCCAGCCACCTTGCGCGACCGTGTAACCACTTTCTTAAGATCAAACCCTACCTCTTTGACAGACAAGCCAAAATCGGTTGCATTATCCAGATAATGTTTAATCTCGGAGGTGCGCAAAAGCGCCTTGGTGGGGATACAGCCCCAATTGAGGCAAATGCCGCCCAGATGCTCACGCTCGATGATCGCGGTTTTCAGGCCCAATTGCGCCGCACGAATAGCGGCCACATAGCCACCCGGCCCCGCGCCGATCACGATCAGGTCGAATTTTGTCTCGCTCATCTGTTTGTCCCTTTATCGTGTTCCGGCAATCATCACAAAAGCATGGTCATGGGGTCTTCGATATAGCCCTTGAAGGCCTTGAGGAATTCCGCACCGATAGCCCCGTCCAGCACCCGATGATCCACCGCCAATGTCACCGTCATCACCAGTTTGATGGCCACCGCATCGCCATCGACCACAGCGCGCTTTTCCCCCGCACCAACGGCCAGAATGGCCCCTTGCGGCGGATTGATCACCGCCCCGAATTCGCGGATGCCGAACATTCCCAGATTGGAGATCGAAAAGGTACCGCCCTGATAATCTTCGGGCATCAGCTTGCCGTCACGCGCCTTTGTAGCTAGGTCCTTCATTTCACTGCTGATCTGGGCCAGCCCTTTTGATCCGGCATCGCGCACCACAGGGGTAACAAGCCCGCCATCAACGGCCACCGCCACAGAAATGTCCTGCCGTTTGAACAGATAAGCCTTGTCGCCTGCGAACATGGCATTGGCCTGTGGCACTTTTTTCAGTGCCAAAGCAGAGGCGCGAATGATGAAATCATTGACCGATATCTTGACGCCCTCGCCTTCAAGGCGGGCATTCAGCGCCTTTCTTTGCGCCATCAGCTTTTCAAGTTCCACATCTATGGTGAGATAGAAATGCGGCACATGGGATTTGGATTGGGTCATGCGCTTGGCGATAACCTTACGCATTCCGGACAATTTCACTTCATCATAAGGCACATCCGCTGGCGGTTCAAAGCCCGGCACCTCAACCCCGGCCGGTGCCGGAGCCGTTGGGGCTGCCTTGCCCTGCGAGGCCGCCTTATCAGCAGGTGCAGGGGCCGCTTTGCCATCTTTGGCCGCTTCGATATCGGCTTTCACGATCCGCCCTTTCGGACCGCTGCCTTTGATCGCCGCAAGATCCAGGCCCAGTTGCTGGGCCATACGGCGCGCCAAAGGTGAAGCAAATATACGGCCACCATCATCGGATACGGGCACCGCAGGCGCTTTTGCATCAGCTGCCTTGCTATCCTTATCTTGCGAGGCTTCCGGCTGCTTTGCAGGAGCTTCGCTTTCCGATGCCTTTTGTGTAGACCCGCCAGATGCATCACCACCGGCCCCTTCAAGGGCGCTTTCGTCTTCACCGTCTTCCAGCAACAAGGCGATCACATCATTCACCGGCACATCTTCCGTGCCTTCCGCAACAACGATCTTGCCCACACGCCCTTCATCCACCGATTCCACTTCCATGGTGGCTTTGTCGGTTTCAATCTCGGCGATAATGTCACCCGATGAAACCTCATCCCCTTCTTTCACCAGCCATTTGGCCAGCGTTCCCGTTTCCATGGTTGGCGACAGCGCCGGCATAAGAATTTTAATGGGCATGAAACTGTTCCCTCTTCTGTGCGGGGCGACACGCTGATGATGCGCACCTGTTCGAACCTAGAGCATGCCCCTTTTTGCACAGGGGCGCGAAAAATCTCAATGCCGAGATTGATTATCCTGTCGGCACGGCAGGATAGGCTTTTTGATCCAGCGGGCTGACCTCTAGCCCGGTATCATCCGCCCTGTTCCGGCCTCTTCCTCTACTATGGATAAAATCCGAAAAAATGTTACCTTTTTCCATTTTATCAAACAGTTAGAAAAAAAGTGGCACATCAAAGGTGGTACAAGTAGAGCAGAAAAGGAAACCCGCCCCACATGCAGGAACGGGCTTCCTTAAAATTCGGCCCCGCCAAGTTCAATCGCGGTAGCACACTTTTTTCACAGCCTTCACAATGCGATCCGGCGAAAGCAGCCACAGCTTTTCCAGATTGGCGGCATAAGGCGTGGGCGTATCTTCATCGCTCACCCGCAATACCGGCGCATCCAGATAATCGAACGCATCTTCCATCAATCGCGCCGAAATCTCGCTCGCAATAGAGCAAACGGGCCAGCCTTCTTCCGCGACCACACAGCGATTGGTTTTGCGCACCGATTGAACCACCGTCGGCAAATCCAAGGGCCGCAAGCTGCGCAGATCCACCACTTCCGCCTCGATGCCTTCTTCCGCCAAAGTTTCAGCCGCAGCCAAGGCCTCGCGAACAGCAATGGAATAGGCAACAATGGTCACATCCGAGCCTTGGCGCACCACTTTCGCCTTGCCGATGGGGAGCACGAAATCATCCAGTTTCGGCACATCGAAGCTTTGGCCGTAAATGATTTCATTTTCCAAAAACACCACCGGATTGGGGTCGCGGATCGCCGCTTTCAACAAGCCTTTGGCATCCGCAGCAGAATAAGGAGCCACCACCTTCAGACCGGGGACAGAGGCATACCAGGACGCAAAATTCTGGCTGTGCTGTGCCGCCACCCGCGCCGCCGCCCCATTGGGGCCACGGAACACCACCGGCACATCCACTTTGCCACCGGCCATATAGCGCTGTTTGGCCGCTGAATTGATGATATGATCAATGGCCTGCATGGCGAAATTGAACGTCATGAACTCGACCACCGGCTTCAAGCCACCAAGCGCCGCCCCGGTGCCAAGACCGGCAAAGCCATATTCGGTGATCGGCGTATCAATCACGCGTTTATCGCCGAACTCTTCCAGCAAGCCCTGGGTAACCTTATAGGCACCTTGGTATTCCGCCACTTCTTCGCCCATGACGAACACCATGTCATCATGGCGCATTTCTTCGGCCATGGCATCACGCAGGGCTTCCCGCACCGTTTGCTTGACCATTTCCGTACCGGCAGGAATTTCTTCTTCATCGGCGATCATCGGCTCGGCAGGGCGCGTTGGGCGCTCCGCCGGTTCGTCATTATCATCAGAGGCGCTATCATCGGCTTTTGTCGCAGAGGCTTTTTCAGCAGCTTGTGCACCAGCCCCATCCAGCGCGGCTTTGTCTTCGCCATCTTCCAGCAACAAGGCGATCACATCACCGACGGGCACATCTTCGGTGCCTTCGGCCACCAGCAATTTCCCGATGGTGCCTTCATCCACCGCTTCCACTTCCATGGTGGCCTTGTCGGTTTCGATTTCGGCGATGATGTCGCCAGCGGCAACACTGTCCCCTTCCGACTTCAACCATTTGGATAAAGTCCCCGACTCCATGGTCGGCGACAGCGCGGGCATCGTGATTTCAATGGTCATAGCTGTCTCGCGCTCCTCAAGACTCGACGAGAATGTCGGTATAAAGCTCGGATGGATCGGGTTCAGGGGCATTGCGGGCATAATCCGCAACCTCCGACACCTCGTCCTTGATCTCTTTATCGATGGATTTCAGCATATCGTCCTCGACACCGTCTTCCAGCAACCGCTTCTTGATAAACTCGATGGGATCGCGTTCTTCACGGGTGGTTTGCACCTCATCGCGTGTGCGGTATTTCGCCGGATCGGACATGGAATGGCCACGATAGCGATAGGTTTTCAATTCCAGAAGAATCGGCCCATTGCCTTCGCGCACATGCTTCACAGCCGCATCGGCAGCCGCCCGCACTTCAAGCACATTCATGCCATCCACCAGCTTGCCGGGAATACCGAAGCTTTCTCCACGCTTGTAAAGCTCTTGCTGCCCCGAAGACCGGGCACAGACGTGCCCATGGCATATTGATTATTCTCGATGATATAAATCACCGGAAGATTCCACAGCTTGGCCATATTGAAGGCTTCATAGACTTGGCCCTGATTGCTGCGCCATCGCCAAAATAGGTCAACACCACATTATCGGCGCCCTTATATTTGGCTGCAAAGGCAAGGCCCGTGCCCAAAGGCACCTGCGCGCCAACGATCCCATGCCCGCCAAAAAAACCGGCTTTGGGGTCGAACATATGCATCGACCCGCCCTTCCCCTTGGCAATGCCGCCAGAACGGCCCGTCAATTCCGCCATTACAGATTTGGGGGAGGCCCCGCTGACAATGGCATGGCCATGGGCGCGATAGCCGGTAATGATGCTATCCCCTTCTTTCAGAGCCGATTGAAAGCCAACAGCCACAGCTTCCTGACCAATATACAAATGACAAAATCCACCGATCAGGCCCATGCCATAAAGCTGGCCGGCCTTTTCCTCGAAACGGCGAATGAGTGTCATCTGTTTATAAAAGTCCAGCATCTCATCGCGGCTGGCCTTATATTCAGGCAATGCCTTTGCGTTGCTGCCGGACGTTTTGCTGGATCGGGGGGGAGAAGTCTTTGCCATCAAGCGACCCGTCTTCAGGAGGAACAGGATATAAATTCGGTTGCATAGGAAATGATTGTCCATTTCCAGCCCGGCACCTTTCCATCAGGTCGCCAAGCCGCTTCCATCAATATCGGTGGGGACGCTTGTTTTCAAAGGAAAAAGCGCCCGACTTCGTGCGCAAACCATATTGCAGCGCAACAAAAAAACCACCGGATACCAAGCTAATAAGGGGTGATCAGGCGATCAGGGTCAAGCACAACAACCTCGTCGGGATGAACAAATCCAAGGGATCGCCGCGCTTGTTCATCCAGCATATCAGGATCGA
This sequence comes from Iodidimonas gelatinilytica, assembly GCF_008579125.1. Taxonomy (NCBI): domain Bacteria; kingdom Pseudomonadati; phylum Pseudomonadota; class Alphaproteobacteria; order Iodidimonadales; family Iodidimonadaceae; genus Iodidimonas; species Iodidimonas gelatinilytica. The sequence goes on along the minus strand of NZ_BKCL01000001.1, from coordinate 354,041 downwards.
GATTGTCCGGCCGCAAGAGAGCCACACGCGCCTCAAGTGCCTGGCGCTTATCAGCTATGCTCTCAGCGCGCAACTCCAAAACCCGGGCTTTCTTCTCTAGCTCCCGTAAAGCCAACAAGCCATGCTCCCCCTGAATCGCATGAAACAGGAAATAGCCGAGCACCATGATCAACAAGGCGGGCACGACGGCACGACGCATGCGGCGCTGTATGGAAATGCTGGATCTCATAAATGAATCGAATCACATGCGCCATGTTCGATCAAGAAAAAATTGTGGAGATTCAATTTTTTAGTCCTTGTTTTTAAAAATGGGGAACGAACGGCCAAGTCTTTGACAGGATTCAGAAAATCATAAAATAAACCCACCACAGGCATCAAATTTCACCAAAATAGCCTATTTATCTTGACATTTTATCCTATTTGGATAAATTAAAAACATCCAGAAACCTCCACGAGCTTATAATCAGGAGAGTGCTTGATGGCTTTACCGGCTTTCGATGCCTTAACGGGGCTTGTGGACCGTGTTTTCGGGGTGGTGGACAGCCTTGTCACCGATAAAGATCAAGCCGCAAGGCTCAAGCACGAACTGCATATGACATTGTCGAAGCTCAATCTGGCACAGATAGCCGTCAATGCAGAAGAAGCCAAACACGCCTCTTTATTCGTTGCTGGCTGGCGGCCTTTTATCGGCTGGGTCTGCGGGGCGGCTTTGGCATGGCAATTTATCCTTGCCCCCGTCCTGCAATGGGGGCTGACATTGGCAGGGTTGGAACTGACCTATAGCCTGCCCCAAGTGGCCTCAGACAGATTGATGGAACTGGTTCTTGCCATGTTGGGCATGGCGGGCTTGCGAACCTATGAAAAACGCAGCGGCGTTTCCCGTGAAAAGGTGAAACGCCGTTAAACAAGCAGGCAAGGCAGCCCGTAAGCTGCCCTGCCTGATAAAGCTTTGGCGAAAACCTATCAGCGCTGCTTCAAAGCATGCCCCCCGGCATAATCGGCCGCCGCCCCCAGCTCTTCTTCAATGCGCATCAGTTGATTGTATTTAGCCAACCGATCGGACCGCGCCAATGACCCGGTTTTGATCTGGCCGCAATTGGTGGCCACCGCCAGATCGGCAATGGTGGAATCTTCTGTTTCGCCGGACCGGTGCGACATCACCGCCGTATAGCCAGCCCGGTGGGCCATATCCACAGCCGCCAGTGTTTCTGTCAACGTGCCGATCTGGTTCACTTTCACCAGAATGGAATTGCCGACACCTTCTTCGATACCCCGCGCAAGACGCGCTGGATTGGTGACGAACACATCATCCCCCACAAGCTGCACATTTTTGCCCAAAGCTTCGGTAAGCGCGGCCCAACCGGCCCAGTCATCTTCGGCCATGCCATCTTCAATGGAGACAATGGGATAGGAGTGTGCAAGTGTTTGCCAATAGGCCACAAGCTCTTCAGAATTGAGGGATTTTCCTTCACCAGCAAGGACATATTTGCCGTCCTTGAAGAATTCCGTCGAGGCCGCATCAAGGCCAAGAAGCACATCTTCGCCCGCTTTATATCCGGCCTCGCCAATGGCATCCATGATCACATCCAGCGCCTCGGTGGTGCTGCGGAGCGCCGGAGCAAAGCCGCCCTCATCACCAACAGACGTGGACAAACCCATGCCGCCCAGCTTTTTCTTCAGGGCATGGAACACTTCCGCTCCCATCCGCACGGCATCAGCCATGGTGGCAGCCGTTGCCGGCATGATCATGAATTCCTGCACGTCGATGGCATTGTCGGCATGTTCGCCCCCATTGATGATATTCATCATCGGAAACGGCAAAATCCGCGCGGATGGACCACCCAAATAGCGATAAAGCGGCTGCCCCAAACCATCGGCTGCGGCCTTGGCAACGGCCAGGCTGACCCCCAAAATGGCATTGGCACCCAAACGGCCTTTATTTTCCGTGCCGTCCAGATCGATCATGATCTGATCGATTTCCACTTGATGTTCCGCATCAAGGCCAGACAACGCTTCGAACAATTCGCCATTCACCTGATCGACGGCTTTCAACACGCCTTTGCCACCATAGCGGTCACCACCATCGCGCAGTTCCACCGCTTCATGGGCACCGGTTGAAGCCCCAGATGGAACGGCAGCCCGCCCAAACCCGCCATTATCAAGGATAACATCAACCTCGACCGTGGGATTGCCGCGTGAATCAAGGATTTCGCGGCCAATAATATCAAGAATGGCGCTCAAGACAGTTTCTCCCAAAAATGGTGGAAAATAGGAAAGATTATGCGTGTTATCCCTACTCTCAAGTGACAAATCCGGCAACCGTCTTGGCGTATTTTTCACAATTCCAGAGCAGATTTCGCCTCGTCAGACACCAAAGAGCGCTCGATGGGATAAAGATCATGCTGTGTGGCGATGGTAAGACCAAATCCCGCTTCTTCAGGGATTACCAATCGGCGCTTTCCCGTACCGACGATTTCCGGCGTCACAGTAATTATCGGCGTTTGCCGTGTTTGGCGCAAGGCATCCGCCACCGTATCCGCCCGCGCCAGCTTCATCAGATTAAGCCGGGTGGGAAACATCAAGGGTTGCACGCCAGCATCCCACGCCGCCAACAGATCGCACGGCCTGCGCCATTCCAGATGCAAATTTTCAATACCGTCTGACGAGGCTTTCTGATCATAAGGGGCGCGCGCCAGATAAAAACGCGTATCAAACCGCTTGGGTGAGAGTTCCGGTGTAATCCAATGGGCGAAAGGCATCAGATCCGCCAAAGGCAACCGCAAGCCGGCGATACGGATCAGGCTTTTAAAGGATAAGGCCCCTTGATGCAGGCGGCGGCGATAGCTGCGGGCCAGCCGTTGCCGCTGCTGCTCAGCCGGTAAACGGTTGCGCACCCCCGTTCGGGCACAAATCAGCCCCGTTTCTTCAAAAACTTCGCGGATAGCGGCCACCCGAAACGGCCAATCACGGGGCAAGCGTCGGCCTGTCCGTCCATTATGATCCGTTGCTTGCAGCAAGGCCGTTGATTTATCGGCGGCATCGACCCGCCCACCGGGAAACACCAACATACCGCTGGCAAAGGTCATGGCTCGGCTACGCTCCACCATCAAGACCTCTAGCCCCTGCCCCCCATCACGTATCAGCAACACCGAAGCGGCGGGTTCGGCGTTCACCGGCGTAAAGCCCTGCGGCCAAATCATCGCTCACTCCTCTTGCACCACATCTATCACCCCATCCAATGAGCCAATGGCCCCGGCAAGGGCAGGCGTGACCCGATATAGTCCCGGTAGATCCACTGTCGCTTCACAGCCATTGGCAAGCTGCATGATGATGCGGATCTGCCCACGCCCGCCTTTGTGCCGCTCTGTTTGCTGGGCAATGATTGGGGCGGCCTTGCCATTGCCCAGATAAATCTCCAGCCCGGCATCGGATTGCGCGGCCACCGTTTCCAAAGACATCATTCCTTTGGCCGACAGGCGGACCGCATCGTCATCGGGGCGCTGGCGCACCTCCACATCCAGAACGATAGGTTCACCCTTTTCCACCAAAAGCCGTGCGCTTTCCAAAGAATCCTCAAACACCATCACTTCAAACCCGCCCGAAGCATCGGACAAGCCAAACACTCCGAAGGGCCGGTTTTTCACCCGTGATTTGCGCTCGCCATAACTTTCGATCGCTCCGGCCATTTTCACCGTGGTGCCCACATAATCCGCGCCAGACGTCACTTCCGCCGCCGATTTCACACGAAAACGCCGCAACACAGTGGCATAGCCATCAAGGGGATGGGCCGACAGATAAAAACCAATGGCCGAAAGCTCGCGGGCCAATTGTTCGGAATCCTCCCAAGGTGGCCGCGATGGCAAGGGCGGGCGTTGATCCATCCCCGTGCCGCTTGCATCGCCAAACAGGCTTACCTGTTTGCTGTTGCGGGTTTGTGCCGTCATCTGGGAATGGCGCAACAGCATCTCGGCACAGGCAGACATGCGCGCGCGGTTCGGGTCCAGACGATCAAAAGCGCCGGCTGCGGCTAATTGCTCGATCTGACGGCGGTTGATCAAGCTGGGGTCCAGCCGCTCGGCAAAATCGAACACATCTTTAAAGGGGCCGTTTTCGCGGCGTTCCGATACAAGCTGTTCCATGGCCTTTTCGCCCACCCCCTTGATCGCCGCCAAAGCATAGCGAATGGCAAGGCCGGCACGCGGATCATCCGGCGATACCGGATCTGCATCCGGATCGGTGGGGGCTTTCTCTACCTGGAACACCACATCGGACGCGTTCACATCGGGCAATAAAAGCGAGATGCCCATTTTCGCCAATTCCTTTTTGAACATACCGAGTTTGTCGGTGTTGTTCATATCCAATGTCATGGATGCGGCCATGAATTCGACCGGGAAATTGGCTTTCAAATAGGCGGTGTGATAGGCCACCAGTGCATAAGCTGCGGCATGGGATTTATTGAACCCATAGCCCGCAAATTTCGCCAACAAATCAAAAATTTCATTGGCTTTGGCCTCGTCCACGCCGTTCTTCGCCGCACCGTCCACAAAGCGGGTGCGTTGGCGGTCCATCTCGTCGACCTGCTTTTTCCCCATGGCGCGGCGCAAGAGATCGGCTTCCCCAAGGCTATAGCCCGCCATCACCTGGGCGATCTGCATCACCTGTTCCTGATAAATGGCGATGCCGTAGGTTTCCTCCATGATATGGGCAATCATGGGATGGGGATATTCCACCGTCTCCTTGCCGTGCTTACGGCTGATATAGGTGGGGATGTTTTCCATGGGGCCAGGGCGGTAAAGCGCCACAATAGCGATGATATCTTCAAATTTATCCGGCTTCAGCCCCTTCAGCATGGCCCGCATGCCGGTGGATTCAAGCTGGAACACCCCTGCCGTATCCCCGCTGGACAACAGCTCGAAGGTTTTGGGATCATCCAATGGCACCGACGCCAGATCCACGGTGATGCCCCGCTCGGCAATATGATGAACCGCATAATCCAGCACAGTCAGGGTTTTAAGGCCAAGAAAGTCGAACTTCACCAGCCCAGCCTGTTCCACCCATTTCATATTGAACTGGGTTACCGGCATGGGGGAACGCGGATCACGGTATAAAGGCACCAATTGATCCAGTGGCCGGTCACCGATCACCACCCCCGCCGCATGGGTGGAAGCATGGCGATAAAGCCCTTCCAGCTTCAAGGCCCGATCAATAACCCCGGCGGTCAAAGGATCGTCACGGCGGGCCTCGCGCAGGCGCGGCTCTTCGGCAATGGCTTCGGCCAGTGTTTTGGGATCGGCGGGATTGCTGGGCACCAATTTGCACAGGCGATCCGTTACCGGATAGGGCTGCTGCATCACCCGCCCCACATCGCGCAATACCGCCCGCGCCTGCAGCTTTCCAAAAGTGATGATCTGGGCCACATGGTCAAAACCGTATTTGTCCTGAACATAGCGGATCACCTGTTCGCGCTTATCCTGACAAAAATCCACGTCGAAATCGGGCATGGACACACGTTCAGGATTGAGAAAGCGCTCGAACAGCAAAGAAAAGCGCAATGGGTCCAGATCGGTGATGCGCAAAGCCCATGCAACCAAAGACCCGGCACCGGAGCCACGGCCCGGCCCCACGGGAATACCGTGATCCTTTGCCCATTGAATAAAGTCCGAAACGATCAGGAAATAGCCGGGAAAGCCCATCTTGTTGATAATATCCAGCTCATAATCGAGCCGTTCAAAATATGGTTTGGCTTTTTCGGAACGGGCCGCTTCATCATCAGATGCCGCATAAACGGCACTCTCTAATCGCTCTAACAACCCCGCATGGGCCTGATCGCGCAGCATATCCGCTTCGGAAATATCGGCACCGGCGGCGAAATTCGGCAAAATCGGCGCCACTTTTTCCACTTTGAAAGCACAACGCTTTGCGATCACCAAAGTATTCTCGATGGCTTCGGGCAAATCGGAAAACCGGGCCACCATTTCCCGTGCCGATTTCAAGCATGATCCGGTGTGAGCCGACGGCGTTCACGGGTTTCCACATAGGTGCCTTCGGCAATGCACAATAAGGCATCATGGGCTTCATACATGGACGCATCGGGGAAAAAACACTGATTGGTGGCCACAAGGGGCAAATCCCGCTCATAAGCCAGATCGAGAAAAGCCGCTTCGGTTTGTGCCTCTTCCTCAAGCCCGTGGCGCTGGATTTCCATATATAACCGGCCGGGGAACAGGCTGGTCAGATCATCCAGCAGCGCCTTTGCCTTGTCCATCTGCCCATCGCGCAGCAAATGCCCCAACGGCCCCAAAGCACCACCAGTAAAGGCGATAATGCCTTCCGTGCGCCCATCTTCGCGCAAATCATCGATGGTGATATGCGCCGCTTCATGGCCATCGCTTTCCAGATGCGCCTTTGAAACCAACTTCATCAGATTGGCATAACCCACCGAATTCTGGGCCAGAAACACCAGGGCTTCAGGAGCCGGTTTGCGGCCAGAGCGCGGCAGAGCCAGATAAGGATTTTCGATCGGCAGCGTCACACCTACAATAGGCTGGATCCCTGCCCCCGCCAGTGTTTCGGAAAACTCCAAAGCACCGAACATATTGGCAGTGTCCGTCATGGCGACGGCAGGCATCTTGAGTTCAGCACACAGGCTGGCAAGGTGCTTTATGTGGATCGCACCTTCCGACAGCGAATACGCCGTGTGAACGCGCAAATGGACAAATTCAGCATGAGACATGAATGTGGCTTAGGCCATTTTGACGTTCATTTCCAGCCGCCGATCACCGCACCCATGATGACCATGGCTACCACGGGCATGCCTTCATTGATCGTGAACAGCCGCATAGAGCGATTTTCAAACACATAAACCGGCAAAGCAGCAGGGACGGAAATCATCAAGCTGATAAAAAGCCCCATCAATGCGCCTGTGAACCAATTGTCCACCCCGGCCCATTTGCTTAATAAAGCCAGCCCGAAAGCCAGCACAATGGCCGCAAGAAAAGCATATCCAAGGGCCGGAAGCATGCTGCGGTCTTCCAATTCATCGGGTTTAAAGCGGTTTTCCTGAGCCCAGCTTTTGCCAAAGGCCAATGGAGAATACCAAAGCCCCGCCATCCCCAGATAGACGATGGCCGCAATAACAATGGCAAGATAATTCAATTGAAACAGAATCATAAAGGCCGCTCCTCTCCAGAGACAAGACCGCATTATACCTGCTTTATGGTAGAATATAGAAGAAATAGAGAAAGGCACCGGCAAAAGCTGGACAGACGCCCGACTTTAAACCAGTTTCCCGCCCCGAATGGTCAAGGTGCGATCCATCCGTTCGGCAAGGCCGGGATTATGGGTGGCCACAAGAGCCGCCAGATTATGCTCGCGGGCCACATCCACCAGTTCGTTCATCACCCGTCCGGCCGTATCTTCATCCAGATTGCCTGTGGGCTCATCGGCCAACAAAACAGCGGGCCTGTTCGCCAAGGCCCGCGCAATGGCCACCCGTTGTTGCTCGCCCCCTGAAAGCTGTGCGGGGCGATGAGTCAAGCGATCGCCAAGGCCCAGCCGTTCCAGCAATTCCGACGCACGCATATTGGCCGCCTTGGGTCCCGATCCGGCGATGATCAACGGCATGGCAACATTTTCAATGGCGGAAAATTCCGGCAGCAAATGATGAAACTGATACACAAATCCCAAGGCATCAAGGCGCACACGGGTGCGGTTGCGTTCAGACGCATCGGCAAGGGATTGATCGGCGATATAAACCGCGCCGGAAGAAGGCCGCTCCAACAGCCCGGCAATATGCAGCAAGGTGGATTTCCCGGCCCCACTTTGGCCCATCAGACCAACAATCTCACCGGGGGCAACCTCAAGCTTACGCCGCGCACCACATCCAGAATGCGCGCCCCTTGCCGATAGGATTTCGACACAGATTCTATACGGATAGCGGCGCTCATTCGTACCTCAACACATCAACGGGATCGAGGCGGGCCGCGCGCAAGGAAGGCGGCAGCGTGGCAAGAAACGACAACACCAATGCCATCACAACGATCAACGCCACTTCAGACACATCAAGCACGGCGGGAATTTCCGACAAAAACCGCACTTCCGCATTCCACAAATCGGTGCCGGTCAGCGCTTCCAGCAGCGTTTTGATGCCCTGGATATTTTCGCAGAACAACACGCCCAAAAGCACCCCTAAAACCGTTCCCACAACGCCAACACTGGCACCGGAAATAATAAAAATACGCATGATCGAGCCTTGGCTGGCCCCCATCGTGCGCAAGATCGCCACATCGCGCGCCTTGTCTTTCACCAGCATGATCAGGCTGGAAATAATATTGAACGCCGCCACCACGATAATCAAAGTGAGGATCAAGAACATCACATTGCGTTCCACATCCAAAGCCGACACAAGGCTTTGATTGCTTTGCCGCCAACTTGTGACAAAGCCTGCCCCTCCCACAAGGTGATCAATGGCAGGCATATAGCTTTCCACATCTTCGGGATGCTCCACCATCACTTCGATATTGGTGACAGCATTCCCATAGCGGAAGAATGTTTGCGCTTCGGACAACGGCATACCGATAAACAGATTGTCGAAATCATAAATCCCGACATCCAATGTCGCCGCCACCTGAAAAGACACACCGCGCGGCAAAGAGCCAAAGGGCGTGGTCGTAAAGCTCGGCGCGATCAAGGTCACTTCGTCGCCCGCAGAAACACCCAGCCCACGGGCCAGGCGGTAGCCCATGACAATGGTGCGTTCATAGGCCAGCTCACCCAAAGAGCCGCTGCGCACCGTCATGCCTTCCAGCTTGTGGAAATCCAGATCCTCATCCGTCAGCCCGCGCACAAACGCTCCGGATGCCCGCCCGTCTTTGATGGCCATTACCTGCGCATGAATATAAGGCGAAGCCGATTTGACGCCGGGAACATCCAAAATGACCCCGGCCATCGGCCCGTAATCCCGCAAATTGCCATCATAGGCAGAGACGATCACATGGCCGTTAAATCCCAGCAGTTTTGCCACCAGTTCCTGCCGAAACCCATTCATCACCGACATCACGATGATCAAAGTGGCAACGCCCAGCATAATGCCAAGAAAAGAAAAAATCGCGATCAGGGAAATGAACCCGTCAGCACGACGGGCGCGTAAATAACGCATGGCAACAGACCATTCAAATCGTGAAAACACGCTGGCTTATCCCTTTCCGCCGGCCAGTTTGGCAAAGGCCGCATCGGGGGTCAGTTCTTCCCGTTCCCCTGTGGCACGGTTTTTCAATTCCACAATCCCCGCCTTCAATCCGCGCGGTCCCAGCATCAACTGCCAAGCAGCCCCACCAGATCCATTTTGGCAAATTTGGCACCGGCACGTTCGGATGTATCATCATAAAGCACATCCACCCCGGCCCGGCCCAGCTTTTCATAAAGATCATCACAGGCCGCCGTACAGTCGGCATCATGCTCCGCAAATTGATCAAGCCAACATGCCAAGGCGCCACATTTTCCGGCCAGATAATGCCATTATCATCATGGCTGGCTTCAATGATTGCCCCCACAAGCCGCGACACGCCAATGCCATAAGACCCCATATGAACGGGTATCTTCTCGCCGTCTGCGCCTTGCACGATGGCGTTCATGGGTTCGGAATATTTGGTGCCGAAATAGAAGATATGCCCCACTTCAATGCCACGGCCAGTGATCAGCTTATGACCTTCGGGAACCCCGTTTGCCGTGGGTTCGTGCATTTCCTCGGTGGCCGCATAGCGGCTGGTCCAATTATCAACGATAGGCTGCAAATCGCCGTCATAATCCGTATCGTCAGCCGGAATATCCAAGCTGTTGAAATCATGATCATAAAATACAGCGCTTTCCCCTGTGGGGGCCAAAACGATGAATTCATGGCTCAATTCGCCGCCAATGGGGCCGGTATCGGCGCGCATGGGAATGGCCCGCACCCCAAGCCGTGCAAACGTACGCAAATAGGCCACGAACATGCGGTTATAAGAACGCCGGGCCGCCTCTTCATCCAGATCGAAAGAATAATTGTCCTTCATCAGGAATTCACGCCCGCGCATCACGCCGAAACGGGGGCGGATCTCGTCACGGAATTTCCATTGGATCTGGTACAGGTTTTTCGGCAGGTCTTTGTAGCTTTTCACGCAATTACGGAAAATATCCGTCACCTGCTCCTCATGGGTGGGACCAAACAGCATTTCCCGCTCATGGCGATCCACCATGCGCAACATCTCCGGGCCATAGGCATCATAGCGCCCCGATTGTTTCCACAATTCGGCCTGCTGCACCGTGGGCATCAGAATTTCCTGTGCGCCCGCGCGATCTTGCTCCTCGCGCACGATGCGCTCCACATTGCGCAACACTTTCAGGCCCAAGGGCAACCAATTATAGATACCCGCTGCCGATTGCCGAACCATGCCACTGCGTAGCATCAACCGATGAGAAACAATCTGGGCATCAGCCGGTGTTTCTTTCATCACCGGCAGGAAAAGTTTGGAGAGGCGCATAACTGGCGGAACTTTCTAGCTGGACCGTAAACTTGAAACGGAAAAGGGATCGCGTGAATGACCGATACCGGCTTTTGATCCTTTTGCCAAATTGTTGCGCCAAAGCGCAAATGCAATCTTCAGCCCTTTCACGTAAGGAAACAGCAAATTTGTGGCAATTGCGCAACAGACCGGAGAAAGTTTCTTCATTTTGCCCTCAGAACGCTTCGGAGGCCGTGACAGAATGCCACCCGTTGCGTAGCATTCATTTCGTCGTTGTATGGGCTCGAAAAGAAGCTTTGATACGACCCAAGTTCAGGGAGGGGAAAACTCTGAATTATAATGATAAAATCGCATGAAGCGATTTGATTCCGGCTTTAAAAACCGGGTTTATTCAAGGGCAAGGCCTTATGCAGGTCTTGCCCTTTTTTCATGAAACTCATGGCAAAAATCAGGCTGGAAGCCGGCTTTTATCCATTGGAAATCCCGCTCCAATCCAATGTGATGGCCAGATAAAACACGCCCCACAAAAGTGCGGCAATCACCGATGTTGCCGCAACCTTACGCCAGATCATCGGCTTTATGGGGGCGCTTTCCGGCGTTCCGGGCACCACATCCTCGTTCGATTCTTCTTGAGACTGCACGCCCCACGGCAAGACCATGAAAAAAATCAGCCACCAAAGAACAAGATAGACCAGCAATCCGGTTACAATGCTCATGGTCAGACCTGCTCTATTTCAACAAGGGTTCCCATAAAGTCTTTGGGATGAAGGAACAAAACGGGCTTTCCATGGGCACCAATTTTCGGCTCTCCATCGCCCAAAACCCGCATGCCCTGCGCTTTCAGCTTGTCACGCGCCGCATGAATATCGTCCACCTCGTAACACAGATGATGGATACCGCCCGCAGCATTGCGCTCGAGAAATTTGGCAATGGGGCTGTTTGTGCCCAAAGGATAAAGCAATTCGATCTTGGTATTGGGCAGTTCCACAAACACCGTGGTAACCCCATGATCAGGCTGGTCCACCGCTTCGGACACCGTGGCGCCAAGCGTATCGCGGTACACCGAAACAGCCGCATCCAGATCCGGCACTGCGATGGCCACATGGTTAAGCCGTCCGATCATCGCTTTTCTCCCTTATTGCCAACATCTTGCCTTTTTGAATGACCAGGCCTCAGACCAGTTCGTCTTCGAACTGCACCACCCGCACATCCACTTGCGGATTCTTGCCGGTTTGCGTCCGAATCATCCGGCGCACGGCAATACGAATCGTTTCCGACAGGCGCTTTTCATCCATCTTGTCATTGCGTGAAAGGCGCGACATGTTTTTATCTATTTCCAGATGCAGGTCTTCTTCCAGCGTGCTGTCGCCTTCCATACCAGGAATGCCCTGAGCGATGATTTCCGCATCCCCAAGGGGGGCTCCGTCCTCATCAACCATCAGAACAACCGCCAAAAAACCGTTTTCCATCAATCGACGGCGGGCCTGCATTGACTCGCAAGCAACGGGAACCACCAGCTTGCCATCCAGAATCAAACGGCCACTGGGGGCCTGGTCCACAATCTCTACGGGGCCGGGAGCCAAACGGATGATGTCGCCATTTTTGGGAGCCAATGTTTGCTTCACGCCCAAAGACGCAGCAAAAGCCGCATGACGTTTCAAATGCCGCGCCTCGCCATGCACCGGAATGGCGATCTGCGGCTTGATCCATTCATACATGCGCTTCAGTTCCGGACGCCCCGGATGGCCCGATACATGAATATCCGCATCCCGCTCGGTGATAATATCCACATCCAAAAGCGCCAGCTTGTTCATCAAGCGCCCCAAAACCCGTTCATTGCCGGGAATGATCTTGGAGGAAAAAATCACCGTATCGCCGGATGCCAAGGACAAATGCCGATGGTCCCCCGCAGCAATACGCGCCAACGCCGCCCGCGGCTCCCCCTGCCCGCCGGTGCACAATAACAGCACCTTATTGCGGGGCAGATGTTTCGCCTCTTCTTCCGAGACGGTTTGCGGCCAATCGGGCAAATAGCCGGTTTTCCGGGCGGCATCCACAATCCGGTGCATGGAACGGCCCGCCAACACAATTTTCCGGCCATGGCGATTGGCCACTTCCGCCACGGTTTTCAGCCGTGCCGCATTGGATGCAAAGGTTGTGATGACCACGCGGCCCTCAAGCGTTCCCACCAAATCCAACAAGGCCTGTTTAACGGATTCTTCCGACCCCGACCGGCGGCTGTTAAACACATTGGTGCTGTCGCCGATCATGGCCAGAACACCCTCATCGCCCAGCTTGTCCAATTCTGCAGGCGATGATGGCACACCGATCTGCGGCTCATCATCCAGCTTCCAATCCCCGGTATGGAACACCACCCCATGCGGCGTTTCGATCTTCAGGCCATGCCCCTCAGGAATGGAATGGGCCAAGGGCACATAGGTGACACGAAAGCACCCGGCATCCAACGAGCCACCCACCGGCACCACATGCAGCGTCACCTCATCAAGAATCCCGGCTTCCGCCAGCTTTCCTTTTACAAGCTCTGCGGTGAACGGCGTGGCATAGATGGGACAGCGCAATTTCGACCATAAATAAGGCACAGCGCCAATATGGTCTTCATGGCCATGGGTCAAAACCAGCGCCACAAGATCATCACGGCGATCTTCGATAAAGCCGGATCGGGAAAAATCAGATCAATACCCGGCAGCCAATCATCGGCAAAGGTCATGCCGCAATCCACCATCAGCCATTGGCCCTTGCAGCCGAACAAATTCATATTCATGCCGATCTCGCCGGATCCGCCCAAGGGGCAAAACACCAGATCATCTGTTTTCATACCGTCGAATGTCATCGATAAACTTTCAGTCTTCGTCCAGCACAGGGACGCATTTATGGCTGTTTCTCTCGAACAGCAACCGCATGCCAGAAATTGTGAGATCATGATCCACATGGTCGATACTATCGGCACGACCATAGAATATTTTTGCAAGCCCGCCCGTTGCGAGCACTTTCATATCGGGCGCATGTTCTTTTCTTAAGCGCATATTGATGCCGTCGATCAGCCCGACATAGCCCCAAAACACACCGGACTGCATGGCCTCCAAAGTGGAAAGCCCGGTCACACGGTCGCTTGTGGGAGCCTCAACAGCAATGCGCGGCAATTTGGCAGCCGCTTCATGCAACGCTTTTAAAGACAAATTGATACCGGGGCTAATCACCCCGCCCAAATAAGCACCATCACGACCAATCACATCAAATGTGGTGGCTGTCCCGAAATCGACGATCACCAAAGGGCCGCCATAGATTTTATCCGCAGCCACCGCATTCACCAGGCGGTCAGCCCCCACTTCATCGGGATTGTGCACACGCACATCAACGCCCAAATCCACCTTCGGGTCGCCTACCACCAAAGGGTCGCATTTAAAATAACGGCGGCATAACAACACCAGATTGAGTTTACCTTGTGGCACGACGGTGGCCACCACAGCACCGTCAATATCAGCCACCGTCATATCCGATAATTTCAAAAGTGCGGAAATCCACACCATATATTCATCAGCCGTGCGTTTCTCCTCGGTAGAAATTCGCCATTTCCGGACGATCTTCTCTCCATCGAGAAGCGCAAAAACCGTATTTGTATTGCCTTGATCAATGGCCAAAAGCATGCGTCATGCCCCCTTTGTCAGAGGAAAGACATCCCCTGCAGTTATCCGCTTTTGTGTCTGGTCTGGCAGGTCCAGCAATAAAGCGCCATCGCGATCCAAACCGGCAAACCGTCCCGTCAAGCTGCGATTATCCAACCGCACGTCTATCGCACCGCCAAGGCCATACGCCCTCATCAACCAATCGCTGCGGATCGGCTCGAAGCCAAATTCTTCCCATTGGGCCCGACGTGCCTGTAAGCGCAAGCTCAACACATCAAGACATGCCATCGGGTCGATCTTTCGCCCCAAAGCTGCGCATAAAGACGTGGCAGGCCGTTCCACATTTTCAGGGGCTTCGGCCAGATTGACACCCAGCCCGATCGCCACCCAGTCCCCTTCACTTTCCAGAAGGATACCGGCCAGCTTCACACCATCCAGCAACAGATCGTTCGGCCATTTACACCGCAAGCGTGCGGCCAAGCCTTCTTCGAAATAAGAAAGCGCATCATGAAGCGCAAGGGCAGCAACAAAAGAGAGCTGTGCCCGCTCTGTCCCCGGACGGTTCGGGGTCAGAAGGCAGGTGACAAACAGATTTCCCGCTTTCGATTGCCAGACGCGCCCCCGGCGCCCGCGGCCTTGCGCCTGATGGTCTGCGACAATCCATAAGGGACCAGCCTCCCCCGAGCGTGCGCGCCGCCGTGCCTCTTCATTGGTGCTATCAAGAGACACAAAATGCTGGCAACGCTCACCCGAAGGAGCCTGATCATCCCGATCGTCAATTAGAACAACGACTGCGCGGCAAGGCCCGCTGCAAGCGTAAGGGGCCAGATCAGCAGCAGATGCAAAGGCGAATTCAGGGCCGCCGTGACAAAACCCACATAGGCAATGCCGCGATCTTTCAATGGTTCCATATTTTCATTCGGTTCGTCGAAATACATCAACTTCACGATCCGAAGATAATAGACCGCAGCAACGGTGGAGGTCACAAACCCCACAACCGCAAGCCAGTACATCCCTGCCTCGACCACCGCCATAAACACATACAGCTTGGCGAAGAAGCCCGCGAGCAAGGGAATACCCGCCAGCGAGAACATCAGGGTCGCCATGATGGCCGCTAATGCCGGACGGGTTTTTGCAAGGCCAGCCAGATCGTTGATATCCTCGGTCAGGCCGTCTTTGCGGCGCATGCCAAGAATAACGGCAAAGGTTCCTGCCGTCATCAGCATGTAAATCGCCATATAGACCAGAACGCCCTGAACCCCGTCCACTGTGCCGGTGGCAAGGCCGGCCAAGGCAAAGCCCATATGCGCAATGGAGCTATAGGCCATCAAGCGCTTGATATTGGTCTGCATCAACCCGGCGAATGCCCCCAAAATCATGGATGCAACCGACAAGAAGACCACCACCTGCTGCCATTGCTGTGTCAGATCGGGGAAAGAAACAATCAAAGCCCGAACGAACAACGCCATGGCCGCAACTTTCGGGGCTGTCCCGAAAAAGACAGTGATCGGCGTCGGCGCCCCCTCATAGACATCGGGTGCCCACATATGAAACGGCACGGCAGATACCTTGAAGGCAAAGCCGGATATCAAAAACACAAGACCGAACAAAAGCCCAAGGCCGTTGGTGCCGCTGCCAATACCATAAGCGGCGATCTCTGCAAAAGACGTGGAGCCGGTAAAGCCGTAAATCAGCGAAATACCGTACAGCATCATGCCAGAGCTCAAGGCCCCCAGAACAAAATATTTCAGGCCCGCTTCCGTAGAGCGCAGCTTGTCGCGGTTGAACGCGGCCAGCACATAAAGCGCCAGGCTTTGCAGCTCCAGCCCGATATAAAGGGCCAGCATATCATTGGCGGACACCATCATCATCATGCCCAGAACGGCCAGAACGACAAGAACCGGATATTCAAAACGGGCAATGCCGCGTTCACGCATGAATTGGCCGGAAAGACCAAGAGCAAACACGGCCCCCGTCAACACCACCGACTTCATAAACAAAGCGAAGGCATCGGTCACAAACATTCCGCCGAATGCCAATTTCTGTTCTGCACCAGAGCCGACCATCACCAGGAAAGCCACGGCAAAGAGGCCGGATGCCAGCCATTTCAACAAACCATAGCTTTTATCGCCGCTAAACACGCCGATCATTAAAAGCCCCATGGCACCCACCGCGAGGATCAGTTCCGGCAGAACGGTAAGAACGTCTGACATGTTCAATGCGATCCTTTATTCTCATGGTCGACAGACGGCACAGCGGCCTGTCCGGTCAGCGGTTCGATCATGGTTGTTGCAGCCACGTCTCCAACAGAGGCGCGATGGGCGCTCAACAAAGCCTCGACCGAAGGGTTGATAACATCGAAGAAGGGTTTCGGATAAAAGCCCATCCACAAAACCACAGCAATCAACGGCGCAAAAATCGCAATCTCGCGGCCATTCAGATCCACCATGGCTTTCAGATCTTCTTTGAGCAATTCGCCAAAGAACAGACGGCGATAAAGATACAGCATATAAGCCGCACCCAAAATCACCCCGATGGCAGCCACAAAGGCAATCCAGCTATCGCGCAGATATGCCCCGGTCAGTGCCAAGAACTCACCCACGAAGCCACTGGTGCCGGGAAGGCCCACAGCGCCAAGGGTAAAGATCATAAAGACCACGGCATATTTGGGCATGATATTCACCAGCCCGCCATAGCGTGAAATTTCCCGAGTATGTAGCCGGTCATACACCACGCCAACGCACAAGAACAATGCCGCAGAAACAACGCCGTGGCTCAGCATCTGGAAAATGCTGCCCTCAAGCCCTTGATCGTTCAGCGCGAAAATGCCGATGGTTACAAAGCCCATATGCGCCACAGAAGAATAGGCAATCAGCTTTTTCATGTCCTCTTGCGCCAAGGCGACCAACGAGGTGTAGACCACGGCAATCATCGACAGCCCGAAGACCAACCAGGCAAAATACTCGGAGGCTTCCGGGAACATGGGGACAGAAAAGCGCAAAAAGCCATAGCCCCCCATTTTCAAAAGCACACCGGCCAGGATCACCGACCCTGCCGTGGGCGCTTCCACATGGGCATCAGGCAACCATGTATGCACCGGCCACATGGGCATCTTCACCGCAAAAGACGCAAAGAACGCCAGCCACAGCCATGTCTGCACATGGGCCGGGAAATCCGCCGCCATCAATGTGGGAATATCGGCCGTTCCCGCATCAATATACATCCACAAGATCGCCACCAGCATCAACAGCGAGCCAAGCAGCGTATAAAGGAAGAATTTGAAGGATGCATAGATCCGTCGAGCGCCGCCCCACACACCGATGATCAAAAACATCGGGATAAGGCCACCTTCGAAGAACAGGTAGAACAGGAAGATATCCAAGGCGCCGAACACGCCAACCATCAATGATTCCATCACCAAAAAGGCAATCATATAATCTTTGACGCGTTTGGTGATGGACTGCCAGCTTGCCAGAATACACAAGGGCATCAGGAAGGCTGACAAGACGATGAACAGCATGGAAATGCCGTCCACGCCCATTTTGTAGCGGATATTTTCACCGATCCAGGCATGGGATTCCACAAGCTGGAATCCCGCTTCGCCCACATCGAACATCCCCCACATGATCACCGCCAAAAGCAGTTCAGCCAAGGTGGTGAACAACGCCACATAGCGAATATTCTGTTGAGCCTGCTCACTGTCGCCACGAATGGTCAGGATCAGGAGTGCGCCAAAAAGCGGAACAAGCAATAGCGCGGTCAGGATGGGCCAATCAGCCATACCTTAAAACCCTCCCCCGGTAAGAACAAAATAGCTGATAACAATGGCAATCCCGATCAGCATGGCAAAGGCATAGTGATAAACATAGCCAGACTGCAGGACACGGATCCGCTTTGCAGCAGCCAGAACGCTCGCCGCAATTCCATCAGGACCAAATCCGTCGATGGTTTTCTGATCCCCTCGGATCCAGAGCACCCGGCCAAGCCAGAAGGCAGGGCGCACGAAAATGCGGTCATAAAGCTCGTCAAAATACCATTTGTTGAGCAGGAATTTATAAGCGCCGGGGAAGGTGGCTGCCATGGATTTGGGAATACCCGGCTTCACCACATAAAACAGCACCGACAACAAAAAGCCCAAGGCCATCATGCCCGTAGGCAGCCACTTGATCCAACCGGGAATATGATGGGCTTCATCCATCACATCACCATGGGAGGTAACAAGAGCCCCTGCCCAGAAATCAAAGCGATCATGGCCAATGAAATATTCCGAGAACACGAAACCGGCAGCAATGGCACCCACAGCCAGAATGGCCAGCGCACCCACATCACAGCCGGGCTTTCATGCACATGGCTCATCACCTTTTCATCGGCACGCGGTGTGCCGTGGAAGGTCATGAACACCAGACGCCAGCTATAGAAACTGGTCATGAAGGCGGCCACGACAGTCATCAGGAAGCCGAAACTGCCCATGCTGTTATGGGTGGCAAACGCCGCTTCGATAATCATGTCCTTGGAGAAGAACCCGGCGGTATAGGGAAAGCCCGTCAGGGCCAATGTGCCCACCATCATCATCACATAGGTCAGCGGAATCATCTTCGACAATCCGCCCATCTTGCGCATGTCTTGCTCGTCAGACATGGCGTGAATCACCGACCCCGCGCCAAGGAACAACAGCGCCTTGAAAAAGGCATGGGTGAACAGGTGGAAAATCGCAGCCCCATAAGCCGATGCGCCAATGGCAACGAACATATAGCCGAGCTGGGAACAGGTGGAATAGGCAATCACCCGCTTGATATCGTTTTGCACCAGACCAACAGAGGCGGCGAAAAAGGCCGTTGCGCCACCGATCACCATAATCAACGTCATGGCACCGGGGGCCAATTCCAGAATTGGCGACATACGCGCCATCAAGAACACGCCCGCCGTCACCATGGTGGCGGCATGGATCAATGCCGAAACGGGGGTCGGGCCCTCCATGGCATCGGGCAGCCATGTGTGCAGGAAAAGCTGTGCGGATTTCCCCATCGCCCCGATGAACAACAAGACGGCAATGGTGGTCAGCGCATGAACCTCATAGCCCAGGAAGATGAACCGTGCATCGGCAAACCCGTCAAGGCTTGCAAAGATATCCGCAAACACCACGCTGCCGGTCAGCATGAACAGCGCAAAAATACCCAGGCTGAAGCCGAAATCGCCAACCCGGTTGACAACGAAAGCCTTGATGGCAGCGGCATTGGCACTGGGCTTTTTGAACCAGAAACCAATCAGAAGATAAGAGGCGAGCCCCACGCCTTCCCAACCAAAGAACATCTGCACCAGATTGTCAGAGGTCACCAGCATCAGCATGGCAAAGGTAAACAACGACAAATAGGCGAAGAAGCGGCTGCGGTGCGGATCATGCTCATATAGCCAATGGAATACCAGTGGACCAAAGCCGACACGGTGTTGACCACCACCAGCATGACGGCTGTCAATGTGTCGATATTCAGCACCCAATCGAACGACAATGTGCCCGAACGCACCCATTCCAACACCAGAATACGGTATTGGTTATGATCGAAGGCAACGTCTTTCAGGGCAAAGGCCGAAAGAACGGCAGACAATGTAACGAGACCCGTGGTCACCCCCATGGCCCCGCGATCCCCCAAACGCCGACCAAACAGCCCGGCGATCAGGAAGCCCAAAAGTGGGCCAAAAACAATAATATGGAACTGCGACATCAATATCAGCCTTGCATCTGATTGATCTGTTCGACCTCGATATTTCCGCGATTTCGG
Organism: Iodidimonas gelatinilytica; assembly: GCF_008579125.1. Classification (NCBI taxonomy): domain Bacteria; kingdom Pseudomonadati; phylum Pseudomonadota; class Alphaproteobacteria; order Iodidimonadales; family Iodidimonadaceae; genus Iodidimonas; species Iodidimonas gelatinilytica. The sequence goes on along the minus strand of NZ_BKCL01000001.1, from coordinate 334,121 downwards.
AAATACACCACGAGGATCGCCAGCCCGATCGCGGCTTCAGCCGCCGCAACCGTAAGAACAAACATGGCAAAAACCTGCCCTGCCAAATCGTTGAGGAAAGACGAGAAGGCAACAAAGTTGATATTCACCGCCAGCAACATCAACTCGATAGACATCAAGATGATGATGACATTCTTTCTGTTCAGGAAAATTCCGAAAATTCCCATTGTGAACAAAAGTGCTGAAACGATGAGATAATGGCCGAGACCGATCTCCATGAGTGCGTCCTTGCTTCGAGCTTTCCCAATAGCAGGCGAGGCTTAAAGCCCCTCGCCCACCTTGACTTTCTTGATTTCGATAGCCGTCTGTGGCGTCCGGCGGTTTTGCTGCGAGATATTCTGACGTTTCACGCCCTCACGGGTACGCAAGGTCAAGACAATCGCACCGATCATGGCAATCAACAACACGATCCCCGCCGTCTGGAAGGCATAGATATATTGCGTGTATAAAACCGCGCCCAATGCCTCGGTATTGGTAAGATCAGGTGCAACGGCCACAGCCGGGGTTGCAATGATTTCCGGAGCCACCTGCCACACGCCCACCACCATGATCAGTTCCACCAGAACGATCAGGCCAATCAACGCGCCAATGGGCAGATATTGCAAAAACCCTTCCCGCATTTCGGTGTAATTGATGTCCAGCATCATCACCACGAACAAAAACAGCACCGCCACCGCGCCCACATAGATAATGATCAGCAGCATCGCCAGAAATTCAGCGCCCAGCAGCAAAAACAGCCCCGAAGCATTGAAAAAGGCAAGGATCAAAAACAGCACGGAATGAACCGGGTTTCTCGATGCGATCACCATAAATCCGGAAAACACAGTGATCGACGCAAACAGATAGAATGCCAAAGCGGTCAAACTCATACCGCCCCCTCCTCTGTCTTATTTGCGATAGATGCGGTGCACATGATGCGCCCCCTGATAATCGGCATGAACAGCCCGTTGTCGTTTATCCGCGCGGTAAAACCGGCGGCCTGATGTCTAGCGATAAGGTGCGTCTTGCGCAAGATTTGCTGCAATTTCACGCTCCCAGCGGTCGCCATTATCCAAAAGTTTTGCCTTGTCATACAAAAGCTCTTCGCGGCTTTCCGTGGCAAATTCGAAGTTCGGTCCCTCAACGATGGCATCCACAGGGCAGGCCTCTTGGCACAAGCCGCAATAAATGCACTTCACCATATCGATGTCATAGCGCGTGGTGCGGCGGCTGCCATCTTCACGCGGTTCCGCTTCAATGGTGATGGCAAGAGCCGGGCAAATGGCCTCGCACAGCTTGCACGCAATACAGCGCTCTTCCCCGTTGGGATATCGCCGCAATGCATGTTCTCCGCGAAAACGTGCCGAAAGGCGACCCTTTTCATAAGGATAGTTCAGCGTTGTTTTCGGTTTGAACATATAGCGAAATGTCAGCGCCATCGCTTTCACGAATTCCACCAAAAGGAAGCTGCGCGCCGTTCTGTCTAGGAAGGCAATCATGGTTTATCCGGCCCTCTCACTTACCGATATAGCCAAAGGCTACGCCCCAGCCGGTGTAGAACACCACCGCTGCCAACGAAACCGGCAAAAATACTTTCCAGCCCAAGCGCATCAACTGATCATAGCGATAGCGCGGAACTGTCGCCTTCACCCAAGCGAAGATGAAGAAGAAGAAACAGATCTTGGCGATCATCCACAAAGGCCCGGGAATGAAATCCAGCGCCGGGATCGGAGCATACCATCCACCAAAGAACAGCACCGAGGTAAGGGCGCACATCAGCAAGATATTGCCATATTCCCCCAACCAGAACAGCGCAAAGGCCATGGAGCTGTATTCCACCTGATAGCCCGCAACCAGTTCCGCTTCCGCCTCTGGAAGATCGAATGGCGGACGGTTGGTTTCCGCCATGGCCGAGATCAGGAAGATCACGAACATCGGGAAAAACCACAAGAAGTTCCAGTTCCATATACCGCCGGACTGCATATACACAAGTTCGGAAAGCGACGGCGACCCTGCATAGCTGATCACGGTAACCAGCACAAAACCCATGGACACTTCATAAGACACCATTTGCGCCGCAGACCGCAGCCCGCCAAGAAACGCATAGCGCGAATTGGAAGCCCAGCCCGCCATGATGATGCCGTACACACCAAGCGAGGAAATGGCGAAAATATAGAAGATCCCCACATTGATATCGGCCAGCACCGCGCCTTCCCCCCAGGGGATCACTGCCCAGCCGATCAAAGCCAACACAAAGGTCAGCATCGGCGCCAGAATGAAGATGCCTTTATTCGCGCCTGCGGGAACAATGGTTTCCTTGATGAAAAGTTTCAAACCATCGGCAAAACTTTGCAGCAAGCCGAAGGGGCCCACCACATTGGGGCCGCGGCGAAGCTGCATGGCCGCCCAGATTTTACGATCCGCATAGACTGCAAAGGCAACCCCCAGCAACAAAGGGGCCACAATCACCAAAATCCAGGTGATAATAGAGAAAAACCAGGCGGCATCAGTGCCGCCATAAAGACCGGCGAGCCATTCAACCATGGGTTCCTGTCGCCTCCCCTTTGCTGCGTTTCAACGCGCTACATTCCGCCATCGTGTCCGAGGCCCGCGCAATCGGATTGGTTTGATAAAAATCATGGATCGGCAAGGCAATCGGTCCCCGCGCAATGTCGCCCGGTTCCCCGAAATCACCCCATGCCGCTTTAGGCAGGCTGTCGATATCCATAAGGTGCGGCAGCTCTTTATAAAGGGCGGCCCGCAAGGCATCAAAGCTGTCGAACGGCAAGGTTTTTCCCAAGACATCCGACAAGGCACGGAAAATGGTCCAATCCTCACGTGCATCGCCCGGCGGGAAATTCGCCCGCTCGCCCATCTGCACACGGCCTTCCATATTGATATAAAGGCCGGATTTTTCCGTATAGGCCGCTGCAGGAAGAACCACATCCGCATGGCGCACGCCATGATCGCCATGGCTGCCAATATAAACGGTGAAACAATCCTGAAGCGCCGAGCTGTCAATCTCGTCCACACCCAGCAAGAACGCCGCTTTTACCGTGCCGGCCTTGGCATCATCTAAAATACCGCGCACGCCACCCGGAGCGACCAATCCAAGATCCAGTGCGCCAACGCGCGAAGCCGCGGTGGGAAGAACGTTAAAACCGTTCCAGTCTTCGGTAATCAAACCGAATGTCTCGGCAATATCATGGGCGGCTTTCAGGATTTGCGCGCCGTCTTGCCGCGCCAAAGCGCCCTCGCCCACGATAATCATCGGGCGTTTGGCAGCCCGCAGGCGATCGGCCAGAGAATGCTTGCCCGCAAGAATATCCGCGAGAATTGCTGCATCGTCACCCGCCTGCTCAACCGGATAGGTGAGATCATGGGCCGGGCCGATATTGGCCACTTTCAGACCGCGATGGCGGGTGGCTTTCAGAATGCGGGCATTGACGATGGTGGCCTCATGCCGTGGATTGGTGCCCACAAGCAAACAGAAATCCGCCTCTTCAATGCCGGCAATGCCGCTATTGAACAGATAAGATGCCCGGTTCGACACATCATAAGCCGCACCGGATTGCCGCGCTTCAATGCGTGTTGCGCCCAGCCCCTTCAGCAATTCGCGGAACGCATACATGCCTTCCAGTTCATTGAGATCGCCGACAAGACCGGCAATCTGCGTGCCGTCCAACCCGGCCAAGCCGGTATTGATTGCTGCAAAAGCCTCGACCCAGCTTGCTTCCACCAGCTTCCCGTCTTTCTTCACATAAGGACGGTCGAGACGGCTCTTTAAAAGGCCGTCATAGGCAAAGCGGGTTTTGTCGGAAATCCATTCTTCATTCACGTCATCATGGTTGCGCGGCAATATCCGCATCACCTGACGCCCGCGGGTATCGATGCGGATGTTCGAGCCAACCGCATCCATCACATCGATGGACTCTGTTTTCACCAATTCCCAAGGACGGGCATTGAAAGCATAGGGCTTGGAAGTAAGGGCCCCCACCGGGCAAAGATCAATCACATTGCCCTGAAGCTCGCTTTCCATCGCCTGCTCAAGATATGAGGTGATTTGCATATTTTCGCCACGATAGATGGCGCCCAGTTCCGTTGTGCCGGCGACTTCCTCGGAAAAGCGAATGCAACGGGTACAATGAATACAGCGGGTCATGATGGTTTTCACCAATGGCCCCATATTCTTTTCCGTCACCGCCCGCTTGTTTTCATCAAAGCGGTTCTTACCCCGGCCATAAGCCATGGTTTCATCTTGCAAATCGCATTCGCCGCCCTGATCGCAGATGGGGCAATCCAGCGGATGGTTGATCAGCAAAAATTCCAACACACCTTCACGGGCTTTTTTCACCTGCGGCGTATTGGTGCGGATGACCATGCCATCCCCCGCAGGCATCGCACAGGAAGCGATGGGCTTGGGGGAGCGTTCCATCTCCACAAGACACATGCGGCAGTTTCCTGCGATGGACAGCCGCTCATGGTAGCAAAAGCGAGGAATTTCCGCGCCTGCTTCTTCACAGGCCTGCAACACCGTCGATCCGGGTGCAACCTCGATTTCCTTGCCGTCAATTGTCAGCTTCGGCATTGGCTCTTCTCTGTTACAGCGCCCGACACTGGGCGACTCTCCGTCGAACTTACTCGGCAGCCTCGATCTGGCGACCATGATACGCATCGATCCGGCGCTCTATTTCCGGCCGGAAATGACGGATCAATCCCTGAATGGGCCACGCCGCCGCATCGCCAAGCGCGCAAATGGTGTGTCCCTCGACTTGCTTGGTGACATCCAGCAACATGTCGATTTCTTCTTTTTCCGCCTGCCCCACGGCCAGACGTTCCATAACACGCCACATCCAGCCGGTGCCTTCCCGGCATGGCGTGCATTGGCCGCAGGATTCGTGTTTATAAAAATAGCTCAGCCGCGCGATGGCTTTCACGATATCCGTGCTTTTATCCATCACGATAACCGCCGCCGTGCCAAGCCCGGACTTCACTTCTTTCAAAGAATCGAAATCCATCAAGACATCATCACAAATGGATTTGGGCAGCAAAGGCACCGAAGATCCGCCGGGAATAACGGCCAGCAGATTGTCCCAGCCGCCGCGCACGCCCCCCGCATGTTTTTCGATCAGTTCACGCAGAGGAATACCCATTTCTTCTTCCACATTGCACGGCGTGTTCACATGCCCGGAAATACAGAAGATCTTGGTGCCGGTATTGTTCGGGCGACCAAGGCCCGCGAACCAACTTGCCCCGCGACGCAAAATGGTCGGCGCAACGGCAATGGATTCCACATTATTCACGGTGGTCGGGCAGCCGAACACACCCACATTGGCAGGGAATGGCGGCTTCAGTCGTGGCTGGCCTTTTTTCCCTTCAAGGCTTTCAATGAGTGCCGTTTCTTCGCCGCAGATATAAGCGCCTGCGCCGCGATGCACATACACATCGAAATCATAGCCGGAACCGCATGCGTTTTTACCCAGAAAGCCTTTTTCATAGGCCTGAGCTACCGCGGCATTAAGCCGTTCCGCCTCGAGATAAAATTCACCGCGCACATAAATATAGGCAGCCTTCGCCCGCATGGCATATCCGGCGATCAATGCCCCTTCCACCAGCTTTTGCGGATCGTGACGCATGATTTCACGGTCTTTGCATGTACCCGGCTCGGATTCATCGGCATTGATCACCAGATAGCTGGGACGCCCGTCCTTTGATTCCTTGGGCATGAACGACCATTTGACGCCCGTGGGAAAGCCCGCACCGCCACGCCCGCGCAAACCGGATTCTTTCATCTGGTCGATGATCCAGTCCTGCCCTTTGGCCAGGATATCTTTGGTGCCGTCCCAATCGCCACGCTTCATGGCGGCATCAATGCCCCAAGACTGGAAGCCATAGATATTGGTGAAGATGCGGTCTTGATCTTTCAGCATCACGTCACTCCTTTGCCGCATCGGCGGACATCATATCCCGCAAAACGGTCGGACCACCTTCCGGCGCGGAAAACTGACGATCCTTCTGCGGACCGGGCTTCGGCGTTTCACCACGTTTCAAGGCTTCCAAAATGGCCTTGGTGCTTTCATAGGTCAGATCTTCATAAAAATCGTCATTGATCTGCACCATGGGCGCATTGCAGCACGCCCCCAGACATTCCACTTCCGTCAGATGGAACAGCCCGTCTTCGGTGGATTTGCCCTTCTCGAGCCCCATATCGGTGCAGGCACGCATCACCTCGTCGGAGCCACGCAACCAGCACGGCGTGGTGCCGCACAATTGCACATGATGGCGGCCAATGGGCTTCAAATTGTACATGGTGTAAAAGGTTGCGACCTCGATCACCTGAATTTTCGGCAGTGACAGCAACTCGGCAATATGTTCGATGGCCTCCCGGCTCACCCAACCTTCATTTTGCCGTTGCGCCAGATAGAGAAGCGGCATCACCGCAGAGCGTTGCCGCCCTTCGGGATATTTCGCAATAATGGCCTTCACTTCGTCCTGATTTTCATCGGAAAAACGAAACGGACCGCCGCTTTTGGTCACTTCAAGCATATCGATCAAACTCCCTCAGCGATCCACTTCACCGAACACAATGTCGATGGACCCAAGAACCGCCGGCACATCGGCCAGCATGTGGCCTTCAAGCATCATGTCCATGGCTTGCAAATGCACAAATCCCGGCGCGCGGATCTTGCAGCGATAGGGCTTGTTGCCGCCATCGGACACCAGATACACCCCGAATTCGCCCTTCGGCGCCTCTACGGCAGCATAAACCTCGCCCTCGGGCACTTTGTAGCCTTCGGTATATAATTTGAAATGATGGATCAACGCTTCCATGGAGCGCTTCATCTCACCCCGGCGCGGCGGAGCCACTTTCCGGTCTTCCGTCAGCACTTCACCGGCGGGAAGTTCGTTGATGCACTGACGCATGATCTTCAAAGACTGCCGCATTTCTTCGACGCGCAGGATAAAGCGATCATAGCAATCGCCGTTCTTGCCCACAGGGATGTCAAAATCCATCCGGTCATAGACATCATAGGGCTGGGATTTGCGGAGATCCCAGGCAAGACCCGTAGAGCGAAGCATGGGGCCGGACATCCCCCAATCCATCGCCTGCTCCTGTGTCAGAACACCGATATCCACATTGCGTTGCTTGAAGATCGGGTTGTTCACCAACAGGACTTCAATATCCTCGATCACTTTGGGGAAGGTTTCCGTCCACGCCCAAATATCGTCGATCAGGTCTGGCGGCAAATCCTGATGCACGCCGCCGGGACGAAAATATTTCGCATGCATCCGCGATCCGGAGGCCCGCTCATAAAATTCGCACAGGGTTTCGCGCTCTTCAAAGCCCCACAGAATCGGTGTCAGCGCCCCCACATCCATGGCATGGGTTGTCAGATTCAGGATGTGATTCATGATCCGTGTCAGTTCGGCATAGAGCACACGGATATATTGTCCACGCAAAGGCACCTCGATGCCCAACGCCTTTTCAACCGCCAGAGCATAGGCATGCTCCTGGTTCATCGGCGCAGCATAATCCAGACGATCGAAATAACCGATGGCCTGCATATAGGTTTTGTGCTCGATCAGCTTTTCCGTGCCGCGATGCAACAACCCGATATGCGGGTCCGTGCGCTCGACCACTTCCCCGTCCAGTTCCAGAATCAAACGCAAAACACCATGCGCGGCAGGATGTTGCGGGCCGAAATTCAGATGATAGTTCTTGATTCGGCGGTCATGGCTCACTTGGCTGGTCATGCCTTATCTTTCTCCGCTTCGGCCGCTTTCTCGTCGCCAGGAAGGATATATTTGGCGCCTTCCCACGGGCTGAGGAAATCGAAATTCCGGAATTCCTGCGTCAGTTTGACAGGTTCGTACACCACGCGCTTTTGCTCTTCGTCATAGCGCAGCTCGACATAACCACTGAGCGGAAAATCCTTGCGCAGGGGATGGCCCTGAAATCCATAATCCGTAAGGATTCGGCGCAGATCAGGATGGTTTGAAACCATCACCCCATACATGTCCCACAATTCGCGCTCGAACCAGTTGGCAGACGAATAGACCGACACCACCGAAGGCACCGGCGTCTGCTCATCCGCTTCCACCTTCACCCGGATGCGCTGATTCAAATGCATCGACAACAGGTGATAAACCACATCAAAGCGCATGGGGCGCATGGGCCAATCCACACCGCACAGATCCACCAGAATGCGGAATTTGCAATCGGGATCGTCGCGCAAAGCGGTCAAAACCTTGACGATCTGATCGGTTCTGGCGGTTATGGTCAACTCGTTATTGGCCACGGAAAAACCCGTGACTTCATGTTCGAGAATCGCCTCGATATGCTTGCCAAGCTGCTCTAGCGCCGTGACGGTCATCATCCATCTTTTTCCTTGATCTCTCCGGCCTTTTTCCCTTTGCGCCCGCTTAGCGGTGCAAGGTTCCCGTCCGGCGAATTTTCCGTTGAAGCTGCAAAATGCCGTAAAGCAGCGCTTCAGCCGTTGGCGGGCAACCGGGAACATAAATATCCACCGGCACAATGCGATCACAGCCCCGCACAACAGAATAGCTGTAATGATAATAGCCGCCACCATTGGCACAGGAGCCCATGGAAATCACATAACGCGGCTCGGACATTTGATCATACACCTTGCGCATGGCGGGGGCCATCTTGTTGCACAATGTTCCGGCCACGATCATCACATCCGATTGACGCGGGCTGGCGCGTGGAGCCGCCCCAAAGCGTTCCAGATCATAGCGCGGCATGCTGCTATGCATCATCTCAACGGCGCAGCAAGCAAGTCCGAAAGTCATCCACCACAGGCTGCCGGTACGCGCCCAGTTGATCAGATCATCAGCCTTGGCGACCAGAAACCCTTTGTCGGACAATTCCGCCTGCACATCACGGAAAAACGCATCATCATGCGGGGCCAGCACAGAACCGGCTCCCTTGGGAGTTTCCGGGGCAGCTCCGGGCATACCACCCTGAGCCGATGCCTTCATCATGGCGTCTACTCCCATTCCAACGCTCCCTTTTTCCACTCATACACAAAACCGATGGTCAAAACGCCCAGGAAAATCATCATCGACCACCAGCCGAACATTCCCAGATCGCCCAAAGAAACAGCCCATGGGAACAGGAATGCGACTTCCAGATCAAAGATGATGAATAAAATGGCCACCAGATAAAAACGCACATCGAACTGCCCGCGCGAATCTGTAAAAGCCTCGAACCCCGATTCATAGGCGGAGACTTTCTCGCTGTCCGGGTGCTGCTCGGCCAAAAACCAAGCGGCTCCTACAAAAACCACCGAGAACGCGATCGCTACACCAAGGAAGATGAGGATCGGCAGATAATCTAGCAAAAAAGTTTCCACGGAGCGCTCCGTATAGAAGTCCGAAACATCTGGCGGAAACAGGCAGCCCCACCAGAGCCTCAAAAAAACGACAAGCCATATGGCCAAACAATAGACTGCCAGCGCTATAGCAAACCTGCGCCAGCTTTCAAAGCCCGGCGTATGAATAACGGCAAGTTCGTGGCAGAAAAAGCCTCTTTTCCCAAACCGTCAACATGTCGCATGATTGTGAAGCGCCAATCACCTCGCTTCAAACAAAGCAAGGCGCGATATGAAGGGGAAATGACGAGGAAAAGTGGCGGGAGTGACGGGACTTGAACCCGCGGCCTCTGGCGTGACAGGCCAGCGCTCTAACCAACTGAGCTACACCCCCGCAAGAAAGCGGTTGTCGGCATCTTTATTGCACCAAAAGCCATAAAGAGCCACAGTTCCGACGACGATGTGGCGGGAGTGACGGGACTTGAACCCGCGGCCTCTGGCGTGACAGGCCAGCGCTCTAACCAACTGAGCTACACCCCCGTGGTGTGCGTCGAGGCCCGTTGAAATAGGGGGCGAAAGCGAAGCTGTCAACGCAAATATGCCCTTTCTTTCAAAGCAATCGCATAAACAGATTTAGAGCGTGAAAAATTTTCCCGCTTTTCAGGGCTTTTCCGAGGATTCATCAGCCAATCTGGCCCCGGCGATCATGGTCAGGATTACCGCCCCCGCAAAGCAATAAAGGCCGGGCTGTGAAAATGCGGTGCCCAATCCACTGGATTTTACCGAAAAGACAAACAACGCCAGCACCAGCACATCCAGCATCGACCAGCGCCCCAAACGCGCCAAAAGCTGAAGAAGATGGTTCGTGCGGGCCGTGGGTCGCCACCAGATCACTGCCAAAAGGCAAAGCTTGGTAATGGGAAACAGAATCGTAAACACGATCAGAACACCACCCAGCAGAAACTCCCGATCCTGCAAAAGCCCCCAACTCACCCCCAACAAAGACGATTCCGAGGAAAAAAACAGGAATTTTTTCACATAAAGCACCGGCAAGACATATCCGCAGGCGAATAACAGCGCCGCCAGAGCGAGAATTGCCCCCGTTACGCGGCAAGGTGCCGAATCAGAATGTGTAGCAAGTGAAGATGTGTCGTCTGTTTGCCGACCAGTTTGGCGCATATCCCTGCTCTCTCTCCATCACGCCCTGTCTGCCGCCCGCTCCTACCGTCTCTTGATTGCCACAGCCCGCAAAGATCTGCCAGCTTTACCCGATAGCCACTTGATTTCAGCGCGCGGCCTGTTAACACTTATGAAAGAATTGAGTTGGGGAGGAGCACCTGAACAATTCGGTCGGCAAACTGCGCCAGACAAAAGAAACAAGCGCCATATGGCAAAAGACCAAAAAGCGCTTGGCCCTTTATCGTCATAAAATGGCTCTCTGCACCAGATCGAATCAAGGCTGCTCATAAAGCGGAATGTCATCTGACATTCCGCTTTTTTCATGAACGGCTCAGAGCTTTGCCTTGGCCAGCGAAAAGCTCACGATATAAATCACCGCCGAAATCAACAGACCCGACCACAAAAGCCCGGTCATCTTGTCCAATGCCATCGGGATAAGGTCTGGAAGGCTGGCCGCCAAAGCGCAAGACACGCCAGCCAACACCGGCGTCTTGTGCTTCATCAAGCGCAGCACAATAAAGGGCAGAATCAGTTCCAAAGCCCCTGCAACCAGCCACAAGAAACCCCAGCTCTGCTCAAACCACGCGGCGACATATTGCGGCGTTTGCACCATGAAAATCAAAATATCAATGGAATGACGGATGGCCGTCCCCAAAGGCACCTGATTGCCATAGATCAGCCCCAACCAAAAACCGATGCCATTCACCAGGGCAATCATAACCAAAAAGACAAGGGACACAGCCACTATGCTTGCACCCTGCCCTTTGCCGCCCGTCATGTCGCTGTGAGTCGCCATAAACCCCTCCAATATCAGCAATATCATATCATTCTGTGACTATGCTTGGATGATGCGTTTTGTCGCCCAGTGCAAAGCAATCCTACACACAATCTCTGGAGCAGACCGGCGCCCAAAAGGCAAAATGGCCTTGATATCCCAAGGCGTGGCCTGCGGCGAAGACTTCGCGGACAAGGCCCGCCAACGACGCAAGATGCGACGGACAATATAGTGGCTATATTTTGGGAAAATGGTGGGCGGTGACAGTCTCGAACTGCCGACCCTCTCGGTGTAAACGAGATGCTCTACCAACTGAGCTAACCGCCCCACAAGTGATGCCCTGTCTCATAGCGGAGGCTTGCGGCGAAGACAACCGTTTTTGAACGGTCAGATAAAAAAAACGGCCGCTTGTGCAATACAAACGGCCGTTTCCGGATACAAATCCCTATCAGGACCTGATCAGTTCACCGCGTCCTTCAGCTGTTTACCAGCTTTGAACTTGGGTTGTTTGGACGCAGCAATCGCAATCGGTTCACCCGTACGTGGGTTGCGGCCCTGCGACGCAGCGCGATGTGCAACCGAGAAGGTGCCAAATCCGACCAGCCGTACTTCGTCACCCTTGGACAGGGCATCGGAGATGCTGGAGAAAACGGCGTCAACGGCTTTCGTTGCATCCGCTTTCGAAAGATCAGCCGCCTCGGCGACATTCGCGATAAGTTCGTTCTTATTCAAGGTTTACCCCCTCGTGCTGTTGTGAGGTTCCTCCGTGGGTCAGCGAAGGCAGTGTAGTGCGGACTTTTTTAAACTGTCAAAAAGAAAACCGCAGGTTCCTGCGGTTTTCCACAGCTTTCATGAGGATGTCCCGAAAAGAGACAAGGCCCTCATGCTCAATGGGTCACGGTTACCCCCGACGCGACCTCCGCATCATCGCCCGCTATGGGCTTGATTGCGTTCGATTTTTCCTCATCCTCATCGGTCCATTCGATGGGAACAAGGGGACGGGTCAGCGCTTTTCGCAGAACTTCGTCCACATGGGAAACGGGAATGATTTCCAGCCCCCGTTTCACATTATCAGGGATTTCTGCCAAGTCTTTTTCATTTTCGGCAGGAATCAGAACCGTCTTGATACCAGCGCGATGGGCTGCAAGCAGCTTTTCCTTCAGCCCCCCAATAGGCAAAACCCGCCCTCGCAGCGTCACTTCACCGGTCATGGCAATATCGCGCCGCACAGCAATGCCGGTCAGAACCGAAACGATCGACGTGACCATGGCAATGCCCGCAGAAGGCCCATCCTTAGGGGTTGCCCCTTCGGGAACATGCACATGGATATCGATCTTTTCAAAGGCCGTGGGCTTCACCCCATAGGTCACCGCACGGCTATGGACGAAAGACCGGGCGGCCTGAATGGATTCCTGCATCACATCGCCCAACTTGCCGGTGGTGAGCACACGGCCCTTTCCTCGGGTCGTGACGGCTTCAATCGTCAGGATTTCGCCACCCACTTCTGTCCAGGCAAGGCCGGTGGTCAGGCCCACCTGATCCTCCGTTTCCGCTTCGCCATAACGATAGCGGCGCACCCCGGCATAATTGCAAGATTCTGCACCGTCACTTGAACGCGCTTGCGCTTGCCTTCAACGATTTCCTTCACCGCCTTACGCACCAGACGCGCAATCATCCGCTCCAGATTACGCACCCCGGATTCACGGTATAATACCGGATCAGATCGCGCAAAGCCGCATCCGAAATAGACCATTCCGAGCTTTTAAGCCCATGATCTTTAATCTGTTTCTTCAGCAGATGGCGCTTGGCAATTTCGACCTTTTCATCTTCCGTATAGCCCGACAGATGAATAATCTCCATGCGGTCCAGCAAGGGCTGCGGCATGTCCAGAGTGTTGGCCGTGGTCACGAACATCACATCGGACAGATCATAATCCACTTCCAGATAATGATCGTTGAAATGCGAATTCTGCTCGGGGTCGAGAACTTCCAGCAAAGCGGATGCGGGATCGCCCCGGAAATCCTGCCCCATCTTGTCGATCTCATCGAGCAAGAACAACGGATTGGCCGACCCGGCCTTCTTCAGATTCTGCATGATCTTACCGGGCATAGACCCGATATATGTGCGCCGATGTCCTCGGATTTCCGCTTCATCCCGCACACCACCCAAGCTGAAACGAATGAAATTCCGCCCCGTGGCCTTGGCAATGGAGCGCCCCAAAGACGTTTTCCCGACGCCCGGCGGCCCCACAAGGCACAGGATCGGGCCTTTGATCTTGTTGGCGCGTTGCAGCACCGCAAGATATTCGACGATCCGTTCCTTCACCTTTTCCAGACCATAATGGTCTGCATCCAGCACATGTTCAGACCAATGGATATCTTTCTTGACGCGGGTGCGCTTGCCCCACGGCATAGACAGAATCCAATCCAGATAATTGCGCACCACGGTGCTTCCGCCGACATGGGGCTCATGGATTTGAGTTTTTTCAGCTCCGCAATGCATTTCTCGCGGGCTTCCTTGCTCAATTTGGTTTCGGCAATGCGCGCTTCCAGCTCGGCGGTTTCTTCCCGGCTTTCGTCGGTTTCGCCCAGCTCTTTCTGAATCGCCTTCAATTGCTCGTTCAAATAATATTCGCGCTGCGTTTTTTCCATCTGGCGCTTCACGCGGCCACGGATCTTTTTTTCCACCTGCAGCACGCCGATTTCGCCTTCCATGAAGGAAAAAACCTTCTCAAGGCGTTCGGTCACTTTGATGGTGGACAGCAAATCCTGCTTGTCGGAAATTTTCAGAGCCAAATGCGATGCCACTGTATCCGCCAGTTTCGACGGATCGTCGATCTGATTGGCAGACACCAGCACTTCCGGCGCGATTTTCTTATTGAGCTTCACATAAAGCTCGAACTGCGCCAGCACCGAGCGTTGCAGCGCTTGCAATTCTTTATCCGCGCCGGTTTCTTCTTCCACATCCACAATGGATGCTTCAAAAAAATCTTCATTTTCGACAAATTCGGTGATGCGAGCCCGGCCAGACCCTTCGACCAGAACTTTCACCGTGCCATCGGGAAGGCGCAGAAGCTGAAGCACATTCGCCAATGTGCCCATTTCATAAATATCGTCCGCTGTCGGGTCGTCCTCGCCGGCATTCTTCTGGGAGACAAGCAGGATGGGTCGATCATCCTTCATGACTTCCTCAAGCGCACGCACACTTTTTTCACGCCCCACAAACAAAGGGACAATCATGTGCGGAAAGACAACAATGTCTCTCAGCGGCAGGACAGGATAGGTCTTGTCCATGCTATTTCCGATCTTCTTTCAAACACCAAAGGGCGCGGTCCGTAACATGAAAGCGCAATGTGCCCCATGAAATGGACCGCGTGACTTACATCTGAAATGGCATTCTCGCACAACCATTCAAGAGCAAAGAACTCTGATCACGCAGAAGTCCCTGCCTCATCCCGTCGCTCTGCATAGATAAAGAGCGGCTTGGCGGCAGAATCCACCACATCGTCATTAATGACAACTTCCTCCACGCCATCAAGCGACGGTAGATCGAACATGGTTTCCAGCAGAATGTCTTCCATGATCGACCGCAAACCACGCGCCCCGGTTTTGCGGGCAATGGCTCGCCGCGCAACGGCACGTTTTGCTTCATCGGTGAAGGTCAGCGTGACCTCTTCCATCTCGAACAAGCGTTGATATTGCTTGAGCAAAGCGTTTTTCGGAGTCGAGAGAATTTCCACAAGGGCATCTTCATCCAGATCTTCCAATGTCGCAATCACGGGAACGCGACCGACAAATTCCGGAATCAATCCGAATTTCAGAAGATCTTCGGGTTCGGCATGCATCAAAAGCTCACCGACCGAGCGATCTTCGGGCGAGGAGACACTGGCTCCAAAGCCCATGGATTTGCCCTGCATACGCGAAGACACAAGGCGATCAAGGCCCGCAAAAGCCCCACCGCAGATAAACAGGATATTGGTGGTATCGACCTGCAGGAATTCCTGTTGCGGATGCTTGCGTCCCCCTTGCGGCGGAACGCTGGCAACGGTGCCTTCCATGATCTTCAGCAGGGCCTGCTGCACCCCTTCGCCCGACACATCGCGGGTGATGGAAGGATTGTCGGACTTGCGGCTGATCTTGTCCACTTCATCAATATAGACAATGCCACGTTGGGCACGCTCTACATTATAATCAGCGGATTGCAAAAGCTTGAGAATGATATTTTCCACATCCTCGCCCACATAGCCTGCCTCTGTCAGCGTGGTGGCATCGGCCATGGTAAACGGCACATCCAGAATACGAGCCAATGTCTGGGCAAGCAGGGTTTTTCCGCAGCCGGTAGGGCCAATCAGCAAAATGTTCGATTTTGCCAGCTCCACATCGCCGCTTTTTGCTGCATGATTCAACCGCTTATAATGATTGTGCACCGCCACCGACAAAACGCGTTTCGCCTTTGGCTGACCGATCACATAATCATTGAGAACATCGAGAATTTCCTGTGGCGTTGGCACGCCATCACTGGATTTCGCAATTCCCGATTTGCTTTCTTCGCGGATGATGTCCGTACATAGTTCAACGCATTCATCACAGATGAATACCGTCGGCCCCGCAATCAGTTTACGAACTTCATGCTGGCTCTTCCCGCAGAAAGAGCAGTAGAGCGTATTTTTCGAATCTCCGCCGCTCAATTTCGTCATCGGACTTCCCTAAGTCTTCCAATAAGTCTTCATCGTAGAACAGCGCGTGACCATGCAGCAACCGCTTTATCAGGCCAAATTGCAATCCCATCGTCTTAGGCACTCGTCACAAGAGCAGCACCCAACCGACCAATGGCCCTATTCTACGCCTTATAACCTTGCTGCCAGCTTAAAATGACCGTGAATCTGACAATCATTCAGCCTCATCAGGGCGTTTTTCCAAAACCTCATCCACAAGGCCCCAGTCTTTGGATTCTTCCGCGCTCATCCAGCGGTCACGATCCAACGCCTTTTCAATCTCTTCCAAGGGTTGGCCGGTATGTTCGACATAAATATTGTTCAGGCGTTCGCGCAATTTCAGAATTTCGCGGGCCTGAATTTCAATATCCGTTGCCTGACCGCGGAAGCCGCCGGACGGTTGATGCACCATCACCCGCGCATTCGGCAGGCAAAAGCGCATGCCTTTTTCACCAGCAGCCAACAAAAGCGATCCCATGGAAGCCGCTTGCCCGATGCACAGCGTTGCCACTTTCGGGCGGATATATTGCATGGTGTCGTAAATCGCCAAGCCCGAGCTCACCACGCCACCGGGGGAATTGATATAAAAGGAAATATCTTTTTTCGGATTATCGGCTTCAAGATACAGGAGTTGTGCAACGATCAGGCTGGAGATATTGTCTTCCACCTGCCCCGTTAGAAAAATGATTCGCTCTTTCAAAAGGCGCGAATAAATATCGAACGCCCGTTCGCCGCGATTTGTCTGCTCGACCACCATCGGCACGAGCTGACTTGTAAATTGGTCCACGATATCGACCATAGATGCTGCGCTCCCGTTTATTCATACGACCGGTTTTACACTGGCCAGGGTCTTTAAAAAAGCCTTTGGAAGAAAGAAGGCCGCAGCAAGCCAATGCCCTACTGCGGTCTTCTGTCAACAAAAATGACAAGCAATGGGCTCAGCTCTTAGAGTCGTCCTTGCTGGCCGCTTTTTTTGGCGCTGCCTTTTTGGCAGCAGGCTTCTTGGCCGCAGCTTTCTTTGCCGGGGCCTTCTTTTCAGCCGGCTTCTTCTCGGACGCTTTTTTTGCTGCAGGCTTTTTCGCTGCAGTTTTCTTGGTCGCGGCTTTTTTCGCGTCTTTGGCCTGGCTTTCTTCTTCCTCGTCGTCCTCGCGCACGGCTTTGCGCAGGTCTTCAAGGCTTATCTCGGTATCTTTGAGATCAGCCATTTCAAGGATGAAGTCGACAACCTTGTCTTCATAAAGCGGCGCACGAAGCTGGGCCATGGCCTGCTCGTTCTTGGTGTAGAATTCAAACACCTCGCGCTCTTGCCCCGGATAGCGACGGGCTTCATCGGCCACACGGCGCATCAGTTCATCACGGTTGATTTCAACCTTATTGGCCAAACCAAGCTCGGACAATAACAGGCCAAGACGCACACGACGTTCCGCAATATCGCGGTAATCCGCACGATCTTCTTCCGACTCCGGCTCGTCTTTATCAGCCAGCTCTGCTTCGGTGGCATCACCAGACATCACGGCATCGCGTTTGATCTGCTGCCAGATATCACGATATTCCAGATCCACCATCCCCTGCGGCACGGCGAAATCATAGGAATCAGCCAGTTTATCGAGCAATGCGCGCTTCACTTTGGCCCGCGACAGGGTTTTTGCTTCCTGCTCGAGCTGGGTTTTCAGCGCTTCTTTCAACTGGTCGAGGCTTTCAAGACCGAAATTCTTGGCCATATCGTCGTCGATTTTGGCGTCAGCAGGCTTTTTCACCTCTTTCACTTCGACATCGAAGCTGGCGTCTTTCCCGGCAAGTTCTTCACGGCCATAAGGATCAGGGAAGGTCACCTTCACAGTCACCTTGTCACCGGTTTTGGCGCCGACAAGCTGATCTTCAAAGCCCGCAATGAACTGGCCAGACCCAAGCTCAAGCTGGAAATCTTCGCCCTTGCCGCCTTCAAATTCTTCACCGTCCACAGAACCGACAAAATCGATCACAACGGCATCGCCGGTTTTCGCTTTGTAGGTTTTCGCAGCGGTTTCAAAACTTTTGGACTGACCGGCCAATGTTTCGATCGCAGCATCAACATCCGCGTCCGAAGGTGTTGCGATCAAACGCTCAAGGGCTGGTGCCTTGAAGTCTGACGTATCCACATCGGGCAAAATTTCAGTGGACAGGGTAAATTCGAATCCTTTTTCCTCATCAACTTCGCCAACATCCACCTTGGGCTGCAAGGCCGGACGGATTTTCTTTTCGCGGAAAAGCTGATCGGTGCTTTCGCGGACCGATTCTTCCACCGCTTGCCCAAGCGCCGCTTCGCCGTGAATTTTCTTCAACAGCGCGACCGGCGTTTTGCCCGGGCGAAACCCTTTCATCCGCACCTTGTGGCGCAGATCATTCAATATATTTTGAACCCGCTGGTCGAGATCAGCCTTTTCGATGGTGATCTTGTATTCCCGCGTCAGTCCGTCGTTTTTCAATTCGTTGATTTGCATGCGCTCACTCGTGGCCTATGGGATGACCATCTCAAATCTAATAGTGGTGCGGGCGAAGGGACTTGAACCCCCACGTCCTCTCGGACACCAGAACCTAAATCTGGCGCGTCTACCAATTCCGCCACGCCCGCTGATGAAAACCTATCGTTATTAACGATTTTGCTTCCCGGTCGGGGCCGTTTTTCTTCGGCACCGCAAACCGGTACGGCAGATCGGCGTCTCCTTAGCACAGGCTGTTACGGAAAAACCAGTCCGATTGCACAAACTTGGTCATCCTGTGGAAAACAACACGTACCCAAAGCGCTTCACGCGCGTCTTTTATGGCACTTTTTCAGCGAAAAACACTGCTTTTTAAACCTAGCTCCATCTCTTTTGAAATAACAGGCAGGGCCGCGATCAAATCGCCCGCCACCAATCCCCGTCCAGAATTTCGCGCCGCCGCGCCATGACTCCAGACCGCACAGCACGCCGCAGCCATTGCAGGCATCCCTTGCGCCAACAGCCCCGCAACGCACCCCGCAAGCACATCACCGGAGCCGGCGGTGGCAAGATCGGGCGGTGCCGCCGTTTCAATAACCGCGCAACCATCAGGAGCGACAATGACAGTATCCGGCCCCTTGTGAACAAGAATAGCCCCCGCCCGATACGCCGCCGCCCGCGTGATCGCTAATTTTCCGTCTGTCTGATCCGGTGCGGTTTCCTGTGCGCCAAACACCCTTTGGAACTCTCCCCCATGGGGTGTCATCACCACATCGCTTTGGATGGCGGCAAATAAAGCATCAGCCTGCCCTTCAAAACTGGTAAGCGCATCAGCATCCAAAACCACCGGCTTTCTTTGCGCCAAGGCCAGATGCACCTGCCGCCTTAAAGCTTCGCCAACGCCCGCACCCGGCCCCACCGCCAACACTGTGCGCCGGCGATCCGCCATCAAAGCGCCCAGCTCTGAGTCGTTGTCATAAGGGGCAACCATCACTTCGTCCAAAGCCCCTGCCTGAATGGCATAGCCGTCGGATGGGCTGGCAAGGGTGACAACCCCCGCCCCCATGCGCAAGGCGGCCCGCGCTGTCATGCGACTGGCACCAAGGGCCGGAGGACGCCCTCCCAAGACCAAGACCGAACCATGCTGGTATTTATGATTGGACGGAACTTTTCGCGGCCAGTGGCTACGCCACAGATTTGGAGAATTTTCAAAGGCCAAAGGCGCTATGTGATCAAGCACGCATGCCGGAATGCCGATATCATGCACCACCACCCGACCACAGTGATACCGACCGGGAACAAGCACATGCCCGGGCTTCTTGCGAAAAAAAGTAACCGTCAGATCCGCTTGGAACACCGCCTCTTCCGCCTGCCCCGTATCACCGGAAAGGCCCGATGGCACATCCACCGCCAACCGGAAGGCATTGCACCGATTGGCATCCATGACCATCTGCTGCGCCCTGCCCCTTAAAGGCCCGCGCAGACCGGCGCCAAATAACGCATCGATCACCAGATCCACATCGTCCAACAAGGACGGGTCATAAGCAGACGTCATGCCGTCATAGCGTCGTGCCATCGTGAAGGCATCGCCTTTCAGTGCCGAAACATCCCCCTCGAACACCACATGCACATCACATCCGGCTTCGCGCAAATAACGGGCCGCAACCCAGCCATCACCGCCATTATTGCCCGGACCGCACAGCACCAGAACCCGCCTTATGCCGGTGCGCGCCAACGCCAATTGCGCCACGCCCATCCCTGCGGCTTCCATCAGGTCCTCACCGAAATGGCCCATAGACATAGCGGCCCGATCAGCAGCGGCCATCTGGGCGCAGCTTAAAAGAGCCTCATCGCTTCGTGGATTGAAACAAGCCATGCCATATTATCCCTTGATCGCTTCAACCAAGACTACGGGTTGGAGCTGTTTGGGAAAATGTCAAAGCAAAAAAAGATGGTGGGGCGAGCGACGGGACTTGAACCCGCAACCTCCTGGACCACAACCAGGTGCTCTAACCAAATTGAGCTACGCCCGCCATCGGCATGGAAGGCGCTCGTATTAACGAGGAATAATTGGCGCGTCAAGCGGCCAAAATCCGCTTTTTCAATCGGCATAGACCGCCGTGCTGCTTAATTTATATGCAGATGCACTATTTTTGTGCAAAAATAGTGCGAAAATTGGCCACGCATCTTTTGCAAACGTCCCCAAAAGCCTTGTTTTCCGGGCATGTCCCGATTTGGCACGGAACCTGCTATCTCTTCCATGGATAGCTTGGCGAGGCTTTTCGAGAGGCACATACGGCGCACTGTCCAAAAATCTTGCCAGCAACACACGAACCAACAGATCAGGGCTTTTCCGACATATGTCGGATATTTGCCAAGCCCTGAAAGAAATCGACCGGAATGACAGATGAAAAAGATCGAAGCGATCATAAAGCCGTTCAAGCTCGATGAAGTGAAAGAAGCCCTGCACGAGGTGGGGGTTTCCGGCATCACGGTGATAGAAGCTCGCGGCTTTGGTCGCCAAAAAGGCCATACAGAGCTTTATCGAGGGGCAGAATATGTGGTTGATTTTGTGCCCAAGGTGAAGCTGGAAATCGTGATCGACGATGCCAAGCTGGAAGCCGCTGTGGAAGCCATCCAAAACGCCGCGCATACTGGCCGGATCGGCGACGGTAAGATCTTTGTCACCGCCATCGAGGATGCCATCCGTATTCGCACCGGCGAAACCGGGCCGGATGCCATCTAGCCATAACAACCGCCCTTTTCAATTCACCCGATCCGACCACTCCCCTCTCGGGATCAAATGCAGAGAAAGATTATGTCGAATTATTCTGACCTATCCGCCGCCGAACTCTTGCAGATTTGTAAGGATGAAGACCTCACATGGATCGATCTGCGATTCACCGATCCGCGCGGAAAATGGCAACATCTGACCATGGATTCTTCCTTCATGGACGAAGACACTTTGGAAGAAGGCCTGATGTTCGATGGATCGTCCATTGCCGGTTGGAAGGCCATCAACGAATCCGACATGATTTTGAAGCCGGATCTGAGCTATGTCACCACCGATCCCTTTACGGCCCAAGGCACGGCAGTGTTTATTGCGATATTTTGGAGCCAAGTACTGGACAGTCCTATAGCCGTGATCCGCGTTCCACGGCAAAACGCGCTGAAGAATATCTGAAGTTCACCGGAATCGGCGATACGGTCTATATCGGGCCGGAACCGGAATTCTTCGTGTTCGACGATGTGCGCTTCAAGGTGGATTATTCCGGTGCCATGTATCAGCTCGATGACATCGAAGGCCCCTATAATTCCGACAAAATTTACCCCGAAGGCAATATGGGTCACCGCCCCCGTGTGAAGTGGGTATTTCCCTGTGGCACCGGTGGATTCCGCCTTCGATCTGCGCGGCGAAATGGTTACCATTCTGCGCGAAATGGGCGTCAGCATGGACAAGCATCACCATGAAGTGGGCGCCAGCCAGCACGAATTGGGCATCACCTTTGGCAAGCTCACCGAAATGGCTGACAAGATCCAGCTTTATAAATATGTGGTGCACCAAGTCGCCCATTCCTACGGCAAAACCGCCACCTTCATGCCCAAGCCGGTGAAAGACGACAATGGATCGGGCATGCATGTGCATCAATCCATCTGGAAGGACAGCAAGCCTTTGTTCGCGGGATCGGGCTATGCGGATCTCTCGGATACAGCCCTTTATTATATCGGCGGCATCATCAAACATGCCAAGGCGATCAATGCGTTCACAAACCCGTCCACCAACAGCTACAAGCGCCTGACCCCCGGCTTCGAAGCTCCGGTTCTGCTGGCCTATTCGGCGCGCAACCGCTCTGCTTCTTGCCGTATCCCTTATGTGACAAGCCCCAAGGGCAAACGGGTCGAGGTGCGTTTCCCCGATGCCACGGCCAATCCCTATCTGGCCTTTTCCGCCATGTTGATGGCCGGTCTGGACGGTATCGAAAACCGTATTCACCCCGGCGATGCCATGGACAAGGATCTCTACGCCCTGCCACCCGAAGAACTAACGGGTGTGCCCACTGTTGCCCGATCCTTGCGCGAAGCGCTGGAGGCCCTGCAATCGGATAGTGATTTCCTGAAAAAGGGCGATGTGTTCAGCCAAGACCAGATTGACGCTTATGTGCATCTGAAATTCGAGGAGGTCACGCGGTTTGAACTCAGCCCGCACCCCATCGAGTTCGACATGTATTACAGCTCATAAATCTGCGCTTACCACACTCCATCAAGACGCCTCGCACTTCTGGTGCGGGGCGTTTTTTATGCCCACAGAAAGGATCGGGAATTTGCATAAAAAAAGGCCGGAAATCCACTGGGGACTTCCGGCTAAAGTAGGATCCTTTGGGGAGGATAGCCTCCGGAGAGGCCGAAATCATATTGCACTGCATCACCAATTATTGCAATGCAAAAATTCCATTTTATATGCTTTTTTTATCATGCAATTTTCATGGCTTACCATACGCTGCATAGCACAAGAAAACGCGCTTTATGCAAGGTACATTGGCAGCGTGAAGAGCATTTTGTCACATACAGGGAGAAAAGCGGTCCGGATCGAGAAGCGTGGAGCGCGATACAAGACGGCGCTCGCTTTTCTCACGATGATGACGGATCACCACATGCGGAAACCCTACACCCCGGGGCTGAACGATTCGCTCGACAACCCAGATATTTTCCCAGTTTCCACTTTCGATAAAGCTGTCGCCCACATCCAGCTGATGCCGTTCGCCTGAGAGGGACATGGGCCGCTTTAATCCAAACGCACGTGCCAAGCCTGATATTTGAAGCATTACAGAACTCCATTCCTGAGCACGAAGCCTAGCATGATTCCACATTAAAATTTCAGACAAAGAAAAGCCAAAATTCCGTCCTAAAAAACGCATCGGCAACACAAGAACTTGATCCATTGTTAAGAAAAATGAAAGGCCCGACTATTACGGTCTGTTTCAATGATGAACGCTCTAAAAATATCCGACTCGGCCCCTGATGCCGATATGGCTTCGGCACCCCACGCCCGGCCTTTAACGGCGCGGCAAGCAGCGTTAAAACCCCGTCTGACCGCGGCAAACATCAATGAAAAATCATTTCTGGCAACGGATTATCTTAATCATTTCAATGAGGTGGTGATGCTTCTTGAGATGGTACCTGATATGCTGGACATGCTGGAAGACTGCGCCGACTGGACACCCAAAACCTATCAAAAACATTTCGCCGATAGCGGATTTGCCGATAAGGCATTGGCCATAGAGGCTTATGAGAATGCGCCTGAACCAAGCCGCACCTTGTTCGACGATCTGACCCAAAGGCTCAACACGCTCATTCTGGATGCCGTGGCCGATATTACGGCCCTTGTTGATGACCGAGAGGCGCTATCCTATCGTCTCGAGGCCTATCTGTCGGACATGCGAGCGCTTCTTTCCGCCCTGAACGGGGTGATCCACGGCAAGACCCATATGGATGAAGACCTGAACCATATGTCCAGCGCCATATCGGAAAAAGACCCAAGCACAGACACCACCGAAGCCGCAAGTCAGGCCGACATCGACGCCCTGTTTGATTAAGTTGGCCATATAACGATTTGTAATCGAACGACTTTTCCCGCGTCCGCGCCTATTTGAACCGGCTGATAGGCTGTCTTGTGTTTTGCCGTTGCAAGATAGTGTTGCCATCCCTCCCCCCATCTCCCCTATATTGGCTCATCAGTTTTCTCTTTTTTGACACGGCAAAGAAAGACTCCGACTCCATGGCTGACCTGTTTCAGGATGTATCGCACACAAAATCCGACTATTCGGCGCAAGACATCGAGGTTCTGGAAGGGCTGGAGCCGGTTCGCCAAAGGCCGGGCATGTATATCGGCGGCACCGATGAACGGGCCTTGCACCATCTGGTGGCCGAAGTGCTCGACAATTCCATGGATGAAGCCGTTGCCGGCCATGCCAGCCGGATCGAAGTGGATATGGCCGATGATGGCAGCATCACCATCAGCGATAATGGCCGCGGAATTCCGGTAGACGAGCACCCGAAATATGCTCCCAAATCCGCTTTGGAGGTGATTCTCACCACATTGCATTCGGGCGGCAAATTCAAAGAAGGGGCCTATGCCACGTCTGGCGGGCTGCACGGCGTCGGGATTTCGGTGGTGAATGCCTTGTCGGTGCAAATGGATATTGAAGTGGCCCGCGACCGGACCCTTTATCGGCAAAGCTATTCTCGCGGATATGCACAAGGGCCTCTGGAATGTCTTGGGCCTGTGCAAAACAGACGCGGCACCAAAATCACCTTCTTGCCGGACCCGGAAATTTTTGGCGAAAAAGCAGCCTGAAAGCCGCACGAGTCTATCGGCTGGCGCGTTCCAAGGCCTATCTGTTTCGTGGTGTGGAGATCCGTTGGCGCTGTACCGAGGCTTTGGCCCAAAAAGGCGATGATACGCCACAAGAAGACACGCTGCATTTCCCCGGCGGCTTGGCGGATTTCCTGTCGGAAAGCCTGAAAACCCGCACAATGGCAACCGAAACCCTCTTTGCGGGGGTCACCACATTTCCCGAAAAAGCGGGGAAAGTGGAATGGGCTGTGGGCTGGCCGGAATTTGGCGAAGGCATGTTGTCCACCTATTGCAACACCGTCCCCACACCCCAAGGCGGCACCCATGAAAGCGGGCTGCGCATGGCGCTCTTGAAGGGCTTGCGGGCTTATGGGGAAATGACGGGCAACAAACGCGCGGCCCAGCTTGTGGCGGATGATGTTTTTGCCTCTTCTGCTGCGATGCTGTCCGTCTTCATCAAAAACCCGCAGTTTCAAGGCCAGACCAAAGACAAGCTTTCGACGCAAGAAGCGCAGCGCCTTGTGGAAAATGCCATCCGCGACGAATTCGATCATTGGTTGGTGGAATCGCCCGAGCGCGGACAAAGCCTTTTGGGCTGGGCCATTGAACGGATGGACGAGCGCCTGCGTCGCCGCGCTGAACGCGAGGTCAAACGTGCCTCTTACACCTCGAAGCGTCGCTTGCGACTGCCGGGCAAGCTTACCGATTGTTCACAGGATTCCGCCGAAGGCACCGAGATTTATATCGTCGAGGGCGACAGCGCCGGTGGCTCTGCCAAACAAGCCCGCGACCGCAAAACACAAGCCGTTTTGCCCATTCGTGGCAAGATATTGAATGTGGCCAGTGCCACGGCTCAAAAAATCGCCGCCAATCAGGAAGTGCAGGATCTGACACTGGCCTTGGGCTGCGGCGTTCGGGAACATTATAATCCGGATGCCCTGCGCTATGAAAAAGTGATCATCATGTGCGATGCCGATGTGGATGGTGCGCATATCGCAACATTGCTGATGACATTCTTTTTCCAGGAAATGCCGCAAATGGTGCGCGATGGGCGGCTTTATCTGGCGCAGCCGCCGCTTTATCGGCTGGCAAAGGGCGGTGTGGTGCATTATGCCCGCGATGATGCCCATAAGGATGAGCTCATGGCCACGGTTTATGCAGGCAAGAGCAAGGTTGAAGTTTCACGCTTTAAAGGCCTTGGCGAAATGCCGCCCGCGCAATTGCGCGACACCACCATGGCCCGCGCCAGCCGATCATTGTTGCGGGTTACCCTGCCGCAACCGGGCGAAAACTTTCAGGCCACAGCCAGTCTTGTTGGCAAGCTGATGGGCAAACGCCCCGAAGAGCGCTTCGCCTTCATTCAGGAGCATGCGGAATTTGTAGACGAGGAAGCGCTGGACGTTTAACGCGCCTCAGCCGCGCCAAAATTAAAAGGCTCAATCAGCGTCAAGATGGCCCGGAAACACCGCGCCATCTTGACTGCTCTCGATTAAATCAAGCCAGCCAGCGGACTGGACGGGTCGGCATAGCGCTTTTTCGGCATCCGCCCCGCAAGATAGGCATGGCGCCCCGCCTCCACCGCATGTTTCATGGCGCGGGCCATGCGCACCGGATCTTTTGCTTCGGCAATGGCGGTATTCATCAACACACCATCACAGCCCAATTCCATGGCAATGGCCGCATCCGATGCTGTGCCCACGCCCGCATCCACCAAAACCGGAACGGTGGATTGTTCAACGATCAGGCGGATATTGACCGGATTTTGAATACCCAATCCCGATCCGATAGGAGCCCCCAAAGGCATGATGCCACACAGCCCATATCGTTGAGTTCGCGGGCAAACAAAGGATCATCGCTGGTATAAACCATCACCTTGAAGCCTTCGCTGATCAGCACTTCAGCCGCTTTCAAGGTTTCACGCATATCGGGATAAAGCGTTGCCTTATCGCCCAGAACTTCAAGTTTCACCAGATCCCACCCCCCGGCTTCACGGGCCAGCCGCAAGGTGCGCAAAGCATCATCGGCCGTAAAGCACCCGGCGGTATTGGGCAGATAGGTGATGGATTTTGGATCAAGATAATCCGTGAGCATGGGCTGGTCGGGATCGGACACATTGACCCGCCGCACCGCGACCGTGACGATTTCCGCCCCGGATGCCGCAACGGCCTCGGCCGTTTGCTCAAAATCACGATATTTTCCGGTCCCAACGATCAAACGTGAACCATAAGTTTTTCCTGCAATCTGCAAGGGATCGGTCACTCTATATCCTTCCGAAACTGCGCTCTGCTGTCCGCCACCGACAAAATGAACGATTTCCAATTGGTCACCATCGACGATCTGTGTATCGTCGAACATTGATTTGGGAACAATTTCACGATTGCGCTCCAACGCCACCTTGCGTGGGTCCAACGACAGAGCGTCAAGAAGCCCACGTGCCGTCAAAGGCGCATCGAAAGAGCGGTTTTCGCCATTGATCGAAACAGTAATCACGCATACACCCAAAATTTGAAAGCCGTGGCTTCAAGTGATAGTCACCATTCAGGCAACGGGCAAGATCGCTTTGTTCCATAATTCGCTGCTAACACTTTTCTGCCGTGGCAGAAGTCTTTATACAGGCTAGCAGCCACAAGATGGAGGGTGCCGTTTTGTTGCGTTGCACACAGGCTCAGGGTCGAAATTGAATGCCACATATCCTTGTTCTGAACGGTCCCAATCTCAATCTTCTCGCGTAAGGGAGCCTGATATTTATGGCTCTGAAACCCTGGCCGATGTGGAAGCAAGCCTTGTGGCTTGGGGAAAAGACAACGGGGTCAGCTTTGAATTACGGCAAAGCAACCATGAAGGCGACCTGATCGATTGGCTGCATGAAGCCCGTGATGAAGCCGATGCGGTGATTCTCAATCCCGGCGGATTGACCCATAGTTCGGTATCACTGGCCGATGCGGTCTCTGCTTTGGAAAAACCGGTGATTGAAGTCCATCTATCAAATATTTTTGCGCGCGAGGCATTTCGCGCCCATTCCACCATCAGCCGCGTGGCCGCCGGTGTGATCACCGGGCTGGGAACCACCGGCTATCTTCTCGCTGCCCAAGCGCTTGCAGCACAGCTTTTCAAACAAGAAGAAGGATGACGCACATATGTCCAAATTGAAGGACACCAAGGATCTAATCCGGGAACTGGCCGAACTCCTTGAAACATCAAGCCTGAGCGAAATCGAGGTTGAAGACGAGGATGTGCGCATCCGCGTTGCTCGCCAGGCACAGGTCCATCATGTGAGTGCCGCCCCGGCGCATCCGGCTCCGGCACCTGCAGCGGCCCCTGTTGCCGCAGCAGCACCAGCCGCCCCCTCCCAAGGCCCTGCCGAGCATCCCGGTGCCGTGCCCTCCCCCATGGTGGGAACCGTTTATCTGGCTCCGGAACCCGGCGCCCCGACCTTCGTTAAGGCCGGCGACAGCGTGGCGGAAGGCGATACTTTGTTGATCGTAGAGGCCATGAAGGTAATGAATCCCATTGCGGCGCCTCGTTCTGGTACTGTGACGCGCATATTGGTCTCCGATGCGCAACCCATTGAATATGGCGAGCCACTGGTAATCATTGAATAACGGTGGCACAGACAATGTTTCAAAAAATACTGATCGCCAATCGCGGCGAAATCGCCTTACGAATTCATCGTGCCTGTCAGGAAATGGGCATTCGCACCGTTGCGGTCCATTCCACTGCCGATGCCGAGGCCATGCATGTGCGTTTGGCGGATGAATCGGTGTGTATCGGCCCTCCCCCATCGGCGGACAGCTACCTCAATATTCCGGCCATCATCGCAGCGGCGGAAATCACCGGGGCCGAAGCCATTCACCCCGGCTATGGTTTTTTGTCGGAAAACGCACGATTTGCCGAAATCGTCGAAGAACATAATCTCACATTCATCGGCCCGACACCGGACCATATCCGCACCATGGGTGATAAAATCACCGCCAAGGACACCATGAAACGGCTTGGCGTTCCGGTGGTTCCCGGTTCTGAAGGCGGCATCACCGATGACGACACCGCATTCGAGGTGGCGCAATCCATCGGCTATCCGGTGATCGTAAAAGCGGCGGCAGGCGGCGGCGGACGCGGCATGAAAGTGGCTCATAGCCGGGAAGACCTGTCTCAGGCTTTGTCGTCAGCCCGCACGGAAGCCAAGGCCGCCTTTGGCGACAATGCGGTCTATCTGGAAAAATATCTGGGAAAACCGCGCCATATCGAAGTTCAAATTCTGGGCGATGGCCAAGGACGCGTCATTCATTTGGGAGAGCGGGACTGTTCCTTGCAGCGCCGTCACCAAAAGGTTCTGGAAGAAGCGCCCTCGCCCATCATTACCGAAGCCCAACGCATGGACATCGGCGCACGATGCGTTAACGCGCTTTCCAAGCTGAAATATCGCGGTGCGGGAACCATCGAGTTTCTATATGAAGATGGCGGCTTTTATTTCATCGAAATGAACACCCGTTTGCAGGTGGAGCATCCGGTCACCGAAATGATCTCGGGCATCGATCTGGTGCGCGAACAAATCCGGGTGGCACTGGGCGAACCCTTGCGCTTTACCCAAGAAGAAATTCAACTGCATGGCCATGCCATTGAATGTCGAATCAATGCGGAAGACCCTTTGACCTTTGCGCCATCACCCGGCACTGTCAGCGATTATCATGCACCGGGCGGCCTGAGCGTGCGGGTCGATTCGGCGCTTTATACGGGCTATCGGGTTCCCCCTTATTATGACAGCCTGATTGCCAAGCTGATCGTCCATGGGGAAAACCGTGAAGATTGCCTGATGCGCTTGCGCCGTGCTTTGGATGAATATGTGATTGGTGGCATCAACACCTCGATTCCACTGCACAAAATTCTGATGGACGAGCCTGATTTCCAGAAAGGCGATTACACCATCCATTGGCTTGAGAAGTTTTTGAAAGAGCGCAACGCTTGATCTTTTGCAAAACCCTGATGTTTGCGAGAGAATCAGTTTTGACCATCCAGATATCCCCGCACAGCCTATTATGGGCTGTGCGATAATGAGGCGAAAATGTCACGTTTAACGCCAGACATTCTCCTTCGTGCCTATGCCTGCGGCCTATTCCCCATGGCCGATCATAGCAGCAGCCCCGATGTCTTCTGGATCGACCCGGAACAGCGCGGCATCTTGCCTCTTGATGGCTTTCACATTCCGAAGCGTTTGCGCAAAACCGTACGCCAAGATCGTTTTCAAATCCGGATCAACACCGCTTTCCGTCAGGTCATGGAAGCCTGCGCCCAACCGGCTCCGGGGCGGGAAAATACGTGGATCAATGAAGAAATCCTGTCCACCTACAGCCAGTTACACGATCTTGGGGCCGCCCATAGCGTGGAATGTTGGCGCGATGGCGTCCTTGTGGGCGGGCTTTACGGGGTGGATTTGGCCGGAGCCTTTTTTGGCGAAAGCATGTTTCACTTTGAAACCGACGCCAGCAAAATTGCCACTGTCCATCTGGTGGCACGCCTGAAATGGGGCGGTTATCGCTTATTGGATACGCAATTTGTAACCGAGCATCTGGAACAGTTCGGTGCGCAAGAAATCCCGCGTGAAACCTATCAACAGATGCTGAAAAAGGCTCTCTGCGTGAAGGGGGATTTTTATTCCATGCCCGAAGGACTGATCGGCTCGGACGTTTTACAAGCGATCACCCAAACATCATAAACAGGATGTTCAAGGGCATGCAGGCCGGGGCTGGAGGCCAGCATCCATCCGGTAAACAGCCGCCGCCGTTCCTGATCATGCTGTTCTTCTATTTCAAGAAACGCAAAGGTTTCCGGCGGTTCTTCCGGCGGGCGCGATTGGCAATGCCGCGCGGTAATCAGCAAACTGCCAAATTGCACTTCCTGATCTTGCGGCAGCTCCAGTTCCGTAATACGGGCTGTCACCTTATCAAGGGCACGGGCAATGGTGATGGTGTTTTCTGTGGGAACTTTGGCTGTTGTTGTGGAAGGAACATCGCGCCAATCCTGCGCCACAGAAAAGGCAGGGGCCGCCACCGCGCCACCTGCCGCGCATAATAAAAGCCCCACCTTATGGAAAAGGCGTGTCGGGAAATGCCGGGGCTTATTCCTCACTGCTTCCCGCATCGCCACTATATACTGCCTTGGAAATCAGCCCGAACAGATCAATCGGACCTTGGGTGAAAGCCACTTCATCACCGGGTTGAAGATATTCTGGCACGCCACCGGGCTGCACATCCACATAGGTATCGCCCAAAAGACCATCAGAAGTGATCTTGGCAAAGCTATCGGTCGGCAAAGACAGGGATTTATCCACCGTAAAGCGAATCACGGCCTGAAAGCTTTCCGGGTCCAGCCGCTGTTCAGTCACGGTGCCGATCTTGATGCCAGACATGCGCACATCCGCCCCCATGGACAGGCCGCCCACGCGATCAAACCGCGCTTCCAAAGGATAGCCATCACCGCCACCAACGCCCGTGGTGGAATAAGCCACATAAAGGAACACAGACGCCACCACCAACACAACGGCACCGATCAGCGACTCAACCAAGTTTCCACCCACAGGGTTCTCCATCTCTCTTTATCGTCACGCCGGCTATGCATGTTTATTGTAACAGCCAAAGCCGGAAACATATTTCATCAGGTCCATACGTCTCCCTTGATCAGGGAGCCCATGCCTCATAATCGCCGGTGGCAGCAGGCCGCTTTCCGCTTGAATGAAGGCTACCCGCAGGGCGGTATGCCTCTTGCGTTCCTGTCAGATTAGGCAGATGCGGCTTTTCCCAAGGCTTGGGCGCAATGGCCTGTTCCTCGGGAAGATCATCGGTGGTGCGATGCAGCCAGCGATGCCATTGCGGCGGCACCCGGGAGGCATCGGCCACACCATTATAAATAACCCAGCGACGTTTGCCGTCCTTGGCCAGATAATAGACATTGCCCTGCTCATCTTCGCCAACGCGTTTTCCATGACGCGCGGTGAACAGCGACGTGCCCATTGTGGCTCCGTTCCACCAGGTGAAAATTTTGCTAAACACACTCATTGACCGGACATATCCCTTTTTGCGCGGCCCATTATGCCGCCCGAAAGCGCCGGGACTATGGCAAGTTCAAAGCCAAAGGTCCAGATGCAGTTCGCATCCTGCCACAGACAAAAAAGAAAAGCCGCTCAAAGCTGCGCGAGCACGAACATTTTCAGCGCCCGACTCCCCCCGAGAAACCACAATCTGCGGGCAAAGCCTTATAGATCACAGAGTCGTGCGAAAGTAGGTCCCGCTGGCCTTAAACTGTCAATGCTTATCTTTTCCAAACTTTGAAAATCCTAACTTGCGATACCCCTCAAAAGGACTAGACTTGGTGTCTGTTCGCGCCGACATGGCCATATATATGGCTATAAGGCTGTAAGCCGCGAATCCTGTAAAGAAATAACAGCATCTATCCAAGGCTAAGGGGAAAGTCATGCGTTTTGAACGTCGTTTTACGAAAGCGGGGGTTTCCCCCTATGCGGACATCGAATTTCGCATGGCCACCTCAGAGATTCGCAATCCTGACGGCACCACCGTTTTCCATATGAACGATGTGGAGGTGCCATGCTCTTGGTCACAAGTGGCTACAGACATCATTGCGCAGAAATATTTTCGTAAAGCGGGCGTCCCCGCGGCTTTGAAGGCCGTGGAAGAATCGACCATTCCAAGCTGGCTCTGGCGTAAAGTTGCCGATGAAAAAGCGTTGGAAGCGCTCCCCAAAGCCAAGCGTTTTGGGTCTGAAACCAGTTCCAAACAGGTCTTTGACCGCTTGGCCGGCACATGGACCTATTGGGGCTATAAAGGGGGCTATTTCGATCAGGAAGAAGACGCCCAGATCTTTTATGATGAAATGCGCTATATGCTGGCCCGCCAGATGGCCGCGCCCAATTCCCCGCAATGGTTCAATACCGGTCTGCATTGGGCCTATGGAATCGACAGCCCCGGCCAAGGGCATTTCTATGTGGATTTCGAAACCGGCGATCTTGTGCGATCCAACAGCGCCTATGAACACCCGCAGCCCCATGCCTGCTTCATCCAGAGCGTGTCCGACGATCTGGTGAATGATGGCGGTATCATGGATTTATGGACCCGGGAAGCGCGCCTGTTCAAATATGGCTCCGGCACCGGAACAAATTTCTCGAATATTCGCGGTGCGAAAGAATCCCTGTCCGGTGGCGGGCAATCTTCGGGCCTGATGAGCTTTTTGAAAATCGGTGACCGCGCGGCTGGAGCCATCAAATCCGGCGGCACCACAAGACGCGCTGCCAAAATGGTGGTTGTGGATGTGGACCATCCCGATATCGAATCCTTCATCAGCTGGAAAGTGCAAGAAGAACAGAAGGTTGCGGCTCTCGTATCCGGGTCCAAGCTGTGCGAGATGCATCTCAACCGCATCATGGATGTGTGCCATTCGGCGCGGGAAAGCCTGGATGACGATGCATTCGAACCAAAGAAAAACCCCGACCTGAAGCGGGAAGTTCTGGCCGCCCGCAAGGTGATGATCCCGGAAAATTATGTGCAGCGGGTTATTCAATTCGCCCGCCAAGGTTATCGGCGGCTGGATTTCCAAGCCTATAATACGGATTGGGATTCGGAAGCCTATGTCACGGTTTCGGGGCAAAATTCCAATAATTCCATCCGCGTTACCGATGCATTCATGAAAGCCGCCAAGGAAAGCAGCGACTGGTCTTTGACCCGCCGCACCGATGGCTCTGTTGCGAAAACCGTGAATGCCGGTGAACTTTGGGATCAGGTGGCCTATGCGGCCTGGTCCTGCGCCGATCCGGGAATCCAGTTCCACAGCACCATCAATGATTGGCACACATGCCCGGCATCAGGGGAAATCCGCGCCTCCAATCCCTGCTCGGAATATATGTTCCTCGATGACACCGCCTGCAATCTGGCATCGCTCAATCTGTTGCAATTCCGCGGCGAAAATGGCGATTTCGAGGTGGAAAACTTTGAACATGCCGTGCGCCTATGGACATTGGCGCTGGAAATTTCCGTGCTGATGGCACAATTCCCGTCGCCGCGCATTGCCGAGCTAAGCTATCGCTACCGCACTTTGGGTCTTGGCTATGCCAATATCGGCGGCCTGCTGATGTCTTTGGGTCTGTCTTATGACAGCGATGAAGGCCGCGCTTTATGTGGTGCCATCACGGCCTTGATGACCGGCACCTCTTATGCCACCTCTGCCGAAATCGCATCCGAGCTTGGCCCCTTCCCCGGCTATACAGACAATGCAGAGCATATGCTGCGGGTGATGCGCAACCACCGCCGCGCCGCTTATGGCGAACATGATGGTTATGAAGGTCTGGCCACCAAACCGGTGCCTTTGGATGTGGAATGTTGTCAGGATCAGGCTTTGGTCGCGGCCGCCACTGCCGCTTGGGATCGCGCCATCGAACTGGGGGAAATGCACGGCTACCGCAATGCGCAATCCACCGTGATCGCCCCCACCGGCACAATCGCTGGTGATGGATTGCGATACCACGGGCATCGAGCCGGATTTCGCGCTGGTCAAATTCAAGAAACTGGCAGGCGGCGGCTATTTCAAGATCATCAACCGCATCGTGCCGCAATCGCTGGAGGTTTTGGGCTACGCACCGCAAGAAGTGCGCGACATGATCGACTATGCGGTGGGCCACGGAACGCTGGATGGCGCCCCCCATATCAATCATGAAACCTTGAAATCCCGCAATTTTGCCCAGGCGCAGATCGATGCCTTGGAAGAGGGCCTGAAAAGCTGTTTCGACATCCGTTTCGTGTTCAATCGCTGGACCCTGGGCGACGAATTTTGCAAAGACGTCCTTGGCTTTAGCGATGCCCAGCTTGAAGATATCTCCTTCGATATGCTCAAAGAGCTGGGATTCAGCCGTCAGGCTGTGGAAGAAGCCAATCTCTATGTCTGCGGTGCCATGACCTTGGAAGGCGCGCCCCATCTGCGCAAAGAGCATCTGTCCGTCTTTGATTGCGCCAATCCATGCGGACGAATCGGCAAGCGCTCTCTCTCTTGGGAAAGCCATATCCGCATGATGGCCGTGGCTCAGCCCTTTATTTCCGGCGCCATTTCCAAAACCATCAATATGCCCAATCTGGCATCGGTCGAAGAATGTAAGCGGGCCTATGAACTGAGCTGGTCTTTGGGTCTGAAAGCCAATGCGCTCTATCGGGATGGCTCGAAGCTCTCCCAGCCATTGTCCGGCTCTTTGCTCTCTGATGAAGATATCGAAGATCTTGCCGATGACAGTGTGGCCGTGGGCGAAAAGGCACAAATCGTCGCCGAGCGAATCGTTGAACGCATCATTGAAAAAGAAGCGCCAAAATCGCGCAAGAAACTGCCCCAGCGCCGCAAAGGCTATACACAAAAGGCCATTGTCGGCGGCCATAAGGTGTATTTGCGCACCGGCGAATATGATGATGGAACCGTTGGCGAAATCTTCATCGATATGCACAAGGAAGGGGCCGCCTTCCGGTCCTTGATGAACAATTTTGCCATCGCCATTTCCATCGGCTTGCAATATGGCGTGCCTTTGGAAGAATTCGTCGATGCCTTCACCTTCACCCGCTTTGAGCCTTTTGGCCGGGTGGAAGGCAATGACGCCATCAAAATGTCCACCTCTATTCTGGACTATCTCTTCCGCGAACTGGCGGTGTCTTATCTTGGTCGCAATGATCTGGCCCATGTGGAACCGGATGATATGCGCCATGATACCCTTGGCGAGGGCATTTCCGAAAAGCTGCCCCAAGAAGGCACCGAAGCCGCATCGCAAGCCTCTGCCGCGCTGGACAAGGTTCTTGGGCTCGCCTCCAACGGTTATGTGCGTTCGAATCTTTATGTGCTGAATACAAACAAGCAGAAAACTAGCCGAACCGATGCGGTTGAATCCCGCGCAACGGGCACAGAATCCGCGGCCCCTGTTGCAAGCGCGACCGACACGGTGACCATCACCAGCACAAGCACTAAAAC
The DNA here is from genome assembly GCF_008579125.1 of Iodidimonas gelatinilytica. Taxonomy (NCBI): domain Bacteria; kingdom Pseudomonadati; phylum Pseudomonadota; class Alphaproteobacteria; order Iodidimonadales; family Iodidimonadaceae; genus Iodidimonas; species Iodidimonas gelatinilytica. The sequence continues at coordinate 298,288 of NZ_BKCL01000001.1, read as the reverse complement.
AACAGCAAGCACCCAATCTGCAACCATCTCCCGTCAGGCAGAAGCGCGAATGAAGGGATATGAAGGCGATTCTTGCGGCGAGTGCGGCAACTTCACACTGGTCCGGAATGGCACATGCCTGAAATGCAACACCTGTGGCGGCACCAGCGGCTGTTCCTGAACCCTGAAGCCCTTTTGCTTCAAAATGATACAGATTTAAGGGAGGCCGCAATGGCCTCCCTATTTTTTGATCCAGCCAGAGACATCTTTAGATCAAGATTTAGAAAATCTTTAGATGAGCACGCCAGACTGCCTTCAGAAGGTGCTCAATGAGTCGTCATTTAAAGAGCATCCTGAAGAATCGGGACTTCAACTATGGCAGGCTCCATGCTCAAAATAACTCGCGACCCGGAAACGCCTGATATCGGCTCTGATATCGACCCCTATGCCCTTTTAGGCCATTTGTCTCTTGGTGTTGTTGTCTGTGAAATTGACGAACGGCGGGGCAATCCGGTCCTTATCGCCAATGAACAGGCCAAAAGTCTGTTGATGATCACCGACACATCGATTCGCGATTGGTGCCTTGATGATGTTTCCGTTCTGGAGTTCGGAGAACCGTTATTGAGCGAGTTTCACCGGGCCGTTAAGACCCAACGTCCTGTGCATTATGAATGGGATCTGGAGTTTAACGGGCAGACTCGGAATTTTGCCTGTGAAATCACCCCTTTGGAAACAGCATGTGGGCAATCACCGCGGGTGATGTGCACCTTGGCGGACAGAACCGCAGAAAAGCGTGCGGGAGCCAATCTGCTACATCACGCCTTGCATGATGGCCTGACGGGACTCCCCAATCGCAGCCATTTTCTCAATCGGCTGGAAGAAGCGGTGGCCCGTTGCCATGGGGAAGAAAACCGCGCTTGCGCCGTTCTGATGCTCAATGTGGATCGGTTCCAGTTGATCAATGAAAGCTTCGGTCATCCGGCCGGCGATGCTTTTTTGATCGATCTTGCCAATTCCTTGCGCGGGTGCTTGCGCAGTGCGGATATTCTGGCCCGATTCAATGGGGACGAATTTGCCATCCTGATCGACGATATTAGCGGACTGGACGATGCAACCGGGTTGGCCGCACGTATTCATCAAATGATGGAAGTGCCCCGCATGGTGAGCGATTCTGAAGCCTATATGTCTGTAAGTATCGGAATTTCCACCACTCAAACCAGCCATATGCACCCGGAAAATCTGATCCGCGATGCAGATATTTCCATGCATCGGTCCAAAAATTTGGGGCGGTCGCGCACCGAAGTCTTTGCCCGCGATACCCATATCGTTCGCACCGGACAAATCCAGCTGGAAACCGACCTGCGCAAAGCCATTGAAAATGAAGAGCTGGAATTATTCTATCAGCCGATCATCGATCTGGAACAAGGCCGCACCATCGCTTTTGAGGCCCTCACCCGTTGGCATCACCCTGAACGCGGCTTTGTTTCACCGGTGGATTTTATTCCATTGGCGGAAGAAACCGGATTGATTTTGCCTTTGGGGCGTTGGGCCATGCTGGAATCATGCCGCCAGTTGCGTGCGTGGCAATCATCCCTTGCGGGCACGAAAGATCTGTTCATCAATGTGAACATGTCGGCGGTGCAATTCTTGCAAGACGACATCCCCGCAACCGTTGCCCAATGCCTTGCAGAAACCGGCATCCAGGGGCGTAATTTACGGTTGGAAATTACCGAAACCGCCTTGGTGGCTGATCCCGATGGCGCGGCAGAGTGTTTGCACGCCATCAAACGCCTTGGCCCCACACTGGCATTGGATGATTTCGGAACGGGCTATTCCTCTCTCAACTATCTCAATAATTTTCCCATTGATTGCATCAAGATCGACCGCTCCTTTGTGGGACGTGTGGATCGCGACGATCAATCGGCAAAGATTATCCGCATCATCACCATGCTTGCCGATACGCTGAAAATGTCTGTGGTCGCCGAAGGGATTGAAAATAGTGAACAGCATATGATGATGCGTTCTCTGGGCTGCCGTTACGGGCAAGGCTTCCTGTTTTCCCGCCCGCTTCCCCAGGAAGAAGCCACGGCTCATTTGAAAGCCTCCCTGAAATAAGACGGCCTGCGCGGGAGCATCTGGCATAAAAGCAGAATGAGAAACGTCTGACCTGCTCTGGAAAATGATTATCGTCGTCATTTTCCAGAGACTTGATTGCAGGTGCCTTCCCTCCGACATATCCTATAGGCTTGTCCTTGGGGATTTGGCCCCATACGAATTGCCAGTCGGAACAAAAGGGAGACACGCGATGGTCGACACCCCAGAAACGCCGGAAACGGCAAAAACGCCGGAAGCCCCCAATTCGCCAAACGACTCTGGAACACCATCCTCTGCCTCGTCTTCTGCTCAGGCTGATAGGGCTGCACAATCCTCGAAACCCAAAACCGCCGAAACGGAAACGAGCACGGCAACAGGCACCGCATCCAAACCAAAGCCTGCCGCAAAAAAGGCCACCACAAAAGCAAAGGCTACGACGGCAAAGGCAAAACCTGCTGCCAAAAAAACCACCACAAAAGCTGCAGCAACAAAGGCAAAGCCTGCCGCCAAAAAGACCACAACAAAGGCTGCGGCAACAAAGGCCAAACCCGCCGCAAAGAGCCAGCCTGAGTCCGTATCAGCACAGGCGGCCTCCGCAAAAACCCGGCCACGCTCCGATGAAAAACCCAAAGACAACAAGACAAAAGAACAGCAGGCACAGTGGGACGAAAATACGGACCGGACAGAGCGTCAAGGAAAAGCGCTGGATCTGGTATGGCGGCTGCTTGCGCTGCTGGCCTTTTCCTTTGTGTCTTATGTCTTGCTGGTCGTTTCATGGATCGTTGGGGCGGCACAATTTATAATGATCGCCATACGGGGGAAAGAGCACCCGCAACTGGTCGGATTCATGGCCCAAATCTCCGCCTATCTGGCGCAAATTCTGGGCTATATGTCAGGAAGAACCGACGCTACCGACCTGCCCTTTCCCTTCAGCGACCTTCCGAAAGTTCCTGAAGCATCAACAGCAACTCGGGATGAGGACGACACCCCGGACGGCGACAAGAAATATCATCCATTTTAAGCATAAGACTGTGAGGTCGGCTGGATGCCCGGCCTCACAGCCCCATCACTCAACACCATGCCCGCCCTTTAATCGCTGACCGTCAATGCCTTGAAAAACATGCGGCAATGGGTAATCCCCTGAGCATCGGGCGCATGGGTTTCCGAACATTCAAACTGCAGTTCGATCAGAGCATGGCCGGGAATCAGCAGATCCGCATCGTGTAACCGCTCAATCACCGCCGCCGCCATCTGCCGAACGGCCATATCCCCCTTTGGCGATTCAAGATCCAAAGTCAGTGTATGTTCCTGACCATCGAATGTTGCGGAATGCCAACAGGCCGTACTGCTTGCCCCCAATTTTATTGACGGATGCGCCTCATCTTTCTTGCCATTTTCCCGCCCCCCATGTTCGCCGCCCTGGCCGCAAATCTTTTCACCATCTTTCCCTTGAGGCCCGTCACCGCAGGGACGGCGGCTTTCATCGCCGATCGCTTCAGGCCCGCCAACACATGCCAAAACCGCCTTATCCTCCCTCAAAGCGGCAAGGATTGCCCGGTGGAGTCCCCAAGATGCATCCACAGTCATTCAGATTGCTCCCTTTCTTATGGATAAAAAAAAGCCGATGCGGGAGGCATCGGCGGAAATCCACTATTCGGATTTATCCATATTGGTACATTATTTATCCCGAATGTCAAGAATTAGGTTTATCCATACACGCATAAACACGCATAGCATGCCCTAATTGCTTGCGCGCCCAACCATTTCTCTTCTGATATTTTCTGTCAATTTTTGAAAAAGAAACCTCTTGGGCTATCAGTGAAAACACCGCATCCAAACGCGCCCTATCCCCTTCGAAGGCCTTAATCAAAGAGGCGATTCTTTCCTGACTTTCAATCTGGAAAACCGCAAAAGAAAGAGATTTATCTATTTGATTTATATTAACTTTATCATTGGAAAAATCCCCTGATGCCCCATGTCCAGAGGAAAGTATGCGGCGAATGTCTCTCTCCATCATCCACAAGAGTCGCCGCTCATACTCCCCCAGATATCGCTCAATAGCCCCCAAGCCAGACCGGACTGAACAAACAGAATTCTGCACAAACCCACTCCTTGCAATGTGAAATGCTTACACTACCTTCAGTAGGCATAACCTTATGTCGGGTTTTTCCGATAAACAAGAGGATATTTCCTATTGTTTATTTGGCCTTGATATATTAAGCTGTCCATATGATGGATCGAACTGACGCAGATTTGGCGGCCCGCCAACGGCTGGACATGCTCATCGCCCAAACACCGGGCGAGAGCTATTCCTCTGTTTCCGCGCTTATTGGCCGCAACCATTCCTACATCCAGCAATATATTCGCCGCGGGCAGCCCAAGCGGTTACAGGAAGCCGATCGTCGAAAAATCGCCGACTATTTCAATGTGGCGGATCATGAATTGGGCGGCCCCCGGCAAGATCTTGCCGCGCCTTCCGGGTTTTACGAAGCAGAACACCAAAGTCTGGTATTTGTTGATCGCTATGATGTGCGCCCCAGCGCAGGCCATGGCTCCATCGTCGATCATGATAGCCCCTGCGGTGAAGTGCCGTTTCGCATCGACCATCTAAAATCGCTCACCCCCACGCCGCCAGACCGCTTGTCCGTGCTGACGGTGAAGGGGGATTCCATGTATCCCACCTTGGCGGATGGCGATGAAATTCTGGTGGATCAAGACGAACGCCAGCCGCACCGCGATGCCATTTATGTGCTGCGGCTGGAAGATGCCCTGCAGGTGAAGCGGGTGTCTGTTAATCCCATCACCGGACGGCTGACCATCAAAAGCGATAATCCGCTTTATGAAAGCTGGAGCGATTGCGACCCACAGAGAACCGACCTTTTAGGCCGGGTGATCTGGGTTGGTCGCCGCCTGTGACATTACGGGGCTTTATCCTTGGCACCGGCGGCAATCAGCCCCCGATATAAAACACCGCTTGGGGTGAAATCCGTGAATACCCCATCAACACCGATCCTGAAAATCTGAGCATATTCATCTTGCGACGTTTGAAAGGGGGCAGAAAGCCTGTCATCACGCATGGTCCAGATATGAACGGCCAGCCCCAGATCATGCGCTTTTTTAACAAAGCCCGTGTCTTTGCCCGATGAATCGAGCACCAGCGCTTTCGATGGCCCCACCCCGTCGGCAAATTGGGCGGCCTCCTCCAGAGAAACCGATGGGCTCAGGGCATCGGCAGCGAAGTCGATCTCGTTTTTCGGGAACACCAGCATGATCAGCCGAAAGTCCGTTGCATCACGCAATCTTTTCAGAATTCCCGGCTCAAAAGATTGAATAAATAGTGGTGCATCGCGGTCTTGATAGCCATGGCGTTCAAGCGCTTTTAAAAGCGGCGGTACGAAATCCAATCCCAATGAGGCATAATGATCCGGATGTTTGGTTTCGGGATACACCCCCACTTGTTGCCCGCCTTGCGCTTCATGCTCTGCCACCAGCGACAGGATTTCGTCGAAAGTGGGGATTGAAAATTGCCCATCAAATGCTATGGAGCGTCCCGGAAAGGCCTGTTTGGCGCGAAGGGTTTTGATCTCCGCCAATGTGAAGTCCTCGACAAACCAGTCTTCTCTGCCATCGATGGTTTTCTTGCGGTCAGCAAATTCGGGATGATCGGCAATATCGGTGCTGCCCGACAGATAATAATCATGCCGCGCCACCAACTGGCCATCCTTGGTCAACACCAGATCCGGCTCAATGAAATCGGCTCCCAATTCAATGGCAAGGCTGTAGGCCTCAAGCGTATGTTCGGGCAGATATCCAGAGGCCCCGCGATGCGCGATAACGATCGGACGATCCCCCGAAAGTGTGGGATAGGGCCACGCAAAAGCCTGAGCAGCCGTCATGAGCAAACTCCCCATAAGAAAAAGACGCAAGATCATCGCTATACCAGCCCTTTAAAGATAACCGTCGCCATCATGGCCCATATGGCAGCCGGAGGAAAGGCACCACCCACGGGAATTTGAGGGGCCTGCGCTTTGCCATCCAGAACCGCAATGTTATATGCAGTGGCGTTCATGAAGGAGCCGCCCCATGCCCGATACCGCATTGGCATCGCAAAAATTTACCGATCCCGTTCGCACAGCCAAGGGCGAAACACGCGCCACCGTGTTTTTGCGGAACCTGGAAACCCTGTGGTTCAATACCGGCACCTTGTGCAATCTGGCCTGCGCCAATTGCTATATTGAATCAACGCCAAAGAATGACAGCCTTGTGTATCTCAGCGCTGCCGAGGTGGAGCGTTATCTGGATGAAATCGCCCTCACCGGCCTTGGCACCCGCGAAATCGGCTTGACCGGCGGCGAGCCTTTCATGAATCCCGATTGCATTAAAATCATGGATATGGCGCTAAGCCGGGGCTTCAAATTGCTGGTCTTGAGCAATGCCATGAAGCCGATGCAGCACAAACAGGCCGCCTTGCTGGATCTGCACAAGCGCTTTGGCGATCAATTGTCCTTGCGCATTTCGGTGGATCATTTCACCCCGGAATTGCACGAGGAAGAGCGTGGCCCGCGCAGCTTTGCCCCGATGCTGGAAGGATTGGGCTGGCTGTCCCGGAACGGTTTCAATCTCAGTGTTGCAGGCCGGACCCGCTGGACAGAAAATGAAGCGGATCTGCGCCGTGGTTATGAAAAATTGTTCAAGGCCCATGGCATAGAAATAGATGCCCATGACCCTGTGCGGTTGATCTTGTTTCCAGAAATGGATGATGAGGCCGAAGTGCCGGAAATCACCACAAAATGCTGGAATATCCTGCACGTCAATCCCGATGACATGATGTGCGCCACATCGCGCATGGTGGTAAAGCGCAAGGGCGATGACCGGCCAAGCGTTCAAGCCTGCACGCTTTTGGCCTATGATCAGCGCTTCAATCTAGGCGAAACACTGGCCGAAGCCGCGCAAGACGTGCCCTTGAACCATCCCCATTGCGCCAAATTCTGCGTTTTGGGGGGCGGCTCTTGTTCCGGCTAATCGCGCCTTCAAGCCAAACGCCGCGTGCCGCTTATGGCATTGGAGGCAAGAACGGCCGGAACGGTCAGCACCGCCCAAAGCGCACAGCCAAAAAACAGCGCTGAAAACCCCACGCCGCCATCCAGCAGCCAGCCCATAAGAGCTGGGGCAAGAGAGGTGGAAAACACCATCATGCCGCTTGTCAAGGCACGGATCGCCCCCAAATGGCGCAGGCCATAAAGTTCCGCCCAGACGGCGGTGGCACAAGGATAAAACAGGCCCGTGCTTATCCCCGCCATGGCCATGAAAAAATGCGCCACAACCGGTTGATCGAAGCTGCCGGCAAGAACCAGCCCAAGGGCATAGGGCAGCATGGCAAAGATCAAAACCCGCCGCGCCCCTAGCCGGTCCACAAGCCGGCCTGCCACCAAAATTCCCACAACCGTGGCCACGGCATAGCTGCCAAACGCACTGGCGAACAAGGGGCGCGTCCAGTCCTTTGCCTCGACCAGCGGCACCTGATGAAAGAAAAATCCGGTATTGATGAAAGGCGGCGCAACCATTGCCACCAGCAGCAAATAAAATGCCGGATCGCGCAATACCTGCGATCGGGTCCAATCCTTTGCTGTACCGGCACGCCCCGCCGGGTCCATCATTGCCCCTTCGCTATTGCGGCTATGGGCCAGCCACAGTAACAAAGGCAGCATCAAAAGCAGCATCAGTCCCACACCCAGCCACACAGTGCGCCAACCCAGCGCCAACATCATCGCCACCGCCAAAACCGGAAACACCGCCTCCCCTGCGGCATGGCCCATAGAGGCAAAGGAAATGGCCTTGCCGCGATCCTTGGTGAAATCTCGCGCCATGGTGGTCGAAGAAGCGTGGGTCATCAGCCCCTGCCCGCACAAACGCAGCAGATAAATCACCACAAACAGGAAAATCACGGACCGTAGGGGCAAAAGCCCCAGCCCCAATGTGGCCAGCGCAAAGGCGGAAATCACCCCCGTCAAATATACCGGCAGAGAAAAGCGGTCTATCAAAGCGCCGAAATACAACACGGAAAAACCGCTCAAAAGAGTCGCCAAAGAATACACCGTTCCAAAGCCCGCAACACTCAGGTCAAAGGCCATGCGGAATTCTTTCCCGAACAAGGAAATGAAATAGGTTTGCCCGAAAGACCCGAACAAGGTCAGACCAAAGCCAAGGCCGAGACGCTTGGGATGGCGGTAAATGAACTGCAGATAAGTCATCGTGTTTTTATCCCGGCTCGCATCATATACGCGCCCTGCAAAGAAAGGAGAGACGCCCATACATGCACCGCCTTGATGGACTTTGGAAGTGCACCAATAGGCAATCGGATTGTCACCATTAAAAGGGGAATGGTGAGTTTATGCTTTTCTAAAAGCATCAAGACGCGTATGAAAGGCAACAAAGTGGCAAGATGCCGCCCCTTCATCCCAAGGTCAAAAGCTGGCCCAAGGGCTAAGGGTACCCGTTCAGCTTTTGAAAGCCTGTCTGCATGACTCTCCCCGATACAATCGCCCCGGCGCTTCAAAGCGCGCTGGAAAAGCGCGGCTATTCTTCCCTTACGCCCGTTCAAGACCTTGTCCTGTCACATGGACAAAGCAACACTGATCTTCTGGTTTCCGCCCAAACCGGCTCAGGAAAAACGGTGGCCTTTGGCCTTGCCATTGCCCCGACCTTGATGATGGATGCGGACCGCTTTGCGCCGCGTGCCGAAGCGCCTTTGGCCTTGGTGGTTGCCCCCACCCGCGAACTGGCACAGCAAGTTTGCCGCGAGCTGGAGTGGCTTTATGCCCCGGCAGGTGCCAAGACCCTCTCTTGCGTCGGGGGCATGGATATGCGCACCGAACGCCGCGGCCTTGATATGGGCCCGCACATTGTTGTGGGCACGCCGGGCCGCCTGCGCGATCATATCGAGCGGGGTTTCCTTGATCTATCGCATATCAAGGCGGTGGTTCTGGATGAAGCCGATGAAATGCTGGATATGGGCTTTCGTGACGATCTGGAATTCATTCTCGATGCCGCACCCAAAAGCCGCCGCACCTTGCTGTTTTCCGCCACCGTACCCAAGCCCATCGCCGCCTTGGCAAAACGCTATCAACGCGATGCGGTAAGGCTGGCCACTTCGGAAGAAAAAAAGCAGCATGTGGACATCAGCTATTATGCCCATCCGGTGGCACCCAATGATCGGGAAAATGCGATCATCAATCTTTTGCGGTTCTACGATGCGCCCAGTTCTCTGATTTTCTGCTCGACCCGGGCTGAAGTGAACCACCTGTCCAGCCGGCTGACCAATCGCGGGCTTTCGGTTGTCACCTTATCAGGCGAACTCAGCCAAAGAGAGCGCAGCCATGCCTTGCAGGCCATGCGCGATGGTCGGGCGCGGCTGTGCATTGCCACCGATGTGGCGGCGCGCGGCATTGATCTTCCCAGCCTTGATCTGGTGATCCATGCGGATTTGCCCAAGGCCGCCGATACCTTCCTGCATCGTTCAGGCCGGACCGGCCGCGCCGGACGCAAAGGGGCCTGCGCGCTGATCGTCCCTTATAACCGCCGCCGCACCGCCGAGCGCCTTCTTGGCAATGCCCGCGTCGATGCCAAATGGGGGCCGCCGCCTTCGGCCAATGATATCATCAGCGTGATTATGAGCGGATTTTATCCGACGAAAGCCTGCAAAGCCCGCCATCGGACAAAGAACTGGCCATGGTGCAGGATCTTTTGGACCAGCACGGCCCGGAAAAGGTGGCTGCCGCTTATTTGCGGGTGCAAAAGGCCAAATATCCGGCCCCTGAAGAATTGCTGGGAACAGGGCCGGAACCGGACCGCGATCGGGAACGCGCCCCAAGACATGCCGATCACTCCAATTTCCAGACCGGTGCATGGTTCCGCCTCAGCGCCGGGAAAAAGCACAATGCCGATCCGCGCTGGCTGTTGCCTTTGATCTGCCGTTCAGGCATGTAACCAAAGGGGATATTGGCGCCATCAAAATCTTCGAGCGTGAATCCCGTTTTGAAGTGTCGATGGAAGCGGCGGACCGGTTCCGCGAAGCTGTGGCCCGCGGTATCGGTGAAAAGAACATCACCATCACCGAAATCGATCGCCCCTTGAAAGATGATGAGGGCGAAAGCAGAAAGCCTCGCAAATCGGGCAAGCCCCCCTTCAAAGCCGCAGGCGCGCGCAAACAAGGCGGAAAGCGCCCTGCCGTTGCCGCCCGCAAAGCCTTGGGCAAGGGAAAAACCCGCGGGAAAAACAAGAAACCGGGCGTTGAAGCGCGCTAAGCGAACAAAAGCCCTGGCGAACAATGCCCGGTCTTGCATCCAATTGCAGGGCCGGGCATTTTGCGTTTCAGATAGCTATAATCCACAGCGGTATTGCACCAAATGCCCTTTGCCGCCATACTTACCGGATCGTGTGTGAGTTCCTACCGGGAGGAAACGCCCACAGCGGCGAAGATCGCAAGGGGCTATCCACAAAAACAGATATTCGCCAATCTTGTTTAGCCACGGATCGCGTCCCTTCATTTCATCAGTACATAAAAACGAATAGTCTTGCTACACTTCCCCTTCATGAAACCGGAATCATAAGGGAGAACTATCATGGGTGCCGCAAGTTCCAGCCTTCACGCCCCGCGCGAACGTCTCAGCAAAGAAACCCTGCATTTTCACCATGCTATCGTTTCCTTGATGGAAGAATTGGAAGCGGTGGATTGGTACCGCCAACGCGCCGACGATTGCGACGACGATGCCCTGAAAGATATTTTGTTGCACAATATGCGCGAAGAAATGGAACACGCCGCCATGGTGCTGGAATGGCTTCGCCGCAACAATTCCGACTTTGAAAAACAACTCAAAGACTTCCTGTTCACCGACAAACCCATCGCCCATCACGGATAATAAAACCCGCTAGTCTGGTAACGAACAGACCATCCCCCGCCTTCACACCACCCTGAAGGCGGGGTTTTCATTGCACCTGCCCCGATGATTTGGAAGAATCCGGAACAGAAGTCGATGCAAGGCAAGAAAGTGAGGCCATAGTGGCAGCAACAGAAGCACCGCAGAACGCACATAAATTGTCGTCTGATGTTCCCATCCAAGATCCTGAGGACGACATTTATGGGATCAATAATTTCACACAAGCCATTGCGAAAAGTATTGTTCATGCGGATGCGTCTGAAGGACTGGTTCTTGCCGTGACTGGGGCTTGGGGATCGGGAAAAAGTAGCGCCTGTAACCTTATTCTTCATCACCTGAAACCCCAGATAGATGATCAAAAAATCGTTCCGATAACCTTCAATCCATGGTGGTTTGCCGGGGCAGAAGCACTCACAACATCTTTCTTTCAAGAACTGAATGCTTCCATTGGAAAGTCTCTATCCAAAAAAGCCAGAAAAGCCATGGCATCTATCGGGGCACGTGTTTCGGCCGCAAGCCCATTGATAGGTGGCCTTGCAGGGTTGATGTCCACACCAGCAGCGGGCGCGGTTGTAGGAGCAACTGCAAATCTATTCAGAAAATTTAAAGAAGCCGATAAAACGGTGGAACAAGAACACAAACTTCTGTCGAATGCTCTCACAAAGCAAGACAAACGGTTCCTGATTATCATTGATGATATTGACCGCCTTGGCACAGATGATGCGCTTCAAATATTCCGCCTTATCAAATCTGTCGGGCGCTTGCCTAATGTTATATATTTGCTGGCATTTGATCGAATATTAGCCGAAAAAATGCTGGCTGAAAGATTCCCTTCTGAAGGGCCAAGTTATCTTGAAAAGGTTATACAAGGCGCTTTTGAACTCCCATTGCCGGATCCATTTGATTTGCGGAATTCCGTACTTCACATGGTTGACAGCATTATGGGACCCCCAGAAGAAACAGAGCATGAGCATGACCGATTTTGGACTCTATTTCACGACATCACAGCCGCTCTGATTAAAACGCCGCGTGACGTTCATAGACTCAGCAATGCAATTCGCGTTTCTTGGCCTGCTGTTTGTGATGACGTGAATCGAGCAGATTTTCTCTCCATTGAATGTCTTCGACTGTTTCTTCCAACAGTGCATGCCGCTATCAGGGCGAACAAAAAAATGCTGTTCGAAATTTCGCCATATCATGGAAATGAAGGCGAGACCCTTGTTGAGTATGACAAGGCATTTTTAGTTGATGTTTTTAATGAGACATTTTTGAAAGATCTGAGTGGCAGAGATAGAACCATTGCGCAACAGGCCATTCTTCATCTGTTCCCAAGAACACAGAATGTCTGGTCAAGAGTAACGGTTAAGGACATGAACACCGATTCTTGGCAGAAGAACCGTCGGATAGCGTCTGAATCTCATTTCCCACACTATTTTACATTTTCAGTAAACGACGAAACCATATCAGCCAAAGAGCTAGAAGAATTTTTAGCTAATGCCGGAGATCCAAAGAAAATTGCCAATGCCTTTAAAAAAAGCATTACGCAAAAAAGACGCCGGGGCGGCACAAAGGCTGCCTTGTTTCTGGAAGAACTGGCTCTTCATCAAGAAGCAATCAGTGATGATGCTGTTCCCGCTTTTTTGTGCGGATTATTCTCAGTTGCTGACGATCTTAATGTTGAGGCAGACGCAGGACAGGTTTTTCAAGTAGACGGCAATATATTCCGGATTCACCGCCTGATGAACCGCTTGATGCGCGGTCGGTTCGATCAGGCCAAGCGAACGGAGCTGATTGAACAAGCATGTGAGCATGCATCGTTGGAGTGGCTAGAAAGCATTTCCAATGAATGCCGAAAAGAGCATAGCCCGAACGAGGAAGATCAGGACCATAGAGAGCAAGAACCATTCATTACCAAAGACGCTGCTCAGCAACTAACCGATTTATTTCTGCAACACATCCGCGCGGCTGCCGAAGATTTATCACTTAAAAAACATCGAAACATGTTTTGGCTGCTCTTTAGGTGGCGTGATGTCGCAGATGCAGCGGAAGTTAAGCAATGGGTGGATGAAAGATTGGGCGAGGACGATTTTGTCATAACGCTTTCAGAGAAATTTGTTAGCCATATAGACCCCTTGACACTAATTTCTCCTAATCTTGACGATAACGCTACCATAAGAGACGATAACGCTACTATAAGAGGAACGCTGGACATAGATCGATTCCAAGAAAGAGTGGATGAACTGCTCGATAGAGATTCAATGTCAGCTGATGACCGGTCAAAACTGAAACGATTTAAAGGTACCTTTGCCAAGGATTAGGAACGCGTTTCTTAACGCAACTTATATATTCTGTTGGGGCTTTTGATTTCGTTCCCAAGCCCTACCCCCCATCCGGGGCAATACACCCCAGCGAACTCCACGTTCCGGGTATAAAAAAAGCACCTGACCATTTCTGGTCAAGTGCTTGAAATCTTTGGTGAGCCGTGCAGGATTCGAACCTGCGACCTACTGATTAAAAGTTAGCCTCGGGGCCTTACGCTGTGTTTCCGTCAATGGCGCTTTGTCTCTATAAGTCACTGGTATTACAGGCATTCATTAATCATTCATCTACGCCTCATTACTCCCTGATCTCACGCATTTCGCTACCGCGTGCTTCCGTATTGCTTCCGTGGGAAAGGGAACCGGTGACTATCAAACTGACCAAACGCATCATCGATGCCGCCACAGCCCAAGACAAAGATTATATGTTGTGGGATGCCGAGGTGAAAGGCTTTGGCCTGCGCGTTTATGCCTCCGGCATTAAGAGCTACATCATCCAATATCGCAATGCCGCCAAACGCACCCGCAAGCTCACCCTTGGCCAACATGGCGTCTTGACCCCCGATGAAGCGCGCAAACTGGCCCGCGACAAGCTGATGAGCGTCACCCATGGCGAAGACCCGTCCGCCGAACGCCAAGACTTTGTGCGATCCCCTACCGTTGCCGATCTATGCGACCGCTTCATAAGCACCCATGTGGAACGCCACTGTAAGCCCGTCACCATAAGAGAATACCGCCGTTGTATCGAGATATTCATTAAGCCAACCATCGGACATATGAAGGCAGTTGAAGTGGAGCGCAGGCATATCTCCGCCCTACACGCAAAACACGGCTCGACCCCTTATCAAGCTAATCGCACTTTGAGCGTTTTATCTATCCTGTTCAACAAGACGGAAGAATGGGGCTTGCGTCCCGATGGCAGCAATCCCTGCCGCCATGTGAAGAAATATCCTGAAGAAAAGAAGGAACGCTATTTAACCCGCGATGAGATTGCCGCCCTTCTGGCCACGCTGGACGAACGGCAGGCGGCAGGGCTGGAAAATATGTTCTTCGTTGCCGGAATCAAACTGTTGCTGTTCACCGGCGCGCGCTTGGGAGAAATCCAGACAGCCAAATGGGACTATGTGCGCGGCAATGTGATGGAATTACCGGACAGCAAAACCGGCAAGAAGCGCATCTATCTTGGCACCGCAGCCCTTGAGGTGCTGGCACGCCTCCCCAAGCTTGAAGGCAATCCCCACATCATTGCGGGCGCAAAGGATGGCGGTTACTTGACCGATTTTCAAAAGCCTTGGCGGCGGGTGCGCGCCGCAGCCGGTTTAAACGATGTGCGCATCCATGACCTGCGACACACCTTTGCCTCTTATGCAGCCTCAAGCGGCGAAAGCCTGCATATGACCGGCAAGCTCTTGGGGCACTCTCAGGCCCAAACCACCATGCGCTATGCCCATCTGGCCGATGCTCCCATGTTGGAAGCCGCCGAACGGGTGAGCCAAGCCATTAATGCAAGTAAAAAATGCGAGAGTAAATAGTGACAAAGACAATTAGAAGCTATTCCGATTTATCTCCAAGAGATCTGGCTCAGGTAGTTGAAGACGGCGTCTTAAAATCTCTAGCACCCCGTTTTTACGGAGACGACGATCTTACTAAAGAGTATTTTTCGATATCGGAAGAACGACATAAATATATAAAAAACAAGTTTGAATCTCCAAATGTACATGATTACACAAAAGATATTGGGATAATCAATATACTTAGGGGAACAAACCTCACGCCATACTGTGAAAATTACTGGGACCTTGATAGACAAATTAAGCTGCAGGCTTTATCTCGAATTCGATCAAAAGAATGGATAGCTGTCGGTTTTATGTCACCCCGGCACGCGAATGATATTCCCCAGCCAGCTCCTTTCGATTATTGGAAGGACATTCAGTGTTTTAAGAACGATATCTTGAAACTTGGCACACTAAAAATGGAAGCAGTTCATATTCTGCCCGCTCGACTTTTATATATAGAAGGCCAATCAGCGCGCAAAATCAATGTGACACCTCAAGGTACAACTGCATCTATTCCAGAAACTGGGGAGACGAACAAACCCAAGCGGGGCGGACCAGACAGCAAAATGGCCCTGATCGTTGCGGCCTATAAAACCCTCGTGCAGCAAGGGACGATTACGCCATCCGATGGCAACAGTCTTCTTGCTTACCATGTCCGAGAGTGCATTCTGGATAACAATCCGGATATCCCCCGAGAAGGCCGCAATGGCCTGTCTGACGAAACCATCCGGCGAACGATACAAAAACTCAATTCCACAAATCATAATTAGTGGATTTGTGACCCTGTTTTGAGGTCCGGGATAAGGGCAATTCCATAAGCACCACAGCGCAATCAAGCGTTGGGAAAGCCAATATGGAGTCACTTTATGCCGGACCAATCTATTGCCGCAGCACGCCGCGATTATCTCTATCAACTGATCAACGAATATGAGGCCGCCGATTATATCCGCCATTCGGTGCGCGCCTTGCGCAATTGGCGGGTGCGCGGTGGCGGGCCGCGATTTGTCAAAATCTCTGGCCGTTCCATCCGCTATCGCCGCCTTGATCTGGATCAGTGGATCGAAAGCAAGCTGATCGCCTCTACCTCGGAGGTGGCCAATGACAACTGATCGCTTCCAGACCGTGAGCCAATTTGTGCAACCGCTCTTGTTCAGCCTCATCTCCCGCCTGTTGCCCAGCGGACGGCGCGAAGGCCGCTATTGGGTGGCTCTCAACCCAACACGGGCCGACCGCAAGCGAGGGAGCTTCAAGGTCAATCTTATGACCGGCGCTTGGCGTGACTATGCCACCGGCGACGGCGGCGGCGATGTGATCAGCTTATACGCCTATGTATACGGCCTTAAGCAAAGCCAAGCCTTAAGGCTCATCGAGCAGCAAGCGGGGATCAGCAATGACCGTTAAGTTACATAAAGCTCCTTATAGCTTAGCTAAGGCTCATCCGCGTTTGGGGACGCCCTCTTACCTATACGTATATAAGGACAGCGACGGCCAACCTTATGGTTACATATACCGGTTCGATCTGGCCGATGGCGGCAAGAGCTTTCAGCCTTATGATCCGGTAACGGACCAATGGCAGATGCCGCCCCGCCGCTTGCCTTATCAGGCAGACCGCATTCATGGCAGCGCCGATGATCTTTTGATTGTCACCGAAGGCGAAAAGGCCGCCGACGCCCTTTTGGGGCTGGGCTTGGTTGCCACCACCAGCATGGGCGGCAGCAATGCCGCTCATAAAACCGATTGGTCGCTATTGGCGGGCCGTTCCGTCGTGATCTGGCCAGACCATGACCAAGCGGGCATGGCCTATGCCCAGTCTGTGGCGGCAAAGCTTTTGGAACAGGGTGCGCGGGTATCCTTGATCACACCCTCCCTTGAAGGCATCAAGGCCGCCTTGGACACCATAGGCGCTTCCATGGCGTTCAAAGCTGGGCTTCCGGCCAAATGGGATGCAGCGGATGCTGTGGCCGATGGCTGGACAGCGGCGTATGTGCGCGCCCTGGCCCGCCATGCCGCACCCTATGAGCTTCCCCATAAGGCAAGCGCTGCCAATGATGACTGGCCGCAACCGGATCGCCACTTTCTCGACCCGGCGCTTCCGGCCCCGGCCTTCCCGCTCGATACCCTGCCCCCGGCATTGGCGCATTGGGTGGAGGCCACCAGCGAGGCCACCTCGGCCCCAAGGGATTATGTGGCCGCTTCTTTGTTCGCCGTATCCGCAAGCTTGATTGGCAACAGCCGCACCATCTTTGCCTTTGGTCAATGGACCCAATCACCGATCCTGTGGTTTGCGCTGGTAGGCGCACCCTCGGCAGGTAAAAGCCCGGCCATGCGCCCGATCATGCAGACCATGAAGGCCATCGAGGCCGAATATGGCGACGTCTTACAACAAGATTTGCGCGATTATGAAACCACCAAGCAAGAAGCCCTCCTCAAACATGAGGCTTGGGCAAAAGCCTGCAAGGACGCTGTGGCAAAGGGCCAGCCTGCCCCTCGCCTGCCTGAAGATGCCATGGAGCCCCAAGCCCCCGAACACAAGCGGCTGATGGTAACGGATGCCACCATCGAAGCCCTATGCCGGGCGCTTCCGGCCAATCCGCGCGGGCTTCTTATCTATCGTGATGAACTGGCGGGCTGGTTATCCAACTTCGACCGCTATAATGGCACACGCGGCGGTGACCGCGCCTTCTGGCTGGAAGCGTATGAAGGCGGCACCTATAGCATCGACCGGGTGAAGAACGGCGAGAAACCCATTTTCATTCCTTATCTTGGCACCTCTATCCTTGGCGGTATTCAGCCCGACCGCCTGAAGAAACTTCTCTTGAGCGGTGATGATGATGGCCTGAACGCCCGCTTTCTATATGTCTGCCCCGATCCCGTTAAGCGTCGGGTGCCGAAGGGGCCGCCCTGCCATGAGATATTGGAAACGACCTTAAGGCGGCTTGAGGGCCTTAAGATGGGCACCAACGATCAAGGCAAGCCCGCCCCCATCACCTTAAAGATGGCACAAGAGGCGCAGGCGATCTTTAATCCATGGTGGGAAGCGGTGGCGGATCGTGCCCCCATGGGCCGCCTTGCGGGCTGGTGGGGCAAGATCGAGGGACGCGCCTTAAGGCTGGCGCTGACCTTAAGCATGCTGGACTGGGCCGCCGATTCCCTTAAGGGGCCGGAACCCACAGACATCAGCGCCTCGGCCATGCAACGGGCCTTAAGGCTTTTGGAAGACTATTTCTGGCCCATGGCGCAACGGGCCTTTGGCGAGGCGGACGGGCAAAGCAGTGATCCCATCGCCTTAAGGATCGCCCGCCATATCGAGGCGAAAAAGCCCGAAAGCCTTAGCGTGCGCGATTTGCGGCGGACCTTTCTTAAGAACGAAACCACAAAAGCCGTGATGGATGCCTGCCTGACCTTAAGCGGCTATCACTGGCTGAAACCGGCCTTTGCCCGCCAAGGCGAAACAGCGGGCCGGGAAAGCAAGCGCTTCCTTGTCAATCCGGCCCTAAGACCATGAACAGCCCCGGTGCCAATAGCGTCAATAGCGCCAATAAGTCCTAAACGGTGATGCTATTGGCACTATTGGCACTAATGGCACTAATGGCACTATTGGCACTATTGGCATTACGACATTTCACAACTATTTATGAAATCAACCCTCTCATTAAAGCACTAATGGAACCCTCTTGGAAATCGCATTCACCTCAAAGGATATACGAGAAATTTGCGAGAATCGCCAAGTTGCAGTAAACAACTTAGGGGAGGACGTAACGATATCGCTGATAAAGCGTCTCGCTGATATATACGCCGCTTCAAACGTATATGAACTGATAGCAGGCGATCCGGAAATATCTGGGAACACATGCGTTATTCAATTAGCTGATAACCATAGACTTTCTATTAGCCCCAACCATCCAAGGCAGCATGCTAATCCCGCATCTCTAGATAGTTGGATTAATGTAAGTCGGGTAAAAATACAGGGTATTTATCATGCTCCAGAATGAAGAGGCATTTTCTCCTGACTGGCGCTCTCCGCCGGGGGACACGATCTTGGACATTCTCGACGAACGAGGGATGTCGATTGAAGCCTTTTCTTTGTTAATCGACGAAACCCCTTCTTTTTCACAAAGCCTAATAAGTGGCAAGGCACGAATTACCGCTAGAATTGCCCTTAAGCTTTCAGAACAGCTTGGTTCAACAAAAGATTTCTGGCTCACGAGAGAAGATCAATTTCGTAACGAAAGACACTCTGTCCGGTCTATCCAGAGTTTAAGTGAATGGGCGCGCCTTTTGCCTATATCGGATATGAAGAAATTCGGATGGCTCAGCCCGGGGAAAAAACAAAAATCATTGGTAGAGGCATGTCTAAACTTCTTTGATGTCCCAAGCCTTGAGGCTTGGAAGGAAACTTATGGCGATAATTCGATGCAATCCGCCTTTCGTAAGTCTGCAATACGCGAAGCCGATGACTTTGCTGTTGCTGCTTGGTTACGCCAAGGTGAAATATTATCCAATAGAATTAAAATAAATAAGTGGGACAAGAGAAAATTTTTATCCGCACTACCAGAATTAAAAAGACTTACATGGTACAAAAATCCATCATTATTTCTACGTAAACTCCAAGAAATATGCGCTAATTGTGGCGTTTATCTTGTTGTTGTTAGAGCTCCCAAGGGCTGTAGCATTAACGGCGCAGCAAGATTCAACAAAAGAGGATCCCCAATAATACAATTAAGTTTTCGATACTTATCAGATGACCATTTTTGGTTCACATTTTTTCATGAATGTGGCCACCTAGTCCTTCATGAAAATAAAATCCCTTTCTTCGAAAATGACGGAATGTCCTTAGACCAAGCTGAAGAGGAAGCAAACCTATTTGCTTCCAATCAATTAATCTCCTTAGAATTTCAGCCAAAATTATTAAACTTAAAGCCATCTAGTAAAGATATCATGTCATTTGCTAAAAAGGCAGGCGTATCGCCAGGTATTGTAGTTGGACAATTGCAGCATTACCATCTGATTGGTTACAATCAATTCAATCATCTAAAACGCCGATTCCAGTGGAAATAAACTACCCTCGAAAATAAATATACTTATCTGGTGACTTTTGCCAATTGCACATAGCATCTTCCATCACCTGCATATCAAGCCCAAGATGAAAACCTAATTTTTTCACCATCGAATCCAATTTCTTTGCCGAGAAATCCTCCTCGGAAACAGCAAATAATAACTTCGCACCACGCATAGGACCCGTTGCCCCTTCAATATAGGGCTTTCCCGGCGCAATAGGTGCTAACCCGAGCTTTCCAAGCATTGTAAGAAAATCAAACTTACCCAAGCGTCCAAACCGTGCTACAGCATCCATATCATGATATAGGAGATCGAATACTTCATATGGATTCTGGCCAACCTTTCTATGAGAGCCCCTAATCAGTTCCACATGGCTATGAGACGGAGCCAACCAATTTACATAACTCTCTATAACAGCCCCCGTCCCAGCATCTGTATCTCTCAAGCTCTCATATTTTCTGTGATTACTAAAACGGCGAGATATGCCATCACCCGTTAATATTGGATAGTTCGTAGCAAGCCATGCTCTCATTCGAGCTGGCTCTACACAGACGCTATTCCAATTCCACACTCCTCCTTGGCCAAGTTTACCATAAATATCTTCAACCAATCGCCACCCATCCATTGCGTGCATTCCAAAATGAGTAGCCAAAAATACCAACCAAAAAGCCTCGTCAATATCACCACGTTTCTGCAAAACGGCAGCGGCTTTAATGGGGTCAAACATACCAGAGAACGGCCTCGAATAATTCAAATCTTTAACACGAATACTTATTTTCTTTATATATTCTACACGACGAATACTATCAATAATTTGATAAACAAATACATTCATCATTTTATCTTGAAAAATTCCCGGCATACTGCAAGTATTTTTATTGTACTCTACCAACATATTTTTTATATTATTAAACTCTTCTCGATTCTTATTTCTAATTTTCATCTCAAATTTCACATTCTATTTATAATAACGATAATTGCTTACTTTTTTCTTTAATTAAATTGTTGTTATTTTTTATTTTAATTCGAAGATACTGCTTATAGGCGTTCGCATTAATATGGCTACTCAATTCATCAAGTTTATTTTTCTTTATTCTGTCTTTAGACCACGCGTAAGCCATAAGAAGTACGGCCAAGTCTTTCCAATAAGTGTTAAGTTTTATATCCTCTGGTTGAGTTAATTCACCACTTCTTATTTTTTGTTCGATACCCAAAAAATCAGCGACTCCAGACATCTGACAACCCATTGGCATCGAAGGCATCGAATGGGCCGTCGATTGCCACCCTTCAGCCAAATAACGTTCCGCATCCGCCTTCTTGTCGTTATATAAATGAAGGCTTCCAACAAAATGCTTGTACCCTCCTAACTTCACACCAATTGACCGAGCTATAAGCTCCTGGATCATTGTGAAGCAGAATATGTCATGCGGTAGTCCGAAATAAGCGTCGTTTGAACGCATACTTGTAATCATATGCAAACGTTCATTGCGAATCAAAAACTGCAGCGAGACAGTGCATGGTATTTCCTTATAATCCTGCTCGAAATCTCGCGGCTCAAGCAGCACTATTACCGCCCTTTTAGTAGTCGCCTTTCCTTTTAACCGCTCAATGACTTTTTCTAATTGGTTGACACCATGCCCTCCACCTGCCCCGTTACCACGAAACCGGGGACCGTAAGCTCCGCGGACAGTCTTTTTATCCTCTGATTCATTCTTATATACGGGGAGATAATAAGTTATGTGCTCCAGTTGATCACTACCAGACAGATACCAACATAACTCACCTAGGGGGCTGAATATCCTGCCTCGAGTCTCTGTCGCACTCAGACGTGCGCGCGGATTTGTTAGCTCCAGAAGAACCCCAACTTCCTCGACGCCCTCTCCCCGGCTCCAAGTCAACCCTCTGCCACCAGCAGAATCAATGCTACCAAGAAGACGAGCGTAAACCTCACGTAACAGATCATCCAAGGTTGGTTTTTTTATGTGCATTTCTCCATATTCGATATGAATATTAGAAAAATCAACTCTTGGTTATAAAATAAAATTAATTATGGATAATTTGCCATATCAATTTCCCGGCTCTAACGCCCCCGGTGTGCTTCCGTATTGCTTCCGTGAAACAAAAAAGCACCTGACCATTTCTGGTCAAGTGCTTGAAATCTTTGGTGAGCCGTGCAGGATTCGAACCTGCGACCTACTGATTAAAAGTCAGTTGCTCTACCAACTGAGCTAACGGCCCCCAAGAAACAGCGCGACAGAATTTGCGCCGTTGCCGTGGAAGTGCGGCGGACCATAAGTGCGTGAACCGGTGCGGTCAAGCCCTTGAGAGCACTCTTGTAAAAAAACTTTTCACAGCCCCTTTTTTTACCGCCTTCCCCTACAAAAAATCGCTGTTGTGGGTCCACGGCTCTTCCAGCGCTGCGGCACGCCAGCCTTGGAAATCCGGCCAATCATGCACATGGGCCACATAGCGGTTTGCGCTTTCTCCCAATTCCACATCATAAGACCGCAGCCGCGTGGCAAGGGGCGTAAAAAACGCATCGGCAATGGAATAATCGCCATATAAAAACGGCCCGCCCGACAGGCGCAGGGCTTCATCCAAAGGGCTTCAACGCGCGCCACTTCGGCCTTGGCTTCATCGCTTAGCGCTACCGCTTTTGGCGCACGCTTCAGGTTCATCGGCATTTCCGCACGAATTTTGGCAAAACCCGAATGCATTTCCGCCACCGCCGAGCGGGCATGAGCGCGCAAAAACGGCGCTTGAGGCCACCAATGCCGCCCTTTCGGGAATCGCTCTGCCAGATGATCGCAAATGGCCAAGCTGTCCCAAATGGTGATCTCGTCATCGATCAGAACCGGCACACGATTGGCCGCGCTGAACTGGCTGATCTCTGCTTTGAAATCCGGCGTATCAAGCACGATCAGCCGTTCATTGAACGTCAAGCCGTTCGCCTTCATGGCCAGCCAGGGCCGAAGCGACCAGCTTGAATAATTCTTATTCCCGATAATGAGGGTGAGATCCGACATGGCGCGCCTCCGACAAACCAAATAGATGCCTCATCATAGGCTCAAAGTGGATCGATGTCGCCACCACGATATGTTTCAAGGAATTGAGCGGCAAAATCAGCCAGACAACCTTGCTCGATAGCATCACGCAGGCGCTGCATCAGGGCCTGATAAAAGGCGATATTGTGCCAAGTCACCAGCATCGGGGCCAAAATTTCCTCGCACCGCACCAGATGATGCAAATAAGCGCGAGAATAGTGCGTGGCCGGACTTGGCACATCGGGATCAAGGGGCCGCGGATCGTCCTTGTGCCGGGCATTGCGCAGATTGATCGGTCCGCGCCATGTGAAGGCCTGTGCAGTGCGGCCAGAGCGTGTCGGCATCACGCAATCAAACATATCAATGCCCCGCATCACAGCCCCGACGATATCATCGGGCTTGCCCACCCCCATCAAATAGCGCGGCTTTTCCGCAGGCAGCATGGGTGCGCAGAAATCAAGGGTGGAGAACATCGCCTCTTGCCCCTCGCCCACGGCCAGGCCGCCTACCGCATAGCCATCAAAGCCAATATCCGCCAAGGCCTTGGAGGATTGTTCGCGCAAATCTTCAAAGACACTGCCTTGCTGGATGCCAAACAACGCCGATTTTCCCGATTGCTGTGCAGAGCTATCAAAAGCCTCACGGGAGCGACGCGTCCAGCGCATGGACAGATCTTTCGATTCTTTTGCCTGCTCATAGGTGGCCGGAAACGGCGTACATTCATCAAAACACATAACGATATCCGAGCCTAGAAATCGCTGGATTTCGATAGAGCGTTCCGGCGTTAGCATATGGCGCGAGCC
This sequence comes from Iodidimonas gelatinilytica, assembly GCF_008579125.1. Lineage (NCBI taxonomy): Bacteria > Pseudomonadati > Pseudomonadota > Alphaproteobacteria > Iodidimonadales > Iodidimonadaceae > Iodidimonas > Iodidimonas gelatinilytica. The sequence goes on along the minus strand of NZ_BKCL01000001.1, from coordinate 274,500 downwards.
ATCAATATGGGACTGGAAGGCAACGCCTTCTTCCGTCAGCTTGCGGAGCTTGGCCAAGGACATCACCTGAAATCCGCCGGAATCCGTAAGGATCGGCCGGTCCCAATTCATGAACTGGTGCAAGCCGCCCAACTCGGCGATTCGCTCTGCCCCGGGGCGCAGCATCAAATGATAGGTGTTGCCAAGAATGATATCCGCACCGGTTTGGCGCACACTTTCAGGCAGCATGGCCTTGACCGTGGCCGCCGTTCCCACCGGCATAAAGGCCGGCGTGCGAATCTCGCCGCGCTGCATGGTGATGGTCCCGCGCCGGGCTTTGCCATCGGTTTTATGAACATCAAAAGAAAAACGGGTCATGGGGCCTCGGTCAAAGAAGGGGGAAACAGCAAGCAGGCATCGCCATAGGAATAAAATCGATAGTCATTAGCGATGGCATGGGCATAAGCCGCCTGCATGCGATCAAGTCCGCAAAAGGCCGAAACCAGCATGAACAATGTGGATTTCGGCAGGTGAAAATTGGTCATCAGCACATCAACGGCGCGGAATTTATAGCCCGGTGTGATGAAAATATCCGTATCGCCGCGGAAGGGCTGGATGCGACCCTGTTCGTCCGCCGCACTTTCCAGCAAGCGCAAGGAGGTGGTGCCAACGGCAACGATTCGGCCGCCGCGATCCCGCACCTCGTTCAATTGGCGGGCAACCTCTGGCGTGATCTCCCCCCATTCCGCATGCATCCGGTGATCTTCGGTATTATCCACCTTCACCGGCAGAAATGTTCCCGCCCCCACATGCAGGGTCAGCGTTGTGTGCGCCACCCCGCGCGCCTTCAAACCGGCCAAAAGCCGATCGGTAAAATGCAGGCCCGCCGTGGGCGCCGCAACAGCCCCCTTTTTCTCGCTGAAAATGGTTTGATAATCCTCCAGATCACGGGCATCGGCGGGGCGCTGGGCGGCGATATAAGGCGGCAAGGGCATAACGCCATGCTGCTGAAGTGCGGTTTCCACATCGTCTGCCAAAAAGCGCAAGGTAACTTCCGCACCATCGCGCTGTTCAACCTGCGCCGACAGGCCATCAAATTCCAAAAGATCACCGGGGCGGCATTTCTTCGCCGGACGCGCAAAAGCAACCCAACGGGCCGCATCCAGACGCTTATGGAGCGTGATCTCTATCTTTGCTTCACCGCGATGGCCAAAAAGCCGCGCCGGAATGACACGGGTGTCATTGCTGACCAAAAGATCACCGGGCCGCAACATATCTGGCAGGTCCGATACATGGCGATCATCAAGGCCGCCCCCGCCATCCACGCGCAACAAACGCGCCTGATCACGCGGGCTGACCGGCCGCAACGCGATCCTGTCACGGGGCAATTCAAAATCAAACAGGGAAATATCCATGGCTGGCTTTTAAAGCACAGACCAATTGGGCCGCAACGCTTATTCGCTTTCTGCCTATGAGTTTGGCGTTTCCGCAGGCGTCTTCGCGCTTTCTGGCTTATCAGCCAGCACACCGCGCAGGATAATCCGGATCAAGCTATCCGACACATCGGCGAAATAATCCTTGGTCAAACGCGGCATATTCATCACCGCTTTGATCTGCGGTTGAAAATCCGCATAGTGCTGCGTTGCCGCCCAAATCAGGAAAATCAGGTGATATGGGTCTACCGGCAGCAATTTTCCTTGCTTGATCCAGCCGCAAATAACGCCGGATTTGCTTTCCACCAGCTCCCGCAGATCGGTTTCCATATACTCTTTCAAAAAGGGCGCACCTTGCAGCACTTCATTGGCAAACACCCGCGATGCAATGGGCGAGCGGCGCGACATTTCCACCTTGAAACGGATATAGCGGCTTAATTCTTCTTCGGGATCGCCTTCGGGGTCCAGATGGGCCAAAGGCGTGAGCCAGGTTTCCAAAGTCCGCCGCAGAACCGCAACATAAAGATCGGTTTTGCGCTTGAAATAATAATGCAGATTGGGCTTCGACATATCAGCTTTTTCGGCAACCTTTTCGATGGTCGCTCCATGAAAGCCATAGGCTGCAAACACCTCTTGCGCGGCATCTAATATGCGTTTTTCATTGCGCGCCTGAATACGGGTTTTCCCCGCCTCATCCGCACCATTCTGTGGCCGTACCATCTGGATATCATGATCCATAAAGCGCCTCATCCCCCGCCCTTGTTTATGCCGTGGCCATAATCATGGCTTCTTTGGCACCCTTTGCCCACACGATCTTTATGTTAAGCCTATCGCTCCATTGGGTCCATTCACCAAGAGCGTGATCAATTAGTCAAGGTCATTCCGGTGCGGCATACCGGGCTGGGCCCCGTGCCGCGTGGTGGCACGCGCCCCCACCTTGCAAGCAAAATCAAGGGCTTCTTGATATTCTACAGAAGACATCAGCGCAATCGTAAGGGCGGCGCAAAAGGCATCCCCAGCCCCCGTGCTGTCCACAACCTGTACCTTGGGCGGAGTGGCGCGGGCGATCACCTTGTCGCCTTTCATCAGCATGGCCCCTTTGGCCCCCAAGGTCAGCGCTTTCAGGCCTTGGAAGCTATCCAATTGGCCATCCAGCGCCTGCGCTTCGATTTCATTCATAATCAACACATCCACCCTGCGAAGAACCGCAGGAGAGATCGGTGCCACCGGAGCGGCATTAAGCACAAACAGCCCCGCCTTCTGTTGGGCGGCGGCTTCTTCAATCACCGCCATTGGCACTTCAAGCTGGCACAAAAGCGCCTCGGCTTGCGGCAATTTCAGGCTCTCAGCGGCAAAGCGGCGATTGGCACCGGGGGCCACAACGATCTGGTTTTCACCCCCCGCATCCACGACCACCAGAGCCACGCCCGTGGGGCAATCGGCCAAAGAGATACAGTGCGAAAGATCCACGCCATCCACACGCAAAAGGGCCAAAGCCTCGTCGGCTGCCGCATCGTTGCCCACCCGTGCGCACAAGCAGACATCGGCCCCCAGGCGCCGGGCCGCCAGCGCCTGATTGGCCCCTTTGCCACCGGGAAAGCGGCTCAGCTCTGCGCCGGTCACCGTTTCACCAGCCACCGGCAAACGATCGGCCCGTGCCACAATGTCCAGATTAACAGATCCCAAAACCGTCAAGCGTGGCGGTTGATCTTTCGCATCAGCTTGGCCATCACCCATCTCTTCAAAAGGAAAGCGGGCCAATCGCTCGGTCAATAAGGCGAAAAACCCGTCCGCATCCACATCATAAAGCCAACGAACATTTTTGGGCCGGTCGGTCACCGCCCAAAAATCCACCGCCGTATGCCCCAATGTCAGCGCCGAATGTGTTTCCACAGACACGTTGCACAGCTTCGATTGAAACAGCTCCGGCTTTAAAAGCCAGGCGATGGTGCATGGATCATGCAAAGGCGCACCGCCGGACCCGTATTTCTGCGTATCGAAACGGTTGAAAAAGGCCAGCATATTGTAAACCGCTTGCGGCACCACGCCATCCTGCGCCTTGATAGGTGCCAAGCGTTCCTTGGTGGCCAGCACTTTGTGGGTTACGTCCAACCCCGCCAAAGTGATCCGGCGGCCACAATCAAAAACAATTTTTGCCGCTTCCGGGTCCACCAGAATATTGAATTCAGCCGATGGAGAGAAATTCCCCCCTTCGCGCATGGCCCCACCCATGGCAACGATTTCGCGGATCTTCGGCAAAATATCCGGGGCTCGCATCATGGCCAGAGCCAAATTGGTCAAAGGCCCGCTGGGCACCAATGTGATGCTGTCGTCTTCTGCGGCCAAAAGGGTTTCAATGATGAAATCCACCCCATGGCCATCCGCCAAAGGTGTTGTGGGATCAAAAACATCAATCCCGTCAATACCGGTTTGCCCATGCACATTTTCAGCAGTAATCAATGGCCGCATCAAAGGCCGGTCACAGCCTGCATAAACCGGAACATCGCTCCGCCCGGCCAATTGACAGATCATACGGGCATTACGCTCTGTGCGTTCCAGCCCCACATTGCCCGCCACTGCCGTGATACCCAGAATCTGGAGATCTTCCGGAGAGGCCAGCGCCATAAGCAGGCTGACCGCATCATCCTGACCCGGATCACAATCCATGATAATGCGGCGCATCCCCGAAGCCCCTTCCATTAGAAGGGCAAAAGCAGACTGGCCATGGCGGCGCTCATCAGGTTCGACAAAGAACCCGCTGCCACCGCACGCAAGCCATAACGGGCAATTAGATCACGCTTTTCGGGGATCAGGCTGCCAAGCCCACCCAAAAGAATGGCGATGGATGACACATTGGCAAAGCCGCACAAAGAAAATGTAACCACAGCTTCTGTACGCGGGCTGATGCTATCAACGACCTGCCCCAGATGCAGATAGGCGACAAATTCATTGAGAATCAGCTTTTCTCCAAACAGCGCACCCGCAATTTGTGCTTCTGACCAAGGGATCGACAAAAGATACATCACCGGCGCAAACAGATAGCCGAGAATAAGCTCTAAGGTGAGGTCACCATAACCAAACCAGCCGCCAATGCCGCCAACAATCCCGTTGAACAAGGCAATCATCGCGACAAAAGCCAGCAACATCGCCCCAACATTCACCGCCAGTTTCACGCCATCCTGCGCCCCCACAGCCGCTGCCAGAATCACATTGGCATGGGGTTTGTCGCCATCTGCCTTGGTGGGCTCCAGATCTTTCGTTGCGTCAGCGCTTTCTTCATCGGGCATCAGCAATTTGGCCATCAAAAGCCCGCCGGGTGCCGCCATGAAACTGGCCGCCAAAAGATAATCCAGTCGAATACCCATCTGGGCATATGCGGCCAAAACCGTGCCCGCAACAGAGGCAAGCCCCGAAACCATTACGGTAAACAACTGGGCATCGGTGAGCCGGCCAAGATAAGGACGAATGACCAAGGGGGCTTCGGTTTGGCCAACGAACATATTGGCCGCCGCATTCAAGGATTCGATATTTTGTGTGCCGATGATGCGCCGCAAGATTCCGCCAACAATCTTCACAACCCATTGCATGATATGCAGGTGATACAGAACCGCCATCAGCGAGGAAAAGAAGATGATAATGGGGAGAACATTGATTGCGAAGCTCAATGCGCCATCCCCATGGGCCAGCCAGCCAAAGACCATATCAATCCCCACATTGGAGAAATTGAGGATGGCCTGAACCCCACCGGACAGTGCCTGAATCATGGCTTTCCCGGCCGGAACATATAACACAAAAGCCGCAATGGCCGCCTGTAATCCAAAAGCGCTCAAAACCACCCGTGGCCGAATGGCCCGCCAATTGGTTGAAAGGGCAACAGCCAAAGCCAAAATGGCCATGATGCCCAGCAGGCTTATGAAATTCCCCAAAATCTCTCTCCCTCTATGGCCGCTTATGTTTTGGCCTTCTTGCCCACACCTTTTGGGCTGGTTTCAGGCGCTGGTCAGTATGTCATAAATCACCGGGCTGTCCGCTGGTTTTTGATCCAAGATATGTGTGGCCGCGCGCAGATTTTGCATCGCACGGTCGGCGGCATCTTTGCTGGCGGCATGAACATAAGCCAAAGGCCGGTCCGGCCCGACTTTTGCACCAATCGGGGCAATGCGATCAAAGCCCACCGAAAGATCCAGCACATCATCCACCGCCCTGCGGCCCCCGCCCAGTTCGATAATCGCATTGCCGATGGCCCGCGCATCCACAGCAAACACATAGCCTTCCGTTTCGGGCAAAACCGGCACCACCACCGATGCCTTGGGCAAATAATGCTGATACCGCTCGATAAAGTCTGCAGGGCCGCCCAAAGCCGTCACCATTTTGGCAAACACCTCCGCCGCGCGGCCCGATGTTACCGCTTCATTGGCGCGTTCAGTGGCTTCTTCGCGGTTATCGGCAAGACCGCCAGTGATCAGCATTTCCGCGGCCAAGGCCAACACCACCTCATCCAACCGGCTTTCACGGCGACTATTGGTCAGATAGTCCACCGTTTCTTCAATTTCGACGGAATTTCCCGCCGTATCGCCCAAAACCTGCGACATGTCCGTGATAAGGGCATGGGTTGTCAGATCAGCGGCTTTGGCGGTTCCGATGATGCTACGCGCAAGGGCGCGGGCTTCTTCAATGCTTTCCATGAAAGCGCCGGTCCCCACCTTTACATCCATCACCAAAGAGCGATTTCCGGCGGCAATTTTTTTGGACAGGATCGAGGCCGTGATCAACGGAATGGATTCTACAGTGCCCGAAATATCGCGGATGGCATAAAGGCGGCGGTCCGCAGGTGCCAGATCCGATGTCTGGCCGATAATGGCGCACCCGACCTCTTTTGTGACCTTGCGAAATACATCAAGACCCGGCGTGGGATTATATCCCGGAATACTGGCAATTTTATCAAGGGTACCGCCCGTATGTCCAAGACCGCGTCCGGAAATCATCGGCACATAACAGCCACAGCTTGCAGCGATGGCCGCCAGCATAAAACTTACCTTGTCGCCCACCCCGCCAGTGGAATGTTTGTCCACAACCGGGCCATCCAGACCTTCCTGCTCCAGTCCAGCATCACGCCAGAGTTCGCCATGGCCAATGTCAAGGCTCCGGCTTCTTCAAAGCTCATGGATTTCAAGAAAATCGCCATGGCGAGAGCGGACACCTGCTCAGCCGGAAGGCTGCCATCGGCAAGGCCGGAGACAAACACATTGATCTCCTCAGCGGACAAAGTCTCACCATCCCGCTTTTTACGGATCACATCTTTGAATAGCATTTTGGTCTCCCCGTCCCGTTTTTCCACGGCCAAAAATCTGACCCGCGCACATCGAAGGCTTTGGGACCATAACCCCATCACCTGTTATGGCAAGCCAGTTTGAAGCATTTGGACAAACTAGACAGATTTTTTAACAATCAGTCAAATTTTATGAATCCGCAAATTCCATGCACAATGCTGATGCGCCGTCATGAGAAATAAACCCACAACACCGCCACTGCCGCAACAACGCCAAGGCTCAGCCAGATATCGCGCGTCCGTCCCTTTGTGGGAATGGCCTGACCGTCACGAAAAACCGCATGCCATGTCAGGTCCTGTTCCGGTTCCGCATCGGGAAAGATCAAACTCCCCACAACCAAAACCAGAAAAGACACAAGAAACAAAATAATGGCCACATGCAGGAAATTTTCCACAGCCAAAGTCAGCCAAATTCCTTGAAGGGCATCTTTGTTCAGTTCCAGAATCAACCGTCCAATACCAAGCACGGCCCCGACCCCCAAGGCCCATCCGGCTCCTTTGGCGCTGGCGCGCGGCCACAAGATCCCCACCAGAAACACTGCGGCGATGGGCGGCGAAATATAGGCCTGCACACTTTGTAAATAGGTATAAAACTGCCCGGAAATACGGCTCATGAACGGAATCCACAAAAGCCCCAACCCCACCAGTGCTGCGGTGGACAGGCGCCCGACCAAAACCAGCAGGCGCTCGCTCGCGTCTTCATGGAAGCGTTTATAAATATCCATGGTGACGATGGTGGAACAAGAATTGAATACCGAAGACAGGGAACTCATTAAAGCGGCCAAAAGCCCGGCCACTACCAAGCCCTTGAACCCCACAGGCAGCAATTGCGCCACCAAAGTGGGAAGAGCCGCATCGGGGCTATCCAGAACAAACAGGCCGCGCTCCGCCAGTGTCGCGGCAATGATGCCCGGCACAACAAACAAAAACAGCGGCAATTGTTTCAGCCAGGCCGCAAAAATAGTACCGCGCCGGGCTTGCTCCAATCCATGGGCAGACAGCACCCTTTGCACGATATATTGGTCCGTACACCAATACCACACACCCAAAATAGGCGCGCCAAACAAGATGCCCGTCCATGGAAATTCGGGATCGCTCATGGGGCGCCACAGGCTGAATGCCGCATCACCCGCTTCCACCCGCAAAGCGGACCAGCCACCAACCGCCTGCAGCCCGATCACCGTTACCGCAACGGCCCCCAAAAGCAGCACAATCATCTGTAAAACATCGGTATAAAGAACGGCCCGCAGCCCGCCCCAGATGGTATAAAGGCCGGTGGCTACCACAACAATCACGGCCCCCGTCCAGAAATCCAGCCCCATCAGGCTTTGAAACACAATGCCGCCCGCCGCAATGGTCACAGAAATCTTGGTCAGCACATAGCCAATGATCGAAATGATGGCGAGATAGAATTTCGCCCCTTCCGAATACCGTTTTTCCAGAAATTCGGGCATGGTGAACACACCGGAACGCATATAGAAGGGCACAAAAAGCCAGCCCAAAAGCAAAAGAATCAGGCCGGCCAGAATTTCAAATTGCCCCACGGCAATGCCACTGGCCGCCCCCGTTCCTGCCAGCCCGACCAGATGCTCCGATCCGATATTGGAGGCAAATAACGATGCCCCCACCACGAACCATCCTGCATTGCGGCCCGCCAGAAAAAAGTCTTGGCTATCGGATTTCTTACGGCGGCGGGTGGCCAAAATCGCCACCCCAAAAACCAGCACGAAATAGGCAGCAACAACGCCCCAATCAAAAATCTCCATGTCCCCTCCCCTTCTTTCCCTAGCCGTTACAGGTTGTTTTCATTTTTTGTATTCTTTGCACAAAATATCGGATTGGCATTCATATTTCTTATAAAGATGCTTATTTTCTATCCTTATTGAATGCAAAACAATTTGCAATTTTTCCTCAAAATCGGCCAATCGCACGCCGAAAGCAAAAACAAAGCCCTATCCCGCACGCCTTGAATAAGGGGCACCTCTCGCCTTGGGCGCTCAATTAAGCTATAGCGCCGCCTTTGCCGACATCCGCCAAGGTCTTGCCATGCCACAGTTCCAGACTGCCCGATCCCCCATTGCCATCATTGGTGGCGGCCCCGCTGGCTTGATGGCTGCCGAAACATTGGCACTGGCCGGCTTTTCGGTGACAGTTTATGAGCGCATGCCCACCGTGGGCCGCAAATTCCTCATGGCCGGACGTGGCGGGCTGAACCTGACACATAGCGAAAATCTGGAGCACTTCCTTGATCGCTATGGCCCGGCACGCCGCTGGCTAGAGCCGCTCATCCGGGCTTTTCCGCCCGATGCTGTGCGCCAATGGGCCGATGACCTCGGAGCAGAGACTTTCGTCGGCAGCTCCGGACGGGTATTCCCCAAGGCTATGAAAGCCTCGCCATTATTACGGGCATGGCTGGCGCGGCTGCGCGCGCTGAATGTGGAGATTCAGACCCGCGCCGAATGGCAAGGCTGGGATGATAGCGGCGCACTTTTACTGCGCAGCCAAGAAGGCATCAGTATAAAAGTACGGCCCGCCGCAACCATTTTGGCTTTGGGGGGAGCCAGTTGGCCCCGTCTTGGCTCGGAGGGGTCATGGCGCGCGCCTTTGGAACAGCTTGGCGTAACCGTTTCCGCCTTTGAGCCAGCCAATTGCGGTTTCACCATCCCGTGGAGCCCTTATATAAGCGAACGATTCGCCGGAACACCCTTGAAAACATGTGTGTTTTCCGTAGATGGGCAATCCGTCAAGGGCGAGGCAATCATCACCCGCACAGGCATAGAGGGCGGCGCGATCTATGCCCTATCGGCTCAACTGCGTGACCAGATTCGCCAAAAAGGCCATGCACGACTGACCCTTGATCTGCGACCCGACCTAAGCCATTCGGACCTCCAAATGCGCTTATCCCGTGTGGGCAGAAAGCAAAGCCTGTCCAACCGGCTTCGCAAAGCCGCGAAATTATCGCCGCTGGCCATCGCTTTGGTTCTGGAGCATCTGAATAAAGCGCCTCGAGAAATTTTACTTGATGATATTTCAACACTTATAAAGTGTGTTTCTTTTGACATTACAGGAACCCAATCCATTGACCGGGCAATTTCCACTGCCGGTGGAGTGTCCTTCAACAATCTTGACGACCAACTGATGCTCAGAGCCTCCGCCGGAATTTTTATCGCCGGGGAAATGCTCGATTGGGATGCGCCCACAGGCGGCTATCTGCTTCAGGCCTGCCTTTCCTCCGGGTTTTCCGCCGCTCAGGCCGTTAAAAACTGGCTGAATAACGCCCCTTAAAGATGTAGAAATCTTAAAACGCCTCTACCAGTAGTATGTATTTAAGACAAAATGATTCGTTAGCTATCGTAACATTTACGAATAATTTATATTTCGTAAGGCATCTAGTTATTCTCACGTCGGTAGAAAAAAATAAATTTACATATACCGTATGTATTATACGAGGGGTCGTCTTCATGTGGAAAATCGGGAATTGGCTATCTAATCAAAAGTTCGGGATACGCTTGGCTCTTGGCTTTAGCACCATCGGTGTTTTGATGCTCTTCATGGGGGCATTTTCGGTCAATGGGGCCTTTACTCTCTCTGCTGTAACCGAAAATCTGCATCGACACCCTTATACGGTTTCCAATGCCACGCGCGACGTGCAAACCGCCATTTATGCCATCCATCGAGATATGAAAGATATTGCCCTCTCCCGCGATCCATCCGAGATCGAAACGGCCATGGCATCGATCAATCAACATGAGAAGAATGCACTAGAAGCCTTTGATATTATAGAAAAACGGTTTCTCGGCGACAAAACGGATATCGAAGAAGCCAAAAAGGCATTCCTGAGCTGGAAGCCCATTCGGGATCGCGCCATCGATCGCGCGCGCAACGGGGATTATGAAAGCGCAGCGCGCATCACCCGTGAAACCGACGCCACATTCATGCAGACATTGTTTTCCGAGATTGATGAGGTGGTGGCCTTCGCATCAAACAAGGGCATCGAGTTCATGGAACAGGCCAACGGTACGCGTACAAAAACCCTATGGTCGATCTCCATTTTTATTCTTGCCACATTTGCTGCCGGAGCGGCTATCGCGCTCTTCTCCTCGAAAAATATCACACACCCCCTCAATCGCTTGCGCGAAGTGATGGAAAATCTGGCTGGCGGGGATCTCACGGTCAAAATTCCTTTCAATAAAAACCGTGATGAAATTGGCGACATGGCCCGTACGGTCGAAATTTTTCAACAAAACGCCATTGCCAAGGCACAAGCCGAAGCAGAAGCCAAAGAAGCTGCGGAACAACTCGCCCGCGAGGAAGCCGAACGCAAAGAACTGGAAGCCGAGCAACAAGCAAGGGAGCGCGAAGAGGCTGAAACCATCCGTCGCCGCGCCCAAGCACTGGACACACTGGTTCAGAAATTTGAGCAGCAAGTGTCCGAAATCACCAATGCTCTGTCCACCGCATCGACGGAAATGTCTTCCACCGCGGAAAACCTGACCGATGTGGCCGATGGCACCGCCCGGCGCGCTGAAATCGTGCGCGGTGCAGGCGAGGAAGCCTCGCAAAATGTCACCACCGCCGCCAGTGCCGCAGAAGAGCTTACCGCAGCCGTTGCCGAAATCAGCCGCCAAGTGGCCAATGCCAACAGCATTGCCGGAGAAGCCAGCGAACAGGTTCAATCCAGCACCAAGAATGTCGAGGCTTTGTCGGTATCCGCCGATCGCGTGGGTGAAGTGGTAACGCTGATCAACGCCATTGCCGAACAAACAAATCTTCTGGCGTTGAACGCCACCATTGAAGCAGCGCGCGCAGGCGAAGCCGGGAAAGGCTTTGCCGTTGTGGCAAGTGAAGTGAAATCCCTCGCCTCGCAAACCCGCAACGCCATTGAGGAAATCGGCACATTGGTCATGGAAATTCAATCGGCAGGCAGCGAAGCCGCCAGCACCATGACCAAAATGAACGATGTCATCGCCAAGGTCACCGAAGCCAATTCCACCATCGCCGCCGCTGTTGAACAGCAATCGGGGGCCACACGCGAAATTGCAGAAAATATGCAAAACGCCTCCGATGGAACGGTCAGCGTGGCGCACGAAATCAACGGCGTCGCTGATGGGGCTGCGGAAACCGGATCCGCCGCCACACAGATGCGGGCCGCGGCCTCCTCTTTGTCTGAAATGACAACGAATCTGAAAACCCAAATCGATCAATTTATTGATGGCGTAAAATCTGTATGAGTTCCCTAAAGACTGGCCGAACCTTCTCCCCTTTTTTTAAAATCCTGGCAGCATCCAGTCTGCTTGCGCTTTCCGCGTCCCATGCCATGGGCGCGCAACAAGCGACAGCCCAGCAAACAGATGCACAAGCTGGCACCGAATGTGCCAGCGAAAAGGCTGTGAACGGGGCATATAAAGGGGTCTTTTACGCCAATGATTTTGGCTATCTGGACGCATCCTGCATTGCTCCGAACGATCCACGCGGGGCGGTGGAAAAGACAACGGATGCGCTGAAGAACATCGATATCGCACCGGCTATTACCCTGTCTTTGGGAGGAGAAATGCGGCTGCGTTATCATAATGAGGATAATTTAGGCTCCAGCCGCCTTGACGGGCGCGACAATGAGTTTGCCCTCACACGCGTCCGCGCTTATGCGGATGTGCAGATCACCGATTATTTCCGGGGATATGTCGAGATGATCGATGCCCGGAAATCCGGCGGCGCCCTGCCTGCGCGCGGTGTGGAAGTTGTGCGGACCGATGTTTTGAATGGCTTTGGCGAATTCCATGCCCCCCTCGCCAAGGGCCGCGCCATGGTGCGTGCCGGCAGGCAAGAGCTTTTATTTGGTGCGCAAAGGCTGATTTCCCCCCTTGACTGGGGCAATACGCGGCGCAGCTTTGACGGCTTTCGCGCCAGCTATAAAACCGACATGTTTGCCATTGATGGATGGTTCGTCAATCCGCGCGTGATTTCCGATAAATCCAGCAGCCGCAATTCAAAAACCGACTTCTCCGGGATCTACGGGCAATATTTTGGCCTGCCCGGCCATGCGGTGGAGGTTTATGCGCTCAATCTTGATGTGGATGACCCCGCCGCCTTGCAATCACAGCTTTGGACCATCGGCGGGCGCGTGGCCGACCAAAAAGGTGTTCTGCGTTGGGAAGTGGAAGCGGCAAAGCAAACCGGCGATAACACAAATGGTGATATTTCCGCATGGATGCTCACCATGACTGCAGGTCTGGATTTTTCCAAATCTCTGCCTTATTTGCCAAAAATATCAGTGGCTTATGATCGGGCCAGTGGCGATGGCGATGAAACAGACGGCAAAACCAGAACCTTCAATCAGCTTTTTCCCCTTGCCCATGCCTATCTGGGCAGCATGGATCTGGTCGCCCGACAAAATATCGAAGCATTTTCCGCAAAGCTCAGCGCCAAACCGCATAAGCGGGTCACAACGGCCCTCGCCTTTCATGACTTCAATCTCGCAAAGGCGACAGACGCTCTTTATAATGCAGGGGGCGCGGCCATTCGCCGTGATGCCACAGGGGCTGCCGGATCCAATGTGGGTCAGGAACTTGATGCCACCATCAGCTATACACCCAGCCGCTGGTATAATCTGCAGCTTGGTTATGGACGCTTTTGGGCCGGTCGATTTGTGAAAGAAACCAACGGGGTTGGCGTTTCAGGAAATGCGGATTTCTTTTACCTGCAATCGACTATCCGTTTTTAAGCGGCGCTGATTAGGCCAACAAAAAAGCAGGGTGTTTTTGCCCTGCTTTTCTTTTGAGCTGGTCCGGCGCCTCTCAGGAAAAGGCCTGTATCCCGGTAATGGCACGGCCCAAAATCAACGCATGAATATCATGAGTGCCTTCATAGGTGTTCACCGTTTCCAGATTTACCATATGACGGATCACATGATATTCGTCTGAAATCCCGTTTCCGCCATGAATGTCGCGGGCCATACGCGCAATATCCAATGCCTTTCCGCAGCTATTGCGCTTTAACAATGAAATGGTTTCCGGAGCCAGTTTTCCTTCGGCCTTCAGCCGCCCGGCCTGAATACAGGCGGCAAGTCCCAAGGTAATTTCCGTCAGCATATCCGCCAGTTTCTTTTGTACCAGTTGCGTGCCAGCCAGAGATTTTCCGAACAATTTGCGCTCCAGCGCATAATCCCGTGCAGCATGAAGGCAGAATTCCGCGGCCCCCAATACACCAAAAGCAATCCCGAAACGGGCATTGTTCAAACAGCCGAACGGCCCTGCAAGCCCGGTTGCATTGGGCAACAGATTGGCTTCGGGAACAAACACATCATCCATTACAATTTCACCTGTGACCGAGGCGCGCAGGCTCATTTTCCCTTCAATTTTCGGCGTTGAAAGCCTTCCATACCGCGTTCCAGAACGAACCCTTTGATCTTCCCTCCATGCGCATCGCTTTTCGCCCACACAACGCACAGATCGGCAATGGGAGAATTGGTGATCCACATTTTCGCACCATTCAGGCGATAGCCGCCGTCCACCGCTTTGGCGCGGGTTTTCATCGAGGCCGGATCAGACCCGGCATCAGGCTCTGTCAGTCCAAAACAGCCCACATAGTCACCCGTGGCAAGTTTGGGCAGCCATTTTTCCCGCTGTTCTTCGGTGCCATAAGCCCAAATGGGATACATCACGAGAGAGGATTGCACGCTCATGGCAGACCGATAGCCTGAATCCACCCGTTCCACTTCCCGGGCAATCAAGCCATAAGCCACCGGCGAGACACCGGCACAGCCATAGCCTTCGATGGTTGAGCCAAGCAAACCGGCCGCGCCCATCTCGTTCATAATCGCGCGATCAAAGCGCTCATGCCGATTGGCATCCAGAATCCGTGGCATCAACGCAGATTGCGCAAATGTCCGCGCCGAAGACTGTACAAGGCGCTCTTCCTCGCTCAGCAGGCCATCAAGCAACAATGGATCTTGCCAATCCATGGAAGGCCAACGGGTCGGGCCAGGAGAAGACAGATGGGCCGTATCGGACATGGGAGAACCTCACTCAAATAGAAAACGGCAATCACCATAAAGCTGGCAACAACCATATGGAACCTTCCACCTCATGAAGACACAAAAAGGTTTAGGCTTAAATAATAATCTTCATACGCCCCCCCACCATAGCGATCATGGAGGCCGCAGAGGCTTATAACGCATCTTTCCCCTTTATACCCGGCCCGGCGCTTTCATGAACAGAGGATATCCTACGCACCTTTCGATGCCCCTCATAAATTGCAAAAAAAATTGCATTTTCCTCCAAAGATATGGATCGCAGCTTTCAGAGGTAAACGAATCAATGGAAATTTCGAGTGAGCCCCTCCTTTCGTTTAACTGATTTTTGCACAGAAACGGCACTGACCTCGACAATTTCGGGGATTTTCCACCACACTCACGCATAATGACCAGCCATTGCAGGTCAATAGCGCCATCCTCATCACATTTATATCCTGTTGAATTCGTGTAGGTTTTCTAAAAATTATTGCAAAAAATGACCCACGCCAGGCTGGCCCGCGCTGCGGGATTTTGCATGCCATTTCATTTTTTTTACAAAAACATTTGCAAAGACTGATGATTTTTGTGCAATCTTTTGATCGTCAGTTTTCAGGCTTGAGCCCCTTGGGTCGGATTTCCACCCTTTGAACTATTCCTGAAGGGGGTTACTCGACATCAGCAACTGGCACGCCGGACATCCAAGAAAAACCTTACCGCCAAAGGTGAGGAAGGGGAGGAAAATGAAAATTTCAAGTCGTACCATGCTGCTACTGGGCACATCGTCCGTATTGGCCATGCTTCACTTCACAGCGCATGCTCAAACGCAAGACACGGAATTGCCTTCAGACCCGGACGATCCTCAGATAGAAGAAATCGTCGTCAAGGGCTTCCGCAGCAGTATCGAAAACTCCATTGCCGCCAAAAAAGGCTCTTCCTCCATCGTTGAAGCGATTTCTGCAGAAGATATCGGCAAACTCCCCGATGTTTCCATCGCCGAATCTCTTGCCCGCCTCCCCGGCCTGACCACCCAACGGTCGATGGACGTGGCCAGGTGCTTTCCATTCGCGGTCTTGGCCCGGATTTCTCCACAGCCTTGCTGAATGGTCGCGAACAAGTGTCCACCGGCGACAATCGCGGTGTCGAATTTGACCAATATCCGTCCGAATTATTGTCCGCAGCCGTGGTCTACAAAACCCCCGATGCCACACTCATCGGGCAGGGTTTGACCGGCACCGTGGACCTTCGCACCATTCGCCCCCTGCAGGTGAAAGAGCGGATTTTATCGGTCAGCGCGCGCTATGAATTCAATGAAGACAGTGCGCTCAATTCAGATCAACCCGGCTCAGGCTATCGTGCCTCCGCGATTTATGCCGATACCTTTCTGGATAAAACGCTGGGCATCGCCCTTGGGATTGCCCATCAATCCACTCCCACCCAAATTGAACGCTTCAATGCTTGGGGCTTCCCCAATATCGAGGGTGATCTGGATGTGAACGGCACCGCACCTTTCGTACTCGGCGGCGCCAAGCCTTTTGCCCAATCAAACGACCTGAACCGTTTCGGGGTGATCGGCACCATTGAATACGAACCATCCGATACCTTCAGCACCAGCTTCGATTTCAACTATTCCCATTTCGATGAAACGCAGTCCCTGCGCGGCATCGAATTACCACTTTACTGGTCTGCGGCGCAATTGCAGCCGGGCTTTACGGAAGTAGATGGCCTGATCACCGAAGGCACCTTTACCGATGTAAAGGGCGTGATGCGCAATGACTTCAATGATCGCAATGCCGACCTGTTCGGGGCTGGCTGGAATACCAAGGTGCATCTATCGGATGTCTGGAGCATTGAAACCGACATCAGCTATTCCCGCGCCGACCGCAAAGACTTCCTTCTGGAAAGCTATACCGGAACCGGCCCTGCTGGCGAGGGGGCTTTGGACACGCTGAATTTTGCGATCCAGGACAATGGCGTGGTCAAATTCGATACCGTGCTGGATTATAGCGATCCCAGCCAATTCCTGATCACCGATCCTCAAGGCTGGGGTGGCGGTGCACAGCCCAATCCACTCACGCAGGCGGGCTTTATCAATGCGCCCGATACCGAAGATGAGCTGACCCATCTGCGCTTTTCCACCGAACGGCTAAGCGCCATTGGCCCCATCGCCGCCATTGAGGTGGGCGTGGATCTGAGCCGCCGCGACAAGGAACGCAATATCACCCAGCAATTCCTTGTTCCGCAAGGCGGGGCCAGCGCCATTCCCGTTCCCACCGAAGCCCTGCTGGACAGCACAGATCTGAGCTTTATCGGCATTGATGGACATCTGAGCCTTGATCCGCTGTTCTTGTTGAACAACGGCTTCCTGGAAACCGTAGGCACCAGCCTGTCTTCCTTCGATGTTCCACAAGATTGGAAAGCCCGGGAAGATGTGTTTGTGGGCTTTGTGAAATTCGATGTGGATACGGAAATTGCCTCGATCCCCGTCACCGGGAATTTCGGAACGCAGGTGGTTTATACCGACCAGACCTCCACCGGATCGCGCATCGAAGCCGCCGATCTTGGCGCGGGCATCAGTGAACCAAGGCTGGTTCCGGTAAAGGAAGGCGATAAATATACCCGCTTCCTGCCCAGCATGAATCTGAGCTTCGATGTGGGACATGATGCGGTTGTGCGCTTCGGGGCCGCCCGCACATTGGCCCGCGCCCGTATGGATCAATTGAACGCCAGCCTTTCGCTCAGCACCAACGACACACGCTTTACCTCCACCGATCCCAATCAATCATTCTTCAGCGCCAGTGGCGGTAATCCGGCCTTGAAACCCTTCATCGCCAATTCGGTGGATCTGTCCTTTGAGAAATATTTCTCTCGCGCCGGTTATGTGGCCATAGCGGCATTTTATAAAGATCTGCAGGATTTCGTGAATCCCAATGATGCCTTCCTGTTCGATTTCGAGGGCTTTGTGGACAGCACGATCCCACCGGAACTGCAAAGCTTTCTCGGGACCACTTTGGGCACCATTTCCGGCCCCACCAACAATGGCAGCGGCAATATCGGCGGGATTGAATTCACCCTGTCTGTGCCTTTGGATCTCATCACCACGGCCTTTGATGGCTTCGGGGTGATCAGTTCCATGTCCTGGACCGACAGCAAGGTAACCTTGGGAGATAATCCCGATCCGATCCCGGTACCGGGGCTTTCAAAATGGGTTGTAAACTCAACGGTTTATTATGAAAAATATGGCGTGAATGCCCGCGTCAGCCACCGCTATCGCTCTAAATTCCTTGGCGAAGTATCGGGTATCAGCGCCACTCGTATTCTGCGGTCGTCCAAATCGGAATCCATTTTCGATGCGCAGATCGGCTACAGCTTTGAAACCGGCGCATTGGAAGGGCTTAACATCACCTTCCAGGCCCGCAATCTGACCGACGAGCCATTCGTGACCTTTGAAGGGGATGATGGCCGCCGAGTGATCGACCAGCAAAGCTTTGGCCGCACCTATCTGATCGGCCTGTCCTATAAATTTTAAGGGCGAAAACACACGAGACCAAAAGACCCCCTGCCGGTTTTCCGGTGGGGGGCCTTCCCTTAAAACATCAGTCACATCTTTTTAATGTCGCGTATGATTTTTAAACAAAGGGCATAAAACAGGGAAACCGCATGCCTTTGAGGCTTGCTGTTCTATGGGTATTATCAAAGCGATCATCATCATTTGGGAAACGAGACAGCCCCATGACCACAGCACAGATATCCGCCGATCCCGTCACGCGCATTGTTATCATTGGCGGCGGAACGGCTGGATGGATGGCGGCCAGTGTGCTGTCCAAGGCTTTGGTGGGCCGTGTTTCCATTCAATTGATTGAATCCGACGCCATCGGCACGGTGGGCGTGGGAGAGGCAACCATTCCCCAGATCCGGCTGATCAACCACTATCTGGGGCTGGATGAAAACGCCTTTCTCAAGCACTGCAAAGGCACCTTCAAATTAGGGGTCCAGTTCAATAATTGGGGCCGGATCGGTGACAGCTATATGCATGCCTTTGGCGATCTTGGCTTGCCGCTTGGACCGCTCAGCTTCCCCCATTATTGGTTGCGCGCCCAACAAGAAGGAGTGGGCGGCGATCTATGGAATTATTCGCTGAATTATCAAACGGCCATGCAGGGCCGGTTTTCCCGTCTTGAAAAGGTCGGCACCAGCCATTTGGGCGGCATCAAATATGCCTTTCATTTCGATGCGGGGCTTTATGCCCGTTATTTACGGGCCGGCTGTGAAAAGCGCGGCGTCAACCGTACGGAAGGGCGCATTGTCAAAACCAATCTGCGCGGAACGGATGGCTTTATCGAAAGCGTGATACTGGAAAGCGGTGCAACCATCGCCGGTGATTTGTTTGTCGATTGCTCGGGATTTCGCGGGCTGTTGATCGAACAGGCACTCAAGACCGGCTATGAAGATTGGAGCCATTGGCTGCCGTGCAATCGTGCCGTCACTGTTGCCAGCGAACCAACCGGACCGGTGCGCCCCTATACCCAGGCAACGGCCCAACAATCGGGCTGGCAATGGCGTATTCCTTTGCAACATCGTGTGGGCAATGGCCATGTTTATAGCGCCGCCCATATCAGCGATGATGAAGCCACTCATCAATTGCTTCAAAATCTGGAAAGCCCTGCCCTCTCTGACCCCAAAGCATTGCGCTTTAAAACCGGAAGAAGGCAACAGGCGTGGAACCGCAATTGCGTGGCTTTGGGCTTGGCCGCGGGCTTTATGGAGCCTTTGGAATCCACCAGCATCCATCTTATTCAATCAGGCATCAGCCGCCTTGTGTCGCTGTTTCCGGACCGGCATTTTGATCCCAGCCTTATCGATCTTTATAACCGGCAAACGCAATTTGAATATGAGCGCGTTCGCGATTTCCTGATCCTGCATTTCAAAGCCACCCAGCGCCGCGACACAGCCTTTTGGCAGGCCTGCGCCCATATGGACATCCCCCACAGTCTGCAAGAAAAAATCGATCTTTTTTCCGCCACGGGGCGGATTGTTCGCGAAGGTGAAGAACTGTTCACGGAAATGGGCTGGATTCAGGTCTTCACCGGCCAGCATATCAAAGCCCGATGCCATCATCCGCTGGCCGATAATATCACACAATCCCAGCTGACCGAATTTCTGGACAATATCGAAAAGCTGATCACCCATACCGTGCCAAGCCTACCCCATCATGCGGATTTCATCACCCACAACTGCCGTGCCGCCGCATAGATCGCAAGGCGCGCGATTTTAACCTTTGTGCCCTGATGCCTTTGTCCGCGCCCCGCCAAATACAAATTAATGCAAAATATCTTTTGTTTATCAAAGTTATGCGCCATTAAATTACGTAAATATCTAAATAGTAACGAAAATATAGAATTTCGGACGGAAAATTTTTGCAGAAATTGCATGAATCTGCTTAACTGACAGCCTCATTTTTTCCATCGCAAAGGGGTTGGCTATGGTTGCGGCACTGCGCTCCCATTTTAACGGCAAAACAAAAATATCTGGAAATTTTGGCAGCTTATCCGGCACCGCTGCCGTGTTTTCCGCCTGTCTGCTCTCTGCCCTTCCCGCTTATGCTGTGGAGATCGCCTCGCCCGATGGACGCATCGTGGTGGATGTAGATACGCGCAATGGCATTCCGGGCTATTCCATTACATTCAATGACAAACCGGTTCTAAATTTCAGCCGTTTGGGGCTTCAGTTCCAAAAAGCCCCGGATTTCGTTGAAGGATTCGATATTGCCTCTGTCGAAACAAAAACCACAGATCTGGTTTGGACCCAGCCATGGGGTGAAGAAAAAGATATCCGCGACCACCACAAGGAAGCGCGGATCGTCTTTCAATCGCAGACCGGGCCGGCCCGCCAGATGACGGTGACCTTTCGGGTCTTCGATGACGGGGTGGGATTTCGCTATGATATCCCCGCACAGGCCGGTGTGGATGCCATTAAAATCACCGATGAACTAACGGAATTCACTTTCCACGACAATCTGAAGGCATGGTGGATCCCTGCCTACAAAGACAACCGCTATGAATATCAATATGCGGCGTCCAGTATCGATTCTTTGGATGTGATCCACACCCCGGCCACCTTTGAAGGCGATAAAATCGCCATAAGCATCCATGAAGCGGCATTGACCGACTATGCAGCATGACATTGCGTCGCCCCATGATGCATGGGCAAACCCTGAAAGCCGATCTCGTTCCCTGGGCCGACGGCATCAAAGTTTACGCCAACGCCTCCTTCAAAACCCCGTGGCGCACCATTCAGATTGCCGACACGGCCTATGAACTCGCCAATTCACGGATGATCCTGAACCTGAATGAACCCAATGCTTTGGGCGATATATCCTGGGTAAAGCCGGGGAAATATGTGGGGATTTGGTGGTGCGCGCATATCCGCACCTGCACATGGGAAACCGGCGAAAAACATGGGGCCACCACCGAAAATACCATGCGTTATATGGATTTCGCCGCCAAATATGGCTTTGATGGTGTGCTGGTGGAAGGCTGGAATATCGGATGGGATGGCAATTGGTACGAAAATGGCGATCTGTTTCGCTTCACCGAACCAACGCCGGATTTCGATATTGAAAAAATCGCTGCCCATGGCCGCAAAGTAGGCGTTCCGCTGATCGGGCACCATGAAACCAGCGCCAATATCGTCAATTACGAAAACCAGTTGGACGCAGCCTTTGCATTCAGTGAAAAGCACGGCATGCGCGCCGTAAAAACGGGCTATGTGGGAAGCCGGCTCAATGACACGGAATGGCATCACGGCCAATATATGGTGCAGCACTTCCAGAATGTGGTGGAAACAGCCGCCCGCCATCATATCGCCATCGATGCCCATGAACCCATCAAAGACACCGGCCTGCGCCGTACCTATCCCAATATGATGACCCGTGAAGGGGCACGGGGCGGCGAATATGATGCCTGGAGCCATGCAGCGCAGGGCAATCACCCCGATCACGCAACGATTTTGCCCTATACCCGCATGCTTTCCGGGCCAATGGATTACACGGCGGGCATTGTTGATCTGCGCTTTGGCGAACAAGAAGAAAACGGCGTATCGTCAACAGTGGCCAAGCAATTGGCGTTGATGGTGGTCATCTACAGCCCGCTGCAAATGGCTGCCGACCTGCCTGAAAATTATGAAGGCCATCCCGGTTTTCAATTTATCCGCGACGTTCCCGCCGATTGGGAGGAAAGCATCGCCCTCGATGGCCGCATCGGCGATTATTTCGTGATGGCGCGCAAAGACCGGAACAGCCCGGATTGGTATCTGGGGGCGGTTAGCGACGAACAGGCCCGCACCATCACTGTTCCCTTGGACTTTCTGGATAATGCCACCACCTATCGCGCCGAAATCTATGCGGATGGCGAAGGAGCACATTGGCTCGACAATCCGCAACCGCTTGCTGTTAAAACAAAAACCGTTACGGCTGAAGATAGCTTGAACCTGGAATTGGCACAGGGCGGCGGACAGGCCATTCGCTTCACGCCCTTGGCGGCCCGCCGATAAGCAAGCGCGCGTAATTTCCCCTCCACTGGCTCCGTACAAAAGTCGTACGGGGCCTTTTTTATAAAGGGATAGCCTATAGCCGGACCGGATCTGCCCCTTAGAAACCCATCAAGGACAGCACTTCACGCCGCGCCTTATCATCCTCTCGGAACACGCCGGTCATCCGGCTGGTTGTCATCACCACATCCGGCGTTTCAACGCCGCGACAGGTCATGCAGCCATGCGTTGCTTCGATCACCACCGCAACACCTTGCGGCTCTAGAACTCCAGAAATACAGTCGCCAATCTGCGCTGTCAGCCGCTCTTGCACCTGCATACGCCGCGCATAAGCATGAACGACCCGCGCCAATTTTGAAATACCGACACCTTGGTGTTTGGCAAATAAGCCACATGCGCTTTTCCTATGATGGGGGCCAAATGATGCTCGCAGTGCGATACAAAAGGAATATCGCGCAACAACACCACTTCATCATAGCCCGAAACTTCTTCGAAGGTGCGCGCCAGATAGACCACGGGATCTTCCTGATAGCCCCGGAAATATTCCAGAAAGGCTTTTGCCACCCGCTTCGGGGTATCGCGCAACCCTTCCCGATCAGGGTCTTCCCCGGCCCAACGGATCAACTCGCGGACAGCATCCTGAGCGCGTGCTTCAGCGTCATCTCCGCGCTGGTGAAGAGGGTCTTTCATAATCGCAATCCCGAAATTCAGAGTATAATCTGATGGCTTGTTTCTGATAGGATCACCCAAGATCACCACCCGATTGCCATACCAATTCAGCTGCATATAGCATGGGAATGCTCAAGGACATAATTTTTGGCAGACTGTGACCTATGGTTTGATTTTGTAAATGTTTTTCCCTTATTATTTGCAACACATTTCCACCCAAAAACGGACCTTAACCATATACGGGATGTTATCGATGCACCTTTTCAAACATAGTCGAAACAAGCAAAGCCGGCAGAAAGAAACCAGCGCCGGCTTCACCCTTATGGAACTTTTGGTGGTTTTGGCCATTCTCGGGCTTTTGGCCTCTTTTGCGGTGCCCCGCGTTTTGAAATATTTTTCCAGTGCCAAAACCGATACAGCCGCCATCCAGATCAATAATTTATCTGCCGCTTTGGATCTATATCGCCTTGAAACGGGCCGCTATCCCACAACATCCGAGGGCTTGAGAGCATTGATCGACGAGCCCGATGGCGCACGGGGCTGGGATGGCCCTTATATCGACAAGCGCGAAGGGATCATTGATCCCTGGGGGCGGCCTTATCATTATCGCTATCCCGGCGAAATGGGCACGGATGTGGATATCTTCACATTGGGGGCCGATGATGCACCGGGCGGCGAGAATGAAAATCAGGATGTCACAAACTGGAGCACCGAGTGACAACCCGAAAACCGAACCACATGACAGCATCAAAGCAGCGCCGCCGCGCATCACAAAGCGGCATAGCGCTTATTCTGGTACTTTGGGTGCTGACACTTTTGTCTTTGATCGTCGGCAGCTTCCTGTTCATGACACGGGGAGAAACCCGCACGGTTATCGCCCGTCAGGATGCGGCCAAGGCGCAGGCTTTGGCGGATGGCGGGGTTTATTGGGCCATCGCCCAGCTTTTAACGCCGGTTTTCAATGAAGATGGCGTAGCCTTTGCCCTTCCGGTAGATGGCCGCCGCGTTTCCCGCACACTGGCATCTGGCCAGATGGTTTTAACTATTCAAGATGTGGGCGGATTGATCGACGTGAATGCCGCCGATGACATTCTCTTACGCAGCCTCTTCCTGTCTTTGGGGCGCGATCCCGAAGAGGCCGCACAGCTTGCCGATCGGCTGATCGATTTTCGGGATCTTGATGACCGGCCACAACCCAGAGGCGCGGAACGTGCCGATTACAGGGCCTTGGGGCTGCCCTATGGCCCACGCAATGCCCCCCTGCTTTTGGCCAGTGAAATAAGCCAAATACCCGGATTCGATCGGGATTTTGTAACACGCGCCACGAATTATCTTACCGCTTATTCCGGTTCGCGCGCGGTCGATCCCACTGTTGCCCCTGTGGAAATTTTGAACAGTATCCCCGGCCTTTCCAAAGTGGATGCCGAACAATTCATCGCCTCCCGCAGAGGCTCAAGCCGTTCGCTCCCACATGAAGCAACCAATCCTTATCTCACCGGCTCCCCCAGCAGCACATTTCGCATCACAGTGAATGCCAGCACCGCCCGCGGATCATGGTTTCAGCGCATTGCGGTGGTACAAATCTCCGGCGGGGCCGATCGCTTTCAAATCCGCCACTGGGAACAGGGCCGGATCACCGAATAGGCTGCCCCGCATCAAGCCATATCGTGAAAAATGGTTTTTCAGGACGCGGGAGGCAAGCGGCGGCGATCAACAAAAACCGGACGTATCTCCAGAGCCGGGTCCACCGCTTCACCGTGCTCATCTTCAAATGTCACCGCGATCAAGAGGGGCAATGTCTTGCGGTCAACCCAGTGTGTTGTCCATTGCGGTTGGGCACCGGCAAGCGGTTCATCCTCTTGATAGCCATAATAGGCAAACTGAACCACCATCCGATCGTCCAGCAATTGGCGCGGGCGGTCTTCTTCATGAAACACATCCACAATTTCACGGGGACGTACCAGCCACCAATCAAGTTGCAGGCCGCCCTTTTGCCCTGCGGGGCCAAGCTGGAACAAATACAAGCCCCCCACCCCGATGCCCGACGGCATGGGGGAGACAAAGCGCATTTCTTTGTCCGTGCCGCGAAACGCCACGTCCAGCGTTTCACCATCAAGAGAGATCACCATCGGGCGAATTTGTTCCAGCCGCCCGCGGAGAAAAGCGCGGATGGCGTCCTCATCGGTCTGCTCGGTGATCCGGATATCACCCGCCTGCCACGCTTTTCCGGTAAAGCGCAGGGCCGAAAACAGCGCAGCGGATAAAATCCCGATGATGGTCAGCGCAATGATCAGTTCCATCAGCGTAAAGCCCTGCTGGCCTTTTCGCTGGGGGAAATTCTTGCGCTCCCGCCTCATGGCATTTTGCTGTGCCTTGATCATTGCGAAACCTCGCCCAAGCGAAAACTGATCAGGGAAAATTCCGTCTCATCCGCACCAAAAACCTCTATGGTAATCTTTAAAAGCTGTAATTGTCCTCCGGCAATATCGCCGGTTTCCAATGAATCCGTATCCTGCGAAAGCTCGATCCTCCAGCGGTGATCCGGCTCTTCCCCTTGATAAACACCGGGCGCAAGCGGGATGGTCACCCCCACTGCTTGCAGGTGATTTTGCGCATGATCCACAAGCATTTGCTGCTGGCTGGCGGCATCGATACTCCGCAATCCGCGCCCCATCCCCTGCATCAACGCCACAAGCATGATGGTGGCAATGGTAAATGCCACCAGCACTTCGATCAGGGTAAACCCTGCCTCAGCGGAGCGGGCAGGCTTATGAAAGCCTTTCCCGTTCCGGCTTATTGACCGCCGTTCAGGGCGCATTGCTCCCATCCTTTTGGGACGGCGCGACTTGATCGTCGGTCACGCCGAAGCGTTCTTGCAAACGCTTGAACCCTTTCATCCGGCGGCGCAGCTCTTGCGTAACTTCCCGCGCTTCGCTGCTATCGCGTACCACTTGCGGGGTCAGCAACACCAAAAGTTCCGTCCGTTCATTTGTGGTGGATTTGCTTTTGAACAAATTCCCAAGCCACGGAATATTCATCAAAATCGGCACGCCGGTATTTACGTCCGAAGCGCGATCACGGATCAACCCGCCAAGGGCAATGGTTTCCCCCGTTTGCACCGCCACCGAAGAATTGATGGCCCGCTGCTGAATCGTTGGCGCATCGATCCCCGATGATGTGGTCGGCACCACATCGGATACCTCTTGCGATACTTCCAGCACCACAAGGCCGCTGGCATTCACATGGGGAGTCACTTCCAGAATAACCCCCGTATCCTGAAACTGGATGGAATTGACAATCGGTGCATCGGGATCTTGGGTGGAGACAGATTGCTGCACCGGAACCGGCACCTGATCCCCCACTTGCAAACGCGCCGTTTTGTTATCCAGAACCATCAATTGCGGCGAAGACACCACGGTCACATCGGTGATAGCGCTCAGTGCATTCAGCGCCACACGGGCATCCCCGCTTTCAAAGAAATAGGAAAATCCGGGGAAGGAAGGGGCCACCGCCCCGGTGTTTACATCGGAGAAGCTGATGTCTTGCCGGTTGCCGCCGCCCGCTTCAAAAAACCACCGCAGGCCATGATTGAGCTCGTCATCCAGAGTGACTTCGGCGATGGTGGCCTCGATCAACACCTGCAAAGGGGTGATATCCAGCCGCTTCAATGTCTGCTCGATCATGCGATATTCTTGCGCCGTGGCCAGAACAAGCATGGCATCATTGCGCTCATCGGCGATCAAACGCGGGCCATTGCCCCCTTCCTGCCCGAAAGCGGCCGATTGGCCGGTGCGATCATTGGACCGGCGGTTGTTTGATGAAGCATTGCGATTGCTGGTCGCTAAACCGCCAAGGCCCCCGGCGGACCCCGTGTCACGGCTGCCAAGCCCCCCGCCATCAGAACCATCCGACCCCGAAAAACCGGAAAAAGATCCGCTGTCCCGCCCCGGTGCAAGACCGGTAGAACTGGAATTGCTATCGCCGACGGTGCGGACATCGAACAATTCCCCCAGCACCTCGCCCACTTCCGATGCCCGTGCGTTTTTCAGATGATAGACATAAAGCTGGCGTTGCCCGTCGCTTCCGCCGCCACGGTCCAACCGTTCCGTCCATTGCCGGGCGTTTTCCAGATAAACCGGCTGTTCACTGATCGCCAAAAGCGCATTCATCCGCTGGATAGGCAAAAACCTGATCACGCCATGTGTCGGGCCGGGCGTTTCGCCATCCTGGGCAAAAATCGCTTCCATTTCCACCAGCACATCCCCCACATCCGCGTGGGACAAAGGCAAAAGTGCAAAGGACATGCCGGCCATCCAATCCACATCGAACAGCTCGACCATCGAAACGATATCCGCCGCTTCCCCGCCGGGGCCACGGAACAGCAACAAATTGCGCTCCGTATCCGCTTGCAGGCCCCGCCCCGGTGTCAAGAACGGTTCCAGGGTGACCTGCATTTCATCGGCCGAGGCGAATTGAATGGGGATGACATGGATGCCAAAGCCATCCTGACGGGCCTTTTGCCCCGAAAGCAAAGGCGCCATGCCTGTGGTCGCCTGCAAAGGCAGCACATGATACACGCCATCACGCACCACAAGAGCCGCGCCATTGATGGCCAGAACATCTTCCAAAGCCGCGATCACTTTATCTTCCGGCAAAGCCCGTGCACTGCGCGCTGTGATCGTGCCTGTAACCGCATTATCCACAAGATAGGGCAAGCCAAGGGCATCCCCCAAAACCGCATCCACCACCGACCGGATATCGGCATTGGAGAAATTCAGCGTATAAGCGCCGTCCCGTTCATCCACGCTGCCCTGCCCCGTTTTGGTAACGGCGGTAAAGCGGCTATGGCCCTTATAGATTTCGGCTGTTTTAGGCGGCAAAGCCCGTTCATCTTGCTGATCGTTGATCCCGGCAATCTCTGCCGTGGACATATCCGTTCCCCGATCCGTACGGTTTTGCGCAGGCCCGAACAGGCCCGGCGGCGGAGCCGCGGTTTCATCGGAATGGGAACCGCGCACCAAATCTTGCGAACAGGCCGCCGCCAGAAAAGCAAGGCTCAAAGGTGCAACACCCCGCCCCCCAAACATCCGGACAGACCCTAAAAAACTGGCTCTCTTGCTCTTCTTGCTGTTCATATTCTGCCATTCATACATATCTGTTCAGGTTCTTGATCCCCGACGGCTCAGCCGGTCATTGTCGATACTTTGTCGTGAAGCCGGGACAGGATTGCCATTGGCATCCCCGTGCCGTGGGGCAATAACGGCGCGGGGTTTCACCAGATGTGCCGGCATACCCAGATGATGGGAATCTGTGATCATACCGGCGGCATCGGGGGCAAATTTCAGTTTCAATGTCATGCGATCCCCTCCTTTCGAGAGGGTCGCTTCAAAAGAGGACAAAGAAACCAGTTCCCATCCGCGATAGGATTTTCCGAGACGAAGACTCACCATGCGTGTCGTGGCATTGTCGCGCAGAATAGCCGCTTCACGCCCCTTCGCCATCACTACGCCAGTCAGGGACAATTCAGCGGACTCAGCCTCGTCTGAAGACCGGCTGGATGCCCGCATCGGCGGTGGCGTGCGCGTTGTGGAAAACATATTCTGTTCAACGATGGGCGCGGCATCAACCACCACAGCGAATGATGCACCGCCGCCCATAATATCGCGGGTTTCCGGCATATCGTTCTTATCCACGGCAACATGGTCACTGTCACCGCCGGAAGACGGGCTGCGCAAGGCCAGGAGCAGCAAAATCAGCGCCAGAACAGCTAAGGAAAGGGCCGGTACCATGCGGGGCCAAAGACGCCGGATCATGCATCTTCTCCCAAACGATAAGCAGATACCGTCAGGTCAACGAGAAAATCCTGTGCAACCGCCATCTTGTCTGCCCCCACCTCGGTCCGTTCCAGACGCGTACGCAATTTCACCGCATCAACGAAAACCGCCGGTTGGCCTGTTTCCAGCTGTTGTAAAAGCTGCGCCAATCCGCGGATATTGGTCAGAAACTGCACCCGTAAACGTACCCGGGAAAGGCCCTCCGCCATATCCACCGGCAGGCTTTGGACAGACCGCACATCGCCCTCATTTGAAGAGATCGCCTCGCCCAAATAGGTTTGTAACCGTGCGGCGGCCAAAGCATCCGACAAGCCTTTCAGAAAAATGCCGCTTTGTGCCTGATGTGCGCGCACCTGCCGGGTCAGGTCTTCAACGCTACGCGCCGATTGGGCAACGGCGCGATAACCGCGCAACAGGCGCTTGTCTTGATCATAGGCCTCTATTTGTGCGCGATAGCCGCTGAAAATGGGTGCCACCAAGGCTTCATAGACAAACAGAAGGGCCGCCAGCAAAAGCAAGACCGCCAGCCCTTTATGCAAAAGGGTTTTTGAAGAGCCCATCATCGCACCGCCCCCTGTGGTTCGGGGTTGGATTGGGTCTTGGACACCTCTCCGGCCCCATCCATTTGGGATGAAGCGACCCCCGCCCCGGTTTCCATCGGTTCAATGACCGCAGCCAAGCTGAACCGTTCGCGCCCGACCCGCTGATCCGGCGTCACCGGAGAAATAAATCGGGCCTGAAAAAAGCGGGGAGAATCTTCAATAGCCGTCAGAACGACAGAAGCGGTTTGCGCATATCCTGTCACCGTGACCTCGCGCCCTTCATAGCTGA
Source organism: Iodidimonas gelatinilytica (assembly GCF_008579125.1). NCBI lineage: Bacteria > Pseudomonadati > Pseudomonadota > Alphaproteobacteria > Iodidimonadales > Iodidimonadaceae > Iodidimonas > Iodidimonas gelatinilytica. Next base: position 244,869 of record NZ_BKCL01000001.1, on the reverse strand, counting down.
ATTCGATCAAGAACGCGTCTTCGGGCAAGGCCTTGGTCATATCCGCCAATATCCCGACCACCATCGGTTCGGAACGCCGCCTTTCCAGCAATTGCGTTTGCCGCGCCTCTATATCTTGCAATTCGCGGCGCAATTCGTCCACCGCCAAAGCCTCTGCCCGCGCCCGACGCACATCGCCGGCAATGTCTTCACGGGCGGCTGTAACGCGGTTCATCGGGAACCACGCCGCCAATAACGCAAGCCCGACCACCGCCAAGGCCAAAAAGCCCGTTGCACGGCGCCATGGCGCAAATGGATTGGGCTGCTCCGATTGCGGCAATATATTGCTCTGCCCCGATGGGGAAAGCACTTGGTCCGGTCCATATCCCACCTCTTTCAAGGAAGCCAGCAACGGTTCAAGATCCGTACGCCGGACAAGATCCAGTTCAACCTCTATATGGCCGCCGCGATAATCGACATTGCGCTCCATCACCCCGAAATAAACCTGATCCGGTGTAAAGGGGGTTTGGCGATCCAGATCATATTCCACCGCTTCACGCAGGCTTTCCCGCGCGGCAATGGGCAAACGGAGCCTGCGGGTCAACACCCAGTGCTCTGGAATTTTCAAAATCACATCATCAACATGGGGTGGATCTTGCGCCAGTGCAGAATGCAGCACATCGCCAAGAGCCGTTGGCGTAAGGGCATCAAAGGGCATTTGGGTCAGCAACCGTCGATCGCCGCCATCCACCAGAACCACGCTGAGCAGATTGCCCTCGATTTCCAGAAGCAGCTCCGCCGCCAACGCTTCAGCATGGCAAGCACAGACTGCGGTACCAAGTCCGCCAGCTCGCCAAGCCACCAGTGCCAGAAGCGACGAACCATCGGTCCGCCTTGACTCAATTCAATGCGCATCAAGTCCTATCCCGTTTACGCAACAATCGACTCGATGGATACACTCTTTTCGAGTAATTGAAAATAAGAATACATCTTTTTGTATTTAAATTCCGTTTACACACGATCCGCATCCTCTTGGACGCGCACGCGCCCGGTTAGCCAGTCGATTTCAATGACCGCAGATCGTGGCGTAGTGCCCTGCCCCGTCTGGATTAAAACGCGTCCGCCCGGCGATGTGCCATCAGGATAAAATACATAGCGCACCTGCCTTTTATCCCGGTCAATGTCTGCCACATCCACCAGATTTTCAAAGCGCAGACCTTGCGGCAATGCTTGGGGTTCACCATTGGGAAAATGATACAGGGAATCGTCAAGGTCGAGCACCAGCACTTGCGTGGCTCCACGTGCGATGGCCGCCGCCCGTGTCTGGCGCATGGCGGCGGCCAGATTGTGCACCGCATGCCGAAATTCCAAACCCGGCAATGCATGGTGAAAGCGCGGTGTGGCAACGGCAATCACAAGCCCCATCACCGCCATCACCACCAACAGCTCGATCATGGTGAAGCCATTGGGCCGTCTTTGAACGGGATATGGGCGCTTGTGCATCATCCCCCCTTAAAATGGCAAATCATAAGAGGTCAGAATAGCGGACAAGATCGATCCGATGATCCCCGCCACCACAAAGCCCAGAAACAATGTCACAAGCGGCACTAGCATAGAAACCAGCTTGCGTGTTTCCCGGCTGATTTCGCCCTCATAAATGCGGGCAATGGTCAGCAACATCGCGTCCAGCTTGCCGCTGGTTTCGCCAACTCTCAAAAGCCGCAACGCCAAAGGAGGAAGGATGCCACTTTCTTCCAGCGGACCGGTCAATCCCTCGCCCCGGCGCAATCGAGGCAACGCCTGCTCCACTGCCCTGGCCAATTTTGAATTAGACACCGTGCGTCCGCTCATTTGCAAAGCGGGAACCACTTCAACCCCATTGGTCAGCAAAGCCCCCAAGGTGCCGCAAAAACGGGCCGCTTCGATCTTGCGTAGCAAAGGCCCCACAACGGGAATATCCAGCATCCAGCCATGCACTTTATCGCGCACCGCCTGATTTTGAGACACAAGGCGTAAAAAGATGAAAAGGCCAAAAGCCAAAAGCGGCAAAGCCCACCAGAATTCGCGCAATGCCCGGGAAGCGCCCATAACAAACCGCGCCGATGCGGGAAGTGCCGCCCCGGCCCCTGCAAATAAAGGCTCGAATTCAGGGATCACCCCCAAAAGCAACACCAGAACAGCCCCGCCCGAAGCCACCAAAATCAAAATGGGATAATTGAGGGCCGATTTAATATCCTGTTTCAAAGCGCGGGCGCGTTCCAGATTATCCGCAAGGCTCATCAACACCTGATCCAATGTGCCGCCCGCCTCTCCAGCCCGCACTAGACCGATATAATGCCCCGGAAACAGATCGGGCTCGGCCCCCAGAGCATCGGCAAATGTGGACCCTGCGCGAATTTTCTCCAACAATCCTGCAGCGGCTTTTGCGCCAGCGGATTGGCCATTTTGCTGCTGGGCCAGCATGGACAGCGCCTGTTCCAAAGGCAGCCCCGCATCCACAAGGGTTGCCATTTCGCGCGTGAACAAGGCCAGCCCCTCATCCCCCAAATGGCGTTCTTTATTTAGTGTCAGGGAAAAACCCAGGCCGCCAAGGCCACCTGCGGCGCGCCCGCCAGTGCTCCCCCGCTCTTTGATATAGATGGGCTGCAACCCCTGACGGCGTAAATCATCCAGCAGATTGGCACGGTCAGGGCAAACCTGTTGGCCATCCACCAGTTTGCCTGCACCATCCACCGCGCGATAGCTGAAAACAGCCATGGTGCCTTAGCCCTCCTGTGCTGTTCTGAGAACTTCTTCCACAGACGTTTCCCCCAAAAGAGCCTTGCGCAAGCCATCTTCATAAAGCGTGCGCATTCCTGCCGCCACGGCTGCCCGATGAACCGCCCGTTCGTCTCCATCTTTCAATATGATTCGCCGCAAGTCATCGGTCATGACCAATGTTTCCAAAATACTGGTGCGGCCACGATATCCGCTTTGGCCACACTGTTCGCATCCCTTCGGGTGATAAAGCGTATCCCCCACGCCGCCGCCCAAGCGATCCAGCCCCAGTTTTAAACTGGTTTCTTCATCCACGGAATAAGGCGTTTTGCAGGCATCGCACAATCGACGGACCAGTCTTTGCGCGGCCACGCCGTTCAGGGTTGCTGTCACCAGATAGCTTTCCACCCCCATATCCAAAAGCCGCGTAACAGAGGCCGCAGCGCTGTTGGTGTGCAAAGTGGACAAAACCAGATGCCCGGTCAGCGCCGCTTGCGAGGCAATCTGTGCGGTTTCCAGATCACGGATTTCACCGATCAGAACAATATCGGGATCTTGTCGCAGGATCGCGCGCAAAGCGCTGGCAAAGGTCAGCCCGATCGTTGGCTTCACCTGAATCTGGTTTACCCCGTCCAGTTGATACTCCACCGGATCTTCCACGGTGACAATTTTACGCTCGGCATCATTAAGAGACGACAGGGCAGCATAAAGCGTGGTGGTTTTCCCCGATCCTGTCGGCCCGGTGACAAGGAAAATGCCATTGGGACGCGTCAAGCCTTCTTTCAGCCGTTGCAGATTGTCTCCTTCAATCCCCAAAGATGCAAAATCGAGACTGACGGAATCCCGGTTCAAAACACGCAGCACCACCCCTTCCCCGAACAAAGACGGCAAGGTGGACACACGCAAATCAATCGCAGAGCCGCGCACCGCCAGCTTGATGCGGCCATCCTGCGGCAAACGCCTCTCGGCAATATTGAGTTTCGCCATGATCTTGAGGCGCGAGACGATCGCCGCTTTCAGCCGTGCCGGCGGCGCCTCTCCATCTTGCAAAACCCCATCCACGCGATAGCGCAAGCGCAGCCGGGTTTCATATGGTTCCAGATGAATATCCGAGGCCCGCAGGTCGATGGCATCGCCAATCATCCGGTTTACAAGGCGGACCACCGGGGCCTCACTTGCCTGATCGCGCAAGCGCTCGATATCCGTCTCAAGGCCATCATCAAACCCGTCCAATCCATCATCGGCATTGGACGCTGTTTCTCGTTGAGGACCATAGAGCCGCTCAATGGCCTGTTCAATTTCACTGGGAAGCCCGACCATGACCCGAACAGACCGGCCGGTCAGAAGCGCCATAGAGTCAATGGCAAAGCGATCCCCCGGATCGGCCATGGCCAAAACCAGTTCCTCGTCGGACAAAGCCAAAGGGACGAGTCGCGCATGGCGCAAGAATCGAATCTTGAAATCAGCGCCATCAACAGGATCAATCGGATAATCCGCCGACTCGACAAGATTCAATCCGTAACACTGTGCCAATGTATCGGCCAAATCGCGCTCCGACATCAAGCCCAGCTTCAGCAGCAAAACGCTCAATGATTCACCGGTGCTTTCGCTAACGCGTTGCGCGCGCTCCAACATAGCCGGCTGCAAACGCCCGTTATCCGCCAGATAAGTGGCGAATTGATCGGACATGGAATTCTTCGTCGCCATCGCCGGACCTTTCCTCATGGGCGTGCGCCAGAATACACCCTTTACGATTACGATTTGGTTAATTTTCTCTTAAGAAAAAGGGATGGGATAAATTTAATATGGAATATTTACAATTTCACATATTTTCATAATACTACTATTAATATACAAAACGAAATGACATCGTAAAACCACAAACACCAAAATTCACATTTTTGTCAACAACACAGGAAAAAAAAGATTATTTAACATACTGATATATCATGTTTTTGTATTTCATATTTTACATTTTGTAAAAATTTTTCTTGTTCATAAATTTGAAACTTGCAGGGATGCAGAATTATGAAGAAATATGTTGAAACCAAGATGAGCACTTTATAGTTGCACAACGAGGTTTAGTTTTGATAATCTTATTCACGCAATGATCGCATGATACGGACCATCACCATTCCCTTGCTGGGGGCTCTACTAAGAGGAGGGAAGCGATCTTGCTGAATCGATCGAGCCGAGGGGTCACGCGAACACAGCGTGCAGATTGCACGTATCGGCGAAGGTCAAAACCCACCCGTTGAAGCAACCGCTTCAGCGGCAACGCGGATCTATACGTCAACCTGGAGAAATCCTTATGTTCAAAAGGCGAGATGCTTTGAAATTGGGGGCCGCCGCCGCAGGCGCAGGCCTTGCATCAAAGTATGCTATGAGCGCTCCACCACAGCATGTTATCGAGCGCCAACCGGGGAACTTCCCGCAAAGCGCTGATTTTCCCACAAACATTCAGGCCGTCCTGGGTTTCGCGCCCCAGTCCGAAGGTTACCCCCTTCACGGCTCCATTGTTCCGGATGCCTGTTGCCCAATCCGTGCCGCAGTCAGATCTTCTGGACCCTAGCCTTGGCGGCATGGCGCCCGACCCCGAACGGCATCAGCTGTACGACAAGTTCACGCCTCAGAAATTCTATTATGAGCGCATGCAGGAGTCGCGGTGGTCCTACCATCCGCAACCTCCTTTCGATCAGGGATCGTGGCATTACACCTTCACTGGTCCCAATTTCACCAATATCGCCCCCGGACCGACCTATAAGGCCCGATATGGCGAGCCTGTGTTTGTTCGTCGTTTGAATGAACATCCGGAAATTGGCACAGGGAATGTCAATTTCGCCGTTCCCAGCTTTTCAATCCATTTGCATAATGGCCATACGGCTTCTGAATCCGATGGTATTCCGCAGGATTATTTCGAGCCGGGCGAATTCTGGGACTACCATTATGGTAACTTCCCGGCCGGTGACCAAACCGGACGCGATGACCGCGAGCGCATGACCACCCTGTGGTATCATGACCATCGTCTCGATTTCACTGCCACCAATGTGTATGCGGGCAATGCCGGTTTCTATCTCTTGTTCGACGAGAAAGATTCCGACAATGAAAGAGATACGAATCCCGAAGCCTTCCGTCTTCCCAGCGGCGAATACGACATTCCGCTGATCCTGCATGATGTGCAGTTCGACGAAAACGGCCAGGTTGTCTGGGACTTCTTCTCTCCCGACATTCAGGAAATCGACGGCGAGTATCTGCCAAGCTTCCAGCACACCACCTTCGGGATGCTGGGCGATACCATGACGGTCAACCGCACCATCCAGCCTTATCTTGATGTGAAGCGCCGCAAATACCGCTTCCGCATCCTGAATGGTGGGCCGAGCCGCCTCTATGAGCTGCATCTTGCAACTGATAGTGCTGACCCGAATGCCCAGCGTGCAACCAACTGGCTCATTCTCTCCAACGACGGAAACCTTCGTGAAACGCCGATCGAATCCGAAACGTTGAAGCTTTGGGTGGCCAACCGTAATGATGTGATCATTGACTTCTCCAATTTCAATCCCGGCGACAATGTTTACATCGTCAACCGCCTTGGCATGCGTGAAGATGGCGCAGGGCAAGACGGTACCCAGCTTGATGAAGGCCATCTGATCATGCAGTTCCGCGTGCAGGCGGGCGATGTGGAAGATCCTTCACAGATTCCCGACTTCATGCGCCGTCAGCCCGACATCAACTTCAATGAAGTGCGGCGCGAGCGGGTTTGGGACTTCGACTATGACAGCGGACTGTTCACCGTGAATGGCGAGCTTATGGACCCCAACCGGACCGATGCGAAGATCGAACGCGGTTCGGCGGAAATCTGGACATGGCGTAATACCGGCGATAGCTGGGCGCATCCGGTGCATACGCACATGGAGGAATTCCAGATCTTCGAAGTCAACGGGAAACCGGTTGAACCTTTCAGCTTCCTGGACACCAAGAAAGACGTGGTGGAACTCGGACCGGGCGACGAAGTGAAATTCTTCGGTCGTTGGCGCGATTTCCTCGGTCCGTACATCATGCATTGCCACAATGTGGTGCATGAGGATCACGCCATGATGGTGCGTTGGGATCTTGTGGAGCCGGGCGACGGCGACTGAGCCCCTTCCAGGAAATTTTCTCGAAAAGGAAAACAGTTCGATGTCTACGACAAGACGACAATTGTTGAGCGGCGCCGCCCAGTGTGGCCCCAATGAGAGCCTGACGCCCACTTCGGTGCATCAGCTCGATCTGAATGAACGCTGCGGTTTCCCCGATGTGCGCGCCATGTCTCATAAAGGTGAACCCGTCCGTTTCTTTGAAGATCGCATCCAGAACAAAGTGTTCATGGTCAATTTCTTCTCGATCGACGACGACAAAATGCACGTCCAGACCGAGCAGATTGCGAAAATCGTTGAAGGTCTTGGGGATAAAGTCGGTCGCGATGTGTTCCTCACCTCGATCACCGTTGATCCGGTGAACGACACGGTGGAACGTTTGGCCGAATTTGCCGCCAAGCACAACGCACCGGATGGATGGGTGTTCATGCGTGCAAGCGGCGAAGAACCTGCCATGCTTGCCCAGCGTATGTATCACTTCAACCGTGGTGCCAGTGCTGGCATGGGCCGCCTTGTGTTCTACGGCAATGCCACCGGCAATGCCCGGATCTGGGGCACCTTCCCTGCCAAGATCACGACGCAGGATGCCGTTCACCGCATCTCCTGGATGCTTCCCCGCAAAAAGCCGGCGTCTCCGCAGATGGCAGGCCCTGCCCTTCCGGGCAAGAGCGCCTATGCGTGGAACCACAGAGCAACGCTTTAAGCGCTGCTCGATTGGCTCAAACGGAATGAATGGAGTGACGTAATGAGAACGAAACTCGAAAGGCGCATGACCGCCGCTCTCTTGCCAGCCTTGTTGCTGGCGGGGACCGGAACGGTATTCGCCCAGGATGGGGCGCCTTACCAGCCCCTGCCCGCAGACCGGACTATGGACGTCATCAATGATGGCACCAAATCGGTCTATAAAACAGGCACTGCCGAGGGTCTGTCGGGCGCTGGCCACCCCTTTGCTCCTTCGGAGACAATGGGTGCAGACAGCACAAACCCATCCAACCTGTTGCCTACGATCTATGGCAATGCGCTGGATTCTGCGGGGAATGAAATCCCCAACACCCTGCCTTCGACTGCAGAGAACCCCTATAATCTGCATCCCGATCCAGTGGTGAGTGTGTTAAGCGATGACCGCGGCCCTGAAGAAGACCTGGCCCGTGTGATCAAGCGCTTGAAAGAAGCCACGGACTGGCGTGAATTGTGGGCAACCCTGCAAACCCGCTTCCGCGGCGGCCTTCGCGTTCCTGCCGATCCGCGCCGTGGTGACCGTGAGGTGATTGGCCGTGGCAATGGCGCAGGACAGATCGGTGAACGGGTCGCCGTTCGCGTTGATCAGGACGATGTTCAATTCGCCATCGATATCCTTGAAGGCAATGAAATCGACCGGGTCTATAGCGGCATGCCTTTGCTGAACTACAAAGGCCCCGAACAGATGAAAGTGGTGGATCCAGAGACCAAATCCGTCACCGTGCATCAGGTCTGGACTCGCAATGCGGTTATGTCCGACACCTTCGGCATTGATCCGTCCAATGTCCTCGACGAGGAATGGACCATCCACTATGTCATCGACGTGGTGGCCCGCGGTCATGAAGACTTTGCCCCCTTCGTGATGTATTTCGACGATCCCAATCTACGGAATGGGACTGCTGTTCCGTCCGTGGCTCTGGACGGCACCTTCTTCCCCATGAATGAAGGCAAGCGCTATGAGTTTGAGTACAAAATGGCTCCCGGGCGGTTTTGGAATCTGACTTATCACTGGGGCTGGCGCGTCCATCCCCAGCGCATTCAGGCCATCGAAAACACCCTCAAGGTCGCTGCTGGTAAAACACTCGACCAGTGGGAAATCGATGTCTTCGGTGCGGCACCGTCCTCAAGTGAAGAAGCCAAGCTGGCCGCTATCTCTATGATCGGCGATCTGGCTCCGGCCAAGCGCATGTGGCTCGCATTAAAGGCCCTGAAGGAATATAACTTCAATGGTCGTGATGCGAACAGTACCGCACGTTTGCTGGTGGACGAAATCGAAGCCGCGTTCTTCGACTGGAAGAACCGCAATGTTCTGCCACGCGGTGTTCATGATGATCCCGATTCCCATGTCACGCTGTTCTATGTGAACAACACCATTTATGGATCGGTAAATGGTCATGATGGCTCCACCCATGCCCAGCCTCGCTGGGACGAATGGGTCACCCGTGGCTCCACATTGAAAGTGAAGCTGCTGAACGGTGATTATTTCCCTCATGCCTATATGAACATCGATTTCGGTGGCCTGCGCGGCTGGGAAAACACCTTCCACAACACGCTGCCACTGAACGGTCAGGGTCCGTGGTTCACCTTCGGGCGGACCAACTGGATGCCCAACACCATCAATCCGGCTATTGTGCCCCCGGCTGAATTGCCTGAAGGCGGTTACACGCAAAATGGCATCTTCGGCTCCGCTGCGACCATGGAAGGCTTGGGCGACCTGGCCACCACCATGGAAGAAGCACGGGAAATGACACAGGGTGAAAAAGCCACTCTCATCCAGCAGGAACTGTTGCTGGCCAGCCAGTTATCTTCCAGCAACACCAATGCCGACGGCCTTGGTGAGCATGATGTGGAAATCGAATATCGGTATGACCCGGCCCAGCGTCTGCGCTTCTACCAGTTCGATCCCTTCCATCATGGTGTGGCGATCTGGTCGGTGCACTAAGATTTGCGCCTAAATATTCAGACTGTCGGGCTTCGGCCCGGCAGTTTTTTGCAAATTTTCAAAACAGGCTGTTTTTCATTCCAGACGATCTCTGAACCAATAGGTTATCTCTTATCTGAAGGAAGGACGCACATGACGATTTCCCACAACCGCCGTTCGGGGCTTTTCGCTCTTTCCTTGGCCGCCCCGCTTTTTCTGTTTGCTCTTCCGGTCGTGGCGCAAGATGCCCATGCCGGTCATGACATGCACAAGGGCCATGATATGAAATCGGGCGAACATGAAATGGGGCATGGCTCACAGAAATTCATCATGTTCGATGGACCGGCCAAGCCCAGTGCCAATTACAAGATTACCAGCTCCGCTTATCGCACCCCCGATGTAACGCTTTACGATCAATCGGGAACGGCCCGCTCTCTCAAGGATATGCTGGATCAGCCCGGCCCGGTGGCTTTGCAATTCATTTTCACCAGTTGCGCTACGGTTTGCCCGGTTTTATCGGCCAGTTTCTCCCAAGCCTCCCATGAAATGGCTGATCTTGCCCCCGGAACCCGGTTGTTATCCATCTCCATCGATCCTGAATATGATACACCCGAAAGATTGGCCCGCTATGCCCAGCGATATAATGCTGGCGAAAACTGGACCTTTCTCACCGGCTCTCTCGCAGATATCCGGACGGTGATCGGGAACTTCGATGCGCTTTTGGAAAGCAATAACAAGATTTACCACCGCCCCTATACCTATCTGCGCAGCAAGGCTGGTGATGAGTGGACACGGCTGGACGGATTGCTGAGCAAAGCGGCTCTGGTCAAAGAATTCACCACCGTTCTTCAGCACGAAACGGCCGCACGATAAAGGAACCCCGGATTGTGACATCTCTTCGTATTTTTTCGCTTTGTTCCGCGCTTCTTGGCGCTGTTGCAACGGGCGCGTTCCCTTCCGCTTCGGCACAAGACAATGCCGCTGGCAAGGGCGATATCGCTCTAGGCCGGGCGCTTTATTATGAAGGGATCGGGGCCGATGGCGCTCCGATTACAGGTGTCACAGCAGGCGATCTCAGCATTGATGGCAGTCAGATGACCTGCGTCAGTTGCCATCGTCCATCCGGTATGGGGTCCAGCGAAGGGGGCACCTATGTCCCTCCCATTACCGCATCCTATTTGTTCGAGGACCGTGTTTCCAATCGGGCCCTGCGCAATGAGCGGTTCAAGGAATATTACAAGGAACCGCAAGGGCCGCTCTTTGTTGATGGCGCCCGCCGTGGGCGGCTGCGCGAAGCCTATGATCAGGAAAGCCTGGGTCATGCCATTCGTGCAGGCGTTGACCCTGCGGGCCGTGAGCTCGATTTTATCATGCCCCGCTATGCGCTGTCTGATGCGGATGTGGCCAATCTGACCGCCTTTTTAAAAAGCAATTATGCTGATGTTGATAAAGGCGTCAGCGAAAAGCGGTTGCAAGTGGCGACCATCATCGCCGGCAATGTGTCCGATGAGCGGGCGGAGGCCTTTTCCAGCCTTGTCACCGCTTATGCCGATTGGATCAATAAAGACATTCGCACCGATCTGGCACGCCCCGGCTATTCCCCTTATTACCGTTCGGAATTTCTCGATTCTTATCGGGAATGGGATGTGAACGTGTGGCGTTTGACCGGTAGCGAAGACACATGGCAAGCGCAACTGGATGCGCTTTATCAGGACCATCCGGTATTTTTTGTGGCCAGTGCCTTGGTGGAAGGCGATTATACCCCCGTCGCCAATTTTTGCGATGAAAAGCGCGTGCCCTGCATTTTGCCTGTCACCGATCTTCCCGCAGATAAAGTGGGGGAAGACAGCTTCACCATCTATTTCTCGCGCGGGTTGATGCTGGAAGCCGATGTTCTGGCTACCCATCTGGCTGGCTCAGAAAAAGTGGGCCGTATCCTGCAAATCCATAGCGATGATGCAGAAGGAACACGCCCTGCCGCGGAATTCGGTACAGTCCTTGATACAAAGCTGGAAAATGCCTCGCTAAAAACCAAAAAGGTCAAGTCAGCCAAAGCATTGACCAAAGCCATTGAACGCGCTTTAAAGGATAAAAAGTCCTTCGATACGCTGGTGATCTGGCCGGGCCATCATGTGGATGCCGCAGCAAAAGCGTTAAACAGCACAAAAGCGGATGAAAAACGCCCCATTTATGTGGCATCGACCGCCATCGACGCTGTTCGCAAAGACGTGGATCTATCGAAGCGGGCCTTGTTATTGGCCACCTATCCTTATGACAAGCCCAGTGCATATCATGCGGATTCTTATCGCATCCGTGCGTGGCTACGGGCCCGCCGTTTGGCTATTCCCGATTGGCACATGCAGTTGCAGGCCTATTATGCCATGAAATCCATACAGTTCGCTGTCGAACATATGTTGAGCGATTATTATGGCGCCTATTTGCTGGAATTGATCGAGCACAATATCGGCACCGCGTTCGATCCCGGCCCGCATCCGCGCCTTTCCCTGGGTCCGGGCCAGCGTTTTGGGTCCAAAGGCGCCTTGATCGTGCGCTTTGATGATAGCAACCGCAAAGGCGTTATCCCGGTTAGCGACTGGATCGTTCCATGAGCAAGGACATGCCAAAGAATTCACGGCGGGGGATGGGGCTTCTCATCCTCGGCGTTGCCATCATTCTGGCCGTGGGCTTTTCTTTTTATATGAACAACCGGTCGTCAGAGACGGCCCTTGCCACCAATGCGGATGCGCTTCCAGAAGCGGATATGGAGGTGGATCTGGATGCCCCTGTGGGCGGCCCCTTCATTCTGACCGGCACCGATGGAAAACCGGTTTCCGCCGATGATTTTCGCGGCAAATATATGCTGATGGTCTTTGGCTATACCTTCTGCCCCGATGTCTGCCCCATGTCGCTTCTGGCCGTCTCCAATGCCCTTTATGACATGGAAAAGAAATATCCCGATCTGGTTTCAGCCATTGAACCGGTTTTCGTCACGCTGGACCCGGAGCGCGATACGCCGGATGCCCTTTCCGATTATCTTCAAAGCTTTCATCCGCGCATCACCGGGCTTACCGGCACATTGCCCGATATCAAGCGCATGGCCACAGCCTATGCGGTGCGGTTTTCCAAAACCGAAGCCGATGAATACAGCACCTATCTGATCGACCACAGCACCAACATCATGCTGATGGGACCCGATGGAGCATATTTGACGCATTTCTCTCCGCAAACGCCGCCGGGCCTGATGGCCAGCGCCCTTGCCAGCCGGGTAAAACGCAAGGACTCTTGAAATCAATTCACATTGATGTCAATTGGCATTGGTTCCGATCTAAGTTAGAGATCATCTCTCAGGCAAAACCGCCTTATGATCTCATCTTACAGGTCTATTGTGTCGCCCAAAACTCTGGCAAAATTTGGCGCTGCTTTCGCCTTGGCTGCTGCCATTCTATATGGCTTCATTCCCGAAAGCGGATATGGAGAGCAAAATCGCATTTTGCTGACCGGCTCGTCCACTATTGCCCCTTTAGCAGCCGAGTTGGCCCGCGCTTATGAAAAAGCCCATCCGGGAACCCGCATTGATGTGGAAACCGGCGGCTCTTCGCGCGGTATTTCCGATATCCGCCGCGGACTTGCCGATATCGGCATGGTCAGCCGGGCGCTGAAGCCAACGGAATCCGATCTTGTAAGCCATCTGGTCGCCCGCGATGGCGTTGCCTTGATTATACACAAGACCAATCCTGTTGACGGCCTGACAAGCGACCAAACCAGCGCCCTTTATACCCGCAAGATTGCCAATTGGTCGGCCCTTGGCGGCCCCGACCAAAAGGTGGTTCTGGTCCATAAAGCGCAAGGCCGTTCCACTTTGGAAATATTCTTGAAATATTTTGGGCTGTCTGACGACGATATCCGCCCCGATGTGGTGATCGGCGACAATGAACAAGGTATCAAAACCGTGGCCGCCAATCCTTCGGCCATTGGCTATGTCTCTATCGGCACGGCGGAAACCGCCATTGAACATGGTGCCTCCATCAAGCTGCTCCATCTTGATGGCATTGCCGCCAGCACTGCCCTTGTGGCCGATGGCCGTTTCCCCATGACCCGCGCCCTGAATTTTGTGACAAAGGACACATCCTCCCCCAAAGCCGCAGACTTTATTGCTTTCGCGCAATCCGACTCCGCCGATGCGCTTATCCGGAGCCTTGCTTTTGTCCCGCCGAAGCGCTGACCGGTTTCTGTCCATCGGGCTGATGGCTGCAGGCCTTCTGTCTGGCGTTTTGCTGTTGTTCATTGTTTTGTTCATCAGCATGGAAAGCTGGCCGGTCCTGAACCACACGTCCCTGAGCACGCTTTTAACCAGTACGGATTGGCGTCCCTCTATGGGTCGGTTCGGCTTGCTGGCCATTCTTGTCGGCAGCCTGTCCGTCAGCTTTCTGGCGTTGCTTCTGGCGGCTCCGCTGGGGCTGGCAACCGCATTTTATCTCAGCGTCTATGCGCCACCCAAAATAGCCGCATTCGGGCAAAAGCTGATCGAAGTGATGGCCGGTATTCCTTCGGTGGTGTTTGGCCTTTGGGGGCTGGTGACATTGGTCCCCATCATGGTGCACCTCTCGCCGCCCGGTACCAGCATGCTAACGGCAGGCATCGTGCTGGCCATCATGATCGCCCCCACCTTGACGGTGTTTTCCCTGCTGGCCATTAAAAGTGTGCCAATGGCAACGGTGCAAAGCGGGCGCGCTCTCGGACTGGGGCGCGGCACAATCCTGCGCACCATCATTCTGCCCCAGGCCCGCCCCGGTATTGTTACCGGCATATTATTGGCCCTTGCCCGCGCTTTGGGAGAAACCATGGCCGTGATGATGGTGGCCGGCAATGTGGTGCATATTCCCGCATCGCTTTTGGACCCTGTCCGCACATTGACCGCCAATATTGCCCTTGAAATGGGCTATGCGCTGGATGCACATCGCGCGGCTTTGTTCATGAGCGGGCTTTTGGTGATGCTGATAACATTGATCATTGTCATGGCGGCAGGATTTAAAAGCGACGGTACGGACAAAGCCCCATGAAGCGCTCTGTTTCCAACCGCATTCTTGCCACCTCTTTTGCCGGCGGAGCGTTCTTGCTGGCGGCCTTGTTCCTGTGGATTTTGGGCGACATTTTATGGCGTGGTCTGGCGGGGATCGATCTGGCGTTCCTTATCCAGAACCCGCTCAATGCCGGACGCAGCGGCGGCATCCGCAGTGTGCTGGTGGCGACCCTCTATATCATCAGCCTCAGCATCGTGATTGCGGCCCCTTTGGGGTTGCTTGCGGGCATGTTCCTGAGCGAATTATGCCATGTCTATCCGCGCATTTCCCGATTGATCCGCCAAAGCCTTGATACCCTTGCCGGTGTGCCCTCCATCATATTCGGGCTGTTTGGCAATGCTGTCTTTGCCCAATATCTGGGGCTTCGCGTTTCCATCTTGACGGGTGCTTTGACTTTGGCAGTCATGATTTTGCCGTTTCTCATCCGCTCGGTTGAACACAGCTTGCGCAGCCTGCCCGCTTATTATCACCGCTCGGCGCAAGCCTTGGGATTATCGCGCACCACCATAATGGGGCACATCTTGCTGCCTGCCGCCCTGCCCGGCCTTGGCACCGGGCTTGTTTTAGGCATTGGTCGGGCTTTGGCGGAAACCGCCGCCTTGGTGTTTACCAGCGGCTATGTTGCCCGCATGCCCGGATCGGTGTTCGATTCCGGCCGCGCTCTTTCCGTCCATATTTTCGATCTGGCCATGAATGTGCCCGGAGGATCGACCAATGCCTATAAATCTGCTGCTGTATTGGTGGCACTGTTGCTGATCATCAATCTGGCGATCATGGCCCTTGGCCATATGCGCAATCGCCGTCGTGGAGAGCCCAATGGTTGCTGATGCCCCCGCCGGTCCTTATGCACTGGAAACCAGCGCGTTAAATGTTGCCTATCACGGCAAACGTGCATTGTGCGATGTGTCTTTAAAGGTGCGCCCCAACAGCATCACCGCCATTGTCGGGCCTTCGGGCTGCGGCAAATCCAGTTTTCTGACGGCACTGAACCGCCTTGATGAAACGGTGCCGGGCTGCACGGTTAGCGGCGATGTGCGGTTGTTTGGCACCTCTTTGCACGATCATCCCATGCCCTTGGAGGATCTGCGCAGGCGGGTGGCAATGATCTTCCAAAGACCCACGCCTTTTCCTTTGTCCATCCGCCGCAATATGGAAATCCCCATTTTTGAACATTTCGGGCCCAATCGCGCCCATTGTGCCCAGCGGATGGAAAGCGCACTTGAAGCCGTGGGGCTGCTGGATGAAGTGAAAGACCGCTTGGATTGTAACGCCACCCTTTTATCCGGCGGCCAACAACAAAGGCTGTGTCTGGCCCGCGCCTTGGCGTTAGAGCCGCATATCCTTTTGCTGGATGAACCATGCAGCGCGCTCGATCCCTTGGCCACGGAAAAGGTGGAAACGCTGCTGAAATCGCTTAAACAACGGTTGAGCCTGGTGTTGGTGACGCATAACATGGCGCAGGCTCAGCGCCTTGCCGACGATATGGCATTATTCTGGGTGAAAAATGGCTGTGGATATGTCGCAGAAGCGGGGCCGGCAACGGCTTTACTCCACACCCCTCAAAGCGCCGAAGGTCGGGATTATTTTTCGGGCCGCCTTGGCTAATGTCATGGCCAACCGGGCGACATAATCGGGCGGATGCGCCCTATGAAAGAACGGGAACCTGATGACAACACCATCCCTGCCCACCACTGCCTGCGTTGATCGGCTAAAGCTGCTGGCCGATCCCACCCGCCTTGCCATTGTGCGGCTATTGACCGATGGCCCGATGATCGTCAAGGACATCAACGAACATCTGGCGATGGAACAGAATTTGCTGTCCCACCACCTGAAGGTTTTGCGTGAAGGCGGGTTATTGGAAAGCGAACGGCAAGGAAAAGCCGTGGCTTACCGCCTGACCAAAGGCGTCCATAATGCAACCGAAGGCGATGCCATTGATCTGGGCTGCTGCAAACTCAGCTTCTAGCATCAAATCCCAGCTCCCTTCGGCTTCATCCTTCCCTGTGCCGATTACGCAGCCTTATGGCCATCGGCAAAGAAACGCGCCAAAAGACGCTGCATATTTTCAAAGGCCTTGTTGGCTTCCGTAATGGTTTCATCATGGCTCAGGGCATGTTTGGCAATGCCTGCGGCCAGATTGGTCACCACTGAAATGCCCGCCACTTTCATCCCCGCATGATGGGCCACAAGACATTCCGGCACTGTGGACATACCAATGGCATCGGCCCCCCATTGCGCGAACATGCGCACCTCTGCTGGCGTTTCAAAATTCGGCCCCGCCACTTGCAGATACACACCGGAATGAAGCGTTACATCTTCGGCTTTTGCCGCCGCCTGCAACTGGCCGCGCAAATCGGCATTCCACGCATCGGACATATCGAAAAACCGGTCGCCAAAACGATCATCATTGGGGCCGATCAACGGATTCTGGCCCGAAAAATTGATATGATCCTCGATCATCATCAAAGACCCCGGCCCCATATCCAGATGGGTGCTGCCCGCGGCATTGGTGATAACGATCTGTTCCACCCCAAGGGCCTTCAACGTGCGGATGGGAATGGCCAGCCGATGGGCCGGATATCCTTCATAAAGATGCATGCGCCCCTGCATACATACCAGCGGCGCCCCATTGATCGAGCCAATCAGCAATTTGCCCGAATGGCCGGCCACGGTGGACACGGGAAAACCGGGAATGTCGCCATAAGGAATGACGCTATCCATCTGCATGGTTTCGCCAAAGCGCCCCAATCCACTGCCCAAAATCAGCGCGGATTTGGGAAAAGGCCCGGAATGGCGTTCACGAATGGCACGCACGCAGGCGTCGATATCATAGTCTGTCATAGGGAATGTCTCCAAAAGCAGTGGTCTTGTGGGCCACCGAAGATCCGGCGTTATGAAGAAAGAGTGTTGTAATGGCGCTGGTCCATAAAAATAGACCGAAGGTCGGTGCTGTCATTTTCTTCTGCAAAAGACAGGCTGGAAAGGCAGGAATCCAGATGGGCGCAGATGCGCTTCACAGCGCTTTCTGAATCTTTTTGGGCAATGGCTTCTACAATGCGCGCATGGTCATCATCGCACAGACTTTCATCATTTTTGCCATAAAGGCTGATGATCAGCGATGTTTGCGCCACCAATTCCTCTAGAAAGCGCCGCATCCGGCTGTTTTTGGTGATATTTGCCAATTCCAGATGAAACGCGCCGGACAGACGAATCACATGCAGCCGATCGCCAGACCGTCTGGCCTCTGCCTCCATCGCAACATGGGCGTGCAGATGCTCGATATCCGAAGGACCGGCGCAGGCCACACACTGGCGCGTGATCCATTCTTCAACGGCACGGCGGGCTTCAAAAATCTGGCGGGCATCTTCCGGGCTTGGGCTGGCCACAAAGGCCCCGCGATTGGGGCGAATATCCACCAGAGTTTCATAAGACAAACGCATCAGGGCGCGGCGGATCACCGGACGATTAACGCCGAAAATCTCGCACAGCATCTGCTCTCCCAGCTTGGTGCCCGGTTTCAAGCGCTGTTCGAAAATAGCGTTAGAAATATCAAGATAGACCCGTTCCGACGGTTCTTGCTTACCCATTGTCTCTTTTTTGATCACCATATCCGGGCTGCGTGCAGATTGTTTCAGGGGTGGTAAATCCCTCTCCTCACGCTTTTCCATGGTTCAAATATCCGTTCGCAAATAATTTTGCTGTCAAAACTCTCAAAGATTGTTAACAAAAAAACGGTTCTCTGGACAAGCCTTGTGTTTTGGGCGCACATTTGCGAGATCGTGAACTCATAAATAGCGATAACCGTGATTGCCCTTGGCTTGACGCTGCATTGACTGTGCGAATCCAATTTTGACTTTTCGGTCAAATTTTGGCACTGTTCGGTATTGTCGCTATATTTTTCTCGTTGCAAGGAATTGATGTGCGCGCGATCGTGGCTGTTCTTGACTCATTTGGCATCGGCGAAGCGCCTGATGCCGCCCAGTTCGGTGATGTGGGGGCGAACACCTTTTGCCATATCGCCGCCCAATGTGCCGAAGGCCACGCCAATCAGGCCGGCTTGCGACGTGGCCCCTTGAATATCCCCAATTTGCTGGATCTTGGCTTGGGCCATGCGGCCCGAAATGCGGGGGGGCAGCTGCCCTTTGATCTGCCCACAGCCCCCAAGGCCCGCTACGGTGCTGCGGCAGAGCGCAGCCGCGGCAAAGACACACCCAGCGGGCATTGGGAAATGATGGGCCTGCCCGTCCTGTTCGAGTGGGGATATTTTTCGGAAGAGGTCCCCTGTTTTCCCGATGCGCTGATTGAAGCGCTGGTGCGTGAAGGGGATCTTCCCGGCGTTTTGGGCAATTGCCATGCCTCTGGCACCACCATCATTGCCGAACTGGGGGAAGAGCATATCAAAACCGGCAAGCCCATCGTTTATACATCGGCTGATAGTGTGTTCCAGATTGCGGCCCATGAAACCCATTTCGGGTTGGACCGGCTTTATGATCTGTGCGCCATCGCCCGGCGTCTGGTGGACGAGTATAATATTGGCCGCGTCATTGCCCGCCCCTTTTTGGGGGAAAGCCCGGAAACATTCGAGCGCACAGGGAACCGCCGCGATCTCGCCACCCCGCCCCATGAAGATACGCTTCTTGATATTGGCAAAAAAGCGGGCCGCGAGGTAATTTCCATTGGCAAGATCAGCGATATTTTCGCCGGGTCCGGCATCACCCGATCCGTAAAGGCCCATGGCAATGATGCGGTGTTCGATGCCTTGATGGCGGAAATGGAAACCGCCCCCGATGGCGCGATCATTTTTGCCAATTTCGTCGATTTCGACATGCTTTATGGCCATCGGCGAAATGTGGCGGGCTATGCCGCTGCTCTGGAAGCCTTCGACAAGCAGTTGCCCATCTTGAAAGCCGCCATGAAGGACGACGACATCGCGGTGCTGACCGCCGATCATGGCTGCGATCCCACATGGCCCGGCTCGGATCACACCCGCGAATATATTCCGGTCCTTGCCTTTGGGCCACATATTGCCCCTGCCGATATTGGCTTGCGTGAAAGCTTTGCCGATATTGGACAATCTTTAAGCCAGCATCTTGACCTGCCGCCTCTGGCCGCAGGCAAAAGCTTTTTGTGACGACCGCCAAGGAAAGGTCTGCTTTCGTGAGTGAACAAAAGGTCACGCATCTGACACCCCATGACAATCGCCAACCCTATGGCGTTGGGCATAACCTTATTGTCCGCAATGAAGGCATTCCCTTTGATGCCGGTCTTGTGGAAGATATCCGTATCAACCTGTCGGCGGTGGAACGCCGCGTCGCAAGCCTGAAGGGCCGCCGGACCGTCAAGAAAGACTGGCAGGCCGCATGGCTTTTGAAGGCGATCAGCTGCATTGATCTGACCACTTTGTCTGGCGATGACACGCCGGGCCGGGTGCGCCGCCTGTGCGCCAAGGCCAAAGCGCCGATCCGCGCCGATCTGGTGGAAGCGTTGGGCGTTGCCGATAAAAACATCACCGTTGGTGCTGTCTGTGTTTATCATGAAATGGTGGCCACCGCTGTTGAGGCTCTGGCGGGCACCAATATCCCTGTAGCGGCGGTTTCCACCGGCTTTCCGGCGGGGCTTTCGCCCTTCCATCTGCGGCTGGCGGAAATTCAGGAATCCGTGGCGGCAGGGGCGAAAGAAATTGATATCGTCATCACCCGCCGTCATGTGCTGACCAGCAATTGGCAAGCGCTTTATGAAGAGGTGAAAGCCTTTCGGGATGCCTGCGGCGATGCCCATATCAAGCCATTCTGGCCACCGGCGAATTGGGCTCGGCCAGCAAAGTGGCGAAAGCCTCGATGGTGGCAATGATGGCCGGGGCGGATTTCATCAAAACCTCGACGGGCATGGAAAAAGTCAACGCCACGCAGCCGGTCAGCCTGATCATGATGCGCGCCATCCGCGACTATTATGAACGCACCGGCTTCAAGATCGGATATAAGCCCGCAGGCGGCATTTCCACAGCCAAGGATGCGGTGCAATATCTGATTATGGTCAAAGAAGAATTGGGCACGGATTGGCTCGATCCGGATCTGTTCCGTTTTGGCGCCTCCCGCCTGCTTACCGATATCGAGCGTCAGCTCGAACATTTCGTCACTGGCCGTTATTCGGCCGCTCACCGTCACCCGATGGGATAAGGGCTCGTTATGTCCACAAAAGTAGCCGAGATTTTTGAGACCATGGCCTATGGTCCCGCGCCGGAACAATCGGATTATGTGCAAGAATGGCTCGATGGCCATCCCGATGGTTTCGATCTGTTCATTGGCGGCAAATGGGTTGCGCCCGAAGATAAGAAAAAAACCATTGAAAGCCGAGATCCGGCCACAGGAGAGCCCTTGGCGCGCTTTTCTATCGCCGGCAAGGCGGACGTGGATAAAGCCGTTGAAGCGGCTCAAAAAGCTTTGCCAAATGGTCGAGACTTTCCGGCCATCAAAGGGCGCGGCATCTTTATGCGCTGGCCCGCCTGATCCAGAAAAACAGCCGCTTTCTAAGCGTTCTGGAAAGCATGGACAACGGCAAGCCGATCCGCGAAACCCGCGATCTGGATATTCCGCTGGCCGCCCGGCATTTTTATCATCATGCGGGCTGGGCGCAATTGATGGACAGCGAACTGGCGGGCTATGAACCGCTGGGCGTTGTGGGCCAGGTCATCCCGTGGAATTTCCCGCTTTTGATGATGGCGTGGAAAATTGCGCCTGCCATTGCCGCGGGCAATTGCGTGGTGCTGAAACCCGCCGAATATACCAGCCTCACTGCTCTTTATTTTGCCGAAATGTGCCGCGAAGCGGGCCTGCCCGATGGCGTTGTAAACATCATCACCGGCGCGGGCGACACCGGCGAAATGCTGGTCCGCCATGAAGCAGTGACCAAAATCGCATTTACCGGCTCCACCGATGTGGGCCGCCTGATCCGCAAGGCCACCGCAGGCACAGGCAAAAAGCTGACACTGGAACTGGGCGGAAAATCGCCATTTCTGGTCTTTGACGATGCGGATCTCGACAGCACCGTTGAAGGGCTTGTGGATGCTATCTGGTTCAATCAGGGGCAGGTATGCTGCGCCGGATCGCGGCTGCTTGTTGAAGAAGGTGTGGCAGACCGGCTGATTGAAAAGGTAAAACACCGGCTCAATCATTTCCGGCTGGGGTCGCCCTTGGATAAGGCGGTGGATATGGGGGCCATTGTCGATCCCGTCCAGCGGGACCGCATCGACAGTCTGGTGAACCAGTCGGTTACGGAAGGCGCCGTCAAATGGCAGCCCGATGTCTCCTGCCCGACGGAAGGATGCTATTATCTGCCCACCCTTCTTACCGATGTGTCACCGGCCAATGTGGCGGCACGGGAAGAAATTTTCGGCCCGGTTCTTACCGTCACCACCTTCCGCACCTTGGCGGAAGCCACCGAGCTTGCCAATAATTCCCGCTATGGCCTGTCTGCCAGTGTCTGGTCGGAAAATATCAACCGGGCTTTGGAAATTGCCGGTATGGTCAAGGCGGGTGTGGTGTGGATCAACTGCACCAACCAGTTCGACGCCGCGTGCGGTTTCGGCGGCTATCGGGAAAGCGGCTTTGGCCGGGAAGGCGGCCGGGAAGGCATGTTTGAATATCTCAAACGGTCTGATGAATGGCGCAAATCCGGGTCCGACATTATAGACAAGGCCAAACTGCCGGAAATTTCCACAAAGCATGTGGATGTGATCGACCGCACGCCGAAAAATTATATCGGCGGCAAGCAAAAACGCCCCGATGGCGGCAATAGCCTTACTGTTGCGGGCCATGACGGAAAATTTGTGGGCCGCGTTGGCGATGGTAACCGCAAGGACATCCGTGATGCGGTGGAAGCCGCCTTCAAGGCCGAGGGATGGTCGAAAGCCACCGCCCATAACCGCGCACAAATCCTTTATTATATTGCGGAAAATCTATCGATCCGCGAAGAGGAATTTGCCCGGCGTTTAAGCCTGTTGACCGGTGCATCTGCCAAGGCCGCCAAAGCCGAGGTGGACGCCTCTATCACCCGCTTGTTCAGCTATGGGGCATGGGCCGATAAATTCGATGGGCTGGTACACACACCGCCCATGCGCAATATCGCCCTTGCCATGAACGAGCCTTTGGGTGTGATGGGCGTTGTTTGCCCCGATACCGCCCCGCTTTTGAGCTTCATTTCGCTGATCGCGCCCCATCTGGCCATGGGCAATCGCTCGGTCGTGATCCCGTCCCAGCGCTATCCGCTCATCGCCACCGATTTCTATCAGGTTCTGGAAACATCGGATGTGCCCGGTGGGGCCATCAATATCGTTACCGGGGACCGTGAAGGGTTGGCAAAAGTGCTGGCCCAACATGATCAACTGGATGGCATCTGGTATTTCGGCAGCGCAGAAGGCAGCGAAATGGTGGAACGCCTGTCCGCCGACAATTTGAAACGGACATGGGTGAACAATGGCAAGGCCCGCGACTGGGCTTCAAGCAACCAAGGCGAAGGCCGCCAATTCCTGCGGGAAGCGACGCAGGTGAAAAATGTCTGGCTGCCCTACGGCGATTAAGACCATTCCAGCTATAGGCTTGGGCGGGCATGTTCGTGAATGAATGTCCGCCCAAGCAATGAATATCGCCATCCGTGTCCACATGATCGGGGGATATGGTCAAGCGGATAGAGCATGGCTCTTGCCAGCATCCTGTTATCACTTTAGCACTCATAAAAAGAGGCCTAGAGCTTAAAGGAATAGCGTGATGGATCTGATGCCGACTGACGATGCGCTTTTGAATACCTTTCCGGCTACGGAGCTTGTCCGCTGCAACACGGCAGACGAAGCGATGGATCAGCTGACCGCGCTCTATGAAGATGCGATCGCCCTGATCAAGGAAGATTTCGAAGCCTTTCAGGAAAATCGGCTGGAAGGCCCGTCACGCCCCGCATTCTATCCGTATCTGGCCGCCATTGTTAAGCCGGAGTCTTTATCGCGCACAAGCAATCTGGCTTTCGGCAATATCAACGGGCCGGGCTTTCACGGCATGCAGATCACCCATCCGCATGTGTTCCGTGATTATCTGATGGATCAGATGTCCTCTTTGATCCGCAAACATGATGCTGTATTTTTTGTGGGGAAAAGCACCACCCGTATTCCGCTGACCTTTGCTTTGGAACGCGCCGCTTCTGCCCTCACACCCGAACGCCGGGTCGAGATCAAAAGCCGCTTCAATCTGCCCAATCTTATTGCCACGAATGACGATATCGTCGATGGCAAACGCATTAGCGGGGTAGAAAGCGTTGCCCCTCTGTCGCTGTTTTCCGCAGAGCGCATTGATTATTCATTGCACCGCATCCGGCACTATACCGCCACCGATCCGCAGCACTTCCAACATTTCGTGTTGTTTACCAACTATCAGCGCTATGTGGATGAATTCATTGAGTTTGGCCGCGCGGAGGTGGAAGCAGGACGCTATCAGATGCTGATAGAACCGGGGGAGCGGATCACGCGCCGCGGCAAGCCCCCATCGAAAGATGTGATCGCCAAGCCGCCGCAAATGCCGGCCTATCATCTGGTACGCGAAGGGCGCACCGGCATCACCATGGTCAATATCGGCGTTGGTCCGTCCAATGCCAAAACGGTCACCGATCATCTGGCGGTGCTCCGCAGTCATGTCTGGTTGATGGTGGGCCATTGCGGCGGTCTGCGCGGCAGCCAAAGGCTGGGCGATTATGTGCTGGCCCATGCCTATCTGCGTGACGATCATGTGCTGGATGGCGCTTTGCCCACCGCCATTCCCCTACCCACCATCGCCGAAGTGCAAGTGGCGCTGGCCGCCGCTGTATCCAGTGTTACCGGATTGAACGGGCGGCTGTTGAAAGAACGCCTGCGCACCGGCACCGTTGTCACCACCGATGACCGGAACTGGGAATTGCGCATTGACGAATTGGCCTTGCGGTTCAATCAATCCCGCGCCATTGCCATCGATATGGAATCCGCCACTATCGCAGCCAATGGATATCGCTTCCGCGTTCCCTATGGCACCTTGCTGTGCGTGTCGGACCGCCCTTTGCATGGCGAGGTCAAGCTGCCCGGTATGGCCGATGCCTTTTACGAACAAAGTGTCAGCCAACATTTGCAGATCGGTATCCGGGCCATGGAGCTATTGCGGGACGAAGCCGCCATAGGAACCCTGCATTCACGCAAATTGCGCAGCTTCGACGAGCCGGGCTTCCGTTAAACAAAGAACGCCGCATACTGGCTTTCTTGCAGTCTGATTGCGGCTGGAAACCTTCTGTCCGTCCTTGAATTTCAGGGGCGGGCATTTTTTTGCAGTGCCCTATATTTCAAATATTGCGTCTGCGGGATACATTATTACGCATATTCCCCCCAAACAACGAAAGCTCATTTCGAACACCACATGGCATAATGCACTTTGATCGGGCTTCCAGGATTTGTTGCCCGAAGCGCAATAGACAAGGCTCACACAGGCCCGGGAACCCGTCGATGTATATGCAAAACGTCACACTTGACGACAAATACCAGCTTAAATCCGGCCGGGCATTTTTGACCGGCATTCAAGCATTGGTCCGCCTGCCCATCGTCCAGCGCTGGCGGGATATGGAAGCAGGGCTGGATACCGGCGGCTTCATTTCAGGCTATCGTGGATCACCCCTTGGCACCTATGATCTGGAACTGATGCGCGCCAAGCGGTTTCTTGATCCCTTGAATGTGCATTTCGAGCCGGGCTTGAACGAAGATCTTGCCGCCACCTCTGTTTGGGGCAGCCAGCAATCCAATCTGGCAGGCCAAGGCAAGCATGATGGTGTCTTCGGCATCTGGTACGGCAAAGGCCCCGGCGTGGACCGCTCCATGGATGTGTTCAAGCATGCCAATGCTGCAGGCACCATGGAACATGGCGGCGTTTTGGCCATTGCGGGCGACGATCATGCGGCCAAATCCTCCACCCTGCCCCATCAGACCGATCATAATTTCATGTCGGCAATGATGCCGGTTCTCTATCCTGCCGGGGTGCGGGAATTTGTGGAATTCGGCCTTTTGGGCATCGCCATGTCGCGCTTCACCGGCGCATGGGTGGCCTTCAAAACCACCTCCGATACGGCAGAAACATCGGCCTCCATTGATTTGAATGGTGAACGCCGCAAGATCATCATGCCAACGGATTTCGAGATGCCCCAAGGGGGCCTGCATATCCGCTGGCCCGATCCGTGGCGCGGTCAGGACACCCGTTTGCAACGCTATAAAGGCTTTGCCGCCCATTCTTTTGCGCGCGCCAATGGTATTGACAAGATGATCTGGGACAGCCCCAATGCCCGCTTTGGCATCATTGCTTCGGGCAAGGCATATCTTGATGTGCGCCAAGCCCTTCATGAAATGGGCATCACCGAAGACGTGGCCCGCGAGATCGGCCTGCGTCTTTACAAGGTGGGCATGGTATGGCCGCTAGAGCCGCAAGGCGCGCGCCGCTTTGCCGAAGGGCTGGATGAAGTTCTGGTTGTGGAAGAAAAGCGTGAGATGATCGAGTATCAACTCATGCAGCAACTTTACAACTGGAAGGAAAATGCCCGTCCGAAAATTGTTGGCAAATACGACGATGAAGGCCGGTGGCTGTTGCCTCCCGATAACGAGCTGGATATTTCGCTGGTGGCACATGCCATTGCTGCCCGTCTGGCACGGTTCCACGACACACCATTGATCCGCGACCGTCTTGCCTGGTTTGAAGCGCGGAAAGCGGCGGCGGAAAGCTATGAGCCGACAACGGCGCGCACGCCCTTCTTCTGCTCTGGCTGTCCCCATAACAGTTCCACCAGATTGCCCGAAGGCAGCCGGGCACTGGCGGGCATTGGCTGTCATATCATGGCCATCAATATGGATCGCCATAATGAAACCTTCACCCAGATGGGCGGCGAAGGAACACCGTGGATCGGCACCCACCGATTCACCAATGAAAAGCATATTTTTGCCAATCTGGGCGATGGCACCTATTCCCATTCGGGGATCTTGGCCATTCGCGCCTCTGTGGCCGCCAAGGTGAACATCACTTATAAAATCCTTTATAATGATGCGGTGGCCATGACCGGCGGTCAGGAAGCCGAAGGACATCTGAGCGTGCCGCAGATCGCCGCTCAATTGGTGGCGGAAGGTGTGGGCCGTGTTGTGATCGCGTCGGAGCGCCCGGAAATTTACACAGAAGCCAGCCTGCCCGCGGGTGTTGATGTGTTCGACCGCAGCCATATGATGCGCCTGCAGACAGAACTGCGCGACGTCAGCGGTGTGACCGCCATCATTTACGATCAAACCTGTGCCGCGGAAAAGCGCCGACGCCGCAAACGTGGCAAGATGGAAGATCCCAATAAGCGCGTGGTCATCAATGAACTGGTCTGTGAGGGCTGTGGCGATTGCTCCGTTCAATCCAATTGCGTCTCGATAGAACCTTTGGAAACGGAACTGGGCCGCAAACGCCAGATCAACCAATCCACCTGCAACAAGGATTTCTCCTGTGTGAAGGGTTTTTGCCCGTCTTTTGTTACCGTTGAAGGCGGGGCTTTGAAAAAATCCAAAGCGGGCGGCTCCGGCACCGATCTTCCCGATGTGCCACTTCCCACCCTGCCCGCATTGGACGACAGCTACTCCATTTTGGTGACCGGCATTGGCGGCACCGGTGTTCTCACCATCGGGGCACTGCTGGGCATGGCCGCGCATCTGGAAAACAAGGGCTGCTCGGTTCTGGATATGGCCGGTCTTGCGCAAAAAGGCGGGGCGGTTCTATCGCATATCCGCCTGTTCGCCGATGCTGACCGCGAAGCCAGCGCCAAAATCATCACAGGAGGCACCAATCTTTTGCTGGCTTGTGATAGCGTGGTGGCTGCAGGCAAGGATGCCCAAACCACCTTGTCGGAAGAGCGCAGCCATGCGGTGATCAACACCACCCTGACCCCGGTTGCGGATTTCGTGCGCAACCGCGATCTGGATTTCAAGGAATTGGCGGTTCAAAAAGCATCAAGGACCGTACTCTGGAAGGTGGCCGATACAGCCTTCCCGCTACCGAATTGGCCTCCGCTTGATGGGGGATTCCATTGCCACCAATATTTTCATGCTCGGCTATGCGTGGCAAAAAGGCCTGATCCCGCTCACTTTGGAAAGCATCACACAAGCCATTCATCTCAATAAAGTGGCCATCGAAAGCAATCTGCGCACCTTCCATTGGGGCCGTGTAGCCGCCCATGATCTGGACGCCATCAAAACCGTGATCGACGCAGTTGATACCGGAGCCACGCGCTTCAAGGCCGAAACGCTGGATGATGCGATCAATTACCGGGCAGATTTCTTGAAAGGCTACCAGAATGGCCGCCTGGCCAAGCGCTATCGCGCCTTGGTGGCTTTTGCACGCAAAGCGGAAGAAAAAGCCCGCCCCGGCTCAACGGCATTGACGCAGGCTGTTATGCGGAATTACTTCAAGCTGCTGGCCTATAAGGATGAATATGAAGTGGCCCGCCTTTATACATCGGGCGATTTTGAAAAACGGATCAGCGCCCAGTTTGAAGGCGATGTGCGCTTGAAATTCCATATGTCGCCGCCCATCTTTTCGCGCCCCGATCCCTTGACCGGGCGCCCGAAGAAAAGCGAATTCGGACCGTGGATGTTCAAAGGCTTCAAGCTGCTGGCCAAATTCAAGGCCTTGCGCGGCACGCCCTTTGATCCATTTGGCTATGCCGATGAACGCAAAATGGAACGGCGCCTGATCAAAGACTATGAAGCATGATGCAAGATGTTCTGGCGCGTATGGATAATGACACGCTGGATGTGGCTGTGGCCCTTGCCTCCGTTCCCGACCAAATTCGCGGTTATGGACCGGTGAAGGCAGACAGCGTGGCAATCGCGGAAAAGAAAAAAGCCGAACTTCTCGATGCCTTCCGCTCTCCCGGGGCGGAAAACGCACGGATCATGGCTGCGCAATAATTTCGGACAAGATAATTGATCCAAGGCCAATGAACGACATTCAGACGCAGCATGAAAGCATATGGCTGCGCACATTATGGAAAGGGAGCTCCATGCCTGTATTTTCGACACGCGCCTTCAATAAACACGAGCAGGTCGTGTTCTGCAGTGATCCGCTCACCGGGTTACGGGCGATCATTGCCGTTCATTCTACCGTGCTTGGCCCGGCCGTTGGCGGCTGCCGCTTTTGGGATTATGCAGCAGCGCACCGCAATGCCTCTTTGGATGTGGCGGATGTCCGCGCGGAAGAAGATGCCATTTTCGATGTGCTGCGCCTGTCGCGGGGCATGAGCTATAAAAACGCCATGGCCGGCTTGCGTTTGGGCGGCGGGAAATCTGTAATCATCGGTGATCCGAAAACCATCAAGACCCCTGAGCTTCTGCAATCCTTCGGAAACTATATCCAACGTTTGGGCGGGTCTTATTACACCGCCGAAGATGTGGGAACGAAGCCGCAGGACATGGAAACCATCCATGGCACCACCGATTATGTGGTTGGCCTTGAAAGCGGGGAATTCGCCACGGGCGATCCCTCTCCCCATACTGCCAAAGGGGTGTTCACGGGAATTCAGGCCGCTGTTCGCCACAAGCTGGGCCGCACGGATCTTGACGGCCTTACCGTGGCCATTCAGGGCGTCGGCAATGTGGGCCGCGATGTGGCCAACCATCTGCGCGCCGCCGGGGCCAAAATCATCATCACCGATATCGTGCAGGAAAATATCGAGCGTGTTCTGGCGTCCGGTGAAGCCGAAGTGGTTGCAGGCGACAAGATCCACGCCGTGGATGCCGACGTATTTGCCCCTTGTGCGCTGGGTGGTGTGTTGAACGCCAAAACCATCCCGCAGATCAAAGCCAAAATCATCGCAGGGGCCGCCAATAATGTGCTGGATGATGAAGTTGCCGATGATCGGGAATTGATGAAGCGCGGCATTCTTTATGCCCCCGATTATATCATCAATGCCGGCGGGATCATTTCGGTGGAATCAGAGGTGCATAAAGAGCATCTCGACGATGCGGCGCGGGCCCGCAAAGTTGCTCATATCGCAGAGACGCTGACCGAAGTTTTTGAAGCCAGCGACAAGCAAAAACAGCCCACTGGAAAAATCGCCAATGAACTGGCTGAAAAACGCATCGACGATAAACGTCGGGCCTTGCGTTCAGCAGCCGAATAAGGCGCAATACGGAGGGCACGGCCTCTTGCCTATTTGATCGACTGTTGTAGATAGCCATGCAGAATGCCGCTGCATGGCTTTCTTTTCCAAAGGATTCTTGTGATGACAGACCTTCGTTACCTTCCTTCCGAAGACGGCTTTTTAGGCCTTGACGATGAAGACGGCATAGCGCTTGAAAATGCTCGTGCGGTCATCGTCCCTTCGGGCTTGAGGCTACGGTTTCCTACGAAGGCGGAACCGCAAAGGGACCACAGGCCATGCTGGACGCCAGCCACGAGGTCGAGCTCTTTGATGAAGAATTCTGGATGGAGCCGGTGCACCATTATGGCGTGGCCACATTGGAGCCGCCGGTGATCGAAAAACCGGTGGAAAAGGCTCTGGATCAGTTGGCTGCCATTACCGGAGAAATTCTGGCGCAAGACCGTTTCCCCATGGTGTTTGGCGGGGAACATTCCATCACCCCCGGTGCCATCCGCCCGTTTCTGGAAACGGTGCCGGATCTGGTGATCCTGCATTTCGATGCCCATGCGGATCTGCGCGATGGGTATGAAGGCGAACGCTTCAGCCATGCTTCGGCCATCCGCCGGGTGCTGGATGATCCGTCGGCAGAAGTGGTGTCGGTGGGTATTCGCAATATCTCCCAAAGTGAAATCCCGTTTCTGGAAGAAAACCGCCACCGCATCCACATGCACTGGGCAAAAGACAAAGCCTTATGGACATTGGATAAGATTGTCGAACCCTTGCGTGATCGCCCAATTTATCTAACCTTTGATCTGGATGGCTTTGATGGATCGGTGATGCCCGCCACCGGCACGCCGGAACCGGGCGGATTGTTCTGGGACGATGTGATGGCCATCATCCGCAAAGCCGCCGAAGTCGGCGATATTATCGGGGCGGATATCAATGAACTATCGCCCCGCCCCGGCCTGCATGGATGTGATTTTCTGGCCGCCAAACTGGCTTATAAAATCCTGTCCTATGCCCATTTGGGAGCACCGCAGAACAAAGGCTCTCGCCCGGCCAATCAATCGATTCATTAAGCCAGACAGCCGCCATATTGAGAAAGGCACCCTATGACCACCAAAGATCTCAGTTGGGATGATTTCATGCGGGTTGATCTGCGTGCCGGAACAGTGGTCAGTGCCGAGCCATTCCCGCAGGCCCGCAAACCCGCCTATAAACTGGTGGTGGATTTCGGTCCGGAGATCGGAATGCGTAAAACAAGCGCACAAATCACCGATCATTATCAGCCGCAGGATCTGGTGGGGCGGCAGGTTCTTGGTGTGGTAAATTTTCCGCCAAAACAGATTGGACCGTTCATGTCGGAATGTCTTGTGACCGGAATTTATGCCGAAGATGGCTCCGTGGTGCTTGCGGTTCCCGATAAACCGGTCCCCAATGGAGCCCGTCTTGGATAGCTATAAGCCAAGGTTCACGCGACAAGACCGCATTTTCGATCAGGCAAAGAGTGATTTATGACCCGTCTCAAAACATCCATTCAGCCCGGCACGGACGCGTTTGAGGCCAATGCCGACCATATGCGCGGCCTTGTGGATGATCTGTCCAAGCTTTGTGAAAAGATTGCCAAAGGCGGCCCCGAACGCGCCCGCGACAAGCATCTGGCACGCGGTAAATTGCTGCCCCGTGATCGCATTGCCACTTTGCTCGATCCCGGATCACCCTTTCTGGAACTGTCGCAGCTTGCAGCATATGGCATGTATGACGCCGATATTCCGGCGGGCGGTATCATCACCGGCATCGGGCGAGTCTCCGGCGTGGAATGTTTGATCGTATGCAATGATGCCACGGTAAAGGGCGGGACATATTTCCCTATTACCGTGAAAAAGCATCTGCGGGCCCAGGATATTGCCCGCGAAAACAACCTGCCCTGCATTTATCTGGTGGATTCCGGCGGGGCCAATCTGCCCAATCAGGACGACGTGTTCCCCGACCGCGATCATTTTGGCCGGATTTTCTATAATCAAGCCAATTTGTCTGCCATGGGTATTCCGCAGATTGCCGTGGTTATGGGCAGTTGTACCGCAGGCGGGGCCTATGTCCCTGCTATGGCTGATGAATCCATCATCGTCCAAAATCAGGGGACCATCTTTCTGGGCGGCCCGCCTTTGGTGAAAGCGGCAACAGGCGAAGAGGTTTCGGCGGAAGATCTGGGCGGCGGCGATGTGCATGCCCGCGTTTCCGGTGTCAGCGACCATCTGGCCGCCAATGACAGCCAGGCCTTGATGCAGGCACGGCGAATCGTTGCCAATCTAAACCGGCGCAAAACCCCCGATCTGGATATCCGCGAGTCCCGCCCGCCCCTTTACGACCCCCGTGAGATTTACGGCATCATTCCCAAAGATACCCGCCAACCCTATGATGTGCGCGAAGTGATCGCCCGCCTTGTGGATGGCTCGGAGTTCGACGAATTCAAAAAGCTCTACGGCACCACATTGGTCACCGGCTTTGCACATATTCACGGCTATCCCGTTGGAATTATTGCGAATAATGGTGTTTTGTTTTCGGAATCCGCCTTGAAGGGTGCGCATTTCATCGAACTGTGCTGCCAGCGCGGCATCCCTTTGGTGTTCTTGCAAAACATCACCGGCTTCATGGTGGGCCGCAAATATGAAACCGGCGGCATCGCCAAGGATGGCGCCAAAATGGTAACGGCGGTGGCCTGCGCCAAGGTGCCGAAATTCACCGTGCTTATCGGCGGCTCTTATGGCGCGGGGAATTACGGCATGTGCGGACGTGCCTATAGCCCGCGCTTTATGTGGATGTGGCCCAATGCCCGCATTTCCGTGATGGGCGGCGAACAGGCCGCCAATGTTCTCGCCACCGTGAAGCGCGATTCCATGGCCGCTCGTGGCGAAGACTGGAGCCAAAGCGCCGAAGAGGCCTTTAAAGCGCCCATCCGCGATACCTATGAAGCGCAAGGCCATCCCACTTATGCTTCAGCCAGATTGTGGGACGATGGGGTCATTGATCCCGCCGATACCCGTACCGTGCTGGGCCTTGGCTTGTCAGCGGCCCTGAACGCCCCCATTGAAAAAACCCGTTTCGGCATTTTTCGTATGTAGGACATGGCCCACAGGGCTAATGACGAAAAAGCACCCACAACTGAAAGGACCGCGCCATGTCCGCCAATATTTTGATCGAAAAAGATGATCGCGGTGTTGCCATGATCCGTATGAACCGAGCACAGGTTCATAATGCCTTCAATGACGCACTGATCCGCGAACTGACCCATGCCTTCAAGGACGTCAGCGATGATGATGATGTGCATATGGTGATGTTGCGCGGGGAAGGCAAAAGCTTTTGCGCCGGGGCGGATCTGGATTGGATGAAAACCGCCGCCAGCTATTCCGAAGCGCAAAACCATGCGGATGCCCAAAGGCTTTCGGAAATGCTGCACCATGTAAATACCTGCCCGAAACCCGTTATTGCCCTTGTCCAGGGGGCAGCCTTGGGCGGAGGAGCCGGTCTTGTGGCCTGTGCCGATATTGTGCTGGCCGTGCGCGATGCCCGCTTTGGGTTTTCCGAAGTCCGTCTGGGGCTGACACCGGCCACCATCAGCTTATGTGCTGGCCAAAATTGGCGAAAGTGCCGCCCGGCGTTATTTTCTGACCGCCGAACGATTTGGTGCCGAGGTTGCCCGGGAAATCGGGCTTGTGCATGAAACCGTCGGCTCGGAAAACGATCTGAATGGGGCAGCCGACCGCGTTGTCGATCAGCTTTTGGCAGGCGCACCCAAGGCGCAAAGCGCCGCCAAGGATCTGATCTTTACCGTTAAAAACCGGACCATCGACACCGCCTTGCGCGATGAAACGGCGGCACGGATTGCCGCACGACGCACATCCAGAGAAGCGCGAGAAGGCATGGCGGCGTTTTTTGAAAAGCGCAAACCGTCATGGACAAAAGAAGGGCAATGACCTGATATGACCCGTTTGTTCAACAAGATCCTTATTGCCAATCGCGGCGAAATCGCTTGTCGCGTTATCCGGACAGCCCGCGCCATGGGTATTGGAACGGTGGCCGTTTACTCTGATGCCGATGCGCATGCGCTGCATGTGGAACTGGCCGATGAAGCGGTACATATCGGGCCTGCCCCCGCCGCACAAAGCTATCTATGCGCCGATAAAATTCTGGATATAGCCAAGCGCTTGCATGTGGATGCCATCCATCCCGGCTATGGATTCCTATCGGAAAATGCCGATTTTGCGCAGGCTTGCGAAGATGCCGGGATTGTCTTTATCGGCCCCACCGCCGATAGCATCCGTAAAATGGGCCTCAAAGACGAAGCCAAACGGCTGATGTCGCTGGCCGGTGTGCCGGTGGTCCCCGGTTATTTAGGGGCAGATCAAAGCGAAGCCCATCTGAGCGCGCAAGCCCGGGAAATCGGCTATCCGGTGCTGATCAAAGCGGTGGCCGGCGGTGGCGGTAAAGGCATGCGCCGGGTTGACAATGAAAAGGATTTTGCCGCCAGCCTGAAAGGGGCCAAGCGCGAAGCTGCCGGGGCCTTTGGCAATGATCATGTGCTGATCGAAAAATATATCCAGAAACCACGCCATATAGAAGTGCAGGTCTTTGCCGACGGGCGCGGCCATGGAGTGTATCTGTTCGAGCGCGATTGCTCCCTTCAGCGCCGTCACCAAAAGGTGGTGGAAGAAGCTCCGGCACCGGGCATGTCGCCCGCATTGCGCCGCAAAATGGGCGAAGCAGCCGTGGCCGCAGCCCAGACCATCGGCTATCACGGTGCAGGAACGGTGGAATTCATTGTTGATGTGGAACACGGCCTGGACGGTGCCCCCTTCTATTTCATGGAAATGAATACGCGGCTGCAGGTGGAGCATCCCGTCACCGAAATGATCTCGGGCGAAGATCTGGTGGAATGGCAGATCCGCGTGGCCGCAGGAGAGCCTTTGCCGCTGGATCAGGGCGATCTGGCCATTGACGGCCATGCCATAGAGGTGCGGCTTTATGCCGAAGACCCCAGCCGTGACTTTTTGCCCGCCACCGGCACATTAAACCGTTATCGTCCGCCCATGGATGAAGATTTCACCCGTGTAGATACCGGCGTGCGCGAACATGATTCCATCAGCGTGCATTATGACCCGATGATTGCCAAGATCATCACTTGGGGCGAAGACCGTGAAGCCGCGCTTCACCATATGGCCCAAGCACTTTCGGAAACGGAAATCGCGGGGCTTGCCACCAATCTGCCGTTCCTGAAGCAAGTGATCGCCCATCCCGAATTTGCGTCCGGCAATGTGGACACCGGCTTTATCCCGCGTCATGCCGATGCGCTATTGCCCGAAGCGGCACCCGCCAGCGACATTTGCCTTGCCCTTGCCACCCTTGGCATTCTGGCCGCCCGTGAAGATCGCGCTTTCGATGAAGCGGCCCGATCCAATGATCCTTTCTCGCCCTGGCATGATCCCAGCGGCTGGCAAGCCAATCTGGCCTCATGCGAATGCCAAGACTATATAGACGGAACGGGCGCATCCCGGTCTGTCAAGATCACCATCACGGATCAAGGCTATCGGCTAGAGATCGACGGTCAACGCTATGATGCGCAAATCCGTGCCCATATGGAAGAAGGCAAGATTGAAACCGAGATTTCCGGGCAGATCTATCGCGCCACCATTTTGGTAAATCCCGAACAGGTGCAGGTAATTTTCGCAGGCAATACGGAAAGCCTGAAACGCCTGTCCGCCAAATTCGATCCGGAAGAAGATGCCGATGGGCCGGGTGCCATCACGGCCCCCATGCCGGGGAAAGTTCTCGATATTCTGGTGTCCGATGGGGATACTGTGGAAAAGGGGCAAGCCTTGCTGGTGCTGGAAGCCATGAAGATGGAACACACCCTTACCGCGCCACGCGATGGAACGGTCTCTAATCTGTCAGCGAAAACAGGCGACCAAGTGTCGGATGGTGCGGTGCTTGTCACCATCAGCGATTAAGGGCGACCCAATTAGAAAACCGGATTCCCGGATCAAGTCCGGGAATGACGACGGGGTGTATAAGTCCGGGAATAACGAGAGGGATAAAAGCCCTGCCCCTTATCCGTCACCCCCGGGCTTGACCAAGCATTCACCAGCCTAATCCACATCCTCTACCGCCGCATCACTCCCGTGGATACGGGCCGCAAGGGCAGCAGCAAGGAAGGCATCAATATCGCCGTCCAGCACTTTATCGGGCTGGCTGGTTTCCACGCCGGTGCGCAAATCCTTCACCATTTGATAGGGCTGCAACACATAAGACCGCAATTGATGCCCCCATCCGATATCCGATTTGGTGGCATTGGTGGCGGCGGCTTCGTCCTCGCGGCGTTGCAATTCCCGTTCATAAAGACGGGCTTTCAACATCGACATGGCGCTGGCGCGGTTTTTATGCTGCGAGCGTTCGCTTTGGCAGGCCACCACGATCCCGCTTGGGATATGGGTGATGCGCACCGCACTATCGGTGGTGTTCACATGCTGGCCACCAGCCCCCGAAGAGCGATATGTATCCACCTTCAGGTCTTTGTCGATGATATCCACCTCGATATTATCATCCACCACCGGATAAACCCAGACAGAGGCAAAGCTGGTATGGCGGCGGGCCGAGCTGTCATAAGGCGAGATCCGCACCAAACGGTGCACGCCGGATTCGGTTTTCGCCCAGCCATAGGCATTTTCCCCCTTCACCAAGAGGGTGGCCGATTTGATCCCGGCTTCTTCGCCTGCGGAATATTGGATAATCTCGCCTTTAAAGCCGCGTTTTTCCGCCCAGCGCATATACATGCGCAACAGCATTTCGGCCCAATCCTGACTTTCGGTGCCACCAGCGCCGGAATGCACTTCGATATAGCAATCGGACCCATCGGCCTCGCCCGAAAGCAGGCTTTCGATTTCTTTCTTTCCGGCAAGAACCGCCAAATCCTCCAGCACGGAAATGCTTTGCGCTTCCAGATCCTCGTCACCTTCTATTTCGGCGAGTTCGATCATCTCAATGGTGTCATCCATCTCGCGCTGAATGTCTTTGCATGCAGAAATGGAATCTTCCAAACGCGTGCGTTCGCGCATCAATGTCTGGGCGCGTGACGGATCGTTCCAAAGCTCGGGATTTTCTACTTCGGCGTTCAATTCTTCAAGTCGGTCCAGGGCAGCATCCCAGTCAAAGATGCCTCCTCAGCAGTGCGAGCGACTGCTTGATTTTATCGACCAATGTTTGGGCTTCTGCGCGCATAAAGTCCTCATATCTTCATCACGGAAACAGGCACATCCAGATCAATATAATCCGCCCGTGCCTTTTCTCAGCCTGCCGTCTAACGCCAGAGAACCCGGTCCGTCAAGCACGGCGACTTGCCCGGGGACGGGTTCGGTGCCCGGGATAAAGGCTTCCAATATGACATTATTGTCCCCGGGGCGGGCTGGAACGCCGGTTTGCGCATCAACCCGCACCAACCGGACCCCTTCGGGAATACGGAAAGGAATACCGGTTTTTCCTTCAAAGGCTCCGGCCATGAAATCCTTGAAAATGGGCGCAGCAGCGCTAGAGCCCTCTTCTCCCGGCCCCAAAGAGCGTGGACGGTCAAAGCCCACAAACACCCCCACGGCCAAATCCGGCGCAAATCCCACGAACCATGTATCGAACGATTCGTTGGTGGTGCCGGTCTTGCCTGCAAGGGGAATACCAAGCGACCGAATACGGCGACCGGTTCCACGCTCCACAACACCTTCCAGCATGTGCGTTACCTGATAGGCAATGCGCGGATCGATGATCTGTTCACGATTGTCGGGCAGATCGGGCGGTGCCTGGCCTTCCCAAGCCTCGGCCTCGCAGCCGGTACACGGGCGCATATCATGGCGCATAATGGTTTTGCCATAACGGTCCTGAATACGGTCGATCAAAGTCGGCTCGATTTTCTTGCCGCCATTGACCAGCATGGCATAGGCCGCGGTCAGATCCAGCGGCGTCACCTCTCCGGCTCCCAGTGCATGGGCCAGATTGGGCTCCATCCCAACATCAAGGCCAAAGCGCCGCGCCATATCCATCACCCGGCCCATGCCGATATATTGTGCCACCCGCACAGTCATCAGATTGCGGCTTTTCTCCAGCCCCAAACGCAAGGTGGACGGGCCATAAAAACGGTTCGATGAATTGCGCGGTTTCCACTTGCCCTGCCCGTCTCCCTGATCGATTACAAAAGGCGCATCCAGCACCAGAGAAGACGGTGTAAAGCCCTGCTCCAAGGCTGCTGCATAGACAAAGGCTTGAACGCCGAGCCGGGCTGGCGATGGGCCTGCGTTGCACGGTTGAACTGGCTGGCGGTAAAATCGAAACCGCCAACAAGCGCCAGAACACGCCCTGTATGAGGGTCCAGCGCCACCAGCGCCCCCTCGATATTCGGCACCTGACGCAAACCATAAGAGGCCACCAACCCCACCGGGCGGCCATCCTCGGTGAAAAAGCTATCCAGCCGCATCTGCTCGCTTTGATCGGCCAAACGCTCCACCGCAATCACATCGCCGGTTTTCAGCACCTGATCGGGATCTTCAGGGGGATGCGTTACCCGTTCACCGGGCAACCAACGCCGCGCCCATGCCATTTCCGAAAAAGGAATAAAGCCATAGCTTCCATCGGTCAAGCCTACCACGGCCCCTTCGGCCCGCACATCATGCACAAGAGCCAATTGCCAGCTTTCAATGCCAAGCGGCGTTGGCACATTGGACAACCGTGTCACCCAATCGCCTTCAATGGACCGACTCGTTATTGCGCCGCGCCAACCATGCCGCCTGTCATAGGCGACCAAGCCATCACGCAAGGCTTTTTCGGCAATAGCTGCAGTTTCGGTTCCAAAGTGGTGCGCACAGACAGGCCGCCGCCATAAAGTTTTTTGCTGCCATAGTCCTGCGCAAGCTGGCGGCGCACGGCTTCTTCAAAATAATCGGCACGGAAGCTGGCTTCACCGCTGCGGGGCCGCACATCCAAAGGAGCCGCCTGCGCTTCGCGCATTTCTTCTTTTGAAATATAGCCGTTTTCTTCCATCTGGGACAAAACCCAATTGCGACGGGCAATCGCCGCTCCTTTGCGGCGGATGGGATGGTAATTATACGGAGCCTTGGGAAGGGCCGCCAGATAGGCGCTTTCCGCCAAGGTCAGTTCATCCACCGACTTATCGAAATAATTGAGCGAGGCCGCCGCCAGACCATAAGACCCATATCCGAACAGAATCTCGTTGAGATACAATTCCAGAATGCGGTCTTTTGAAAATGCCCGCTCGATACGGAACGCCAAAATCGCTTCCTTGATTTTGCGTTCGTAGGACACTTCATTGGTGAGCAGGAAATTTTTTGCCACCTGTTGGGTGATGGTAGACGCCCCCACAGGCCGGCGGCTGGTAAGCACATTGCGGACATTGGTGGCCATGGCCCGGGCAATGCCGAAAAAATCCACACCGGGATGGTGATAGAAATTTTTATCTTCTGCCGACAAAAAGGCATGGATAATTTGCTTGGGCACCACATCAATGGGGATGAACAGGCGCTTTTCAGTGGCAAATTCCGTCACCAAAGACCCGTCGCCTGCATGCACCCGTGTCATCACCGGCGGTTCATAATCGGCCAATTGGGTATAATCAGGCAAATCGCGGCCATAGGTCATCAGGGCAAAAAGCATTGCCCCGCCCACCAACAGCAAACCCAGGAAAAAAGCACGCCTGTGCCTGCCAAGCTCCAGACAATAATCCGTTTTTTACGACTCATCTTTGCCTGTCATTCCATATCAGTCCGTTTCGCCCCAAATGCCGTCCACAGACCACAGTTCCATTGAACGCCACAATCGGTTCGACAATAAAGACGCAATATGGCTCCTCTATGTCCATAAAAGACATTGATTTTTTGCCTTGACCGCCATTCTGGGCAGTTTATCAGAATTGCTCGCGATCCACCGATTCAAAATACCGGTCGATCCCGGATAACAAGCCGCTGGCCAGCCGCGCCTGTCCCTCTTTCGAGCCAAGCATACGCGCATCCTGTATATTGGACATATAGCCCATTTCCACAAGAACCGACGGGACATCCGGCGCCTTGAGCACCACAAAGCCCGCAAAGCGGTGCGAATTGCGGCGCAAAAGCACGCGTTTTTTCAATTCGGGGATCAGATAATTGGCAAAGCGTGCGGAATAATTCATCGACTCACGCTGGGCCAAATCAATCAGGATACTGGCAACTTCCGGCGCTTCATCAGCCAGATCCATGCCGGCCAGAATATCCGCTTTGTTTTCACGTCGGGCAAGAGCTGCCGCCTCCCGGTCAGAAGCGGTTTCAGACAATGTATAAACCGTGCCGCCTCGCACACTGCGATTATCCAGACTATCCGCATGCAGCGAGAGGAAAAGATCGGCTTTCTTGCGCCGCGCAACCTCGACCCTGTCCCGTAAACGCAGATAAATATCCCGATCCCGGGTCAAGACCGGCTGATAACGCCCCGATGCCTTGATCTGGCGGGCGGTTTCCATTGCCACGGCCAGCGTGATGTCTTTTTCGGGCCGCCCCGCCGCACCGGGAGCTCCGGGGTCATTCCCCCCATGCCCCGCATCGATCACGATAACCCGCTTGTCTTTAGACCTGCGCACCGATTGGCCCGGTGCCAGCACGCTTTGGGTCGGCGCACGATGTGCAACGGCAACGGGTTTGCGCACATTGGCAAGAAAATCGGCACGGCTGGTGGGGCGAATATCAAACACCAGACGATACCCATTGCCCCCTTGCGGCGGCAGGGTAAACATCCGGTCAAGGCTTCCCGGGGCTTGCAAATCCAGCACAAGTCGCGAGGTGTCATTGTCAAACAGGCCGTAGCGATAACGCTTTACCAGCCCTTTGCCTTCCCCGATCCCCTGACTATCAATATGAAATTCAACGGCGGGAAGGTCGATCACCAGCGATAAGGATCGGAAAGAGTAAACACCTCGGCCTGGATATCGCTATCCACATCCACCACAAAGCGGGTGCGGTCGCCATTTTCTCCCAAGCGCAAGCCGGTAACATCCGGCGCGGCCAAAAGTCCACCCACAGGCGGAAAAAGGAAAAGCGCCAGAACCGCCAGCAGGCAGCGAATCAAGAGAGTCTGTTCGCCCGGTTTCTTTTTTCCCACGCCTGTTTTCTCATATCTTGAGGACGGCATGTCCAGTTTCAGTCCCCTTATCCGATCATGCCAGAGTTAATGAATTGCCTATAGCGCAGAAAATGTCGTTTTTCCATCTTTGGGAACCATTTGTGCCATAACACCCACAAAAGATTGCATAGTGATGAAAATCAACACACAAAATGATTGTAACGGGCTTGGCAAGTGACTAGATTAAGAACACAAGTTCTCGCAGCCGCATGCTTTTACAATCCAGAGTATGCGACTTGCGCCGGTTCTGAAATGCCGAATTCTACGGCAAACGGCCTTAACCCTATGGGGCGAACGTCCTACAGAATCGGTGACTTGCCTTACGGCCCAAACCAATGGTTACAAATAACGTGTCATACCAACTCTCATCCCCCAAAACGCCTCGACAGGCGCGGGATGTTTGCGCCTTGGCCGCCAATGACAACCGGACCATTTGGGCTTCTCCCTTCTCACATACTCAATCTTACCCGCCCGCCAGCGCGCCCGGACAATTCCGGAAGTCGGCGCGGCGCGGCGTTCGGAGAATATATCAATGTCAACGCGCATGCTTATCGACGCGCGCCACCCGGAAGAAACCCGGGTCGCCGTTATCAAAGGCAACAGGTAGAAGAATTCGATTACGAAAGTGTCGCCAAGCGGCAATTAAAAGGAAATATCTATTTGGCAAAGGTGACGCGCGTCGAGCCGTCCCTTCAGGCCTGCTTTGTCGATTATGGCGGAAATCGCCACGGCTTCCTTGCTTTCAGCGAAATTCATCCCGACTATTATCAAATCCCCACCGAAGACCGGGAAGCCTTGCTGGCTGAAGAAGCTCAAACCGAGACATCCAAAACGGATGAGACAGAAGCACCTGCTTCCGAAAGCAAGGCCGACTCCGCCTCTGACAATGCGGAAACATCAGAACTGGACGACGATTCCGAACCGGAAGTCGAACAAATCTCTGGTGAAGACGACTATGAAGATGTGGGCCGCCGGCGTGCACAGGCTTTGCGTCGCCACTATAAAATTCAGGAAGTAATCAAGCGCCGCCAGATTTTGCTGGTGCAAGTGGTCAAAGAAGAACGTGGCACCAAAGGCGCCGCGCTGACCACCTATTTGTCTTTGGCCGGGCGCTATTGCGTGCTGATGCCCAACAGCCAAAATGGTGGCGGCATCAGCCGGAAAATCGCCAATTCCGCCGATCGGAAAAAGCTCAAGGATGTCATGGCGTCGCTCAATGTGCCGGAAGGCATGGGCTGCATCATCCGCACCGCAGGCCTTAACCGCACCAAGGTCGAGATCAAACGCGATTTCGATTATCTGGTCAGGCTGTGGGATGGCATCCGCGAACGGACCCTTAAATCCGTTGCTCCCGCTTTGATCCATGAAGAAGCCGATCTGATCAAGCGATCGATCCGCGATCTTTATTCCCGGGAAATCGACGAAATCCAGGTGGAGGGCGAAAACGGCTATAAGCTGGCGAAATCCTTTATGCGCCTGTTGATGCCCAGCCACGCCAAACGCGTTCAACATTATAAGGATCGCATTCCGCTGTTTCACCGCTATCAAGTGGAAAACCAGCTGGAGGCCATGTATTCGCCCATCGTTCAGCTGAAATCGGGCGGCTATATTGTCATCAATCCCACAGAAGCGCTCATCGCTATTGATGTGAACTCCGGTCGCTCCACCAAAGAGCACAATATCGAAGAAACCGCCTATAAGACCAATCTTGAAGCCGCTGACGAAGTGGCGCGGCAATTGCGCCTGCGCGATCTGGCCGGTCTTGTCGTCATTGATTTCATCGATATGGAAGACCGCGGCAATAACCGTTCCGTTGAAAAACGCATGAAAGATGCGCTGAAATCGGACCGGGCGCGTATTCAGGTAGGTCGGGTCTCGTCCTTTGGCTTGATGGAAATGTCGCGCCAGCGCCTGCGCCCCAATCTTCTTGAAGCCTCCATGAGCACCTGCCCGACCTGCAATGGCACGGCGGTGGTGCCGTCTGTTGAAATGGCCTCGCTCAATATCTTACGGGGACTGGAAGAAGAAGGCATTCGCGAGCGCAGCGCCGAACTGACTGTGCGGGCTCCCGCTTCTGTGGCCTTTTACCTGCTCAATCAAAAACGCGACATGCTGATTGATCTGGAGCAACGCTATGGCTTCACACTCAGCATCACAGCCGATGCCAATCTTGGGGCCTCCCCCTGGGAGCTGGAACGCGTTGCAAAAGATCCCGATCAGCCCGTCTCTTCTGGCAAGGATCAAACTGCGGTCCATGCCCAACAACAGGCCGAAGCGGTGGTGCAAAGCCAGCCCGCCGTCTCCGACGGGCCAAGCGAACCCCGGGATAATCGGGCAAGCTCTGATGAAGATGATGAAAGCGGTCGCAAGAAAAAGCGGCGGCGGCGGCGGCGTGGCAGGCGCGGTCGCGGCGGTGACGATCAGCAGCAATCCGCACAAAGCACCAATGGCACCGATCAACCCTCGATTGCCAACGATGACCAAGCCCATGCGGCTGACGGTGAACAACCCTCTGTATCCGAGGTGACGGAAGCATCCGCGCCACAGACAGAGGAAACAAAGGCTGGTTCGGACACAGAAAATGGCGAGCGGCCCCGGCGGCGTTCACGGCGGCGGCGGTCCCGCACATCATCCGAGCAACCGGAAAACCGCGAGGAAAAAGAACCAGTGCAGGCCAATGCTGCAGACGATGCGCCAATGGCAAGTGTCGAAGCGGATGGCTCGTCAAGCCAGAATGAAGAGGCTCTGGCCAGCAAAGCAACATCAAACGGCGATGATACCGCCGAGGCCAAGCCCCGCAAACGCCGCCGCGTAAGGCGCAGAACACCGGCAG
This sequence comes from Iodidimonas gelatinilytica, assembly GCF_008579125.1. Taxonomy (NCBI): domain Bacteria; kingdom Pseudomonadati; phylum Pseudomonadota; class Alphaproteobacteria; order Iodidimonadales; family Iodidimonadaceae; genus Iodidimonas; species Iodidimonas gelatinilytica. The sequence goes on along the minus strand of NZ_BKCL01000001.1, from coordinate 201,072 downwards.
CAGCAGCTGCAGCGGGCGACCAAACCGCTGAATCCACTGAAACCACCGATGCGCCCCAAAGCACCGACATGTCCCAAGGCAATGTCGAAGCGCCGGCAGACAAAGTGGCCGAAAAAGCCGATGCACCGGATGCGGAGGTTGAAAAACCACGCCGGCGGCGCAAAGCGCCTGTCCGCAAGACCGCCGCCAAGGAAAAGGCTGCGGCAACGGATGAAAGCACGCCCCCTGCATCTGATGCGACAAGCAAAGATGACGGAGACGAAAAGCCCAAGGCTCGGCGTACGCGGACGAGAAAACCTGCCGCACCGAAAACAGCCCCCGATGCCGCGCCTCAAAAAGAGGCTTCCCAAAGCGGCAAGGATGAGCAGAAAGGTACGGAAAAACAAAACCCTGCCCCCTCTGCGCCGGTTACCCCTGCGGCTGAGGTTGAAGCGAAGGCTGCGGCAGTCAGTGATGCCCCCGCTTCCGCATCAAAGCCCCGGGAAGATGCCAGAGGAGAATCAGCTGCGCTGTCTGCTCCGGCACCGATGAAAGAAGACGTGATCGAACGTCAGATCATCACCCCCGAGGGTAAAGAACACAAAAAAGTCACCACGACCGACAGTTCGGAAAAAACGGAACGCAAGCGGGGATGGTGGCAACGCGCCCTTGGTCGCTAAAGCCCCGAAATACGCTACAAGACGACCGACAAGGCGGGAGATGCATGCCATCATCCCGCCTTGTTGCTATGCTGAACTATGTTTCCCAGTAAGCGCATAAGGCCTGCCTGCCATTCTGATTGCGTTGACGGCACTTATGTCGCCCTTCTAAGATTGCTGCGAATTTTACGGTGTGGAGCCAGTGTGTGTCGTTGATCATCAGACTGTCTGTTTTAGCCATCTTCCTGCTTTCGGTGACCATGCGCCCGGCCGCAGCTCAGGGGATCCGAACCCTGCGCGATGCGGAATTCGAGCATTTCCTACATGAAATTTCCGATCCGATTTTCGAAGCAGGCGGCCAACGCCCCGAAGACGTGCAGATCTTTATCGTCGACGACACCAATCTGAATGCATTTTATGCTGGCGGTCAGGCGATTTTCGTACATACGGGCCTGATCTTGCAGACCGATAATGTGGATCAGGTGATCGGCGTTATCGCCCATGAAACCGGCCATATGACCGCCGGGCATGTGCAACGGTTCGATGAAGCCTTGGCCCCTGCCGGAAATATCTCGATCCTTGGTCTGGTCTTGGGGGCTGCAGCCATTGCGGCAGGGGCACCGGAAGCCGGCATTGGCCTCATCACCGGCGGTCAAGGGGTTGCGCAACGGACAGTTTTGAAATTCCGACGCGTACAGGAAGCCTCGGCCGATCAGGCGGCCATGCAGTTTTTGAAAACGACCAAAATGTCGGGACGCGGACTTTTGGAAGTGTTCGAAAAATTCCGCTATCAAGAGCTTCTACGATCCCCCAATATCAATCCCTATGTTCTGACCCATCCCCTGTCCGGTGATCGTATCGCCAATGTGGAGGAAAGGATGAAGGCCTCTCCTTATTGGGATGTGCCGACTGATCCCGTCCTGCAGGCCAAATACGAACGGATCAAAGCCAAGCTGCAAGGCTATATCTGGCAACCGGAAAGCACCCTTGGCCGGTATCCTCCCAGCGATACCAGCGTTCCGGCGCGCTATGCCCGTATCTATGCCTATAACAAGGCGCTGGAATGGGATATGGCCATGGCAGAAGCCGACAGCCTGATCGCAGAATCGCCGGACGATCCCTTTTATCACGAAATAAAAGGCCAGATATTGCTGGAAAACGGGCATGTTGATGATTCTTTACCCGAATTGAAGAGAGCCGCTGAACTGGCCCCCTTCGAGCCTTTGATTCTTACTTTATATGCGCAAGCTCTGGTGGCCCGCGAACAGCCCGACACCGACAAGCTTGCCATGCCCATATTGGAAAAATCGGTCCGGCTGGACCCATATAACAGCTTTGGCTGGTATCAATTGGCGATCATCTATACCCGCAATAACATGCCCGCCTTGGCGGATCTTGCCACAGCAGAACGCTATATGCTGTTGCGCAATCCGGGCCGGGCCGCCATGCACGCCAATCAAGCCGTCCAGGGCCTTGAACCGGGAACGCCCAAATGGTTGCGCGCCCAGGATATTCGTCAGGCCGCGGGCCTTGCGCTTGAGCAAAGCGCCAACCGCCGCCGCTAAAGGATCACGTTCATGCCACATGCACCCGACGCCCAAAAGGGCAGTCGCCTTCCACTTTTTCTTGCGCTTTTTGCCCTTTTTCTGGCGATCATTGGCGTGGGCCTATCGCTTGTAACTTTCCGTGCCCTCGCGATGATGGACGGTGGCGACAAGGCCCAATTGGAACAGACCATCCGCGCCTATCTTCTGGAAAATCCGGAAATTTTGCCCCAAGCCATTGCTGTTTTGCGGCAACGCGAAGAACGCGCCGAACAGCAACGCTTGCAATCTTTTGCCACCGATCGCTGGGAAGATATCAGCCAAGACCCCTTCTCGCCGGTGGTTGGCGATGAAAACGCGCCGGTAACAGTGGTGGAATATTATGACTATCGCTGTTCCTTTTGCCGGCGGGCCCATCCCGATATGGTTCGGCTGCTTGACGAACATGGCGACACGATCCGCTATGTGTTCAAGCAATTCCCGGTGCTTGACCGCGAAGGGCCGGATGGCGTGTCGCACTTTGCGGCCCGCGCCGCCATTGCCATGTCGCGGCAAGGCGATTTCCTTGAATTCCACGACAAACTGATGACCCATGAAGGCCGCTTGCACAAAGGGGCCGTTCTGGATATCGCGCGGGAATTTGATGTTGATATGGCGCAGTTCCGCAAGGATATGGATGATCCGGCCATCATGGATTATTTCAACAGCACCATTCAATTGGCGCGTATGATCGGCATCACCGGCACCCCCACCTATGTGATCAATGGCAAGGTTTTGGCGGGCGCCCAAGGCTATGATGCCATTCTGGCGCTTGTTCAGGATCAAAGCTGACAAAGCCAAAGATCCCATTCTTGCGCCAAAATAGGGGCCCGCCGGTGATGGCGGCTTGCCCCTTGCCTCCAAACGCGACAAAGTTTGCCGTGTTTTTCCCCTCTCATCTTCAGGGATATTTTTATGGCCGACCTCCCCTTTCCCGAACTTTGCAGCAAAGTTGGACAAGAACTGGCTCTATCCGACTGGTATGATGTGACCCAAGAGCGCATCAATGCCTTTGCCGATGCCACAGGCGACCATCAATGGATCCATATTGATGTGGCCCGCGCCAAGGCGGAAAGTCCCTTTGGCACCACCATTGCCCATGGATTTTTCACCTTGTCTTTGCTGCCGGGACTGATGGGCGACTTCTTCGGAGATTATGCGGTACGCCAAGGCATCAATTATGGCTGCGATACGGTGCGTTTTCCCGCCCCCGTGCCATCTGGTTCAAAAGTACGCGGACGGTTTGTTCTGAAAGCCGTAGCGCAAGGGCCGCAAGGCTCTCTCAAATGTATTGTCGGGTCCACGGTCGAAATTGACGGCAGCGACAAACCCGGCTGCGTTGCCGATCAAGTTTTTCTGCTGTTTCCCTGAAAGGATCACCATGACCGCCCTTTTTTCGCTGCAAGATAAAGTCGCTATCGTTACCGGATCATCGCGGGGCATTGGCCGTGCCATCGCCCTTTCCATGGCCGATTGCGGGGCCAAAGTGGTGGTGTCGTCACGCAAGGCCGCCTCTTGCGAGCCGGTGGCCGAAGAAATCCGTGCAAAAGGCGGCACAGCGGCGGTGATTCCGTGCAATATCTCGGACAATGCCCAATTGGCCAATCTTGTGGAAGAAACCCGCAAGATCTTCGGACGCATCGACATTCTGGTATGCAATGCCGCGTCGAACCCGGTTTATGGCTCTATGGCCGATGTCTCTGACGATGCGTTCGACAAGATCATCGGCAATAATGTGCGGTCGAACATCAAACTCTCCCATATGGTCCTGCCGGAAATGGCAGAACGCGGCGACGGGGCCATTGTCCTTGTTTCCTCTATTGCCGGCCTTTCAGGCAGCAAGAATCTCGGTGTTTATGCCATTTCCAAAGCCGCGGATTTTCAGGTGGCCCGCAATCTGGCGGTGGAATGGTCTCCCAAGGGTGTGCGCATCAATTGCCTGGCACCGGGCTGATCAAAACCGATTTTGCCAAAGCGCTGTGGGATGATCCGAAGTCCCGCGCCTATGTGGAAAAAATCACGCCCGCTGGCCGCATTGGCGAGCCCGAGGATATGGCCGGTGTTGCTGTTTTCCTGGCAAGCCCTGCGGCGCGTTATATTACCGGCCAGACCATCATCGCCGATGGCGGCGCCACCATTGCCGATGTTTTCTAAGCGATAGCTTCCACCCATCAAAAAGGCCGCACCCGATCGAGGGGCGCGGCCTTTTTATTTGAATGATTTACGAACGGATCAATCAAACAGACGGTTGAAGTGGCGCGGTTTGCGGCCCTTCCAATGCCCTTGATGATAAGCATCCGATGCGATCAGCGGCACCACGGTGGTGGCTTCGGCGAACACCATCTGTTCATAGACTGTTTCCACCTTGCCCCAGCTTGACGCTTCTTTCAGCGTTGAAGAGGAACAGGCCCCGTCGCGGCTGTCGGCCACGGTGATCTGGATGGCGTATTTGTGCATTTCCGCATCCACACCGAGAATTTCGGCACATACCACCGTATCTTGCACAAAATTCTTCGGCACACCCCCGCCCACCATGAACAATCCTGTAGAACCGGCTTCAATCTTGATATCCGTCAGTTCGCGGAAATCAGCGATGGAATCGATGGTCAGATAAGGCTGCTTTTCCTTCATCCGTTCCACCTGATGCTTCACAAGGCCAAAGCCTGCGGAGCTATCGGTGAAGGCCGGACAGAAAATAGGCACATCATGATCAAAGCATGTTTCGATCAGGCTGTCTTTTTTCTTGGCATTGCTTTTCAGCCAGCGCCCCATTTCATGGATGAATTCACGGCTGGAATAAGGCCGGGTTTCCAAGCTGTTGGCGATTTCCAGAATGGTATGATCGCAGGCTTGCAACTCTTCTTCATCGATAAAGGTATCATAGATGCGGTCGATATACATGCCGCGCAATTCGTTATCATCAAGGGTGGAATCCCCTTGATAATGCTTGAAGCCCAACGCTTCGAAAAAGTCCATATCGATGATCGATGCACCGGTGGAAACGATGGCATCCACCATCCCCGCCTTTACCAGATCGCGGTACACATGCATGCAGCCCCCCGCCGACGTGGAACCGGCCAGTGTCAGGATCACCGAACAATCCTTATCCGCCAACATGCGGTTATAAATTTCAGCCGCGCGTGCCGTATCGCGTGAGGTAAACGACATTTTTCCCATGGCCGCAACCAAAGGCCGCGCATCAAAGGCGGTGATGTCGATATGTTCCACCGGCTTTGACAAAAGCTCGGCCTTGCGATTGGTATTGATCTCTGTGTCAGCCATGCTGCGTCCTCTTTTGACTTTACTATGCATTAGCCATTGCGGTCCCAAGGGTCAGTGGCAAGGGCACCACATTGGTGCCTTGCGCTTCCCTGGGGCCAACGGCCACGGTCAGGTCGGAATGAAATCCGTTAAAGCGGGTGCGCATGGAAATGCCATAAGCTCCCAAATGCCCGATCTCGATCCAATCCCCTTCGCCAATATCGGCGGGCAACAAAAACGGCCCTTCCATTACATCCATGCTGTCACAGGTGGGCCCGAAAAAGCGAAAGGCTTCCATGGTTTCCTGGCCATGTGCCGCCTCTTTTCTGTTTCGCACATCCACCCGCCGCACGGGATAGCGCCAGCCAATGGACCCGGCATCGAACAATGCACCAAAAGTACCATCATTCAAATAAAGTGCATTGCCTTTGCGCAATTCCACCTTCACCAGAACAGAGCCGCCCTCGCCGACCAAAGCCCGCCCCGGTTCGCACAAAAGATCCGTGTCGCCAAAACCATTGTCCACCACTGCCTCCGTGATCGCCTCCATGAAAGCCTCCAATGGTGGCGGCGTCATGTCCGGATAAGCCACCGGAAAACCGCCCCCCACATCAAGGCTATCAATGGTCACACCGGCCTGATCCACAAGGGCGCGCACTTTTTCAATCGCCCGCGCATAGCTTTCCGGATTCATACATTGCGACCCCACATGAAAGCTCACGGCCAGAGATTTCGACGCTTTGCGGGCCGCACGCAATAAAGACACCGCCTCATCGCCTGCAATGCCGAATTTGCCCGACAAATCCAGCGCCGCATCCCCTTTGGGCAAGCCCAAGCGCACAAACAAGGACAGGTCCGACGCCTGAGTTTCTTCCAGAATTTTGGCCAGCTCGTCTTCGCTATCCAATGCGAAATCCCGCACACCGGCAAGATAAGCATAACGGATGGCGCGACGGCTTTTCACCGGGTGCATGAAATACAAACGGGCCGAATGGTCGATCCGGCGCACGGCATCGATTTCCTCGATCGAGGCCACATCGAAATTGCGAATACCGGCCATGCTCAAGGTTTCCAGCACCGCAGGGGTGGGATTGCACTTCACCGCATACATCACCTGACCGGGAAAGCCGGTCAGAAAGGCCCGCGCCGCCGCTTCTATGGTTTGGCGATAAAGCACATGAATGGGCTGATCGTCGGCAATGGTCGAAACCACTTCTTCGACGGTCGAAAACATCGGCACAGCCGTATCAAAGCCGGTTTCGACAGCAGGGGGTGCAAAAGCATAAAGGGCGGTCATGGCATCAGTCCTGAGTGAACGCGAAGGGCTCGCTACCAAAAGATACGCGAACGAAAAGTTCACCAACCGCATGCCCGCTCATAAATGCAGAGACGGAACAGGCGGCAACGGCAATGCTCCTTATAGGGGAGCTATTTCCGTCTCGGACTATGTTTGTCGAGAACCATAAATCTGAATCGCCAGAACCCTCGGTCACTGGCGAGTATCTTAAGCCCGCGAGAGGAAATTCCACCCGGGCAACGCACTTCGTTGGAGGCCATTGGCGACTCCCTTTATCAATCAGTGCTGGCTCATTGAAAAAGGCCGCCAGCCCAACCAACAAAAAGAGCACGCGTCGTTACGTAACCAATCCAACGGGACAGAGGCACGTGCGCGTACGTGACGCCCATATGACTGATCCTTTCCGCATTTACAAGCGGCAATTTTCAAAAATTGAAATCCGGGATCGCATCACGGCCTTTCCTCCCCTGCCCAAGCTGCCAGCAGACTTGCGAAGACCTGGTGAAAGCGTAGACTATCCAATCGAAAACAAGCCTGAACCAAGCCACCGGGAGACAGCCATGTTTTGTCGTCATATTCTTGTGAGCTTAGGGGTTTTGGGGGTGATTTCGGCCCTCCCCCAAGCGGCCTCTGCCCAGGACCATATCTATTCTTTGGTGATCCATGGCGGTGCCGGCACCATCACCCGTGACAGCATGACCGATGAAACCGAAGACGCCTATCGGGTCGCCCTTAGCGATGCCCTGATGAAAGGGCGCGCGGTGCTGGAAAGCGGTGGCACCGCCCTTGATGCCGTAACCGCAAGTATCATGGTGATGGAAGACAGCGATCTTTTTAACGCCGGTAAGGGGGCGGTGTTCACCCATGACGGGCGCAATGAACTGGACGCCGCCATCATGGATGGCCGCACCTTGAATGCCGGAGCCATCACCGGCGTGACCCGGGTGCGCAATCCCATCACGCTGGCCCGCGCCGTGATGGAGCAATCGCGCCATGTGATGCTGGCCCGTGAAGGGGCGGAAGCCTTTGCCCGCGACCATGATATCACGCTGGTTTCTCCCACTTATTTCTATACGGAACGCCGCTATCAGCAACTTCTGGCCGTGCAAAAGAAAGACAAGGAAGCCTTGCTGCTATTGAACACGCCCGGCGATCATGAATTCGGCACCGTTGGCGCTGTGGCGCTGGATAAAGACGGCAATATCGCCGCTGGCACCTCCACCGGTGGATTGACCAACAAAATGTGGGGCCGCATTGGCGATAGCCCGATCATTGGTGCGGGAACCTATGCCAACAACAAAAGCTGTGGCGTATCGGCCACCGGCACAGGTGAATATTTCATCCGCGCAACGGTGGCCCGCGAGATCTGCGCCCTGATGGAATACAAAAGCTATTCCGTGCAACAAGCCGCCGATCAGGTTATCCACCAGAATCTCACCCGATTGGGCGGCGATGGCGGGGTGATCGCCCTCGCCCATGACGGAGCCATTGCCTATAGCTTCAACACGGAAGGCATGTATCGCGGCCAATTAACCAGCACTCATCCCGAACCAAAGGTCGAAATCTATAAAGACTGAGCCTCGTTATGCTCATCTGACGGCGGCGTCGGTTCGTCATGATCGTGCAACTGAAAGGCCGCCATGGTGGTGCGCGGCGTTAGCTGGAAGTCTTCCTTCTCGGCATCCGGTGTCGGGGCCCGCAACATCCGCAGGTAAAAAATCGACAAAGCGCCAAGTCCGTGTACAGCGGCAATGAAAACAAACAGCATTTCCGCCCCATAATGGTCGATCAGAAATGCCGTGGCCAAAGGCCCGAATAACGAACTGGCCCCATAAAGAAACAACAACCCTCCGGAAATGCCGACAAAATTTTCCGGTCTTGCATGGTCATTGGCATGGGCGATGCAAATTGGCTGAATGGTGAAGGCAAAACCACCGAACAAACACCCAAGAGCCAATGTTCCATAAAGCGATTTCCCCGCCACCAGAACAAGCCCAACACCGCAAACAAAAGCCCCCGCGCTGATCAGCCCTGCCACCAACCGCCGGTCATGGCGATCAGACAAATATCCCATGGGCCACATCAGTACCGCGCCCCCGAACAAAGTCAGCGCCATGAACAGGCTGATCTGATCCACATTCATGCCGTTACGGGCCGCAAAAATCGGTCCAAAAGCCCAAAAGGCACTATTTGCAAAGCCCACCGCAATGCTGCCCGCCACCGACACCCGCGACACATTCAGCAAAGAGCGCATCCGAAGGCGTGGTTGCGGTACGGGCACGGGTAACGGGGCCCGCGTCAGGGCAACCGGGATAGCGGCCAAAGCCGTGAATATGGCGACCAGTGAAAAAAGCTGAAAACCGCCTATTGGATAGGCCATCAGTAAAAACTGGCCAGCCGCCAGCATGGTCATGCCGATCAAGGCATAAAGAGACAGCACCGCGCCGCGTGCAGAATTGGGGGCCCGTTCATTCAGCCAGCTTTCAATGGCCATATAGCAATGGCCAGACAAACGCCGGTCCCCACACGCGCCAGCATCCAAAACACTTCGCCAATGGCCAAAGGGTAAAGCAAGGCAAAGGCACAAATACCCGCCAGCACGGCCGTGAGCACCCGCACATGCCCCACGCGACCAATCAACGGGGCGCCGATGATGCAGCCGATCAAATAGCCAGCGAAATAGCCCGATCCCAAAAGCGCGATGGCAAGATCACCGAAATTTTCTGCCTCGGCGCGCACAGGCACCAGCGTAAATTGCAAGCCATTGGCCAATTGCAAAATTGCCGCACATAAAAGCAGTGCAAAAATAGAGAAAACAACCGGGCGCATAGAACTTGCAGCTTTCACAGAAATCACCTGTTCCTATCAACCGTCCTATCCGGTCCATTGATAAGATGCAATTTCTGTAACGCCGGTTTCACACTATTCAGGCAAGAACCGAACCCCACACAGCCCGATCCGGTGCGGTTTTAATGTTTGGTGCTGCCGTTCATTTCCCGCAATGACAAACGGGCGCGGAACAATCTGCTTTTAACGGTGCCCACAGCCAGCCCAAGCCTTTGGGCCGCTTCTTCATATTTAAAGCCATGCACCCCCACCATCATCACCACATTCTGCTCCGACTGGCTCAGACGATCAAAATCGCGGACAAATTCCCGCGCTTCCATATTCCAAGGCTGCGGAGCCGGATGCGACAATCCTTCCGTCCAATCCTCCACGGGCACATGGACCCCGCGTCGTTTGGTGCTCCGGCACCCGTCAATATGCAGATTATGCATGATCGTGAACATCCACGATCGTAAATTCGACCCTTCCCGGAAGCGGTCCACCCGGGTGATCGCGCGCTCCAGTGAATCCTGAACCAGATCTTCGGCTTGATCCAGATCCCGTGTCAGAAAGCGGGCATAGCGGCGCAGATGCGGTATCTCGTGCTTCATCTGGTCGAGAATAGCGTGTTCCATCGTCCGTTCTCCCATCTTGAACAGAGACAGTAGATGAAAAAATACGTCAAAAGAATGGTAATTAATTTTTAGTTAAATTCAATGTATTAATAAGCACAGGAAGCGCTGATCTCTCGTTCTTATCAGACATGTTCATGAAACATTCTATCTTGATAAAAACACAGGGCTTGATTTTTTCAGGGAACAAAAAAGGCGCATGACAAAAGCATGCACCTTTCTGATTTTCCGCTCGTCGTATCAAAGCCCGATGGGCTTTTTCGGCTTAGGCTTTGGCCAGATTTTCCGCCACATAGTCCCAATTCACCAGCTTTTCGATGAAGGTTTTCAAGAAATCGGGACGGCGGTTCTGATAATCCAGATAATAGGCATGTTCCCAAACATCAGCCACCAAAAGCGGCGTGGCACCATGCACCAGCGGGCTTTCCGCATTGGCTGTTTTCATGATTTCCAGCTTGCCATCTTTCAAAACCAGCCAAACCCATCCAGAGCCGAATTGCGCGCCCCCTTCGGCCACAAATTTTTCCTTGAAGGCATCCACAGACCCAAACGCCTCCACAATTTTGGCTTCCAGCGCCGCAGGGATCGCGCCCCCGCCATTGGGAGACATGCACTTCCAGAATTCGTTATGATTGAAAATCTGGCCGGCATTATTGAACAGCTTGGCATCCTTGCCAAAGCTGGACACGATCAACGACTCGAGCGACTGCCCTTCTTTATCGGTTCCCTTGATCAGATCATTGGCAACTTCAACATATTTCGCATGATGCTTGCCATGATGAAATTCGAGGGTTTGTGCTGACATATGCGGCTCAAGCGCATCTTTTGCATAAGGGAGTTTGGGCAATTCGAACATAAATCGTCTCCGATCAAAGAAATCCAAAACACAATGCCGGCCACCGTTTCATGCCATGATTGCCGCCGAAACCCCGGGGCAAAACCACATGCAGAAACAGAAGACCCAAGCATCATCACCGACAGAAACCTAACGGCTCAGAGAACACATTGTTCACAATGCCGTAGCATACAAGGGATAATTCCCGAAGACATGAAAAAAGCGCCTCATCTTTCCCGATAAAACAAGAATTTAGTCGGATTGATCTGGCTCAATCACAAAAGCCCCGCCTGGCCCTAGATTGCTTTTCGCCAGCAGATGCTTTGCAATAGATTCGGAACGAATATCTGTGCGAACCGTTAGCTTGAAATACGCCCGAACCATCATTCTTCAGGAGATCGAAACATGGCCACAGAAAAAAAATATACCGATGAAATGGACGCCCTTAAAACCGATGTCCAGAAACTGCGTGCCGATATTGCGGCTCTTGTCGGAGCCTTCGGTGACGATGCCAGCGCCAAAGGCCAGGAAGCCCGTGAAGCCGCCGCACGGCATTTGCGTGAAGCCCGTGCAAAAAGCGAAGCCGGTTTAAAGCAGATTGAAGGCAGCATCGAACAGAACCCGCTTACCGCTTTGGCGATTGCTTTGGGCCTTGGCTTTCTGGTCGGCGCACTTTTGAACCGGCGCTGACAATGATTGGGGGCAATCTTTTCAGAGCCGCCGCTGCAGATGCCGCCAAGCGTTTGTTGCTGATCCTGGTCGCCGCTGTGTTAATCGCCGTCGTTGCCATTTTATTATGCGGGGCGTTGGTGGCGGCTTTGGCTTTATATCTACCCATCTGGGCAGCCCTGTCCATTACCGCTGTAATTTTGCTGATACTGGCCTTGGCTGCGGTGCATATGGCCCTTGGCCAGGAAAAAGAAAAAACCAAGGGGCACGATCAAGCGTCCGCAGCCTCTCCCGCCAGTGCGCAAGCGGTCGATATCGGGGAAATGATCGGCAAAAGCATGAAGGATCGTCCGAAAACGACCCTTGGCGTTGCTTTGCTTATGGGCGTGGCATTGGGGGCCAATCCATCTTTGCGGCGGGATCTGATCGACCAATTAAAGAATTGGGATGGCGGATCGCCCCCCGTTCATTAATTGCCTTTATAAAAAACCAGCGCTTCAGGCAGATGCTTCTTGATGCGCTCGATGCGGTCTTCCGGCAAGGGGTGAGTGGACAGGAATTTCGGGGGCCGCTCACCGCCTACTGCCGCAAAATTTGCCCAAAGATCAACTGCAGCACGGGGATCATAGCCTGCTTTGGCCATATAAATCAGGCCAATGCGGTCGGCTTCGGATTCCTGGCTGCGATTGAACGGCAAGCTGACCCCCAAAGTTGCCGCATTGGATACCAGCCCCACCATTTCCTGACTTTGGGTGGCGGCACCCAAAACCGAAAGACCAAGCTGCGTTGCCATATCGCGGCTCATGCGCTCGGCGGAATGACGCGCCATCACATGGCCAATTTCATGGCCCAGAACGGCGGCCAGCTGCGCCTCTGTTTTGGCAACATCAAACAGGCCTGTATTCACCCCCACCTTGCCACCGGGCAGCGCAAAAGCATTGGGTGTTTCATCGCGGAACAAGGTAAATTCCCATTCGAATCCCTCTGCCCCTTCCACCACCTTGCTGATGGCTTCCCCCACACGCTCTACCATCCGGGCTTCTTGCGTTCCGGTAACAATCGGCGTTTGTTGCTTGATCTGTTGATAGGCTTCCAGGCCCAAGGCCGTGCTTTGTTCTGGAGACACCAGAATCAGTTGCCGCCGACCGCTTACAGGAGCGGTGGTGCACGCCGTCACCAAAAGCACCAAACCAAGCGCACCGCACAGGCTATATGTCCCAAACCGGCCATTTCTCAACATCATCTCACCCTTTGGATAATCCCACAGTCTCCAACACTATCCGCAACGGACATCAGGCAAAAGAGGATTGATCATATCGGCTTGTAAATGATGCAGAAAAAACCCCGTCACATGGTCAAGGCCATAGCATCAGGGTCGGTCAACACAGACCGGACCGTGGATAAGAACCGCGCCGCATCCGCCCCATCATTCAGGCGATGATCAAAGCTCAACGAAAATGGAACGATAAAGCCCGCTTCCACATGATAATGGTCCAGATCACCGATAATCACCGGTTCGATCTTGCCCCGCCCCATGCCCAATATGGCCGATTCAGGATAGTTGATGATGGGGAAAAAGCCGGTCCCCCCCAATGCACCCATATTGGTGATGGAAAATGTCCCGCCCTTTAAATCGGCAGGACCGGCTTTGCCCGCCCGCACCCGCTCCGACAGCTCTTTCAAGGCTGCGGCCAATTCAACAATGCCCAGCCGATCCGCATCCCGAAGCACCGGCACCAACAGGCCACGATCGGAATCCATGGCAATGCCCATATGGATATAGTCTTTTTCGACAATCTCTTCCCGGACCATATCAAGGCTGGCATTGAAACGCGGATGCTGCTTCAAGGCGATGGTCACGGCCTTTACCACAAAGGGCAATAAAGTAAGGGGCGGCCCGCCTTTTTCCACCAAAGCCATTGCGTGGCGCTTACGCCGGCGTTCCAACCCGGTCAGGTCGATGCGTTCTTCCAGCATCACATGGGGGATTTCCGCCCATGCCTTTGCCATATGCCGTGCTGTGGCCTTGCGGATCGATTGCAAGGCTGTGCGGCGCACCGGCCCGAATTGTGAAAAATCCGGCAAGGGGGATGCTGTGATGCTCCCCTGTCCTTCCCTTATCTGCGTGCCTTTTTCATAAGCCTCCACATCGGCGCGCGTGATATGGCCCTTGGACCTGTGGGCCTTATATCAGCAAGGGAAATATGGCGCTCTTTTGCCAAGCGGCGCGCTGTGGGCGCTGCCTTTATGGAGCCAGTATGGGCGGGCGCATCGTCCCTCTTTTGCGCAGATGGTCCCGCTTCATTTTCCTGCTTGATTGAAGGGGCGTCAGACGCAGCCTCTCCCTTTGATGCAACCGCCTTTTCATCGGTTTCTACGGTCATCAAAACATCGCCCACTCGAACGATGTCCCCGATTTTTACGGGAATATCAGCCACCGTTCCGTGATAAGGAGAGGGAAGCTCGATGGCGGCTTTATCAGATTCCACCACAAAGGCGGTGTCGCCATCTTCCACCACATCGCCGGGCTTCACCAATATGTCCTGAACCTCAACCTCGTGAATGCCTTCACCGGGGTCTTGCAACCTGAAATCCTGTCGCATGGAGCCTCCGTTCAGATAGTTAGGGTTTCGCGCGCTTCATCATAAATCCGCAAAACGCTGGGCAGATAATGCTGTTCGCGGGCGAAAAATGGTGGGTGAATGTCATAGCCTGTGACCCGTTTCACTGGCGCTTCCAGATGGAAAAACGCCTTGTCATTGATCCGCGCACATAGCTCCGCCCCCACCCCGAAACTGCGCGATGCTTCATGCACCACCACAGCCCGGCCGGTTTTTTTCACCGATTGGATGATGGTCTCTTCATCCAAAGGCGAAATGGTCATCAGGTCGATCACCTCGGCCTCGATCCCGTCACCGGCCAGCTTGGTTGCCGCGTCCACCGCCCGGGGCACCATGGCCCCATAAGCAATCAGCGTAAGATCCTTACCCACACGCACCACATCCGCCTTGCCGATCTCGATAGGCTCGGCCACATCGGGAACGTTTTCTTTAAAGGCGCGATAAAGGGCTTTGGGTTCATAGAAAATCACCGGATCGGGATCGCGGATCGCCGCAGCCAAAAGCGCCCGCGCCTTTATGGGGCCAGACGGGATCACCAATTTCAGACCCGGCGTGTGCGCCCAATAGGCTTCGCGGCTTTCGGAATGATGTTCCAAGGCCCGCACCCCCGCGCCATAAGGCATGCGGATAACCATAGGGACAGAAAAACGCCCATTGGTGCGCCAGCGAAACCGCGCCACATGATTTTCAATCTGGTGAAACGCCTGATAGGAAAAGCCGGAAAACTGCATCTCGGCCACCGGTTTCATCCCGTTCAGCGCCATGCCCACCGCCATGCCAATGATACCGGCCTCAGCCAATGGCGTGTCCAGCACGCGGGCCGCCCCGAAATCTTCTATCAATCCTTGGGTGGCGCGAAAAATTCCGCCATCCACCCCCACATCTTGCCCCAGCAAGATCACAGCGTCATCCTCTGCCAATGCTTCGCGCATGGCCAGGTTTACCGCTTGAATCATCGTAAGTTCAGCCATGGGCCCGCTCCCGTTTCAAACGTTCACGGAAATAGGCTTTCTGCTCGGTAATATGTGGATAATCCTGCGCATAAAGCGCATCGAAAATGCCCATCGGATCGCCGGCATCCAGCTCTTCGATCCGTTCTTGGGTTTCTTGCCAATCATGTTTCAACGCATCGCGGAAGGTTTCGCGCATGCCCTCCAATGTTTTGTCATCGATCAGCCCCTTTGCCTTCAGATATGTCTCGAAGCGGCTGATGGGGTCGCGCTTGCGCCACGGGGCCACATCGTCTTCCGTGCGATATCGGGTGGGGTCATCGGCGGTGGTATGCACCTCCATGCGGTAAGTCACACATTCCAGAAGTGTGGGAATCTGTTCATTTCGGGCGCGGTCCACCGCTTCTTTCGCAGCAACCCATACCGCCAATATGTCATTTCCATCCACGCGCAGGCCGGGAATACCGTAAGCGACCGCTTTTTGGGCGATGGTTTTGGATCGGGTTTGTTTGGCTAAAGGCAAAGAAATTGCCCATTGATTATTCTGGCATACGAATACTACCGGAAGATCTAAAACACCGGAAAAATTCAATGCCTCGTGGAAATCGCCTTCCGATGTGGCGCCATCCCCATGGAACGTCATCACGATATCATCTTCACCGCGATATTTTGCGGCATAGGCCACCCCGGCGGCATGGAGCAATTGTGTGGCCACCGGTACGCAAAGCGGCAAATCCCGCGCGTCTTCCGGGATTGCCACGCCTTCATTATATCCGGCGGCAAACAACCAAAGGTCGCGCGGCTTTGCCCCGCGCCAAATCTGGGCGGCAATTTCACGAAAAGACGGCACCAGCCAATCGGACGGGCGCAAATGTGCCGCCGCACCGATTTGCGCCGCTTCCTGACCTTTGATCGGCGCAAAGGTGCCAATGCGGCCTTGCCGTTGCAGCTTCAACATGCGTTCGTCAAAGCAACGGCCATACAGCATGGCCCTGTGCATTTCCAAAAGGTCGGTTTCTGATATATCGGGCTCGAGCGCTTTATCAACCGCACCGGTTTCATCCAGAATGGACAGATGCGTGACAGTGCCAGCCGCTCCACGGCGTGCCTTGGCATAACGATCCTCCGAAAAGTCCCCAAAATGGAAGCGGCTTATATGTGCCGCTTTCCTTTTCACGACTCCATCTTGGCCTTTATCGGCACAGACCTCAAGACATCAAAAAAAGCCGCTATTTTGCCGGGCTTTTCAGGATTTGCGCCGTTAAATCATCAAGCAGGAAAGCCATATCAGTCCAGGCGGCGAACATTTTGATCCGGCAATGCCGCCAAAAGCTCGGATATGGTGCACTTCAGAACCGGATGAACCCACTCCGGCGCGATATCCGAAAAAGGTTGCAATACAAATTGTCGCTGATGCAATCTTGGATGCGGAAGGATCAAGCCATCCGGAGCCTTGGATGTACGCCCTGCCCGCTCCCAAGTATCCGCATCGGGGACCACCAAACTGTCAAAGTCCAAAAGATCCAGATCCAATGTGCGCGCCTGCCATCTTTGGGTGCGCTCTCGTAAAAATAAAGCCTCGACCTTATGTAATTGATTTAAAAGACTCCGAGCATCCTTTTCCCAGATAATATGTGCCACTGCATTGACATAATCAGGCTGTACAAAAGGACCGATAGGCGCTGTGGTGTAAAAAGGGGAAATTGTCTTGATAGTAACGCCAAAGTTGGGAAGAAGAGAAAGCGCAGAACGTAATGTTTTTTCAGAATTGCCCGCTTTAGTAGAAAGATTACTGCCTAACCCAATATATGCCATCATTTGCCCGATTATTCTTCCCAGATAGTTTCTGTTGCAGGTTGATCAAAAAATTTCTATGCCTTGCTGCCGGTCACTTTATGGTCTGCATCATTCAGGCACTTTAAAAACGGACGTAACCTCATGATATTCTACCCTGACGAAAAAATCGGCGTTTTTATCGACGGTGCCAATCTTTATGCAACGGCCCGTTCTTTGAACATGGAAATCGATTATAAAAAGCTAAAAACTTTTTTTGCAGAGCAAGGACGCCTTGTTCGCGTTTTCTACTATACCGCGATCATGGACGATCAAGACTACTCTCCCTTGCGTCCGCTGATCGACTGGCTGGACTATAATGGCTTCACATTGGTCACCAAGCCCACCAAAGAATTTACCGACGAACACGGACGCCGCAAGGTCAAAGGCAATATGGATATCGAAATTGCCGTTGATATGCTGGCGCTTTCGGAATCCCTTGATCATGTGGTGCTGTTCTCGGGCGATGGCGATTTCCGCCGCCTGATCGAAGCGATCCAAAGAAAGGGCGTGCGGGTAACCGTGATTTCCTCCAACACCACACAGCCTTCCATGGTGGCTGATGAATTGCGCCGTCAGGCAGATCAATATGTGGATCTTGCCAGGATCCGTGATCATTTCTCGCGTCCCCGCCAAGCACAGCAAGATGCGGATATCGGCGACCCCTATGAGGACGACGACGGCTATTACGATGATGACGAGGATTATGAAGACGATCCTGCATGAGCAAAGCGGACCCGGGCGTGACAGCGAACCTGAACGAATCCTATCCTGCCGATCCGCCAGCCGATTGCGCTCTGTGTCCTCGTTTGGTGCAGTATCGGGAAGATAACAAGCGTAAATTTCCCGATTTCTTCAATGGCGCCGTCCCCAGCTTTGGCGATCCGGATGCAGAGATTCTGATTGTCGGCTTGGCCCCCGGTGTGCGCGGGGCCAACCGCACAGCCCGGCCTTTTACCGGGGATTATGCAGGCAATCTTCTATATCCCACCTTGGTGAAATTCGGCTTTGCCACAGGCACCTTCAAAGCCGATCCCGAAGATGGACTGCGTTTAAAACGCGCCATGGTCACCAATGCGGTGCGCTGCGTGCCGCCGGAAAACAAACCAACCGGGGCCGAGGTCCGCACCTGCCGTCCTTTTCTTTTAAGTGCGATGGGTGCGCTGCCCAATCTCAAGGTGCTGTTCATTTTAGGCCGCATCGCCCATGACACGGTTCTCACAAGCCTTGGGCAAGTGCGCTCAAAACATCCCTTTGGCCACGGCGCTGTGCACCGGATTGATGATCTTGTCCTTGTGGATAGCTATCATTGCTCGCGGTATAATGTGAATACCGGTAGGCTCACCACCGAGATGTTCGAGCAGGCCTTTGAAAAAGCCGTCGAGACTGTCGACTAAAGAGAGTGGCGTCAGGTAAAAAAGCGGCGGTTAAAGAGAAATCGTGTCCTCAACCGGCCTCCGCCTGTTTTGATTTGCAACGCCGGTGATAACGTGCTGCCTTGGCGCGGTTGCCGCAGCTGTGCATGGAACACCATCGCCGCCGTCCCGCCTTGCTGCTATCCAGAAACAGCCAGTGGCACCGGTCATTTCCGCAAGTTCGCAGGCGGTCATGGTCCGCTTGAAAAATCAAATCCATCACCGATTGGGCCACCGGCCAAAGCGGTCGTGCAAGACTTGCCCCCTCCTTCCAGCACCATTTTGGCCCTTTATCACCCCAGACCAGGGTTTGAGCCGCTTGTGCCTCCATGTGCCAGACATTGACCACGGCAATGCTGTCCGGATCCGGCGCGTGCCCTTGTGCGCAGGCACTTATAATTGCCTTGATCCCCTTTCGCAAAAGACGAGCCTGTTCCATGATTTGCCCGACCTCTTCCGCATTATCTTGCGCCATATCGCGCAAAGCGTCCACCTCCCTATCAAATAGAGAACCGGCTGCGACGCTCCAGCGCATCAATTCCATATAGCCATCGAGCCTGTCTTCGGCCTGCTCCGCCTTACGTCGTAGCGGTGCGGAATTAACGAAATCCAACGCCACGGCACCACCGATAAAATCATCCTCGCCCCATATATGCAGCGACTTGGACGCGTCATCAGGCATGTGTGTTTCGGTCATTACAATATCTAACCTTTAAAGATAATTTTATTGGTTTGAGCTCCTCATGGACTCAATATATAACCTGTATATGGCTTTTTAAAGGTGGAGACACTCAATGCCCTGCGCAACAGACAAGACGTTCACCGCTCCCACGCGCCACGCACAGGCTGAGCGCCGCTGGCGGCGTTTAAGCCGCAACCGGCCTTCCAGCCTTCGCCATGGCGGATTCTGGATCACATGAGGCTGGGAAATGAACCAAAGGGTGCCGCCTGAACACTTTCAACGGCACCCTACTTTACGTTTTATTCTTAAAACAAGCACTTCAAATTCCGCGCCGCTTGACGGATGCGGTGTTCGTTTTCCACCAGTGCAATACGCACATGACCGTCGCCATATTCCCCGAAGCCCAAACCCGGCGACACCGCCACCTGCGCTTCATTAAGCAAGAGCTTGGAAAAACCCACCGACCCCATATGGCGATATTTTTCCGGGATCGGCACCCATGCAAACATGGTCGCAGGCGGTGATGGCACGTCCCAGCCAATGCGGGCAAAAGATGAAACCAGCACATCCCGTCGCGCCTGATAAATTGCCCGATGCTTGGCCACACAGTCCTGCGGGCCGTTCAAAGCGGCTGTGGCCGCCACCTGAATGGGGGTGAACGCCCCATAATCCAGATAGGATTTCACCCGCGCCAACGCCCCGATAAGCTTGGGGTTTCCAGCGGCAAAGCCGATACGCCAGCCGGGCATGGAATAGGTTTTGGACAGGGAAGAAAATTCCACCGCCACATCTTTTGCGCCCGGCACCTGCAAGATCGACGGCGGTGGATTGCCATCGAAATAAATCTCCGCATAGGCGATATCAGACAGGATATAAAGCCCCTCACGCTTGGCGAAGGCCACCATGTCCGCATAAAAATCCAGATCCACTATTTTTGCCGTGGGATTGGATGGAAAGTTCAGGATGAGGGCCGATGGGCGTGGCACCGAATGGCGGCAGGCCTTTTCCAATTCCCCCACGAAATTATCCAATGGCAATAGCGGCACATTGCGTACCGAGGCGCCAGCAATAGTAAAGCCGAAGGCATGGATGGGATAGCTGGGATTGGGGCATAAGATCACATCGCCGGGGGCTGTGATGGCCTGCGCCAGATTGGCCAGCCCTTCCTTTGATCCCAATGTGACCAATGTTTCCTTGTCCGGGTCCAGATCCACCCCGAAGCGGCGCTGATACCAACCCACCAGCGCCTTACGCAGCCCCGGAATACCCCGGCTGGTTGAATAACGGTGGGTTTTGGGGTCTTGCACCGCTTCGGTGAGTTTGTCCACCACATGGCGCGGTGTGGGCAGATCGGGATTGCCCATCCCGAAATCAATCACATCTTCCCCGCGCGCCCTTGCCGCCGCCTTTAACGCATTCACTTCGGCAAAGACATAAGGCGGCAAGCGCCGGATGCGGTAGAAATCGGATGTCATGGCGTCATTCTTTCACGATGGCTTGTGCGCTGCCCATTCGGGCCTTTTCGAAAAAGGCAGCGCGGAAATGGGAAAGCATTCAGGGGCGGATATGGCCCGTTCCCCGAACATGATAATGATAGCTGGTCAGATGTTCGGCCCCCACCGGCCCGCGAGCATGCAGGCGACCTGTGGCAATGCCAATTTCAGCACCAAAGCCGAATTCGCCACCATCGGCAAATTGGGTGGAGGCATTGTGCATGACAATCGCGGCATCCACATCCCGCAAGAAGCGATCGGCCACCTCCTGATCGCTTGCCAGGATACATTCCGTATGGCCGGTGCCATGTTGGTCGATATGCTGAAGGGCTTCATCCACCCCGTCCACCACATGAACGCCGATCACAGCATCCAGCCATTCCTGATCCCAATCGCTTTCATTTGCCGCTTCGATTTCGGGACAAATGCTTTTGGCCGTTTCATCACCGCGCACCCGACATCCGGCCGCGCTCAAGGCGTGAACAAGACCGGGAAGCATCTCGGAGGCAATGGCCCGATCAATCAGCATGGTTTCCGTGGCTCCGCAGACGCCGGTGCGGCGCATCTTGGCGTTCACCACCACCTCTTGCGCCATTTTCGGGTCTGCAGAGGCATGAACATAACTGTGATTCACCCCCATCAGATGACCAAGAACCGGCACCCGGCTTTCCTCTTGCACCCGAGCCACCAAAGACCGGCCACCGCGCGGGATCAACAGGTCTATATGCTCGGTCATACGGAACAATTCGCCCACGGCGGCACGGTCCTGTGTCGGCACGATATTCACAACTTCAGCAGGAAGTCCGGCTTTTTCCAGCCCGTGGCGCACCGCCTGTAATATCCGTTCCACCGAGCGACGGCTTTCGCTGCCCCCACGCAAGATGGTGGCATTGCCGGACTTCAAACACAGCGCGGCCGCATCCGCCGCCACATTGGGACGGCTTTCAAAAATCACCGCAACAACCCCCAAAGGCACCCGCACCCGGTCAAAGTGCATGCCATCGGCCCGGTCCCAGGATTGATCGATGGCACCCAGAGGATCAGGCCGTTCCGCAATGGCATCCAGCCCTGCGGCCATGCCTTCGATCCGCCCTTCATCCAGGGCCAACCGGTCAATGAAGGCGTCATCCTTTCCCATCTCGCGGGCTTGCGCCACATCGGCAGCATTGGCTTCCAAAAGATCGGCTTCGGCCTCACGAATGGCGGCGGCGGCCGCTTTCAAGGCATTCTGGCGCACCGCATGGGAACTGCGTTGCAAGATTTTCTGGGCGGCCTTTGCAGCATCTCCCAAAGCGATCATCTGGTCGTGCAGGTCAAGATCAGTCACAGTTTTCTTCACACTCCTACTCATTGGGCTTCCTCCATCGCATCTTGATGAATGGTCATGGCGAGATTGTCTCGATGGATCAGCGCGTCCGGGCCTTGATAGCCTAACAATGCCTCAAAATGCTCTGACCGTTTTCTGGCGATAATTCGGGCATCATCTGAATCATAGCTGATCAGGCCAATACCAATATCTTGCCCCATTGCACTGCGGACACGCACGGGATCGCCGAGCGAAAATTCACCTTCCACCGCTGTGACCCCAACACTCAAAAGGCTGTTTCCCGCATAAAGCGCTTTGACGGCTCCGGCATCCACTATAATGGTTCCGCTGGGCTCTACGGTGGCAGCGATCCACTGCTTGCGCACGGTCAATGGTTCAGACGAAGGGACAAACCATGTGGCGCGCGCCTCTCCCCGCGCTAAAGCCCCCAAAGCACCATTCTTTTGCCCATTGGCAATGGCCATATAAGACCCGGCCCCAAGCGCAAGGCTGGCCGCCGCAATTTTTGCCGCCATTCCACCGGTGCCAAGGCTGCTGCCTGCACGGCCGGCTTTCGCTTTAATTTCCGGCGTAATCGCCGTCACCACCGGAATATGGGCCGCATCGGGCACCGAACGGGGATCAGCTTCATACAGCCCATCCACATCCGATAACAACACCACCAGATCGGCACTGATCAATTGCCCGACCCGTGCCGCAAGGCGGTCATTATCGCCGAATTTGTGTTTATCGAAGGCCACCGTATCGTTTTCATTGACGATCGGGATGATCGACCGGGTCAACAGCGCTTCCATTGTGGCCCGCGCATTCAAATGGCGCAGCCGGTCTTCCGTATCGCCCGGTGTCAATAACATCTGCGCCCCAACGGCCCCATGCCGCGCCAGCGCACGGCGATAAGCGTCAAACAACCGGATTTGCCCGACGGCTGCAGCGGCTTGTCGGTCCGACAAATCACGGATCACGCCGCCTAATGCCGCCCGTCCAATGCCCACAGCCCCGGATGTAACAAGGGCCACCTGCTGCCCCCGCGCCCGCATCGCCACAATATCGGCGGCCAACGCATCCAGCCAGCGACGACGCAAACGGCCACGCTCCACAAGCAAGGCCGAGCCAACCTTGATGACCACACGCTTTGCTTTCAAAAGCCTGTCTGTTGGGACTTCTTGTTCGTGCTGCATGCGCGAAATTCCTCGCCTTTCCTTCTTCATCTTGCTAAATTTTAGCTTCTTTTGGTAATTTTTATCTATTATCTGTGTTGACAGCGACAGAAACATGCATATCCTGCACTCATGATTATTGCAACGCACACAAAGCGCTCAGAAGCGCATTTCCTGACAATGGCCGGTG
Organism: Iodidimonas gelatinilytica; assembly: GCF_008579125.1. Lineage (NCBI taxonomy): Bacteria > Pseudomonadati > Pseudomonadota > Alphaproteobacteria > Iodidimonadales > Iodidimonadaceae > Iodidimonas > Iodidimonas gelatinilytica. The sequence continues at coordinate 177,663 of NZ_BKCL01000001.1, read as the reverse complement.
ATGAAGCGGTGGCCTTCATGCCCCCTATGACGGCACGCTTTCTTCCAAGCCTGTTCTCTCAGACCCTACTTGTGGGGATTACCGTGGTGGTGCTTTTCAGCACCATAATGGGGATGCCTTCCTGACAACCTGCGATCAGACAAGGAACACCAGCCCCGCCTCGCCATCGCAGCGGGGCTTTTCTTTGCCCAAGGACGAAAGATGACGGACAAAAAACGACCAAGTGATGCAATCACATCCCAAGCCCCGGCCCGTGCCATGTTGCGTGCCACCGGCATGGACGACGAGGCTTTGGCGCGGCCCATGGTGGGCGTGGTCAGTACATGGACGGATGTTTCGCCCTGCAATCTGCATCTGCGCACCCTAGCCCTGCCCTTGAAAGACGGTATCCGCGAAGCGGGTGGAACCCCGGTCGAGTTCAACACCATCGCTGTTACCGATGGCATCGCTATGGGAACGCCGGGGATGCGCGCCTCTTTGATTTCCCGTGAAGTGATCGCTGACTCCATTGAACTTGCGGTTCGTGGTCATTGTCTTGATGCGGTCGCGGTGCTTGTCGGCTGTGACAAAACCATTCCGGCGGCAGCAATGGCGCTTGCGCGTCTCGATTTGCCCGGCATCATTTTGTATGGCGGCTCCATACATCCAGGCAGACATAAGGGGGCCTTCATCACGGTTCAAGAGGTGTTCGAAGCCGTTGGCGCACGCGCAGCGGGAAAAATCGAACAATCCGAGCTGGATGAGATCGAGCGGGTGGCCTGCCCCGGTGCCGGGGCCTGCGGTGGCCAATTCACCGCCAACACCATGGCCATGGCCCTGACCATGCTTGGTCTTTCACCCATGGGAGCCAATGACATTCCCGCCACCGACCCCGAAAAACCGGCGGCGGCGAACCGTTGCGGCAAACTGCTGATGGATATGGTCAACAAGGACATTCGTCCCAGCAGCCTGATCACCCGCGAAAGCATTGAAAATGCCGCCACCATTGGCGCAGGCACCGCAGGATCCACCAATCTGGTGCTGCATCTTCTGGCTATTGCGCGGGAAGCCGGCATCACCATGCCCATTGATCGCTTTGACGAAATTTCAACGCGCACACCGGTGATCACCGATCTCAAACCGGGCGGCCGGTTTTCGGCGGTGGAAATGAGTGAAGCAGGCGGCACAGCGCTTGTGGCGCGGCGTTTGATGGAAGCGGGCCTGTTGTCCGATGGCCCCACCGTCAGCGGCAAAAACCTGTTTGCGGAAATAGAAAAGGCCCCCGAAACCCAAGGGCAAGAGGTGGTCCGCACCGCAGACAATCCGTTCAAACCACGCGGCGGCTTTGCCATTTTGCGCGGCTCCCTTGCCCCTGAAGGGGCCATCGTCAAGCTGGCGGGTCATGACCGCGACAGCTTCACCGGCCCGGCCCGGATATTCGATGGCGAAGAGGCCGCCTTCCAAGCGGTGCAGGATGGAAAGATCAAGGCTGGCGATGTGGTGGTGATCCGCAATGAAGGACCGAAAGGCGGCCCCGGCATGCGCGAGATGTTGGCCGTTACCGCCGCCATTCAAGGTCAAGGGCTTGGCAATGATGTGGCACTGATCACCGATGGCCGCTTTTCCGGTGCCACCCACGGCTTCATGGTCGGGCATGTGGCCCCCGAAGCGGCCACCGGCGGGCCCATCGGTCTTTTGGAAGAAGGCGACCCCATCACCATTGATGTCACCAACCGCCGCCTCGATGTGGAAGCCGATCTTGCGGCCCGCCGCATCGGCTGGAAAGCCCCGCCACCCGCGGTCTGGACCGGCACTTATGCAAAATATGCGCGTCTCGTTTCTTCCGCATCCGAAGGAGCCGTGACGGCGTTTCCCTACTCCGCCATGCAAATGCAAACACAAGAGGACTGAATCCATGAAAATGTTCCATGATAGTGATGTCGACCACACCGCGCTCAAAGGCAAAACCATTGCGATTATCGGTTATGGCAGCCAAGGCCGCGCCCATGCCTGCAATCTCAAAGACAGCGGCCATAAAGTGGTTGTTGGCGTGCGTGAAGGCGGCAAGGGCTGGCAAAGGGCGCGGCAGGATGGCCATGATGTGGCCGAGCCCGCTGATGCGGCAAAAGCGGCGGATCTGATCGCCATTCTCACGCCCGATATGTCCCAAGAAGCGCTGTACCGCGATGTGATTTCCGATGCCTTGCAGCCAGGCGATACCTTGCTGTTCGCCCATGGCTTTTCCATCCATTATGGCCGCATCACCCCACCTGAAGGCATTGATGTTGTAATGATTGCCCCCAAGGCACCGGGCGATCTGGTGCGCCGCGAATATGAACGCGGACGCGGTGTCCCCTGCCTTTTGGCCGTGCATCAAGATGCAACGGGGTCGGCAAAGGCCCGCGCCCTTGCCTATGCACATGGCCTTGGCGGCACCCATGCAGGTGTGCTGGAAACCACATTCCCCGAAGAAACCATCACCGATCTGTTCGGCGAACAGGCGGTTCTGTGCGGCGGCATGAGCGAACTGGTTTTGAAGGGCTTTGAAACCCTGACCGAAGCCGGATACCAGCCGGAAGTGGCCTATTTCGAATGTCTGCATGAACTGAAATTGATCGTTGATCTGATGCAGGAAGGCGGCCTTGCCAAAATGCTCAGCTTCATTTCCGAAACGGCAAAATATGGCGATTTCGTCTCCGGCCCCCGGGTGGTGGACGACAGCACCAAAGAACGCATGAAAGCGGTGCTTACCGATATTGAAAACGGCACCTTTGCCCGCGAATGGATTTTGGAAAATCAAGCGGGCCTGCCGCGCTACAAGGCGATGCAGCAAAAGGATCTGGATCATCCGATCGAGAAAACCGGCAGTGCCTTGCGCGCCCGCATGGCTTGGTTGAACCCTCAACATAACGCAGAAAAACAAGCATCATGACCCACACCGCCTCCGCCCCTTTGGCACCTCCTATGCAGGAAACAGACCGTTTCACGGGTGCGCATATGCTTGTACGCGCTTTGGAAGCGCAAGGGGTGGAGGTGGTTTTCGGCTATCCCGGCGGGGCGATCATGCCGGTTTATGATGCCCTTCCCGGTTCAAAGTTGACCCATATTCTAACCCGCCATGAACAAGGTGCTGCCTTTGCCGCCGATGCGTATGCCCGCGTTACCGGCAAGCCTGGCGTGTGCCTTGCCACATCTGGCCCCGGCGGCACCAATCTGGTCACTGGCCTTGCCAATGCGTGGCTCGACAGCGTGCCGATGGTGGCCATCACCGGCCAGGTTGCGCGGCCCTTGATGGGCACAGATGCCTTTCAAGAAGTGGATATATTCGGCATCACCCTGCCCATCGTAAAACATAGTGTCATTCTGGACGATCCCGCGCAGATCGGCGAAGTGGTGGCGGAAGCCTTTGCCATTGCAGCTTCTGGCCGGCCCGGTCCGGTTTTGATTGATCTGCCAAAGGATGTGGCGGCCAGTGTCGTGGTGCCGGCCAACGCGCCTTATGGAGAGCCGATGCCCCTGCCCCGCGCCGATAAGGATGCCCTTGAGCGCGCGGCCGACATGATCCGCAAGGCCCGGCGACCCCTTGTTTATGCAGGGGGCGGCATTGCTTTGGGAAAGGCCACCACCGCCCTGCGCCGCTTTATTGCCCGCACCTCCATCCCTGTTGTTGCCACCTTGAAAGGCTGGGCGCCCTGCCAACGGATGCGCCGGAATTTCTCGGCATGTTGGGGATGCATGGCAGCAAAGCCGCCAATCTGGCGGTCCAGAATTGCGATCTTCTGATTTGCTGCGGGGCGCGTTTTGATGATCGGGCCACCGGCCGTCTTGAAGGCTTTGCCCCCCATGCACGCATTTTACACATGGATGGAGACTGGACGGAAATCAGCAAGCTCAAGACGGCCGATCACGGGCTTGTGGGGGATCTTGCCCATATGCTGAACAGCCTGCATCCCGGTGCCTTGGCCATCAATGACTGGATCGATGATTGCGCCCAAGACAAAAAAAACCACGCATGGCCCTATGATGCCCCCGGCGAAGGGGTTTATGCCCCTGCGCTTTTAAAAGACTTGTCCCAAGCCGCCGGTGACGATCTGATTGTCACCTGCGATGTGGGACAACATCAGATGTGGGCGGCGCAGCATTGCCGCTTTTCCCGCCCCGAAGCGCATCTGACCTCTGGCGGCCTTGGGGCCATGGGGTATGGCATCCCCGCAGGGATCGGCGCGCTTTATGCCGAACCGGATGCGCAGGTGGTCACCATCACCGGCGATGGCTCTATCATGATGAATCTTCAGGAGCTGGCCACACTCAATCGCTATCACCTGCCCTTGAAGATCGTGCTGCTGGATAATCAGGCGCTGGGCATGGTGCGCCAATGGCAGGAACTGTTTTTCGACGGAAATTACAGCGAGATCGATTTATCGGACAATCCCGATTTCGCCGATCTGGCCCGCGCCTTCGGGCTGGAAGCCTTTACAGTCCGCACGCAAGCATCCGTGCCCGCTGCGATCAAACGCTTGTTGAGCAGCGATGGCCCGACATTGATGCATGTACAAATCGACTCCAAAGCCAATGTGTGGCCGCTTGTGCCGCCCGGCGCCGACAATCACCAAATGATGCAAGAAGAGGTGACCCCATGACCCTGAATATGTTGTTGATGCTCGATCCATCCCACGGGGCACTTCTAAGGGTTCTTGGCACCATCGAGCGACGTGGCTGGGTCGTGCGCGACATGACCATGCGCAGCACCGACTGTGAAGAGCGGGCCGTTCGTATCCTTGCACAGCGCAAAGCCCTCCATGCAGGCTCGGCAGAAACCCTTGTGCGGCATCTTGCCAAATTGATCTGCGTGCGCGAGGTTGCCCAAGAAACACAGACGCAGCCTTTGGCTGCCGCAGCGGTTACGGCCCTTGGCAACCGGACCTCATCGGGAACACAAAGCCAACATTATGCGATCGGAGCGGTACGATGACTGCAAATGACAAGGTTCTGATTTTCGACACCACCTTGCGCGATGGTGAACAGGCTCCGGGTTTTTCCATGGACCATGATCAAAAGCTTCGCATGGCCCGTGCTCTTTCCGAATTGGGGGTGGATATCATCGAAGCCGGATTTCCTGCCGCATCAAAGGGCGATTTCCGTGCAGTCAATGACATCGCACGCCAAACCTCCGGGACAACCATCTGCGGTCTGGCCCGCGCTGTAGAAGGCGATATTCGCGCCACCGCCGAGGCTGTGGCCCCTGCCGCCAAAAAGCGTATCCATACCTTTATCGCCACCAGCCCCATCCACCGCGAACACAAGCTCAATATGGATAAGGCCACCGTTTTGGCCCGTGCCGTTGAAGCGGTGCGTATGGCACGATCATTTGTGGATGATGTGGAGTTCAGCGCCGAAGATGCGCTACGTACCGAGCCTGATTTTCTCATCGAGGTGTTTTCTGCCGTGATCGAGGCGGGTGCGCGCACCATCAATATCCCCGATACGGTGGGCTATGCCACGCCGGAAGATATATATCGGCTGTTTTCCGATCTGCGTCTGAAAGTAAAAGGCGCGGAAAATGTGGTGCTGTCCGCCCATTGCCATGATGATCTGGGCTTGGCTGTCGCCAATTCCCTGGCTGCGGTGCGGGCCGGAGCACGGCAGGTGGAATGTGCCATGAACGGCATTGGTGAACGCGCGGGCAATTGCGCCACCGAAGAAATCATCATGCATTGAAAACCCGTGCCGACAGCTATGCGCTGGGAACCGATATCAACACCAGGAAACTTTATGGCGTATCGAAGCTGCTGTCCGGCCTTACCGGCCATGCGGTGCCGCGCAATAAAGCGATTGTCGGTGAAAATGCCTTTGCCCATGAATCCGGTATTCATCAGGATGGCATCCTGAAGAATGTGGAAACCTACGAGATCATGAAGCCCGAAGATATTGGCGTGCCCAAAAGCCAATTGGTACTGGGCAAGCACAGCGGGCGGCATGCCTTTGCCGAACGCGCCCGCGCCTTGGGCCATGACCTTTCCCCCGACCAGATTGACGAGGCCTTCACAGCCTTCAAAACGCTGGCTGACCGCAAGAAAGTCATCACCAATAGCGATATTGAAGGGCTGATTTTGGGCAAGGAAATGGGCACACAAGGCCCATGGCACTTGAAAACCCTACAAGTTTCTACCGGATCGGGTGACGGAGCCTTGCATATGGCCGCCGTTCATCTGGTCCATGATACAGGCCGCGCCGTACGCGAGGCATCCATGGGCAATGGGCCATTAGATGCCGCCTTCAAAGCCATCAAGCGGGCCACCAAAGCCTCGGCCACTTTGGCGGATTTTTCCGTGCGTTCCATTGGCGCCGGGGCCGACGCGCAAGGCTGGTCAGATGTCCGGCTTGTGCATGACGATGTCTCCGTGCATGGCTCCGGTGTGGATACGGACATCGTCCATGCCGGAGCGAAAGCCTATCTGGATGCCCTCAATCGTTTAATCCGCGAAGCAAAACCCGATCCGAAAACGACCGCGCCCGCCTCATCCGCGCGCGCCCTGTCCGCATAAGGAAGACCATCATGGCCCTCACTCCCACCCGCTTCATATGGAAAAACGGCTCTCTCACCCCTTGGGAGAACGCCACCACCCATATTCTCACCCATGCGCTTCATTATGGCTCCGCTGTGTTCGAGGGCATCCGCTGTTATGAAACCCCCGATGGGCCGCGCGTCTTTCGGTTGGGCGACCATATCACCCGCATGTTCCAATCGGGCCGGGTGTATCATATCGATATCCCCTTCACCCATGAGGAGCTGTCGGCGGCCTGCAAAACCGTTTTGTCCAGCAACGAACTGGCCAGCGCCTATATCCGCCCCATCGCCTATAAGGGCTATGGCTCCATCGGCGTTGTCGGATTGGATAGCCCCATCGATGTGGCCATCGCCGCATTCCCTTGGGGTGCCTATCTGGGCGAAAGCGGTTTGGCAGACGGCATTGATGTGTGCATTGCAAGCTGGCAGCGCATGGCTCCCAACACGGTTCCCACCGGATTGAAGGCTGCGGGCAATTATCTTTCCAGCCAATTGATCTCCATGGAAGCCAAATCGCGCGGCTTTGCCGAAGGTATCGGCCTTGGCACCGATGGATTGGTCAGCGAAGGGGCCGGCGAAAACCTGTTCGTCGTTCATAAGGGCAAGCTTTTCACGCCCCCCGCTGCCGCCTCGATCCTTGCGGGCATCACCCGCGACACCATTATCACCTTGGCGAAAGATCGCGGTATCGAGGTTGTGGAACAGGCCATCCCGCGTGAGATGCTCTATATCTGCGACGAGATGTTCTTCACCGGAACGGCGGCGGAAGTAACGCCTATCCGCTCCATTGACCGCTTTTCCATTGGCAGTGGCGAACGCCCCATCACACGGCAAATCCAAGACGCCTTCTTCGGGTTGTTCAATGGCCAAACCGAAGACCGCTGGGGCTGGTTGGACCCGGTGAAAACCAGCGTTCAACCCGCCTCTGCTGCCATATAGGGTCAGGGTTTCATGTCACATCGTATATTGCTTTTGCCCGGCGACGGTATCGGCCCCGAAGTGGTCGAGGCCGGCTGTCATGTGCTCGACCATCTGGCCACCGCCACCAATTTTGATATTTCCTATGAAACCGGCCTCATTGGCGGTGCCGCCATTGATGCCACAGGCGTGCCCATGCCCGCCCAAACGCTGGAAGCGGCCCGCCGCGCCGATGCTGTGCTTTTGGGGGCTGTGGGAGGGCCGCAATGGCATGGCCTGCCCGGCGACAAACGCCCCGAAGCCGGGCTTTTGGCCCTGCGCGCCGCCTTGGGCGTATTTGCCAATCTACGCCCCATCCGCGTGCGCCCGCAAGCCGTTGAACAGTCCCCCATCAAGCGTGAAATTGCTGAAGGCAGCGACATTTTATTCGTGCGCGAACTGACCGGAGGGCTTTATTTCGGCGACAAAGGCACCGAGGGCGATGCCGCCTATGATGTTTGCCGCTATAGCCGCACCGAAATCGAACGGGTGGTGCGTCTGGCCGCCGATGCGGCATCCAGCCGCCGTGGACGCCTGACATTGGTGGACAAAGCCAATGTGATGGAAACCAGCCGCCTGTGGCGTGCCGTGACGGAAGAGATAATCGCGCAACATTATAAAAATCTGGATCTGGAAATTTTGCTGGTGGATGCCGCCACCATGCATCTTCTTACCCGCCCGCGGGATTTCGATGTGATTGTCACGGAAAATCTGTTTGGCGACATTCTCACCGATGAAGCCAGTGTGTTGACCGGCTCCATCGGGCTGATCCCGTCTGCCTCTCTTGGAGCGACCGGTGCCGGACTTTATGAACCAGTGCATGGCTCGGCCCCCGATATTGCAGGGCAAGGAAAAGCCAATCCCATCGGCATGATCGAAAGCATTGCATGATGCTGGAATCAAGCCTGAACCGCGCACCTGAAGGGCGGCTTTTACGCAAGGCAGTGGGCGATGCGCTGGGACATGCGACCACAGCCGATCTGGGCGGCACGGCCAGCACCATGGACATGGCCCGTGCGGTTACAAAAGCGCTGGATAAGGCTTTTGCTGCCCAATAAGCCCCATTCATCCGGCTTTTCCCTGCTTTTTACCCGTTGATACGAAAGACAGATCATGACCGAGAATGTGCTCGACACCCGATCCGAAGACGACGACAAACCGAAAAAACAGATCAAGCTGGGCATTGCCGGTCTGGGCACGGTGGGCTGCGGCCTGTTGGCCGTTCTGGAGAAAAACGGCGATCTGATCGCCAATCGGTCCGGATGCGAATTTACCATTGGCGCTGTCACCGCGCGGGACAGACAAAGAAAACGCGAGGTGGATATCAGCGCCTATCACTGGTGCGACAATCCGGTGGATATGGCCGACCCCGATAAAGTGGATGTGGTGGTGGAACTGATCGGTGGGTCCGATGGCCCCGCCCTGGCCCTTGCCCGCGCAGCCCTTGGCAAAGGCCTGTCTTTTGTGACGGCCAATAAGGCGATGATCGCCCATCATGGGGCTGAATTGGCAAGTTTGGCAGAGCGCACCGGAGCATCTTTGCGGTTTGAAGCCGCCGTGGCGGGGGGCATCCCCATTGTCAAAACCATAAAGGAAGGGCTGGCGGCCAACCGTATCGACCGCATGCACGGTATCTTGAACGGCACGGGCAATTACATCCTTACCATGATGGAAGAAACCGGGGAAAGTTTCGAGAATGCCTTGGCCAAAGCACAGGCGCTTGGCTATGCGGAAGCCGATCCCAGCTTCGATATCGACGGGGTGGATACGGCGCATAAAATCGCCATTCTCACCAGCCTTGCCTTTGGCACGCCGCCCACCATGAACGATTTGCCCATAGAAGGTATTCGCAATATCAGTGATATCGACATTGCCTATGCCAAAGATCTGGGGTTTCGCATCAAACTGTTGGGCATTTCCCGCCTGACCAAAGAAGGAAAACTCGATCAACGGGTTCATGCCTCGATGGTGGAAGCCTCGGAAGCGCTGGCAAAGGTCAGCGGGGCGTCCAACGCCATTGAAGCCCATGGCGATTTTGTCGGCCCGTGCATGATCGAAGGTTTGGGGGCCGGTGCTGGCCCCACGGCCTCTGCCGTGATGGCGGACCTTATTGAATTGGCGCGGGGAAATACCGGCTCCACCTTTTCTCTGCCTGCGTCCAAACTCGCCCCCCTGCCCCTTTTGGAAAGCGGCGAACGGACAGGCGAATTTTATGTCCGCCTGCGGGTAAGCGATAAAACCGGTGTCATGGCCGACATTGCCTCGGCCCTGCGCGATGAAGGCGTGTCGGTGGAACGCCTGATCCAGCGAACCCGCGCTTCCGATGACAGCGTGCATCTGATCATGACCACCCATGAAACATCAGAATCGCGGATGGCTTCCGTTCTTGAGCGTTTTTCCGGCCTTTCTTCCGTATTGGAAAAGCCATGTATGCTGCGTATCGAACCCATTTGATTGCATCGTCGTGTCCATGAAATGGCCTTTTTTCGGTGCTTGGCTTTTTGAATCAATTCAAACAAGAAGGGGATCTCATATGACCATCGGAAAGACCATGCGCACATTGGCCGGTGCGTTGAGCCTTATCGGTCTGTTGGTTGGTATATCTACTTTCACAGCCCATGCGGCATCGAAAGAGAAAATCGACCGCCGCGTTACCGAGGTCATGAGCAAATTCCGCGAAGATGTGAACGGCGCAGACTCCTTACTTGCCAAAGCATCGGCTGTGCTTGTCTTTCCAAGCATCAAAAAGGCCGGAATTGGCATCGGTGCCGAATATGGCGAGGGGGCGCTTTTGATCGATGGGAAAACGGTGGATTATTATTCCACCGCAGCAGGGTCCATCGGGCTTCAGCTTGGCGGGCAAGTACGCAGCCAGATCCTGTTATTCATGGCGCCAGAAAAACTTGATGCGTTTCGTAAAAGCGATAAATGGGAAGTGGGCGTGGATGGCTCCGTTGCCGTTGCCACGGTGGGGGCTGGCGGCTCCATTGATAGCACCAATATCGATGCGCCGATCCTTGCTTCATCTTCAACAATAAGGGGCTGATGTATAATTTGTCCCTTGAAGGCTCAAAAATGTCGCGTATTGAACGCAATTAAAGCCCTGATTGAACGAAGACCCCATCACACTCATAGAAAGAAGGCGGCTCGACACCGCCTTCTTTTTTATTCCGGTCCTGCCAAAAGCTTTAAGCTGCTTTGATATCCAGCAGGAATTTCTCGATATCCTCTTTGATCGCTTCTGAAACGGCTGAAAGCTCTTTCGACGCCGCTTTCACTTGGTCTGCTGCGGCCCCGGTTTCACGACTTCCTTCCGCAACTGTTCTGATCCGCGCCGTCACATTATGGGTCAATTGGGCCGCCCGCTGGGCACCAGTGGAAATATCAGCTGTCGCAGCATTTTGCTGCTCCGCCGCCGAAGCAATTTCCACAGCAATCGCCCCCATTTCATCAATGGATTTGGCAATTTTACTAATGGCCAAAACTGCGCCATCTATCGCCGCGCGCATACCACGAATCTGGCCTGCAATATCTTCCGTTGCACTGCCGGTCTGTTTTGCCAGATTTTTCACCTCGCTGGCGACCACGGCAAAGCCTTTTCCGGCCTCACCGGCCCGTGCGGCTTCAATAGTGGCATTCAACGCCAGAAGATTGGTCTGTTCGGAAATTCCAACAATGAACGAAAGGACTTCATCAATCTTTTCGGCACTGGCATTCAATTCCTGCACAGATACATCCGAGCGATTGCTTTCCTCTACAGCATTATCTGCCGCTTGTTTAGCGCGATCGACCTGGCGAACGATTTCATTGATGGACGCACTCAGTTCTTCCGTGGCGGCAGCCACCGTCTGTACCGTAGATGATGTTTCTTCAGAGTTGTTCGCAACTTCTGCACTATCGCGATTTGAAACGGATGCCGTATCGACAAGGGTGTCAGCTGTGGAATCCAGCTCTGTCGAAGCAGATGCCAAGGTATTTAAAATACTGGCAATTTTAGATTCGAAGCCGGAAATCAAGCTCTCGATCCTTTGGGTTCTCGCCATCCGTGCCTCGTTTTCAGCGCGTTCGCGGGCCAGCTCCTTCTCTGCAGCCTCCCTTTCCGTCGCCTCACGGGCCAATCGGTCCTGCTCTTGGCGTTCGGCGGCTTCTTTCGCCTCCTGATCAAGCCGTTCCTTTTCGATGGCATTTTCCCGAAACACCTCAACGGCCCGCGCCATTTGACCGATTTCGTCTTTCTGGTCTGCACGCGGGACTGTCACATCTTTATTGCCATTGGCCAGTTCATGCATCACCGAAGTCATCTGACCAATCGGGCGCACGACCCGACGCAAAATAAGGAACATGCCCCCGCCAGAGACAAACAATGTTGCAATCGCCAGAAAAAGGGCCGTCAAAAACCGCCATGTGCTGGTTCTCTCAAATTCTTGAGCATAAGCTTCTGTTATGGAAGCAGCCTCGCCGGAAATCGCAAGCAAGGTGTCAATTGCATCCGTGGATTGCTTAATCCATTGATCCCCTGAAAGCGAATAAGGCCGTCCCGATATACCCGCTTCATAAACAGATGAGCGCACATCATGAAAGCGATCGAAGAAATGTTCCTTCGCATTTTCCACTGAGGCGCCTAGATCATCCGTTGCGAAATCGTTCTGCGTTAATGTTTGTACCTGCTCCCATGCAAGCTCCACCTGACCACGATAACGTTCCAGAATTTGCAATTCCTCAAATTCGATCGGGGAATTTCTTGCTAAATGTGCGCCAATCATTGCACGTTCACGCCCGGCATACTCGCCCATGATCCATGAAAAATGCCGCAAGGCCAGTAAATTGGAAAGGGTTTCAGCGTCGGAGATTTTTCGATTGACCTCAAACCCCAAATCCTTACTGCTTGCGATCAATGCTATCATCGTAGGAACCCATCTTTCTCCTACACTCGCATCGCGGCGATCCGCTTCCTGCTGAATTTGATAATCGGCACGGTTACGCAAGCTTTCCACAGATCGAAAAGCAAGCGCAATATTTGAAAGCGCAGTCTTATGGCCTTCCATATCCAGTTTGGACACTGCATCTATCGCCGCCATATAAGCCGCATCCGCCGTTTTACGGCGTGCATCGATAATTGCTGTACGTTCAGGAGTAATCGGACTATCGCTGCCGAACGCCGTATTCACGACGCTACGCTCCACCGCCCAATTTTGCGCAGCAATCAGCAAATTCTGACCGATGCGATTAATAGAGAGATACTCATTTGCCCGTTGCTTATCACGCCAGGCAGACGACAGGTCCGTACCTGCCAAGACAATCAACCCACATGATAGAAGAGCAACGAGTGCAATCAGGATGGTCTTAACCGAAATACTCATATTCAACTACCCTAAATAACGCTCCCATCCTCGGCGTTATCCCTATAGCAATATATATTAATAAACAATAAATATTGTAATAATTCATTTTATAACACTTAAAGGCGAGTGAAAAAGAAAAAGGCGGCCGAAGCCGCCTTCTTATCACTGAGCTGATCTTTCAGATCAGAATTGGTAGCGCACACCGAACTGAATGGCCCAAAGCGAGCTGTTCACATCAATGTCATTGTTCAGACCCGGATCGAAATCACGGAAAACGAACTGCGAACCATCATCGCTCAAGCCCACACCAAGAATGGGAACACCTTCACCCACATTGCCTCGGTCGAACCGGCGCGACACATTCGAGCCACTGTCGATGAGGTTCAGGAAGTTTTCGATGTCGACAAAGACTTCGAAGCTGTCATTCCCGAAGAAGCCAGGCAGATCTTGCGAGAAGCGGATATCCATATCCTTGATCCAAGGATCGCGGAACTGGTTACGCGGTGCAATCTCACCGGCAAACTTGCTCAAGCCGCTGGTTGCGATCAGATCAAACAAGGCTTGCTGATCTTCGGCGCTCAACTGGCTCAAATCCACGCGGGGATCATTGGGGCCGGTTGGCACATAGAAAAGATGCCGTGCTTCATCATCGCTATCACCAAAGACTTCATCTGCATCAGCATCGAACACATAGCTGAAGGCTCGGCCCGACCGGGCACTGAAGAACATGGAGAAGGTACTCTGCAATCCTTCAAAGAACTCTTCAGTCACGCTCGCCGCAACCGTAATATTATGCTTGTTGGCGAATTGCGATGGCCCCAAAGGTGGTTGGTTGATGACACTGACCGCGACTTCTTCAAAGTTGGAAGAGGCCGTAGAGCTGGTGGACGGGTTCACTTCCGACGCATCTGTATAAGCATAACCGAACGTCAGGTTAACCGAACCAGGTACGTTGAACATGTCATGCTCGAACAGCTTGGACAGAATGACAGACGCTGTGGTTGAGCTGCCGTCTTTACCATCCACATTGGTGAGAACGATATCTTCATCATCGCCACCAGACGCACAAGCCGCCAGATCGACATTGGAGAAGCCACCCCGAAGATCGCCATTGAACGTGGCATTACAGCCGGGCAGAAGCGGATTGATCGGGCTGAAGATCGGGCGGCCATCCGGTGCCAATTCGCCTGTCGGTGTCAGCGCCAGATTCACGAAATCCGGTGCATTGCGACGCTTGCTGTAGATCAGGTCAAACTGGAGATTCCAGTCGTCAAAGAACCCGCCTGCCACATTATCAAAGTCCGTATAATGCGAAAAGCCAGCATTGAAACGAACCAGCGACGGAATGCTGAAATCAGGGTCAACCGCATTCACAGTACCATTATTGCCCGTTGCCTGAGCAATCTGGTCTTGCGTGATACAATTTGGAACACCCGTGAAATTACCATTGGCATCAAGAACTTGAAGGTCCGCATCCGTACAACTTGGTGACGTTCCAAATCGCGTATTAACCGTACCGATGGCACCGCCGAAATTCTGGAAGTTATTGGCGAACCACACGGTCGGATCACCGCCGGAGAAGATACCAACACCACCGCGGAATTGCGTATCACCCCAAAGGGTTTCACCGGCATCATAGCTAAAGCCAAAGCGTGGCTGCAAGATATCAAGCCCGTTGAAAGCCTGCGTATTATCGAAGCCGAACTTTTCTTCAAACTTTGGATTGCGCAGCGGACGATCGCTGGAAGCATACCAATCGTAGCGCAGCCCGAATTGAAGTGTAAGACCGTTCAGCGCTTCCCATTCATCCTGAACATAAAGCGTGTGAATGGAACGGCTGAATTCCGCCGCCGCATCATTGATATCGCCGGTAAAGGAACCGCTCCCTGAAATATTGCGGGCAATTCCGGCTTGGAAATTTTCAAGGCCATCGAAGGTAATTGTTCCCGTTGCATCCTGTGCAAACAGGTTGAACACATCCAGCTGATCCAGTTCATAGCCAGCGGTGAAATAATGATCTCCCCACAGATAATTGGCTTTGAACTTCAATTGGTCCGTTTGAACTTTCAGATCATTGGCAGAGCGGCTGAAACCGGGGCCACTAACGATGGACCCGCTTGCCCCATTGGCAGGATTGACCACATTGAGAATTTCAATACGCGGAATGGGATTTGCATCTTGTGCTTCCCCGCCACCGACCGGGCCTTGGATATCGGTGATATCAATGCGCGATGCCCGGATTTCCGTTGAGAAATTGTCCGTCCAGTTGGAGAACACCCGAGCCGAATAGGATTCCGTTTCCGACCCTTCAATTTCAAAATTGTCGAGGAAGGTGAAATCCGTAAACCGGGTGAAGGCATCATCGGGATCCTGACGCTCTTCCCGCAAACGGGAATAGGTAAAGGAAGCGCGATGATCATCTGTGATTTGCCAATCCAAGCGGCCAAGAATACGGCGGCTTTCATCAGGAAGATTGCGGGCAACGCCCAACGTATCGCGATCGTAAACGGTTTCAAGCGTATTGGCGATGCTATCGGCCATTGCTTCGGTCAGGAAATCCAGTTCCTGCGCAAAGCCCGCACCGGACGGGCCGGTATCAACGATCACGCCGCCATCTTGCACTTCTTCATAGGCACCGAAGAACCACAGCTTGTCTTTGATGATCGGTCCACCAAGCGTTGCGCCCCAGTTCCAATCGCGGAAACCACCCTCACGAGCCTGTCGCCCATCAATTTTGGAACCGGTCAAACCGCCGGAGTTGAACACGCCAAAGGCAGAGCCGTGGAATTCATTATCACCGGATTTGGTCACCACATTGATGTTACAGCCGGTAAAGGAGCCATATTCCACATCGAAAGGTGCGAACTCAACGGCCGTTTCCCGAACGGCGTCGAAGGGAATTGGCATATTGTTACGGCTGGGGAAGCCCGAGGCATTCAAGCCAAAGCTATCAGAGGTCCGCACACCATCAATGGTGAAGCTGTTGAAGCGGTTATTGCCGCCAAGACAGCTGATGCTGTCATTATTGCCGCCATCAATAGTGACGCGCGGATCGATGCGGATCATATCGCGGATATCGCGGTCGATGGACGGGAAGTTTTCAAGCGTATCAAGCCCGAATGCAGCGCTCGGACCCAAGGCCAATTGCGTCACAACAGAGGCCGCGGCCGTAATCACGATCTCTTCGATATCGCCGGAGCTCAGCTGAATATTCAGATTGGCGGCAGAAGACAGGCTGATAAACACGCCCTCGATCTGTTCCGTTTGATAGCGGTCGGATTCGATCAGAACCGTGTAAGGACCACCCACTTCCAATCCGGAGAAGGAAAAACGCCCTTGCCCCGCCGTGGTGCCGGTCGCTGACCGCCCGGTGCGCGTATTGGTGATGGTGACACGCGCGCCAGATACGGCGTCACCATTTGGCGATGTGACCGCACCTTGAATGGCAGAGGTCGTTTGCTGCGCCTCCACCTGTTGCACGACCATCATGGCCGGCACTGAGGACGTGAGCAAAAGCAAAGCCTTTGCCGCCCCCATATAGTTTTTCCTGAACCCGTTCATTTGGACGTTTTCCTCCTGCTTGATACGTCGTGTCGTGAGAACTTTTACGAACGAACACGAAATGTCCCCGTGGCCGATGAATGGACCATGCGCAGATTTTTTTTACAGATCCATGACATGCCAACATTCCGATCTAACGGCTGCATTATTTTTATAACCGTTTGGGCAACCTATCGTCTAACTATCCCCACATACAACGACTTTTCTATGCCTCTTATTACCGGCACGCGCCCTATTTGATGGCGATGCAAGACAACATTTTCGCGAAAAATGGCGTGAAAATAAACCAGATGGAAAACAAAAAAGCATTTTTTTGTTGTTTTATAGAATGTTACAAACCCTATATCCTCTCGTTTTAGAAAAATGTGGCGCAACGGGCCTTTTCATTGAAATCGGTTTCATTTTCTTGAGCCTCCCACCCCAGACATCGCAATTTCTCAGCATCTGTTGCCAAATTCCCACAGTCATGGATAGGCTCGAAACCACCGCCCCTCCCCACCGGAACCCGGCCAAAAACCGCCAATAAATGAGCCAAAAACACAAAAGAAGACCCGGCCCTTTATAAAAAAGGCCGGGCCGTTGATTCGTCACCCCTGACGGGGGCTATGCAGAAGTGCTCAGAAGCGCTTGGAGAATTTCACCCCGAATTCGCTGCGATCATTATTGCGGATAATCTCGGTGAAACCGGAAAATGCCTGGTCCAGACGGCCCACATCATATTGTTCATTGAATACATTGTCGCCGTAGATGGTGGCTGACCAGTTGTTCGCCGCATTTTCATAGCGGATTGAGAAATTCACCAGATCGCGAGCATCCAGCTTGTTCTGTTCATTATTGACCGACTGGCCGAACATGGAACTGCGATAGGAATAATCAGCCCGCATGGTGATCAAATCGCCATTGCCCATGAAATACTGATATTGCGGCCCAACATTCACAGTCCATTCCGGTGTCAGGGACGGTGTATCGCCCACAGCCACGCCAACGGTGCCCGGCTCGATGCGTTTGATTTCACTATCCAGATAGCCCACCGAGGTCTGAAGGCTGAAACCGCCGAACTGCAAGGTATTCTCGAACTCGAACCCCAACGCTTCCGACTTCCCGGCATTGGCGGTGATGGTCACGAAGCCGGCAGGGGATGGGCTGGAGAACGGCAAGGCCAAATCGGTATATTCAGTAAAGAACACCGCGACAGAAGACTGCATGAAATCGAACGGACGGCCCTTGAAACCCAGTTCATGATTGCGGGCAATCGTGGGATCGAAATCCACAAAAGTATTCGGACCACCGAACGGACGCGGCGGGAAGCCACCACTTTGATAGCCTTTCGATTCCGCATAATAAACATTCAGATTATCGGTCAGATCAAAGGTTGCGGATGCATCCCAAGTGACCTCGTTCCAGTTTTCCGAACGGAACACACGCTGCGCCGATCCCGGATTGCCATCGCCCGTTCCATCGGGGGCCGGCAAGAACCATGGGAAGTTGGTGAACAGGGCATCGGCACTCTTTTTATCATAGGTATAGCGAATACCACCGGCCAGTTTCAGCCGATCTGTAACCTGATAGCCCACATGGGCAAACCCGGCATAGCTGTTGGTTGTCTGGTTGATGTCAAAGGTATCGCCCGGCGTGATGAAGGTATTGGGGCCGGAGAAAGTGTCCCCTTCCTCGCGGAAATAATAAAACGCCGTCACGAAATCGAACTTGCCATATTCGCCGTTCAACTGGGCTTCAAAGGAGAACTGGTCCGCCTCGCCTTCTTCGGGGAAGGATTGGAAATCCTGGAAGGCGGTTTCATCGTCCAGGCCGCCCGTATAATCCGAATAACGATAGCTGCCCAAAATCTTGAAGCTGAGATTGTCATCAATAAGGAAATCAGCCGTCAAAGAAGTGCCGAACCCCGAATTGGACTGATTGAGCAGATTGCCCTCGGCGGTGTTGGTATCATCGGGATCGGCCGTAATATCGCCAGCGCTGATGGGGCCACCGGGCAGATCAACAGCCGGACCGATGGGATCGGTAAAGAAGCCAAGGCCGGTTTCCGCGAACACGCCGGGACGATCAAGGCCGGGAATGATTTCCGCTGTGGAGGGTGATTGTCCATTTTCCCCCTGAACCGCATCGGCAGTCCACATCAAAGACAGGCGGTCGCTGGCTTTCCAGTCGATCGCCACGCGCCCCGATGCCTCGAACAATTCGCCGATTTCCCGCGTCGGCTCAACGATATTGAGCGCTTTGCCAAATCCGTCACGCCGGGTGATATTCCCGGTCACCGACATGCCAGATTGTCTGCCAATTTGAAGTTTCCATAGAAATTACCAGCAACACGGGCACGCGTACCGGCCTGGATTTCAAACTGGAAGGTTTCTTCATCACCCGGTTTCTTGGTGATGATATTCACCGCACCACCGATGGTGTTCCGGCCATAAAGCGTGCCTTGCGGACCGCGCAAAACCTCGATGCGTTCCACATTGGTGAGGTTAAGATTGGCGCCCATCTGGCGGCCAAGATACACCCCGTCCACATATACGCCAACGCCCGGATCGGTGGTGATGATATGATCTTGCAAGCCAATGCCGCGAATGAAAATAGCCGCATGGGCGGGATTGCCGACCCCGAAGCGGGTGACGTTCAAATTGGGAACGGCGCGGTCGATATCCGACACGCTGTCAAGGCCGCGCATGGCCATTTCGTCGCCGGAAAGAGCCGTGATGGCCATGGGCGTCGAATATACCCCTTCCGACCGGCGCTGCGCCGTCACGACAATTTCTTCCAAGGTAAAGACCTTCGGCGCGTCGGACGCCTGATCGTCCTGGGCCATGGCCCCGCCTGTAAAGGCCAGACTGGCAACGGACAGGCTGGCGGATGCAACCGATCCCAATAGCGCGCTGCGCAAGGCATGCCGCGAAACAACTGTCTTCATAGCGTTTTCTCCCATGAATTGTTTTGGCGGCATTCGCAATTTGACTGGTGCAAAATAATCACGCGCCGCAGCCCTGATAGACTTCCCGGATGGACCGTAATGTTTCTTTATCTTTCAGCAATAATTTTATCAAGAAGCAAAAGGTATACCGCAAAGACGACCATGCGCAATCGCTCCGGCATGAAAAGATCCCCCGGCCCCGAAAGCGTGAGACTGGCAATGCTCTTGCGTAATTTTCTGATCAAATGGCCAAAAATTTCTTGAATAGGCCAAAAACTTGTTCAATGCTGTATCCATGGCTTCGAAAGCATGGGTCCATAAGACAATGGCAATCCATAATGGATCGTCGAAAAAGCAATCCGCCCTTGCCCACTGTTCGCCCCAAAGCCGTCGAGGAAAGAGCATGACTGCCAGTAGACCGAACCGCCCATCTTCCCCATCACGCGCGGAAAAGATCGACGCAGCATTCCGTGATCTTCATCCCGCATTGACTTCCGGTGCGGCTGTCACCGAAGCCAGTCGCTGCCTTTATTGTTATGATGCGCCGTGCATCCGCGCCTGCCCCACAGGGATCGATATTCCCACCTTCATCCACCAGATCCGGTCAGGCAATCTGGAAGGTTCTGCGCAAACCATCCTTTCTGAAAACATCATGGGCGGCACCTGCGCCCGCGCCTGCCCCACAGAAGTGCTATGCGAAGAAGCCTGCGTGCTGAACAAAGGGGAAGACAAACCCATCCAGATCGGTGATCTGCAACGCCATGCCGTTGATCATCTGATTGAACAGACCCATGCCGGCGCACCCCATCCCTTTCAACGCGCCGCTGCCACCGGACGATCCATTGCAGTGGTGGGGGCAGGCCCTGCAGGTCTTGCCTTCGCGCATCGGGCGGCCATGCTGGGCCATGATATCACCATTTATGAATCGCGCCTCAAGCCCGGCGGATTGAATGAATATGGGCTGGCGGAATATAAAATGGTGGATGATTTCGCCCAGCGCGAAGTTGCATTTCTGTTGGGCATCGGCGGCATCAAAATTCGGTATGGCCGGGCTTTGGGTGAAGATATCCAGCTTGAAGCCCTGCGTCAGGCCTATGACGTAGTATTTATCGGCATTGGCCTTGGGGGCGCGGCCCGGCTTGCTATCGCCGGCGAAGAACTGGAAGGCGTGGAAGATGCGCTGAGCTTCATTGAAACCCTGCGCCAGACAAAACCGAAATCCAAAGTCTCCGTGGGCCGCACGGTGGTGGTCATCGGCGGCGGCAATACCGCCATTGATGCTGCCATTCAGGCGAAAAAACTTGGGGCAGAAAGTGTTACCCTTGTTTATCGGCGCGGCGAAGATGCCATGAGCGCCACCGGTTTTGAACGCAATCTTGCCCGGCTCAATGATGTGCAGATCCGGCTCTGGTCGCGTCCCAGTGCCATTGAAGGCAATGACCGGGTGGAAAGCATCGTATTTGAAAAAACCACCCTCAATGGCGGACGCCTGCAAGGCACCGGCGAAGTCTACCGTTTGCCCGCCGATCATGTGCTGAAAGCCATCGGCCAGAAATTGCGCCCCATGGGACTTGATGGGCTGGCGGCAGAAAACGGCAAAATTCAAATCGGGCCTGATTATCGCACATCCCTTGACGGCGTCTATGCGGGTGGAGACTGTGTTTCAACGGGCGAAGATCTCACGGTGCAAGCCGTTGAAGATGGAAAGCGCGCCGCCGAAGCCGTTCATCAGGCTTTGGCCGCACAATCAGTGGAAAGGGTCTGATCATGGCCGATCTTTCATGTACAATCGCCGGAATTCCCAGCATCAATCCCTTCTGGCTGGCCTCTGCGCCCCCGACAGATAAAAAATACAATGTGGTGCGGGCCTTCGAGAAAGGCTGGGGCGGCGTGGTATGGAAAACGCTGGGGGAAGATCCGCCCGTGGTGAATGTGACCAGCCGTTACGGGCTGCACAAGGATTTCAAGGGTGCAACCCTTGGCATCAACAATAATGAGCTGATTTCCGACCGGCCCTTGGCGGTCAATCTGCGCGAAATCGAAGAATGTCGCCGCGAATGGCCCGACCGGGTGATCATCGGCTCGATGATGGCGGTGATGGAAGAACGGGCATGGAAAGATCTGGCCATCCGCATCGCCGCATCCGGCGTTCACGGGATCGAGCTGAATCTGGGCTGTCCGCACGGCATGTGCGAGCGGGGCATGGGGTCCGCCATCGGTCAGGTGCCGGAAATGGTGGAAAAAACCACCCGCTGGGTGCGCGAAGTGGTGGATATTCCGGTCTTCACCAAACTCACCCCCAATATCACCGATATTTTGGTGCCTGCCGAAGCTGCGCTTCAGGGCGGTGCCCATGCGGTATCTTTGATCAATACGGTTAATTCCATCATTTCGGTGAATCTGGACCATATGGCCCCCAATCCGATGATTGACAACAAGGGCACCCATGGCGGTTATTGCGGTTCGGCGGTAAAACCCATTGCGCTCAATATGGTGGCGGAAATCGCCCGCAATCATCAAACCCGCGATCTGGAAATCTCGGCCATTGGCGGCATCAATACATGGCGCGATGCGGCGGAATTCATCGCCCTTGGCGCTTCCGGTGTGCAAGTCTGCACGTCGGCGATGCTTTATGGCTTCCGCATCGTGGAAGATATGATTGACGGGCTATCCAACTGGATGGATGAAAAGGGCTATCGCACGCTGGATGATTTCCGCGGCAAGGCGATCCCCAACACCGTCAATTGGAACGAACTGAATATGAACTTCGATCTGAAAGCCCGGATCGATGAAGAAAGCTGCATTGAATGTGGCCGCTGCCATATCGCCTGTGAGGATACCTCGCATCAAGCCATTCGTATCGAAGCCAAAGATGGTGGCGGACGGCGCTTTGTGGTGATTGATGACGACTGTGTTGGCTGTAATCTGTGCCAGCATGTCTGCCCGGTGGATGGATGTATCAACATGGAAGAGGTGAACAACGGCTTGCCTGTCCTGACATGGCCCGACCATCCAAAAAATCCGGCCAATAAAGCCGCAGCAGAATAAGGCGCCAACCATAATGGCCCGTCCATATATGGAAGACCGCCTTTAATTTTGGGGAAGAGTGATGGATTTACCACCGAACAATAATCTGGACGCCTATTGGATGCCTTTCACGGCCAACCGGCAGTTCAAGGCGCATCCCCGCATGTTCGTGGGCGCCGAAGGCATGTATTTCAAAACCAGCGATGGCCGTGATGTTTTGGATGGCATTGCCGGGCTGTGGTGCTGCAATGCCGGACATAAGCGCCCGCGCATCATTGAAGCGGTGAAAAATCAGGTGGAGGAGCTGGATTATTCCCCCGCCTTCCAGATGGGCCATCATAAAGCCTTTGATCTGGCAGACCGGTTGGCGCGGTTGATGCCCGGTGATCTCAACCATGTCTTTTTCACCAATTCCGGCTCTGAATCGGTGGAAACGGCGCTCAAAATGGCCATCGCCTATCACCGGGCGCGCGGGGAAGGCCACCGCACCCGCCTGATTGGCCGGGAAAAAGGCTATCATGGGGTGAATTTCGGCGGCATGTCGGTAGGCGGAATGCCCGCCAACCGCAAGATGTTCGGCTCATTGGTCAGTGGCGTCGATCATCTGCGCCACACCCATGGCATTGCCGGCAATGAATATAGCCGGGGCGAACCGGAACATGGCGCAGAACTGGCCGACGATCTGGAGCGTCTGTGCCAATTGCATGACCCTTCCACCATCGCCGCGGTGATTGTCGAGCCGGTGGCCGGTTCTGCTGGCGTGATCATGCCGCCCAAGGGCTATCTGAAACGCCTGCGTGAAATCTGCACCAAGCACGGCATTTTGCTGATTTTCGATGAAGTCATCACCGGTTTTGGCCGCCTTGGCACCCCCTTCGCTGTCAATTATTTTGGTGTCCAGCCTGATCTTGTCACCACCGCCAAGGGATTGACCAACGGCGTTGTGCCCATGGGGGCGGTGTTTGCGTCCGACACCATCCACGATGCCTTCATGACTGGCCCGGAAAACATGATCGAATTTTTCCACGGCTATACCTATTCCGCCAATCCCATGGCCTGCGCCACCGCCCTTGCCGCCCTTGATACCTATGAAGAAGAGGGCCTGTTCACACGGGGCGCGGATCTGGGCGATTATTGGGCCGATGCCATGCACGGCTTGCGCGGTGCGCCTTATGTCAAAGATATCCGCACCATGGGATTGATCGCCGCTATCGAACTGGACCCCATTGAGGGGGCTCCCACAAAACGCGCCTTCAACGCCTTTTTGAAAGCCTATGACAAAGGCCTGTTGATCCGCACCACCGGCGACATCATTGCCCTGTCTCCTCCCCTGATCATTGAAAAGTCGCACATTGATATGGCCGTTGAAACCGTGCGCCGTGTTTTGGAAGAAATCGAATGACACCCATTCCCCATCTGATCGGCGGAAAGCCGTATGTTCTTGAAAACACACAGACCGTTCCTGTGTTCAACCCCGCGACCGGTGAGGAAACGGCCCGTCTCGCCATGGGCGGCAGTCATGAAGTGGATGCGGCTGTAAAAGCGGCACAAGAAGCCTTGGATGACTGGTCGCAAATGCCGCCGGCCCGCCGGGCGCATGTGTTGTTCGCCCTTCGCGATGTGATGCACAAACGCCGCGACGACATTGCCCGTACCATCAGTGCCGAACATGGCAAAACCCATGATGATGCCTTGGGCGAAGTGGCCCGCGCTTTGGAAGTGGTGGAATTTGCCTGCGGGATTCCACATCTGTTGAAGGGCGATTTCTCGCGCCATGTGGCCCGCGATCTGGATGCCTGTTCGGAACGCCAGTCCTTGGGCGTGGTGGCGGGCATCACCCCGTTCAATTTCCCGTCGATGGTGCCTTTGTGGATGATCCCCATGGCGCTGGCCTGCGGCAATTGCTTTATCCTGAAACCCTCGGAACGCGATCCTTCCAGTGCCAATCTGATCCATGACCTGTTTGAAGCGGCGGGCCTGCCCGAAGGCGTTTTGAATGTGGTGCATGGTGGCAAGGAAGCGGTGGATGCCATTTTGGACCATCCGGGCATTTCCGCCGTCAGCTTTGTCGGCTCCACCCCCATTGCAGAATATGTCTATTCCCGTGGTTGTGCGGCTGGAAAGCGGGTGCAGGCGCTGGGTGGCGCGAAAAACCACATGGTCATCCTGCCCGATGCGGATCTGGATCAAGCCGCAGATGCCTTGATGGGCGCAGGCTTTGGCTCGGCCGGGGAACGCTGCATGGCCATTTCCGTTGCCGTGCCGGTGGGGGAAGAGACAGCCAATCGTCTGGTGGAAAAACTGACGCCCCGTGTGCAGTCCCTGAAAATCGGCCCCAGCACCGATAAAGATGCGGAAATGGGGCCCCTGATCACAAAAGCACACCGCGACAAGGTGGCGGACCTGATCTCGAAAGGCGAAGCAGAAGGCGCGCGCGTAGTGGTGGATGGCCGCGGCTATAGTCTGCAAGGCTATGAAGGCGGTTTCTGGATGGGCGGCACCTTGCTTGATGGTGTCACAAAAGACATGACCGTTTACCGCGAAGAGATTTTCGGCCCGGTTCTGTCCGTTTTGCGGGCCAAAAATTATGATGAAGCCGTGGGCCTGATCAATGACCATCAATATGGCAATGGCACCGCCATTTTCACCCGTGACGGTGATGCCGCCCGCGATTTCACCCGCCGGATCGAGGTGGGGATGGTGGGCGTGAATGTGCCTATTCCTGTGCCGGTGGGCTATCACAGCTTTGGCGGCTGGAAACGCTCGATCTTTGGCGCACACGGCATTTACGGCCCGGAAGCCGTGCATTTCTATACCCGTCTCAAAACCGTTTCAGCACGCTGGCCCACGGGCATACGGGCCGGT
Organism: Iodidimonas gelatinilytica; assembly: GCF_008579125.1. Taxonomy (NCBI): domain Bacteria; kingdom Pseudomonadati; phylum Pseudomonadota; class Alphaproteobacteria; order Iodidimonadales; family Iodidimonadaceae; genus Iodidimonas; species Iodidimonas gelatinilytica. The sequence continues at coordinate 152,438 of NZ_BKCL01000001.1, read as the reverse complement.
GCCGAATTCACCTTTCCCAGCAATGGTTAAAACGACAGCATCTTTCAAGGAGCACGCTTTATGACTAAATTGCGCGGCGGACTAATTCAGATGGGGCTGAAGGCCTCAACCGATAAAGACCCGGAAACCATCCGCAAAGCCATGATCGAAGCCCATATCCCGCTGATCGAAGAAGCCGGTGAAAAGGGCGTGCAGGTTTTGTGCTTTCAAGAGGTGTTCACACAGCCCTATTTCTGCCCCAGCCAGGATACCAAATGGTATGATGCGGCAGAGGCCATTCCCGATGGCCCAACCACAAAGCTGATGCAGGACTATGCCAAGAAATACGAGATGGTCATCGTGGTGCCCATCTATGAAGCCGATGAAGTAACCGGTGTTTATTACAATACGGCAGCGGTGATCGATGCCGATGGCACCTATCTTGGGAAATATCGCAAGACCCATATCCCGCAGGTTTCCGGTTTCTGGGAAAAATTCTTCTTCAAGCCCGGTTCATCCGATTGGCCGGTCTTTGAAACCCGTTATTGCAAGCTGGGCGTTTATATTTGCTATGACCGCCATTTCCCCGAAGGCTGGCGGGCGCTGGCGCTGAATGGCGCGGAATATATCGTCAATCCTTCGGCCACCGTTGCCGGATTGTCAGAATATCTGTGGAAGCTGGAACAGCCCGCCTCTGCGGCCGCCAATGGCTGCTATATCGGTGCCATCAACCGGGTGGGCACGGAAGCGCCGTGGAATATCGGTGAATTCTATGGCCAAAGCTATTTTGTCAATCCTCGGGGACAGATCGAAGCCATCGCAAGCCGTGACAAAGACGAATTGATCATCCACGATATGGATATGGACAAAGTGCGCGAGGTGCGCAATTTGTGGCAATTCTTCCGCGACCGGCGACCGGTTAGCTATTATCCCCTTGTTGCAGAAGAATAAACCGAACCAAATAGCAAGCGGGGGCACGCCATATGGATGCAGAGAGTTCGCCACAGACTGACAAGCCGGGGGCCCTGTCCCACGATCAGCACGATCCGGCCTTATGGAATGCCGATCTTGCGCCCAGCGCCCCCGATGAGCGCACATGGGACTGGAAAGCCTTTGCGTCTTTATGGGTCGCCATGGTGGTCTGCGTTCCGGCTTATCTTTTATCTGGCAGCCTTGTCAGCGAGGGGATGAGTTGGTGGCAGGCGGTTCTCACTGTCTTTCTTGGCAATCTGATCGTTCTGGTTCCAATGATTTTAGTCGGGCATGCCGGTGCAAAACACGGCGTGCCCTTTCCCGTTTTGCTGCGCTCGTCTTTCGGGACGGTGGGGGCGCGGCTGCCTGCTTTGTTGCGTGGCTTTGTGGCTTGCGGCTGGTTTGGCATCAATACCTGGGTGGGCGGATCGGCGATTTATGTGATCCTCAACACCCTTACGGGCGAGGCACTGAAAGGCACAGCCCTGCCCTTTCTTGGGATCGATCTGGCGCAAACGCTGTGTTTTCTGGCCTTTTGGGCTTTGCATGTGTGGTTCATCCGGCACGGCACGGAATCCATTCGCTGGTTGGAAATGCTGGCGGCCCCTTTCCTGATCGCCATGTCTGTGGCGCTGTTTGTCTGGGCATGGGTTGAAGCGGGAAGCCTGAGCGCCATGCTGTCCACCAAATCGCAATTCGTGGAAGGCGGGGCCAGAGAAGGACAATTCTGGCCCATTTTCATTGCCAGCCTTACGGCAATGGTGGGATTTTGGTCCACCATGGCGCTTAATATTCCCGATTTCACCCGCTATGCTAAAAGCCAAAAAGACCAGATGCTGGGGCAGGCATTGGGATTGCCTTTGCCCATGGCCCTCTTTGCGCTGATTTCCGTGGCCGTGACCTCTGCCACCACGGTGATTTACGGAGTGGCCATCTGGGACCCGGTGCAACTGGCCGCACGCATGGGCGGTATGGGGGTGGTATTTGCACTGGCGGCGCTTGTTCTGGCTACACTGACCACCAATCTCGCGGCCAATGTGGTTGCTCCGGCCTATGGCTTTTCCAATCTGGCCCCCAAGCGCATTTCCTTCCGCATGGGCGGCTATATCACCGCCGGTATTGGCATCGCCATGTTCCCTTGGAAGCTGATGGAAAGTGCCGGCACCTATCTGTTCACATGGCTGGTGGGCTATTCGGCGCTCTTGGGGCCTGTAGTGGGTATTTTGATCGTCGATTATTTCCTGATCCAGAAAACCCGGCTGAAAGTGGATGATCTGTTCGCATCCGACGGGATTTATAGCGCCAAAAGCGGCTGGAATTTGGCAGGGCTTGGCGCTTTGATCATCGGGGTGCTGCCGTCCCTGCCCGGCTTTTTATCGGCCACGGAAATTGTCGCTAATGTGCCTGCCCTGTTCCAGTCCATCTACAGCTATGCATGGTTCGTCGGAGCGGGCACAGCCGGCCTCGTCTATTGGATTTTATCCCGTTTGCGTAAAGGAGTTTGACCATGTCTATCTTGATCAAGGGCGGAACCGTTGTCACCGCGGATCAAACGCGGCGGGCCGATATATATACGGAAGATGGTGAGATCAAAGCCATCGGCCTTGATATCGACGTCCCCCGAAATGCGGAAATCATCGATGCAGTCGGGCACTATGTGATGCCGGGTGGCATTGACCCCCATACCCATATGCAGCTTCCCTTCATGGGCACCGTGGCGTCGGAAGATTTTTATACCGGCACCGCTGCAGGTCTTGCAGGCGGCACCACGATGATCATCGATTTCGTGATCCCCAACCCGCAGCAACCCTTGATGGATGCCTATAAGCAATGGCGCGGCTGGGCGGAAAAAGCCGCCGCCGATTACAGCTTCCATGTGGCGGTCACATGGTGGGACGACAGCGTTCATGCGGATATGGGTCGGTTGGTCACCGAAGAAGGCGTCAATAGCTTCAAACATTTCATGGCCTATAAAAACGCCATCATGGCCGGGGATGATATTTTGTTCCCCAGCTTCAGCCGTGCCATGGAATTGGGTGCCATCCCCACCGTGCATGCAGAAAATGGCGAGATGGTTTATCAACTTCAACAAAAGCTGCTGGCCGCAGGCATCACCGGCCCCGAAGGCCATCCCCTCTCTCGCCCGCCAGAGGTGGAAGGCGAAGCCGCCGCCCGCGCCATCCGCTTTGCCAATGTGATCGGCGTGCCGCTTTATATCGTGCATGTATCGGCCAGCGATGCGTTGGAAGAAATCACCCGGGCGCGCAATGCGGGCCAACGGGTCTTTGGCGAGGTATTGGCCGGTCATTTGCTGGTGGATGACAGCGTCTACCGCCATCCCGATTGGCAGACCGCCGCCGCCCATGTGATGAGCCCCCCCTTCCGTGACAAAAAGCATCAAGACGCCCTGTGGCGTGGCCTGCAATCGGGCAATCTGCAAACCACCGCCACCGACCATTGCTGTTTTTGCGCCGATCAAAAAGCCATGGGCAAAGATGATTTCTCGAAAATCCCCAATGGCACCGCCGGTATCGAAGACCGCATGGCCGTGCTATGGACCCATGGCGTGAACACAGGCCGCCTGACCATGGAAGAATTCGTTGCCGCCACCTCCACCAATGCGGCAAAAATCTTCAATATCTACCCCCGAAAAGGCAGCATCGCCGTGGGGGCCGATGCAGATATTGTGATATGGGATCCGGAAGCGACAAAAACCATTTCGGCAAAAACCCATCATCAAAATATCGACTTCAATATCTTTGAAGGCATGGAGGTCAAGGGGCTGGCCGCGCACACCATCGCCAATGGCAAGCTGGTCTGGTCCAATGGCGAACTGCGCACTGAAAAAGGCGCGGGCCGCTATGTGAAACGCCCGGCCTATCAATCCATGTTCGGGGCCCTTGGAAAACAGGCGGATTTGGCCCGACCATCAAAAGTAGAACGCGAATAGGACCGTGACCATGAGCACCGACGACAGTTTGTTTGACAGCGCCAAACGCGCCCGCGACAAAGCCCATGCACCTTATTCCAGCTTTCATGTGGGGGCCGCCGTTCTGGATGAAAATGGCCGCATCCATGCAGGCTGTAATGTGGAAAATGCGGCTTATCCTGAAGGAATTTGTGCCGAGGCCAATGCCATCGGATCCATGGTGACGGAAGGCGGCACCCGGATCAAACGCATTGCCATTCTGGGCGGACTGGCTGGAAAAGGGCTTGAAAATTGCACGCCCTGCGGCGGCTGTCGCCAGAAAATTCTGGAATTCGCCGATAGTGAGACCGTGATTGTCCTGGAAGGCGAAAACGGCCAAAGGCGCAGCTTTACCATCAAAGACCTGCTGCCGGAATCGTTCCGCCTTTTATAAGCCATGCGCGACATCTGCCGATCCCCGAAGAAGGGTCGGCAGGCCATTTATGCTTTCCGGTCAAGGAGTCGGCGGTGTTGTCTCGTCGTCTTTTTCAGCGGTGCCGCCCGGCGCGCTTTCCACTTCGCTATCGGGAAAACGGAATAACTGACCGGGATAAATCAGATCGGGATCGACGATCTGTTCGGAATTTTCCTGAAAGATCATGGTGAAGCGGGTACCACGCCCATAAAGCTTGCGGGCGATCATCCAAAGCGTATTGCCCGGCTGCACCACCACACGGCTTTCTGCCAAAGCCGGATCCAGCGCCTGACCGGTGGTGAAGGGTTGTTCCACCCGCAATTGCACCTCGCCTTCGGTCAAAACCTGATCCACGCGCAGCACATGATCCCCGTCCGCCAATGCATCCGCACTATTGGCTGTCCAGCGGCCATCGTCATTGCTGCGCACTTCCACAAGGAAGCTGTTATCCAGATAGATACGTATGGTGGCACGGGGCAAAGAACGGCCCGAAAGCACCGTTTGACCACTGGCACCGAAATCAATGGTATCAACGGCAAGGCTGTCCCCCACCTCACCGGGTGCGGCCAAACCGGGCTTTTGCATCACCCGACTGCCCCCTTCACCGGATTTAGGGGTCAAGACCGCAACCACGCCTTCACCTTCACGCTCGGCAAAGCGTTCGGGAACCAGCGGCTCAGGGATGGCCACCACCACAACATCCTTGGAAGATACGGCCTGCTGCCCGTCCAATGTGGCGCGCAGGGACATTTCCGCAATGCCCGTTCCAAGCGGCTCTTCCAAAATCATGACCCATTCGCCATTGCGGTCGGCGCGCACATCCGCCACCACTTTGCCGTCTACCAGCACTTCCACAAGGCTATCGGGCGCGGCGCGGCCAGCCAGAACGCCTGTACCACCACGAGAAATCCGCACCACATCAAAAGATGGGGCGTTTTCGGCTAGGCTGACAGACTCGCTCGCGCTTTGCTGGCTGTCTTGTTCGGGGGCCACGGTCACGTCATTTTTGGGGCCGCTTAGATTATAAACCGCCAAAGCGACAATCACCGCCACGGCGACAATCATGGCAAGCATCGGCATCCATAGACGACGGGAGCCTCCGTCTTCAGTCTGCCAGTCTGGAGATTTTCTGGGTCTGTTCAAGCTCTGCTCTTTCCAGCGCGTGCGGTTATCGTTCATGCTATATGAGAACGTATCTTACACCATTAAACTGTCTGTCACATGAATGTGCCCGACAACTTGGCTACTTTCACGAAAAATCAAAACAAAATGAGCATAATCCACCCTATGTCCCCATCCTACCTTTAAAATTCCTATCCCTCAAAAGGAGACCATATGGCAAAGGTTAAATCCGTTTGTATCTATTGCGGCTCACGATCCGGGGCGCAACCCGGCTATGCCGATCTCGCAAAAGCCACCGGTGAAGCCATTGCAGGCGCAGGACTAACGCTTGTCTATGGTGGCGGACAAGTGGGTCTGATGGGCATATGCGCGCGCTCTGCCACAGCCATGGGTGGCCGGGTGGTGGGCATCATCCCCGAGCATTTGGACAAGGTGGAAATCGCCCAGACCGGCCTGACTGAATTGCATATCGTAAGCGACATGCACAGCCGGAAGCGCATGATGTTCGATCGCTCCGATGCCTTTATCGTTCTGCCCGGCGGCATGGGAACATTGGACGAATTTATCGAGGTGCTCACCTGGTCGCAGCTCGATCTTCATGACAAGCCGATTTTCCTGCTCAATCATGATGGATATTGGGAGCCGCTTCTAGCGCTTTTGAACCATGTTGTGGATCAGGGATTCGCCAATTCCACAAATCTCAGTCTATTTAAAACTGTGGCTAGCCTTGATGATGTGTTTCATGAACTGGGCCGGATGGCCGGCTCTGAACATACCGCACGCGCCGACCTGTTCTGATCACGATCTGCCTTGAAGCATCTTTTCGGATCGCACGACAACTGCTAGGGTGCGCGCGAATTTACCGGGAGGCCGCCTTTTGCAGCCGCCCGATGGTTGCTCTTGTGCGCAACCTATTCTGTTAAACACCAGCCAAGGACAGACTTAATGGCAAAAATCAAAGTCAAAACACCTGTTGTCGAGCTTGATGGCGATGAGATGACCCGGATCATCTGGAAATGGATCCGTGAGCGTCTTGTTCAGCCTTATCTTGATGTGGACCTGAAATATTACGATCTTTCGGTTCAAAAACGTGACGAAACCAACGACCAGATCACCATCGATGCGGCCAATGCCATCAAGGAATATGGCGTTGGTGTGAAATGCGCCACCATCACCCCCGATGAAGCCCGCGTTGAAGAATTCGGCCTCAAGAAAATGTGGCGGTCGCCCAATGGCACCATCCGCAACATCCTTGGCGGTACGGTGTTCCGCGAACCGATCATTATCCAGAATGTGCCGCGCCTTGTTCCCGGCTGGACACAGCCCATGGTCATCGGCCGCCATGCCTTTGGTGACCAATATCGCGCCACGGATTTCAAGGTGCCCGGCCCCGGTCGCCTCACCATGACCTACACCCCCAAGGATGGCGGCGAGCCGGTCGAATATGAAGTGTTTGAATTCCCTTCAGCCGGTGTGGCCATGGGTATGTACAATCTGGACGATTCGATCCGCGATTTTGCCCGCTCTTCGTTCAATTACGGCCTGCAGCGCGGCTTCCCGGTCTATCTGTCCACCAAAAACACCATCTTGAAAGCCTATGACGGGCGCTTCAAAGATCTGTTCCAGGAAGTGTTCGACGCCGAATTCAAATCGCAATTCGATGCCAAGGGTCTCACCTACGAACATCGTCTGATTGATGACATGGTGGCTGCCGCCATGAAATGGTCTGGCGGCTTTGTTTGGGCTTGCAAAAACTATGATGGCGATGTGCAGTCCGATACCGTGGCGCAGGGCTATGGCTCTTTGGGCCTGATGACCTCCGTGTTGCTGACTCCCGATGGAAACACCGTGGAAGCCGAAGCGGCCCATGGTACCGTCACCCGCCATTATCGCCAGCATCAGCAAGGCAAAGCCACCTCCACCAATCCCATTGCCTCGATCTTCGCATGGTCACGCGGCCTGAAATATCGCGGCAAGATGGATGATACACCGGCGGTGGAAGACTTCGCCGATGCGCTGGAAAAAGTGTGCATTGAAACCGTTGAAAACGGCAATATGACCAAGGATCTGGCGCTGTTGATCGGTCCCGATCAGAACTGGCTGACCACAGAACAGTTCTTTGAAAAGATCGATGAAGGATTGAAAGCCAAGCTTTCCTGAACGGCTTTCAAAAGCATATGAAACGGGTGGGAGGCACATGCCTTCCACCTGTTTTTTTATGGAGAAACCCTATCGGGGGCGCGCACTGCCGATATAATTGAAACCCAGTGTTTTCGGGGTTTTGGGCAAATAAAGGCGATCGAGATGCTCCAGCGAAAACCCCGCTTCTGTGATAAGCTGATCAGGCCGCCGCGTTAAATGGCATCCACCGGCGATTTTTGGCCAGAACCAACGTTCCAATCGTCCTTGCCAGTGGGCCACCGCCTCATCGGGAGCGGCGCCATGTTCGGCAAAAAATAACCTGCCGTTTGGGCGCAACACCCGGCGCATTTCCAAAAGCGCCTGCAAGGGATCGGGGATGGAACACAGGCTGTAAGTGACCAACACCGTATCCATACTGGCATCTTCAAACGGCAAATTTTCTCCCGAAAGTGCGGCCATTTCCACCGGAAAGGCCACTTGACCGGCACGCTGTTTTGCCTTTTCCAGCATTTCCCCCGCAGGTCCACGCCCACCACCGACGACACCTTATCAGGGTCGTAAAAGGGCAGATTGTGCCCCGTCCCCAGACCGATTTCCACCACCCGTCCCGAAGCCCGAGGCACCAGCTTCTGACGCTGCACCCTTACAGGATTGGCAGCGCAGGCATGTTCGATCAAAACCGGCAGAATATGTGTGTTGTAAAATCCCATCCAGAAACGCTGCCATAAGGGGCGCAAATACGCCAATAAAATCCCTTGAGGAGTCATCAATCATCGCGTTGGTCTCGATAGGCCAAGTCGCCGCCTGTTTGGGGCTGCAAGGTCTGGCGTTGATCATAAAAAAGCCCCGGTGCCTAATGGCACCGGGGCTTTCATTTCTTTTAAAAGCCGTGGCTTATTCGCCGACGCTTTTCACCGTGATTTCACCCAGATCAAGGGCACGGATGCTGTCTTCAATTTTGGCGCGATCGCCAATCACCATCCATGTCAGTTTATCAGGATGCAGCACCTCGCTGGCGGCACTTTCCACATCCCCAAGGCCAAGCGCTTCATAACGGCCTTTCAGGCTTTCCTCATAATCCAAAGGACGGCCAAAACGCGCATTGGACAACATGGCATTGAGCACATTGCGCGCTGTTTCAAACTGGCCGGGAAGGCTGCGCACATTGTTACGCACAACCATTTCAAGCTCGGTATCACTTGCAGGCTTGTCGCCGGTGATGGCGTTCAGTTCCCGAACCAATTCGGCCATTGAATCAGCGGTTCTATCGGTTTGCACCGGTGCATACACAAAGAAAGGCCGCTGACCGCGTGCATCCTGCATGAAGGTATAGGCACCATAGGCCCAGCCCTTTTCTTCCCGCAGATTCATATTCACGCGCGCCGTAAACTGGCCACCCAGAATGTCGTTCATGGCCGTGATGGCGATATTGTTGTCCACGCCAGTGGGCGGTGCCAGATGGCCAGCCAAAATCAACGATTGTGGCGAGCCGGGACGATCAACAATGATTATCTGGCTTTGATCAGGCAAGGACACCTGATTCAGCGTTTTTGTGCCCTTTGCAGTGGAAGGAGCCTTCCAATCGCCGAATGCCTTTTCAAGCACAGGGCGAATCTCTGCCAAAGTGGTATCCCCCACCACGAAGATGGTTGCATTGTCCGGGCGCAACCACGCGCTGTGGAAGGCCTGCAAATCTTCGCGGGTCATGGACATAACAGCGTCGATGGTTCCCGTTCCGGTGAAGGGAATGCCATAGGCGTTGTCTTTGCCATACATGATCGGCGGAAGTTGGCGCAAAGCAATAGAGATCGGCTGGTTTTCTTCTTGCCGGATGCCAGCCAAACGCTGCTGACGGAGCCGGTCCAACTCGGCCTGATCAAAGGCCGGATTGCGCACCACATCCGCCATCAGATCAATAGACGCTTTCAACTCCGTTTTGAGCGCATTCATGCTCACTGTCGAGGTATCGAGATTAGAGCCAGTGCGAAGCACGGCTCCCAATCCTTCAAGCTCTTCCGCGATATCAAGAGCAGAGCGCTTTTTGGTGCCTTCATCCAGCATAGCAAGCGTCAAGGACGCCGTGCCCAGCTTTTTGCCCTGATCCGCCGCATAGCCCGCATCGAACATCATGGCGATATTCACCAAGGGCACCGTGGGGCGATTGGCCACCACAAGCTCGATCCCGTTCGACAAACTTGCGGTTTCCACAGCCGGGAAATCAAGCTCTGGCGTATCATCCACAGCCGGAACGCCGGTTGAACGATCCACGCCTTCGCTGGCCGCAGCAAAATCCCCAAACGGAATCACATCAAGCTGGAAGTGATTGCGCCCCAACCATGTGCGGGCCGTTTGAGCAACACTTTTGGCGCTTGCATCGGCAATATAGGCCATACGTTTTTTGTAAAAGCCCGGATCGTCGGCATAAAGCGCACCTTCGGCCAAAGTCACCGCTTTGCCGCCAAAGCCGCCCACTTTTTCAAGACCGCGCACTTCACCGGCAATCAGGCCGATTTGCGCCCGTTCAAGCTCGGCTTTCGATGGGTCTTTTGCCAAGAAATCCGCCACAATCGCATCAAGGCGATCGCTGACTTCCTGTACGGATTCGCCATCTTTCACATCCACTTGAATGAAAAACAAGCTGGAAAGTTCGAACGGAAACAGGCCCACCTGAACATTGGTGGCAATCTGGCGATTATAGACCAGATCCCGATAGAGCCGCGAGGTTTTGCCGCCGCCCAGAATTTCCGCGGCCACATCCAGAGTATTTGCAGCCTCGGTGGTGCGCCCAGGAACCGCCCAAACCCGGTAGATACGGGCTTGCGGAACACGATCTTGCATCACTTCATGCACATTGGAAGCCAGTTCGGGAATACTGGACTTGCCCTTTACCAGCGGCGGTCCGGCGGGGATATCGCCGAAATAGCGTTCCACCATGGGCCGGGCTTCTTCCACATCGATATCGCCAGCCAAAACCAGAACGGTATTGTTCGGACCGTAATAGGTATTGAACCATTCTTTCACATCATCAAGAGATGCGGCATCCAGATCTTCCATCGAACCGATGGTGCTGTGATGATAAGGGTGGCCAACGGGGAAAATGCCCGATTGCAGCGTCTCGAAGGCGCGGCCATAGGGTTCATTTTCACCTTGGCGTTTTTCATTTTGCACAACGCCGCGCTGATTATCGAGTTTTTCTTGGGTCACGGCTCCCAAAAGATGCCCCATGCGATCGGATTCGAGGAACAGAACCCGCTCCAACGCCGGGGTTGGCACCGTTTCGAAATAATTGGTGCGATCAAGCCATGTGGTGCCGTTTACATCGGTCACCCCCACTTCCTGAAGTGGCTCGAAAAATTCGGCATCATGATTTTCAGAACCATTGAACATCAAATGTTCAAACAAATGCGCAAAGCCGGTCTTCCCGGCAGGCTCGTCCTTGGACCCCACATGGTACCAGACGGACACCGCCACCAAGGGCGCTTTGCGGTCTTCATGCACAACAACCGTCAGGCCATTGTCTAGTGTGAAACTTTCATAGGGTATCTCCACATCGGGCATCTCGACGGCCAATGCGGGTAAGCCAAAGCACAGCGATGCAGCAAGCACCGTGCGTTTGGCCAGTGAATATAATCCCATATTATCCCCTTTCATTCTATGGCCGCGCTCAAGACGCAACCTGCGCTTATACTGCTCTTTCAAAGCCCATAAAAACAAGGTTTCCAATACATTCTAAACTTTTGTTCGAGCCAACCGCACATGGCATCCCATCTATATCACACGCCTTAAAGCCACACCGGCAAGAATCTCCGCCAACCACCGCGCCGCCACAAGGGCTGTTATGTCGCTGATATCCAATGAGGGATCGAATTCTGTCAGATCCACGGCCCGCACTTTTTTGTGCCGTGCAATCTGCCGGGCTGCTTTGAAAAACGCCGCAGCACTTAAGCCTCCGGGCCGCGCGCCGGGTGCGCCGGGGGCTTCGTTACGGGCAATCACATCAATATCGAAATCCACATAAATCACATCCACATGGCGCTCCAGATGGTCCAGCGCCCGTTCAAGGCAAGTGCTCATGCCATCAGCTAAAATCTGCCCCATGCTTTGCACATGGATACCCGCTGTTTTGGCCTTTTCGTGCATACGCCTGGTATTGGCAAAAGGCTGCAAGCCGATCTGGGCGATGTTTTTTCCAGGCAATCCATCATCAAGCAAAGCCTGCACCGGATTACCATTGGTCAATCCGCAATCGGTATCACGCAGATCGAAATGGGCATCCAGCGTCAGCAGGCCCACATGATCCAGCGGCACACCAAGCCCTTGCGCCAATCCCAAAACACCGGGACGGGTGATGGCATTATTGCCGCCCGCTAAAATGCTCAGATCGTGGCGAGTGCACAAATCGGCCACAGCTTTGCGCACAGGCTCGAAGGCATCAAGGGGGCTGGTGACCTTCAACATCAGATCCCCCGCATCATGCACCGCCAAATCGCCCAGATCGAGGCCACTTTCCAGATCATAGCTGCTCAGACGCGGCAGGGTTTTTCGCAGCACCGCCGGTCCCAGATCGCAGCGCCCCGGTGTCAAAGACCGTTCCCCCAAAGGAACGCCCAGAAACGCCACAGCCGCCTCCGGCTGGTCGCCCAACAGGCTTGCAATAGAGTGCCAGCCTCTGGCTTCTGATGCCATATTTGTCATCATTGTTCCTTTCCCTTTATGTTTTCTGTGGGGATGTTTGACCAATGGCCCGCCATCTGTATAGCTGTCTATAACAAGGGATGAAGATAGCATGTGGGACCGGCTTTATACCAATGGCCATGTTGCAAGCATGGACCCGAATAATAGCACTGCTTTTGGGGCGATCCATGATGCAGCGCTTGGCATAAAAGATGGGCGCATCATATGGATCGGCAAAGGCGCGGATCTGCTGGATAAGCCCGACGCATTGGCCCATATGGTCACGGATCTTGACGGCGCATGGATCACGCCGGGGCTGATCGATTGCCACACCCATCTGGTTTTCGGCGGCAACCGGGTGCGCGAATTCGATCTGCGCCTCAATGGTGCCAGCTATGAAGACATCGCCAAAGCGGGCGGCGGCATTGCCGCAACGGTCAAAGCCACCCGCGCAGCAACGGAAGATGATCTGTTCGACAGCGCCCTAGCCCGCCTTGACCAGATGCGGGCGCAAGGGCTGACAAGCATCGAAGTCAAATCCGGCTATGGGCTGGATCGGGATACCGAGCTTAAAATGCTGCGGGTGGCGGGCAAACTGGCCAATGCGCGCCCCATAACCGTGCGCCGCTCCTTCCTTGGCGCCCATGCTGTACCGCCTGATGGACCGATGGATGCCAATGCCTATATTGATTGGCTGTGCACCCATATGATCCCTGATATCGCTCGACAAGGCTTGGCCGATGCGGTGGACGGCTTTTGCGAAACCATCGGCTTTACCCCCGAACAGATCGACCTGCTGTTTAAAACCGCCAAAGCCCATGGTTTGGCAGTAAAGCTGCACGCAGAACAGCTCAGCAATCAACAAGGAGCCGCCTTGGCAGCACGGCACGGAGCCTTGTCTGCCGATCATCTGGAATATCTGGATCAAACTGGTGTGGCAGCCATGGCAAAGGCAGGCACCGTGGCGGTGTTGCTGCCCGGTGCCTTTTATGCCTTGCGCGAAACAAAGCTGCCGCCGGTGGATGACTTGCGCCGCCATAAGGTGCCCATCGCCATCGCCAGCGATTGCAATCCCGGCTCGGCACCGCTTTTATCTCCCCTTCTGGCGCTGAATATGGCTTGCACCCTGTTTCGCCTCACCCCTTATGAAGCACTGGCGGGCATGACCATCCATGCGGCTCGCGCCCTTGGCCTTCAGGCCGACACCGGCATGCTGCGTGTGGGCATGGCGGCGGATCTGGCCATTTGGGCGATCTCCGAACCGGCAGAGCTTTGCTACTGGATCGGCGGCAATCCCCTGATGAGCAGCCTGCACCATGGCAAGGAAAGCATCGCCCCATGACCAAAGCCCCCGCCCCCTCCACACAGCAGGCCGGTCAGCCGCTTTACAAGCAGGTCAAATCCCACCTGCTGGACCTGATCGACAGCGGCACCTTGAAGCCCAATGATCGTGCTCCATCGGAAGCCGATCTCGTGGCGCAATTCGGGGTGTCGCGCATGACCGCCAACCGCGCCCTCAAAGAACTGAGCGAGGCGGGATATGTCAAACGGGTGCCTGGCTTGGCACCTATGTGGCCGAGCGCCGCGCCCATGGGGCCTTGCTGACCATCCGCGATATTTCCGACGAGCTTTCAGAGAAAGGAGCCCGGCATCGCGCCCATGTGTTGCTGCATCAGCGCGAAGCAGCCGATGAGGCCATTGCCGCGCAGTTCCACATAAAGCCCGGCACGGCGCTGTTTCATGCAAAAATCCTGCATTTGAAAGACGACCTGCCGATTTTGCTGGAAGACCGCCATGTGCTGCCTGCCATCGCACCGGATTATCTTTCGCTCGATCTGGAACAGGAAACCTCTTATCGCTATCTGATGACCGTGGCTCCTCTGCAAGAAGTGGAGCATGAAATCCGTGCCATTGCCGCCACTCCCGATCTACGCACATTGCTTGAACTGGCACCCAATGAGCCTTGCTTGTTTGTGCGGCGGCGCACATGGACACGGGGCAAGGTCGCGTCCTGCGCCGATCTGATCCATGCCGGGTCGCGCTATGACATCACGGGCCGCTTCAAACCCTGACGCGAAACACAAACGGGGCCGACCAGACACCGGATTGCATTTTTCGAGAAAGTATATACAGGTATAGACAAGCATCGATCGACCGCCACAGCAGGAGCATCCGCCATGAATTCGGACATCCGCCATAACAGCCGCATCGTAAAAGCCCCCACAGGAACGGAATTGCAGGCGAAAAGCTGGCTTACCGAAGCGCCCTTGCGCATGTTGATGAACAATCTCGACCCCGATGTGGCGGAACATCCGCAATCCTTGGTGGTCTATGGCGGCATCGGACGGGCGGCGCGCAATTGGGCGGCCTTCGATAAAATCGTTTCTGTTCTGAAACGGTTAGAGGAGGATGAAACCCTGCTGGTGCAATCCGGCAAGCCGGTGGGCGTGTTCAAAACCCATCAAGATGCCCCGCGCGTTTTGATCGCCAATTCCAATCTGGTGCCCCATTGGGCCACATGGGAGCATTTCAACGCCCTCGACCGCCTTGGATTGATGATGTACGGCCAGATGACCGCCGGATCATGGATTTATATCGGCTCCCAGGGCATCGTGCAGGGCACCTATGAAACCTTTGTGGAAATGGCCCGCCAGCATTATGGCGGCGACCTGTCTGGCCGCTGGATATTGACCGCCGGCCTTGGCGGTATGGGCGGCGCGCAACCGCTGGCTGCCACCATGGCGGGCGCCTCCTGTCTGGCGGTGGAATGTCAGGCGGACCGCATCGAAAAGCGGTTGCAAACCCGCTATCTGGATCGCCGTGCCGACACTTTGGATGAGGCATTGGCCATGCTGGAAGATGCCCGCAAATCGGGCAAAGCCGTTTCCATTGGTCTCTTGGGCAATGCCGCAGAGATACTGCCCGATCTGGTGAAGCGCGGCATAAACCCCGATGCGGTCACAGACCAGACATCGGCCCATGATCCCGCCAATGGATATTTACCCGCTGGCTGGTCCATAGAACACTGGACCAAAAAGCGCGACACCGCCCCCCATGAGGTGGAAGCCGCAGCCCGTGCCAGCATGGCCCTTCATGTAAACGCCATGCTGGCTTTTCACGATCAGGGCATCCCCACCTTCGATTATGGTAATAATATCCGTCAGGTGGCCTTGGATGAAGGGGTGGAACGCGCCTTCGATTTCCCCGGATTTGTGCCCGCCTATATCCGTCCGCTTTTTTGCAAAGGCATCGGGCCATTTCGCTGGGTGGCTTTATCGGGCGATCCGGAAGACATTGCCCGCACCGATGCCAAGGTGAAAGAGCTGATCCCCGATGATCCGCATTTGCACCGCTGGCTGGATATGGCTGCCGACCGCATTGCCTTTCAAGCTTACCGGCCGCATTTGCTGGGTAGGCTTGGGCGATCGCCACCGCCTTGGCCTTGCCTTTAACGAAATGGTGCGTAAAGGCGAATTGAAAGCACCCGTGGTGATCGGCCGCGACCATCTTGATTCCGGTTCCGTGGCCAGCCCCAACCGGGAAACCGAAAGCATGAAAGACGGCTCCGATGCCGTATCCGATTGGCCCTTGCTGAATGCGCTTTTGAACACCGCTTCGGGGGCAAGCTGGGTGTCTTTGCATCATGGTGGCGGCGTTGGCATGGGCTTTTCCCAACATGCGGGCATGGTCATCGTCTGCGATGGCAGCGTGGATGCCGATAAAAGGCTGGAACGGGTATTGTGGAACGATCCGGCCAGCGGCGTGATGCGCCATGCGGATGCGGGCTATGACAGCGCCATAGCCTGCGCCCGGGATCACCATCTTGACCTGCCATCGCTGGAGGATTGAGCCATGAACGCCCTTAAAATCACCCCCGGCCGCACATCTTTGGGCCAATTGCGCCTTTTATGGGCGGGCGGCCATATCCCCGGCCTTCCCGATGATGCGTGGCGCGCGATTGATGACTCCGCCGCAGCCATCACCCGCATTTTGCAATCGGGCCGCACGGTCTATGGCGTCAATACCGGCTTTGGGCTGTTGGCGCAAAGCCGCATCGATGGGGATCATCTGGCCGATTTGCAAAACAATCTGGTGCTGTCCCATTGCTGCGGTGTGGGAGAGCCATTGGACGGCGCTGTTGTGCGTCTTGCCATGGGTCTCAAGATCATCGGTTTGGCACGCGGGCTTTCAGGTGTGCGCCCGCTTTTGATCAAACGGCTTTTGGCGCTTTTAAACGCCGAAGCCATGCCTGTGATCCCGGCACAAGGCTCGGTGGGCGCATCCGGTGATTTGGCCCCCCTTGCGCATCTGACCGCAGCAAGCATGTTGGGTGTGGGTGAAATCATGCTGAAAGACGGCACCCGCCTGCCCGCCGAAGACGCCCTGAAAATCTTGGGGCTTTCCCCTATCGAACTTGGCCCGAAAGAAGGGCTGGCGATGATCAACGGCACGCAGATCTCCACCGCCCTTGGGCTTGACGCACTGTTTCGTGCCGAACGGGTATTCGATACAGCGCTTGTGGCCGGGGCCATGTCGGTGGACGCATTGAAAGGCAGCGATGTGCCCTTCGATCCGCGCATCCATGAAGGCCGGGGGCAACCCGGTCAAATCCGCGTTGCCGCACGCATGCGGGCTTTGCTGGAAAAGAGCGACATTCGGGCTTCCCATGCCGATTGCGACAAGGTTCAAGACCCGTATTCCCTGCGCTGCCAACCGCAAGTCATGGGCGCTTGCCTTGATATGCTGGAATTTTGCGCCCGTATTCTGGAAACCGAAGCCAATGCGGTCACCGACAATCCGCTGATTTTTGCCGATAGTGATGAAGCCCTTTCCGGTGGCAATTTCCACGCCGAACCGGTGGCTTTGGCCAGCGATGCCCTCGCCAATATACTGTGCGAAATCGCCTCGATCTCCGAACGGCGGCTGGCCATTCTGGTCGATCCCAAGATGAGCGGCCTGCCCGCTTTTCTGGTCAATAATAGCGGCCTCAATTCCGGCTTCATGATCGCACAAGTCACAGCGGCTGCACTTGTTGCGGAAAACCGGATGCTAGCCCATCCCGCCAGTGTGGACAGCATCCCCACATCCGCCAATCAGGAAGATCATGTGTCCATGGCCACCCATGGGGCGCGGCGCACCATTGCTTTGGCCAAGAATGCCGCATCGGTGATCGCCATCGAGCTTTTGGCTGCCGCCCAGGGCCTTGATTTTCACGCACCGCTCAAACCGTCGCTGCCCTTGCAAGCCGCCCATGCCGCTGTGCGCGCCCAAATCCCCGCTTATGATAAGGATCGGTATTTCGCTCCGGATATTGATAAGATCCGCGCAATGGTGGAAAGCGGCGGCCTTGTGCCTGCGGATCAGGCCATCGCCAACCGCAGCACATGATCAGGCCGTGCAACCACCCTGCCGGTTTCAACACTTGTATCTTCTGCCACATAAAGGAATCCTGAGACTCTTATAAATTCGGACAGGTCTTGAGATGGACAATCCCTATATCGCCCTTGGATCGCTTCTGGCCATTTCGGCCCTTGTGCTGCTGAACTGGCTGCTGGGCGGCTGGAGCCGGGCAAAGATTACGACCAAAGATCAGGCGGTCGCACGCTATGGGCAGGATTTCTGGGAGCAGACCCCCAATGAAGCGGTGCTGGATCAGGAAGGCCGGGCGGCCCTGCTGACGCTTTCGGGCACATCGGCCCTGGGCCTTGTGGTTGCACAAGGTGGGCATTTCATCACCCGTCATCTGGATATCCATTCGCTGCGAGCCGTTCAAAAAGACGGCGACTCCGGCCTTGTCATCCAGCTTCAAGACTTTGCGCTGCCCCGCATCCGCATTATATTGGAAACGCCAAAGCAACAAGATCTATGGCATGATCGCTTGATCATGCTTGTGCACCAAAAGCACCCGATGCCCACCCCTCGAACAAAAGGGGCTGCCTGATATGATGGACCTTCCCAATCCCGTTCTTTATGCCATCCCGGCCTTTGTGGTTCTGATCATTGCCGAAATGGTCTATGGCCGCCTGACCGGACGCACCCTGTTCGAGCCAAAAGACACGGCCACCAGCCTTGCCATGGGCCTGGGAAGCCAAATCGCGGGATTGATATTCGGTGGCCTTGTGCTGGCTCTTGGTTTTTATATCTGGGAGCATTATCGCCTGTTCGATCTGGGCTTTCACTGGTGGACGTTCCTTCTCGCCTTCATTCTGGACGATCTCGCCTATTATGTCTTCCACCGCGCCAGCCACCGTATTCGCTGGTTCTGGGCTGCCCATGTAATCCATCACACAAGCCAGCATTACAATCTGTCCACCGCCCTTCGCCAAACATGGACCGGCGCCCCTGCCCTCACCTTTATTTTCAGCCTGCCGCTGTTTGTGCTGGGCTTTCATCCTTTGTTGATCGCCTTTATTTCCGGCATCAATCTGATTTATCAATTCTGGATCCACACCGAAGCCATCACCCGCATGCCCCGCTGGTTTGAAGCCATTTTCAATACGCCGTCCCACCATCGGGTGCATCACGCCACCAATCCGCGTTATCTGGATGCCAATTATGCAGGCGCCCTGATTATCTGGGACCGGATGTTCGGCACCTTCGTTCCCGAACTGGATGAAGAAAAATGCCGCTACGGCACTGTCAAACAGCTTGGCACCTTCAATCCTTTGAAAGTGGCTTTCCATGAATGGGTCGGTATTTTTTCCGATGTGATCCGAACGAAAAACTGGCGGCACTGGCTGGGCTATGCCTTCGGCCCGCCGGGCTGGAGCATGATGGCTCACGCATGACCTCTGACCAGATCAAGGAAAGCTGGGCCGCACATCAAAACCGCCAGACACAACCGGATCAACAGGTGCGGCAGTCACCGGAGAATAGCCCCGCAAAGCCCGTCCCGGCGGAATAACATCTCTGGCGGCCTTTCCACGCCATTGCCCTTGTTTCCTGTTTTGTTCTCATTTATCCTGAGGCCCATGCTTGACATGGCCGGCTAATCGCGCCACCTGCCAATCTCCTCCTCTTCTGCGTATAGGGCAATATGTTAAAAACACTTTCCGTTCGCGGCGCCCGTGAACACAATCTCAAATCCGTGGATGCGGATATTCCCCGCGATAGCCTTACGGTGATCACCGGCCTTTCGGGATCGGGGAAGTCCAGCCTTGCCTTTGATACCATTTATGCAGAAGGCCAGCGGCGCTATGTGGAAAGCCTGTCAGCCTATGCGCGACAGTTTCTGGAGTTGATGCAAAAGCCCGATGTGGATCATATCGAAGGGCTGTCTCCGGCCATTTCCATCGAACAAAAAACCACATCGAAAAACCCCCGCTCTACCGTGGGAACGGTCACGGAAATCTATGATTATATGCGCCTCCTATGGGCGCGGGTGGGTATTCCCTATTCCCCTGCGACCGGCGAGCCGATCACCGCACAAACCGTATCGGATATGGTGGACAAGGTGATGGCGCTTCCCGAAGGAACGCGGCTTTTCCTGCTGGCCCCCATCGTGCGTGGCCGCAAGGGCGAATATAAAAAAGAATTCAAAGACCTGCAAAAACGCGGCTTTCAGCGGGTAAAGGTGGATGGGGCCTATTACGAAATTGATGAAGCGCCAACGCTGGATAAAAAATACAAACACGATATCGATGTGGTGGTGGACCGCATCGTGGTCCGCGACGGGCTGGAAACCCGCCTTGCCGACAGCTTTGAAACCGCGCTTGAACTGGCCGATGGGCTGGCTTTTGCGGAATATGCTTATCGGGATGGCGAAGAACCGAAAGACGGGCCGGAGCGCATCACCTTTTCCGCCCGCTTTGCCTGCCCTGTTTCGGGCTTTTCCATTGCCGAAATCGAACCGCGTCTGTTCAGCTTCAACAGCCCGCATGGCGCCTGCTCCATCTGTGACGGCTTGGGAATAAAGCTGATTTTCGATCCCGATCTTGTGGTGCCCGATGCCACGAAAACCCTTGCATCGGGGGCAATTGCCCCTTGGGCAAAGTCCATTGCGCCTTATTATAAACAAACGCTGGAAGCGCTGGCAAAGCATGGTGGCTTTACCATGCGCACCCGCTGGGATGATCTGGATGATGCCCAGAAATCGCTGATTCTTTATGGTTCGGGCAAGGAAGATGTGACCATTCGCTATGATGATGGTCACCGCAATTATACCGTTGACCGCCCCTTTGAAGGGGTCATCAAGAATATCGAACGGCGCTGGCGCGAAACCGAAAGCTCTGCGGTGCGTGATGATCTTGCGCGTTTTCAAACCAGCGCAATATGCGAAGCCTGTCAGGGACACCGCTTGAAACCGCAAGCACTGGCCGTCAAAATCAATGGCTGCCATATCAGCGAGGTTACGGCCCTTTCCATCGCCAAAGCCCATGACTGGTTCGGCAATCTGCCTGACTATCTAAACGAAAAGCACAAAACCATCGCTGAAAAGGTGTTGAAGGAAATCACCGAACGGCTGGGTTTTCTCAATAATGTGGGGCTTGAATATCTGACCCTTGCCCGCTCGTCCGGCACCTTATCGGGGGGAGAAAGCCAGCGCATCCGGCTGGCTTCGCAAATCGGATCGGGGCTGACAGGCGTGCTTTATGTGCTGGATGAACCCTCTATCGGCCTGCATCAGCGCGATAATAACCGCCTGTTGGAAACGCTGCGCAATTTGCGGGATATGGGCAATACGGTCATCGTGGTGGAACATGATGAAGATGCCATCCGCACCGCCGATTATGTGATCGATATGGGCCCCGGTGCCGGAGAACATGGCGGACGCATTGTGGCACATGGCACGCCCGAAGCATCATGGCCTCCAAACGCTCCATGACCGGTGCCTATCTTTCCGGACGCAAAAACATTCCCGTGCCCGACAAACGCCGCAAAGGCAACGGCAAGTCATTGAAAATAAAAGGGGCGCGTTCCAACAATCTCAAGAATGTGGATGTATCCATTCCTTTGGGTACGCTCAGCTGCATCACCGGCGTATCCGGTTCGGGGAAATCCACCCTCACCATCGAAACCCTGTATAAAGCGGTGGCACGGCATCTCAATAATGCCCGCGCCCATCCCGGCGACCATGATGCCATCAAGGGCTTGCAGCATCTGGATAAAATCGTCGATATCAACCAAAGCCCCATCGGGCGCACACCGCGCTCAAATCCCGCTACCTATACCGGCGCGTTCACCCCCATCCGCGACTGGTTTGCCGGCCTGCCTGAAGCCCAAAGCCGTGGCTATAAGCCGGGCCGCTTCTCGTTCAACGTAAAGGGCGGGCGCTGCGAATCCTGTCAGGGAGACGGTGTGATCAAGATCGAAATGCACTTTCTGCCCGATGTTTATGTCACGTGCGACCAATGCAAAGGCAAACGCTATAACCGCGAAACACTGGAAATCACCTTTAAAGACAAATCAATCGCTGATGTTCTTGATATGACCGTTGAAGACGCGGCGGTGTTTTTCAAGGCGGTGCCATCGATCCGCGACAAGATGTTGATGCTGGAACGGGTGGGCCTTGGCTATATCCGCGTGGGTCAGGCGGCCACCACTTTATCGGGCGGTGAAGCGCAACGGGTAAAGCTGGCAAAAGAGCTTTCAAAACGCGCCACCGGAAAAACCCTTTATATTCTGGATGAGCCCACCACCGGCCTGCATTTTGAAGATGTGCGCAAATTGTTGGAAGTGCTTCAGGCATTGGTGGAGCAAGGCAATACGGTGGTGGTGATCGAACATAATCTGGAAGTGATCAAAACAGCCGACTGGCTGGTGGATATGGGGCCGGAAGGCGGCGATGGCGGCGGCGAACTGGTGGCCGAAGGAACACCGGAGGCGGTGGCCGAAATCGCCCGCAGCTATACCGGTCAATATCTCAAACCCTTATTGGAAGGCGACCACGCCGCCGCACAATAAACCGCTTATAAAACCCGATCGTTTTCAACCTTTGGTCCGTATTGAAAGCCCCTATCCGGCTCAACCGTCTTCATCTGTCGAAAAGGTGAGCGGTTGGGGCTTGCGATGGGCTTGAGTTGCACCACATCTTGCGGCACAAGAGACAGAGTTTTTCAAAGAGCCGCAAGGAACGATACATGGCATTTGCGACCCAAGACGCCGTCAAGGAATATTATGGTCAGGATCTTAAAAGCAGCGCCGATCTGAAAACCAGCGCCTGTTGTCCGGCAGAAGCCATGCCACCCCATGTGCGCCGCCTGTTGGCCAATGTGCATGAAGAGGTCCGCAACCGCTTTTATGGCTGCGGCTCGCCCATTCCGCCTGTTCTGAAAGGCGCACGGGTTCTTGATCTGGGCTGCGGAACCGGCCGGGACAGCTTTATCCTGTCACAACTGGTTGGCGCGGATGGCGAAGTGATCGGCGTTGATATGACCGACGAGCAGCTTGCCGTGGCCCGCCAGCATTTGGGCTGGCATATGGACCGCTTTGGTTATGACCGCCCCAATGTCCGCTTTGAAAAAGGCTATATCGAAGATCTGGCCGCCCTTGGCCTGCCCGATAACAGCCTTGATGTGGTGGTGTCCAACTGCGTGATCAATTTGTCGGCGGACAAAGAAGCGGTGTTCCGCGAGATTTTCCGTGTTCTGAAACCGGGCGGCGAGCTTTATTTCTCCGATATTTTCGCCGGTCGCCGTATTCCCCAAGCCCTGCGCGAAGACAAAGTGGTGGTGGGCGAATGTCTTGGCGGGGCGCTTTATACAGAAGATTTCCGCCGCATGATGCGCAAGGTGGGCTGCCTTGATTATCGGGTGATGAGCCGTGCGCCGGTCGATCTCAACGACCCAGAAATCATTGAAAAAGCCGGGATGATCGATTTCTGGTCCATCACAGTCCGCGCCTTCAAACTGCCTTTGGAAGATCTGTGCGAGAATTTCGGACAGGTGGCCTGGTATAAAGGCACCATCGAAAACCATCCGCACAGCTTTGCGCTTGATGACCATCATCTGTTCCAGACCGGCCTTCCCATGCCGGTCTGCGGCAATACGGCAATGATGCTCAAAGACACCCGCTTTGCGCCGCATTTCCGTGTGGATGGCGATATGTCCACCCATTATGGGCCGTTCGATTGCACAACATCGGCAGCGACCACAGAAAAAGATGTGGGAAGCTGCTGCTAAAAGCGCCTTCTGGCATCATCAAAAAAACAGGGCCGCGGGATCATCTCCCCGGCCCTTTTTCGTCGCTTGAATACAGCCGCAGATGCTCTATTTCCGCTCGGCCCAAGTAAGGGATTTGATCACCCCACGCAGGGTCTGGATTTCCTGAGTGGTAAGAGACGCATTCTGGAACAGGGATTTCAGCGCCCGCATTTGCGTCGGCTTGCGGTCTGCCGAACGGAAATAGCCACGTTTATCCAACGCCTCTTCAAGCTGGTCATAAAGCCCTTGATAATGGGCTTTGGGGGCCGGGTCTTCTTGCCGGCTGTCCATGCGCGGCTTTGTATCATCCTTCGCCTTGAACCATTCATAGGCTGCCAGAATCACGGCTTGCGCCAGATTGAGGCTGGAAAAATCCGGATTCACAGGCACGGTCATCACCGTATCCGCCAAGGCCACATCTTCATTATCAAGGCCAGAGCGTTCCGGCCCGAACATCAGCCCGGCCCTCCTTTCCAATCCACGGATTTCAGCCACCGCCTGTTGCGGTGTCACCACCGGTTTCACCATATCGCGCGGGCGCACCGTTGCCGCATAAACCCGGCCGAGATCGCCAATGGCATCGGCCACCATGTCATAAACCTTCGCCCCATCCAGAACGCAATCCGCACCAGATGCCGCAGGGCCAGCCGCCGGATTGGGCCAGCCATCACGGGGCGCCACAAGCCGCATCTCGGTAAGGCCGAAATTCAGCATGGCCCGCGCCGCCTTGCCGATATTTTCGCCAAGCTGCGGACGCACCAAAATCACCACGGGCGCAAGATCAGTCATTGCCGGTCCGTTCCCAATCGGTGGTGCCATCGGGGCGATCCAGCAAACGGATACCGGCGGCATCCAGCTGATCGCGCACCTTGTCGGCGCGGGCGAAATCGCGGGCTTTGCGTGCCTCTTTCCGTTCCAGAATCAATGCCTCGACCGCATCTGCGTCCAAGCCGCCTGCCCTGTTGCCCTTGAACCATTGGTCCGGGTTTTCCAGCAACAATCCCATGAACTGCGCCCCGGCCAATAATTGATCCACGCTTTCCGGCTTTGCCAAGGCTTCCAAAGCGGCGATGGCCCTGGGGCTGTTAAGATCATCCTCTAGGGCTGCAACCACCGTTTGCGGTACGATTTGCGCAGGCTGAACTCCTGCAATCAAGCGGTACCAACGATCCAGCCGACGCTTGTTTTCCGCAATACCGTCTGTGGTGAAATCCAGCGGCTGGCGATAATGGGCCGACATAAGCGTCAGCCGGATAGCCTCGCCGGGGAAATCCGCCAACAGATCATGGACCGTATGGAAATTCCCCAGTGATTTCGACATTTTCTCGCCGCCCGACAGCACATAGCCATTATGCACCCAAGTGCGCACAAAAGGATGGCCGTGGCAGCATTCGCTTTGCGCCAATTCGTTTTCATGATGGGGAAAAATCAAATCCTGTCCGCCCCCATGAATATCGATTTCCGTGCCAGATGCGCCTTGATCATGGCCGAACATTCCAGATGCCAACCGGGGCGTCCCTTGCCCCACGGGCTATCCCAACCGGGCTGATCCGTATCACTGGGTTTCCACAGCACAAAATCCGCCGGGTCTTTTTTATAAGGGGCCACCTCCACCCGCGCACCCGCCACCATTTCATCCCGCGGGCGATGGCTAAGCTTGCCATAATCGGGCATGGCGGGCACATGGAACAGCACGTGCCCTTGGGCCGCATAGGCAAAGCCTTATCCATCAGATCCGCGATCATGGCGACCATCTGCGCGATATGATCGGTGGCATGGGGCTCGATACTGGGCGGCAAGACATGAATGGCCGTCATATCCTCGCGGTAAATGCGGGCGAATTTTTCGGTGATCGTCGCAATGGGGGTGCCGCTTTCAGCAGCGCGGGCGATGATCTTGTCATCAATATCGGTGATATTGCGGGCATAGGTTACATGCCCCTCGCCATAAACATGGCGCAACAGCCGAAACAGCAAATCGAACACCACCGGCGGACGTGCATTGCCGATATGGGCAAAATCATAGACCGTTGGCCCGCACACATAAAGCCGCACATTTTTGGGATCGATGGGCTGGAACGGCTCTTTCTTGCCGCTCATGCTGTTGGTGAGATGAAGGCTCATGCCTGCTCCCCTTTGAGCCGCGCTTGCACCCGTGCACGCCCGATCAAGGGCAAAAGCGTTGCCATTTCCGGCCCGTGATCCTCACCGGTCAGTGCCTGCCGTAAGGGCAAGAACAGCGTTTTTCCTTTGCGGCCTGTTGCTTGCTTGATGGCACCGGTCCAAGCCTTCCAGCTATCCCCCGCAAGGTTTGGGGCAAAAGCTCTGCCGCCTCCGCCAGAAAGGCGCGGTCATCATCCATAATCACCGGGTTCAACGGCCCCAAAACCACCTTGCGCCAGCAAGCCACATCGTTGAAATGTTCCAGATTGCCGCGCACGGCCAACCAGAAATCTTCCCCCAAATCCGCCAAAAGCGCCCGATCCTTCACATCCTGATAGGAAAGCTGATGCAGAATTTTGGCATTCACCTGATCCAGTTCGTCTTCATCGAAAATGGCCGAAGATTTCGAGAATTTTGAAAATTCGAACCCATCACGCAAGGGAGCAACATCCACAAATGGCTCGATAGGATCAGAAGACCCAAGACGGGCGATAAAGCTGATGATGGCCTGCGGTTCCAATCCGGCTTCATCGCGCAAGGCGGCAATGGAGCCACTGCCCGCACGCTTGGAAAATTTGTCGCCGCCTTTGCCCTTCAACAAAGGATAATGGGCAAAAAGCGGAGCCGTGCCGCCCAGTGCTTCAAAAATCTGGATCTGCTGGCCGGAATTGGTCACATGATCTTCACCGCGCACCACATGGCTGATGGAAAAATCCATATCGTCCACGGTTGAGGGCAGCATATAAAGGAAAGTGCCATCGGCCCGGATCAGAACCGGATCGGACAGGCTTGCCGGATCAATGGATTGCGGCCCACGGATCAGGTCCATCCACTCCACCCGCTGATCGGTATCCAGCTTGAAGCGCCAATGGGGTTTCTTGCCCTCGGCTTCCAGCTTTTCCCGATCCGCCTGTGTAAGCTTCAAGGCCGCCCGGTCATAAACCGGCGGCTGGCCGCGCCCAAGCTGCAAGCGGCGCTTGATGGACAGTTCTTCCGCCGTTTCATAGCAAGGATAAAGCCGCCCTTGCTCCTTCAAACGCTCGGCCGCTGCATGATAGCGCTCCAGCCGTTGTGATTGCCGGGCTTCCTGATCCCAATCAATGCCAAGCCAACGCAGATCATGGCGGATCGCCTCGATATAATCATCGCGGGAGCGTTCGGCATCCGTATCATCAAAACGCAACAGAAATTGTCCCCCTTGCTGACGGGCAAACAGCCAGTTCAACAAAGCGGCGCGAACATTTCCCACATGCAAAAGGCCGGTGGGAGACGGGGCGAAGCGTACATTTACAGACATGGGCGTCGGGTTGTCCTGAAACCATTGGTGATTGGGAAGCGGCGATCGCGGCCAAAACTTTTGCGGGTGATTTTCACGCCCGGTGCAGCCTGACGGCGTTTATATTCAGCGACATAAAGCAAATGCTCAACCCTTGCCACTGTCTTTGCATCATGCCACGCGCCACAATTTCGGATGCGGGCATGCTCCGCTCGACCAGACAGGCCAGAATGTCGTCCAACACATCATAGGGCGGCAGCGAATCTTCATCTTTTTGATCGGCGCGCAATTCTGCAGTCGGTGGCTTGGTGATAACACGGGCGGGCATCACCGGACCTTCGGGGCCAAGGGCATGAAGCGGCGTGCGGTGATTGCGCCAGTGCGACAAGGCAAAAACGGTGGACTTGTAAATATCTTTCAGCACCGAATACCCACCGCACATATCGCCATAAAGCGTGGAATAGCCCACACTGACTTCCGATTTATTCCCGGTGGTGAGCACCAGATCGCCAAATTTGTTGGACATGGCCATCAAGATCACGCCGCGCAACCTCGACTGGATATTCTCTTCGGTAATGTCTGGCGCATGGCCTTCAAAAATCGGACCTAACATCTGATCGAAGGCGGCAACGCCCGGCTCGATGGCCACGCTATCAAGGCGCACCCCCAAAAGATCGGCGCATCCTTGCGCATCTTCAAGGCTTTCCGGGCTGGTATAGCGCGATGGCATCATCACCGTGCGCACCCGGTCCTTTCCCAGAGCATCCACAGCGATCGCCGCCGTCAGCGCAGAATCAATCCCGCCCGACAAGCCGATCAGCACACCAGGAAAGCCGTTTTTCCCCACATAATCGCGCAGCCCCAAAACGGTGGCTTGCCAGATCGCCTCCAGATCATCGAACAATGGTGCTTTCCGCCCCTCTTGCGGGCGCAAGGCCAGACTGTCTCCAATCTGTTTTGGAAGACAGTCCACAATTTCCATATCCGTTGAAAAGCCCGCAAGGCGCACCATCACCTCGCCCTGCGCATCCAGGCAAAAGGATGTTCCATCGAAAATCACTTCGTCTTGCCCGCCCAGCTGATTGACGAACATAAGCGGCAATCCGGTTTCGGCCACACGCTTGCGGGCTTCCATCAAGCGCTCGTCGCCTTTATCGGTTTCAAAAGGCGACGCAGTGGGCACCAGCAGAATTTCGGCCCCTGCCTCTACCAAATCGCGCGCCGTATGGGGAAACCACATATCTTCGCAGATCATCACCCCAAGACGGCGGCCGCGCACCATCACCGGCTCTGTCTTTGAAGCGGCAGCGAAAATCCGCTTTTCATCGAAAATACCGTAATTGGGCAGATCGCGCTTGCACACCTTATGGATGACCTCGCCTCCATCCATCACCAAAGCGGTATTATAAAGCCCGTCATCAAACAGCCAGGGCGACCCCACGATCAATGCCGGGCCGCCATCCGCTGTTTCTTTGGCCAGCATCTCGGCGCACTGCATGGCGCTACGCTGGAAGAATGATTTCAGCACCAGATCTTCCGTGGGATAGCCCACAAGGCTCAGTTCAGGAGTGATAACAAGATCAGCCCCCAAAGCAGCCGCTTTGGCCCGTGCCGTGCGAATTTTTTCCACATTGCCATCAATATCCCCCACCACAGGGTTCAATTGCGCAAGTGCGATGCGAAAGGGATGTGCGTTCATGCAGGCTTGTTTAGCCCTTCATCGCAACCGCCACAAGATGGCTCAGGCGCTTTCACGTACCTCGGCCCCTTGCTCCACGGCGCGCCGCTCCTCTTTCAACAATTCCGCAATCTGGAAGGCCATCTCGAGGCTTTGGTCCGCATTCAGCCGGGGATCGCAATGGGTGTGATAGCGCGAAGACAATTTATCTTCGGTAATGGCCATGGCTCCGCCGGTACATTCGGTCACATTCTGCCCCGTCAGCTCCAGATGAATACCGCCCGGATAGGTTCCTTCGGCGCGGTGAATGGCAAAGAACTGCCGCACTTCCCGCATCAACTGGTCAAAGCCACGGGTTTTCAGCCCCACCGAGCTTTTCACCGTATTGCCGTGCATGGGATCGCAGCTCCACACCACCCGACGGCCATCGCGCTTCACCGCACGGATCAAATTCGGCAAATGCTGCTCGACCTTATCGGCGCCAAAGCGACAAATCAGGGTCAGGCGGCCCGGCTCGTCAAAGGGATTGAGCAGATCCACCACCCGCAGCAATTCATCCGGCTGCATGCTTGGCCCCACCTTTACAGCGATGGGATTTTCAATACCCTTCAAAAATTCCAGATGCGCCCCGTCCAATTGCCGGGTGCGATCACCGCACCACAGCATATGGGCCGAGCTATCCACCCATCCGCCGCCCGATGGTTCATGGCGGGTCATGGCTTCTTCAAACCCCAGCAGCAAACATTCATGACTGGTGAAGAAATCCGTGCCCTTCAGTTCATGGGCCGCATCGTCCCCGACCCCACAAGCGCGCATGAAAGCCAATGATTCGCCAATGCGGTCCGCCAAATCCTGAAAGCGTTCCGCCGCCGGGGAATTGGCTACAAATCCAGATTCCAGCGATGCACCCGATGCAGGTCCGCATAGCCCCCACTGGCATATGCCCGCAAAAGATTAAGGGTCGCCGCCGATTGATTATAGGCGCGCATCAAGCGATCCGGATCGGGCATCCGGGCCGTCGCATCAAACTGGATGCCATTCACATTATCGCCGCGATAGCTGGGCAGTTCCTGATCGCCTTGCCGTTCCATATCGCTGGAGCGCGGCTTGCCAAATTGCCCGGCCATGCGCCCCACCTTCACCACAGGGCACGCCGCCCCGAAGGTAAGGATAACCGCCATTTGCAGCAAAACCCGGAAGGTATCGCGGATGGTATCGGGGTGAAATTCTGCAAAGCTTTCCGCGCAATCCCCACCCTGAAGCAAAAAGGCACGACCATCGGCGACCCGGCCAAGCTGGTGCTTCAAAGCCTTTACCTCACCCCCGAAAACCAAAGGCGGATACCGTGACAAATCGCTTTCCACAGCGGCCAGTTTATCCTTGTCGGGATAATTGGGTTGCTGGGCTGCGGGGCGGTTACGCCAACTATCAGGGGTCCAGCGTGTTGGCATATTTCAAAAACTCCACTCAAAACGCATGATCATAACAAGCGGCCATCATAAGCAAGCCCGCCGAACTTGTCAGCCCTGCCAAAGGCCTTAATTGCGTTTTGTGCTCATCAAAACCAGTTCTTCGGCGCTGCTGGGGTGGATGGCCACGGTTTTATCCAAATCGGCCTTGGTAAGCCCCATCTTGATCGCAACGGCAAATCCCTGAATGATCTCAGGACTATCGGGGCCGATCATGTGGATGCCCACCACCTTGTCGGTTTTGCAATCGACGATAATCTTGGCATAGGCCCGTTCATCGCGCCCGGCCAGCGTGTTTTTCATGGGCCGGTAATCGGATTCATACACATCCACATCACCCAGCTTGTCCAGCGCCTGATCCTCGGTCATGCCAACAGTGCCAATGGGGGGATGGGAAAACACCGCCGATGCCACATTATGATGATCGGGAGAAACCGGCGTGCCTTTAAACCGGGTCAGGGCAAAGGCATGGCCTTCCTTGATGGCCACGGGCGTCAGCGCAATGCGATCCGTCACATCGCCAACAGCATAGATATTCTCCACATTGGTGCGGGAATAATCATCCACCGTCACCGCCCCATTGGTATCAAGAGCAACCCCGGCCCGTTCCAATCCCAAACCTTCGGTATAGGGGCGGCGGCCAATGGCATACATCAACTGGTCGGTTTTCAAATTCTCGCCGGAATTCAGCGTTAGCGACAGCCCGTCACCGGTTTTTTCGATGGCCTCCACATCCGTGTGGCACAAGATCTTGATGCCTTTATCCTGCATGGCTTTTTGCAGCCGGATCCGCAAATCCTCATCAAAACCACGCAAAATACGGTCCCGCCGATAAATAAGGGTCACATTGGACCCCAGACCATTGAAAATTCCGGCAAATTCAACGGCAATATAGCCGCCCCCAACGATGACGATGTCTTTGGGCAACTCTTTCAAATGAAACGCTTCATTAGAGGTGATGGCATGCTCCACACCGGGGGTGCGCGGCAGATTCACCGTCCCGCCGGTGGCCACCAGAATCGTATCCGCCGTGACGGTTTTATCGCCCATCCGCACGGTATGCGCATCCTCAAGCGTTGCCCGGCTTTCAAACACCTCGACAGTATTAGACGCCAGCATTTTCTTATAAAGCCCGTTCAGCCGGTCAATTTCCGCATCTTTTGCTGCGATAAATTTCGTCCAGTCAAAATTCGGCGTTACAGCATCCCAGCCAAAGCCCACCGCATCTTCAAAATCTTCATGGAAATGCGCCGCATATGTCATCAATTTTTTCGGAACACAGCCGCGAATGACGCAGGTTCCGCCCACGCGATATTCTTCTGCAACAGCGACCTTCGCGCCCAGGGATGCGGCAATCCGGCTGGCGCGTACGCCGCCTGATCCGGCGCCAATTACGAAAAGATCATAGTCATAAGGGCTCTGTGTCATATACCGATCCTGCAGTTGGGCTTGTGCTGTGCGCAAACAGATAAGAGACCGCGCTCATAATGACAATCACATCGAAGTGAATTCATATGCGGCCACGCTAACTTACCAAATGCAGATAATAGCGATGGCGATCATACTGAGCGATCACATCGGCAATAATCTGTTCCTTGGAATAGCTGATCACATCATAGGGATCGCTGCCCTCGCCTTGATAAACTTCGGCACGATAAAAGCGCGATGCTTTCGATCGTTTTGGTTCAAATTCCGGAAAGGCAAAGCTGGGTGTTTCATAACTACGCAAATGCACAGCATATTCAAAAGGATAGGCTTGCCCCGCATCTTCTTCCACCAACAGGCTTACCCGATCCTCTTGGTGATTCACCGATGATTCAACCCCGCGCAATGAAAGTTCACGCGCCACTTCCAACAATGCAGGATGGGCAATGTCGGCCATAAAAACAATGGCCTGCACCCGTTTGGGATAATGCAAAATGCTACGAAGTCTTTGCTTCCACGGCACACCAACGCCATCCACCGCCAAAGATGACGCCACGCGGTGGCTGGCTTTCCGCGCCCGTTCATCGCGCAGCCCGCGATAAAGCCCCCAACACACCACCAGAATAACAAGGGTAAAAGGCAAAGCGCTGGCCAAAGACGCCGTTTGTAGCGCACCCAGCCCCCCGGCCAACAGCAAGACAGCCGCCACGATGCCTTCCGTTACCGCCCAGAAGATCCGTTGCCAAACCGGCGGCTCCTTATCCCCGCCCGAAGTGATGATATCGATCACCAATGACCCAGAATCCGAAGAGGTGACAAAAAACGTAATCGCAAGCGCCGTGCCTAAAATCGAGGCAATGCTGGAAAAGGGCAAGGCTTCCAAAAACTGGAACAATGCCACCGGCATATTGGTGGTAACCACTTCCCCCAATTTAGAAATGCCTTCCATATCGAAAAAGATGGCTGAATTGCCAAAGACGGTCATCCACAAGAAGGTGAAGCCCGATGGCACCAACAACACATTGATCACAAATTCCCGAATGGTTCGCCCACGGGAAATCCGGGCAATGAACATGCCCACAAAAGGCGACCAGGCAATCCACCATGCCCAGTAGAACAAAGTCCAATCGCTGATCCAATGGTTTGGCTCATAGGCAAATAAGGTGAAGGTCCGGGTCACCAGACTTCCCAGATAACCACCGATATTTTGAACGAAAGCCTGCAGCAAAAACAAGGTTGGGCCAGCCAGCAGAACAAAAACCAACAAGCCAATGGCCAGGATCAGATTGATTTCGCTCAGCCGTTTGATGCCTGAATCCAGACCAGCCACCACAGACGTGGTGGCCGCCCCTGTAATCAAGGCAATAAGCAAAAGCTGCATCCATTCATTTTCCGGCACGCCGAACAGATGATTCAGCCCGGCATTCACCTGCATCACCCCCACACCAAGGGAGGTCGCAACGCCGAACATGGTGCTCACCACCGCCAGAATATCCACCGCATGGCCGATGGGGCCGTGGATGCGCTCCCCCAAAATGGGATAAAGGCTGGACCGGATGGTTAGGGGAAGCCCGCGTCGATAGCCGAAATATGCCAAAGACAGGCCCACCACGGCATAAATCGCCCAAGCATGAATACCCCAATGGAAGAAGGTGATTTCCATGGCCTCGCGGGCCGCCTGTGCGGTTCCACCTTCAATGGTGGGGGGCGAAAAATAATGGGAAATCGGTTCTGCCACGCCGAAAAACATCAAGCCGATGCCCATGCCTGCGGAAAACAACATGGCCATCCACGAGGCATAGGAAAAATCCGGTTCAGAAGAATCCGGCCCCAACCGGATATCCCCGAAAGAACTCATGCAAGGCCAAGAACAAACACCAGAAAGATTGCCACCGACAGCACATAAAACCAGCCGAATCGCTCGACAATGCCGGATTGCAGCGTTTTGAATATGGTTGAAGCATCTCCGGAATCCAGCGCGGCAAAGCATAGAGTTGCGAAAATGATCAAGGCCGAAATAAAGAAAACCGGCTTATTGACAGACTCAAATATCTTCCAGTTCCAAAACGCCACAGAAGCCCCTCTTGTGCGCAAAAAAAGATGATGGCGCTATGTACGACAGAAAAGGGTCCGTGTGCAAATCTATGGAAATATTTATCCTTATCTCCCTCAGTGACAACGATATTATGCAAGATCAAACCGCCATGATCGCTGATCCATAAGGAATTTGACGAATTATTATCCGTGGTCTTTTCAAAGCCGATCCTATGCACCGATCCCATGCGACCGGCACCAAAGAATATCAATAAGGACAGGCGGGCCTTGGAAGATTTTAGCCCGCGCCTACCATGGGCTTTAAGGTGGTCTTTCCACCATGGCTCCCAGCCAGAAATGTCTCGATCAGGCCGATGAGCTTGATTCTGTCGATGGGTTTGGAGATATAATCGTTCATCCCGCCACTGATAAGCTGATGGCGGTCTCCCTCCATGGCATCCGCCGTGATGGCAATAATCGGTACCTGCGCTTTTTTTGTGCCAAGGGCGCGAATTTCCCGCACCGCCATAGGCCCATCCATCACCGGCATATGCACATCCATCAAAACCAGATCAAAGGATTGCGTAGCCACCAGTTCCAAAGCCTGTGCGCCATCTTCCGCAAACACCAGATCATAGCCCTGACCATGCAACATCTCGCGCATCACCAGCCGATTTGTTTCATTGTCTTCCGCAATCAAAAGCCGCGCCCGGCTCGCTTGCTCATCCCTGGCAGTCGGCGCATCTTGCAAAACCGCGCCCTTTCCGTCCCCGTCCGATCCAGTCACATTGATTTCGGCATCCACCAAAGGCAAGGCAAACCAGAAATCCGTCCCTTCACCCAAGCGGCTGACAAAATCGATCTGCCCGCCCATCAAGCCGACAAGATGCCGGCAGATAGATAATCCAAGGCCCGTGCCCCCATATGTCCGGGTTGCCCCGGTTTCCACTTGGGTGAAAGGCTCGAACAACTGCGATTTATGCGCTTCGGAAATTCCAATGCCTTGATCTTTCACCCGAAAAACCACGGCTGGCGCCTTTAAAATCGTATCGTCTTTACACACGGAAACGCGCACCGCCCCATGGGACGAGAATTTAATGGCATTGGAAATCAGATTGGACAACACTTGGCGAATCCGGCCCGGATCCCCCACAATATGCAATGGCAGATCCGGGGCAATCTGCATTTGAAGCGCCACCCCTTTATCATTGGCTTTCGCTTGCCAAAGGTCGGCCAGATCCGACACCAGATCCCGTAAAGCGAAGGTTTCCACCTGAATATCCAGCTTTCCGGCCTCGATCTTGGACATGTCCAGGATATCGTTCAAAAGCGCCAGCAGCATATCCGCTGAATTGAGAATGGTTTCCACCTGCCGTTTTTCTTTCGGCTCCAGCCCGGCTCTCAAAAGCACTTGCGCCATGCCCATAATGCCATTGAGCGGTGTGCGCACTTCATGGCTTGTCATTGCCAAAATATTGGATTTCACTTCATTGGCATGCTCAAGCTCTTGTTGTGCCAACAACAATTCGCCACTTCGGATCTCGGCCTCTGCGGTGGCGCGGGCCTTGGCGCGCAGCAAAATCGCCAAGCGACAATCACTCCCAAAAGCATGAACGTGCCGATCAAGGCGGCTCTGCGCCATGTTGATTCCGAAGCAAGCCGCAAGGCGCTGATTTCCTGATCCCGTTGCAGCAGGGCAATTTCCTGCTCTTTACGTTCCAGATCCATTTGCGCTTCCAAAACCTTGCCCAATTGGTTCACTTCCGCCGTATTGATGGCTTCCCTGAATTTCTGGCTTTGGCTTTGGTGGTCATAGGCTAATTTATAGTCACCGTTTGCCGCGTATAATCGCGCAAGAAGCCCGTGCAAATCACGCAACCGCGCCCGTTCGTGATTTTTCTGGGCTTGTTCAAGACCGCGCATGGCATAATCGACAGCCAGATCCACTGAGCCCTTTGCTTCATGAACGCGCGCCATATTCAGCCACGCATTGCTCACCAAAGACCCGACCCCAAGCGCATCGGCTGCCGTGATGCCGCGCTCGATATATAGAAGGGCATCATCATATCGGCCCAGATTGACCAGCTTCGCCAATATTGTCATCGACATAGGCAGACACCAAAGGGTTGTTCAGTTCCTCGATCAACGGGCGTGCGGATATCAAAAGGTCATAGGCTTTCTGCGCCTCACCACTGGTGACATAGGCATAGGCCAGATTATTGATAATGCGCGCGCGTAAAAACGTGTCGCCAGTCTGTTCGGCCCGCACCAAAGCCCGCTGGTAATTGGAAATGGCATTATCCCATTGGCCGATTTCCTGATAAATACCCGCCCCGCTAGCATGGGCGGCGGCCATGCCCTCATTATCCCCAAGCGCATCAAAAACGCCCCAGGCGGCGAAATAATCGGTCAAAGCCGACGCCATATCACCCAAATGTTCATGCGCTCGTGCTTTTGCCATCAACAAATCCGCATGAAGTTTGGATTGGGGATCCAAACCGGCCGCCTCGAACAACCCAAAAGCGCGTTTTGCAACCCTTAATGCCTCATTGTTCTGGCCAAGGCGGCTCAAAATCAGGGATTTGAGCATATACAAGCGAATGATATTGGCATCCGCATCCTGTGTTGCCGGCAATATCGAGATTTGCTCATCAATCAGCGCCATGGCCCGCAAAGGCTCGCTATCCACAAGCCGGGATGCCTGTTCAATAACCGTCATTGAAATGCCGGACGCGGGTTCGTCAGAGCTTTCAACTTGGGCATGGGCCGGATGGTCAATGACCGGCGATCCAGCGATCACCGCATATGCCAGCATGCATAAAATTGCGCGAAACCAATGTATTTTCATTTACAACACCTGGCGGCCCATGAATATTTTATCTGCTCTAATATACACAGAGACATATCAGGCGCAGGTAAACGAAATACAAAGACTGCCCAATGCTCTTTTTTCTGCCGCCTTTCAATTTCAACGGGCTAAGAATAGAAACGTGCAGATATTCATATCTAAAATCTGACAGGCCCCTTTGATGGGGTGGTGCAAAAATCCGAGGACCAATGAGCAAGAAGATCTTTCACGTCGATACAGTCATCTTCGATCTGGATGGAACCCTTGTCGACACGGCCCCCGATCTATGCGCCGCCATGAACCATGTGCTCGAAGGTCTGCGTCGTCCTCACCTTGAGCTTCAGGCCGTGCGGCATATGGTCGGCCACGGTGTGCGCAAGCTGATCGAAACCGGGCTCAACGCCACAGGCGGCATCCCGCAAGAGCGGGACATGGATGCGGAACAGGCGCTCTTTCTGACCCATTATCGGCACAATATTGCCCGCCTGAGCCAACCATTCCCCGGTGCTCTGGATCTGATAAAGCGCTTGAAAGACAATGATATCGCTCTTGGCCTTTGCACCAACAAACCGCAGGATTTGACCGTTCGGCTTTTGGACGCGCTGGATCTTCATCCTTATTTTTCTTCGGTTATCGGCGGCGATACCCTGCCCCATTGCAAACCCCATCCCATGCATATCAATCAGGTTCTGCACGAGCTTGGCGATCAGAGAGACGCCCTGATGGTGGGAGATACCCAAACCGATGTGGATGCCGCGCGCGCCAGCGACATTCCTGTTGCCGTGGTCAGCTTTGGCTATAGCGCCCGTCCGGCGATAGACTTAGGCGCTGATGGTGTTGCGGAGTCTTTCGCGCATCTGTCGCAAATGATTAAGATCAAGACGCATAGAAAAACAAGGCGATGATGTGAGCACAGGCAAGATCATCGAAAGCGGCTTCCGGATACTGCCGATACAGATATTGGTGGTGGTTTTGCTCTTTGGGCTGCATCTTTCAGGGCTGGTGGATGCGCTTCCCGCGCTGATTATTGCAGCCGTGGTCGGCATAGCCTTCTTCTGGATTGACCGGCGCTACCGCATAGTGGTGAACCGGCTGACCGATGCCCTGAAAACCGCCCGCTCCGCCCGCCGGAATCTGGCCCCATTGCGGGCCAAAATCGCCGAAGGGATCGACGCGCCTTTGCTCTTGATCGACCCTTTACGCAAAGTGCTGGATGCCAACCGCCCGGCCCGCACCCTTTTTGGCAATAATCTGATCGGCCGCGATGTCAGCCTTTATGTGCGCCATCCCGATATTCTGGAAGCGCTGGGCAAAGTGATGCAGGGCGCTCCCATCGCCCGCCTTGAAGCCTCTTTGACGGGGGCGGTTGAACGTATTTTTTCCATCAGCGTATCGCGGGTGGATAACAGCCGCCACGCATCGGATAGCGACAGGGAAAGCACCGAACCTGCATTTTACGTGGTCATTTCCATGCACGACATCACAAAGATGCGGGTGGCCGAACGCATGCGCGCCGATTTTGTCGCCAATGCCAGCCATGAATTGCGCACGCCTTTATCGTCTGTGATCGGCTTCATTGAAACCATGAACGGCCCCGCCAAAGGCGACGAAGCCGCCCAAGAGCGGTTTTTGGGCATCATGGAAGAAGAATCCCGACGCATGGTGCGCCTGATCGACGATCTGTTATCCCTTTCGCGGATCGAACTGGACAAGCATGTGCAGCCCAAAAGCAGCGTGCAGCTTGAGCCCATTTTAAAAGGCGTTGCCGCATCTTTGGAGCCAACCGTCCAGAAACGTCATATGGCCATCAATATTCTTGTGCCGGATTCCCTTGAACCGGTGCAAGGCGATGCCGACCAAATCCACCAGATGTTGCAAAATCTCACATCCAATGCGCTGAAATACGCCTATGAAGCAGCACCGTGACATTATCTGCACAGCCGGTGGAACGCATCCCCGAAAGCGGGCAACGCGGCATCGCCATCAGTATCACGGATCACGGCCCCGGTATTCCGCCCGAACATCTTCCCCGCCTGACCGAGCGCTTTTATCGGGTCGATGCGGCGCGATCCCGAAAGCTGGGGGGCACGGGGCTTGGCCTTGCGATCGTAAAACATATCGTGTCGCGCCATCGCGGCCATCTGGATATCCGCAGCATATTGGGGAAAGGGACCACCGTCACCATCTCTCTCCCTATATATCAAGGACTCCGTGAGCCGGAAGACCATCCCTGAAAGGATCAGCAAAGACATGCAATCTGCTCGCTGGACCGTCATATGACTGTAATCGGAGTATCTTAAACAGACGCATGTGCATTCGTGCCAATTGTGGCAGAGGAGCCGACATGACCGATATTCACACAATAAAGTCCTATGATGACGAACTGGACCAGTTGCGGGCCATCCTGAGCGAAATGGCCGGTCTGGCAGAAATGCAACTTGCCAATGCCGTGACGGCGTTAATGGCCCGCGATATAAAACTGGCGGAAAAAGTCATCGCATCTGACAAAAAGATCGACTTTCTGGAACAGCGTGCCGAAGAAAAAGCCATCGAAGTAATCGCGCGGCGTGCGCCACTGGCCGATGACCTGCGTGAATTGGTGGCAACGATAAAAATCTCCAACGCCCTGGAACGGATTGGCGATTATTCCAAAAATATCGCCAAGCGAACCACCGTACTGGTCAATACCCTCCCCATTCGCCAGATCAGCGTGCTGCCCGAAATGGCGCAAGAAGCGCAAAGAATGATTACCGATGTGCTGGATGCGTTTATCCAGCGCGATAGCACCCGCGCCGTGAATGTGTGGGCTAGGATGAGCGCATTGATCTGCTTTATGATAGCCTGTTCCGCGAATTGCTGACCTATATGATGGAAAAGCCGCAGATCATCACCGCCTGCACCCATTTGCTGTTTATCGCAAAAAATATCGAACGGGCGGGCGATCAGGCCACCAATATTGCAGAAATCGCCTATTATGTGATCGAGGGGCGCCCCATGAAAGACGCACGCCCCAAACGGGATGACACTGCCTTTGCCCGCGCTTCAAAAGACGAACAGCCCCATCCGGATCAACAGGATAGCGCATCATGAAGCCACGCATTTTGCTTGTTGAAGACGATATCAATCTGACCGAACTCGTCCGGTATAATTTGGAACGGGAAGGGTTCGATGTGGTTTTCAGCAATGATGGCGAAGAAGGCATGATGATGGCGATGGAGCAGCCACCGGATCTGATTTTGCTGGATTGGATGCTGCCCAATCTATCGGGCATCGAGATCTGCCGTCGCCTGCGTCGCAATGGAGACACCGCCAATATCCCCATCATCATGCTCACCGCGCGCACCGAAGAAGGCGACCGGGTGCGGGGACTGGAAATCGGGGCCGACGATTATGTCACCAAACCCTTCAGCCCCCGCGAGCTGATCGCTCGCATAAATGCCGTCTTGCGCCGCGTGCGACCCGGCTTGTCCGGTAAGGTTCTGACCTTTTCCGACATCAGCCTCGACAGCACCACCCACAAAGTTCTGCGCGATCATAAGCCGGTGCATTTGGGGCCCACGGAATTTCGCATGCTTCGGC
Organism: Iodidimonas gelatinilytica; assembly: GCF_008579125.1. Taxonomy (NCBI): domain Bacteria; kingdom Pseudomonadati; phylum Pseudomonadota; class Alphaproteobacteria; order Iodidimonadales; family Iodidimonadaceae; genus Iodidimonas; species Iodidimonas gelatinilytica. The sequence continues at coordinate 112,554 of NZ_BKCL01000001.1, read as the reverse complement.
ATTTTCTGGAAAATCCGGGCCGGGTCTTTTCCCGTGAACAGCTTTTGGATGCCGTATGGGGGCATGATGTTTATGTGGAATTGCGCACTGTCGATGTGCATATCCGCCGGCTGCGCAAGGCCTTGAACAGCGATGGTGCCAACGACATCATACGCACTGTCCGCTCCGCAGGCTATGCCCTTGATACTGAACAATAAAAAACCAGAATATCCAACCAAATCATAACAAGCTGCCACCAGCCGGAAAGCCACCTTTCCGGCCCCATTAACCACTTGTAAACGAAATTGTGAAACCATCGAAATCGAATAAAATTTTATATTGTTTCCGTTTCCGGTATGTCCCTTCGAGCAGTGGCTGAGTCTCTTCAAATCCAGAAAACTTTAGCAGGATAGTCCGATGGTCAAGCTTACCAGACAGCCTTCCAGAACAATCGATCAAGACGTCGCCTATCTCGCCGATCTCAGGATAATCGCCTTGATGTCGGGCTGGCCTTCATCCTTGTCGTCGGCCTGTCTCTTGGTCTTTGGGCAACCGTTTTGTCATTCATCTTTTGATTTCTGTCTAAAGCCGATATGCTCTTTATCGGGCGGTGGTAAATCCGTCTGGTTTTCTTGCCTATAAAGCAGGTCCAATGAGCAATATTCTCGGCGTTCTCCTTACATCGGATCATCTTCTTCTTGGCCTATTAGCGGCGCTTATCATCGTTGCGCTTATGGGGCTGATTGTGATGTTTCGTCTTTCCGACAAGCTGCGCGACATTGAAAACGCGCAAAAATATCAGCACAAAGAGCTCATGAAAGAAGTGGCCTTGAACAGCCCCATTCGGGCAGCCATTGCCGCTGTTATCGCCGCCCAAGGGAAAAAGCCCCCGACGCTTCAGGATTTCCAGGCAGAGGTTGGCGCGCTCACCGAAAACTGGGCGGAAATCGAAGCGCTTGCAGAACAGGCCCAAAGCCAACTTGCAAAAATGGTGGATGAAGCGGCAGATGGGAACGCACGGGACTCCGCTTGAAACGGCGAGGCATCATCTGTTGCATCCAGACAAAAGAGCCCTATGGGCGCGATGATGCGGCGTGGCTTTCTTTGCCCGCACCTTTTGTCATGCTCCACTGGTCATAAATCTCCAATGGAGTTGCAGCATGCCCGCCCAATGTTTTGAAAAAGAATTCAAAATAACGATCCATTTGATCCAGAAAGCGCGTCAGATCCGCAGGGCTTTGCACATAAGGCGTGTGGCCCGGCGCTAAGGACGGGCTGTGATAGGTATAGCTGAACACCCGAAAGCCATCTTTAAACATCGCTTTTGTCAGCCTTATATGGTCACGGGCATCCTGTCCTTCCGGGCTTAATCTTATCCGTTCCAAAAGCCCAAGGCGGGCACAAATTCCCGGCAGGTGCATGCGGCGTAAAAAAGGCGTTTGAATCCGGGGATAAAGCCACCGTCCCTGCCCACGCAACACCCCCGCAAAGGCATTGGACAAAGGCAATTCCAAAATATCCGCGGCAGGTGAAAATGCGCGCAAATGCGGTGTTTCATGGAGAAAATCCGGCCCCTGATCGTCACTGAAATCCGTATAGGGCACGATGGAACAATCCACTTTATAGCCCAATCGGGCCAAAATCTCCGGCGTATTTGGCCCAAGGCCATAGCGCCCGGCTTTATAGACCAAAGGGCGTTTTTTGAAGGCGTCCTCGATTATCGCGGTCAAAATCCGCAGCTTTTCATATTCAAGCGCTGGCGTAAGATTACCGGGATAGCTGTGCGCGCGGCAGACCTCTTCTTCAAAGGGCGGCGACACCCAAGGATGAAGGTGGGCCCCGATAACAGCCTCTCCCCGATCCTGATAGGCTTTCAAAAGCATCACCGCATCCGGATCGCTGGCCACCGGATGATCGATCGCATAGGTGGGAATGATGCCATAGCGGGCAAAAATAGCCTGCGCCTTGTCTTGTGCCGCAATAGAGGTAACCGCACGGGCTTCCCGACGAAAAGGGCCGTCCCAATCGAACTCTTCTTCCGTATCGATAATCACGCATAATTGCGGGGTCTCTTGCATCATTGAGTCCGGCTTTGCTCTTGTCATGTGGTCTTTTGTCATCGCGCCTTCGCTGGTCAAATTTTTCTCGCCGCATGGCACCCTATCCCGATCCTTGTGCCATGCTACACAAAGGCGGGGCAATAACACAGCCTCGTTGCGCTAAACCCGTGAACGCGTTAGGTTTCAATTTGAAACGGGGAAACGGCACAGCCCTTGAAAAAGGGGCGCCAAGCAAAAAGCGCGAGGCCGAGGCGACAGGGAACATCATATCCACCATGACATTGCTGTATCTAACACACCGCATTCCCTATCCACCGAACAAAGGGGATAAAATCTCCACATTCAATATGATGCGCCATCTGTCAAAATCCCATGACATCCATCTTGGCACCTTCATCGATGCAGATGAAGATTGGCAATATGTGGAGAAGCTCCACGACTATTGCAAAAGCGTCTGTGTTGAAAAGCTGGACAAAAAACGGGGAATGATGGGGGCTATCAAAGGCCTGTTGCGCCATGAACCATTGTCTGTGGCTTATTACAAAAACAAGCGCATGTCCCAATGGGTGGACCATATTCTTGCCCATGAAAAGCCCGATGCCATTTTGATGTATAGTGGCTGCACCGGCCAATTTGTTTATGGCAAAACCGCAGCGGGGCCGCGCACCATTTTCAATGCCGAAGATGTGGATTCAGAAAAATTCCGCTCTTATGCCGAAGATAAAAACCGGTTTAAAAAATGGTTTTTTCAGCGCGAAGCGCGGCTATTACGCGACTATGAATGCCGCATGGCCAAGGCCTTCGATCAAACGGTGTTTATCTCTGAAGCCGAAGCGACGTTGTTTCGCACCCTCTGCCCTGAAAGTGCCGAAAAAATCACCCATCGCACCCAGGGCGTGGATGTGGATTATTTCAACCCCGATCTTGATTTTGCCGATCCTTATCCAGAAGCACTCGCGCCATCGTTTTCGTCGGTGCGATGGATTATTGGCCCAATATCAAGGCCGTTACCTGGTATGTGGACGAGGTTCTTCCCCACGTACAAAAGCGCCATCCCGATATTTTGTTTGCCATTGTCGGCATGTCGCCCACCGATGCCGTGCGCCGCCTTGCCGAGCGTCCCGGTGTTTTGGTGACCGGCAGTGTGCCCGATGTGCGCCCCTATGTGCAGCATGCCTGGGGGGTGTGCTTGCCGCTTACCATCGCCCGCGGCATCCAGAACAAGGCGCTGGAAGCCATGGCCATGGGAAAACGCATCATTGCCACGCAAGATGCCTTGGCCGGTATCCGCCCTTGTCCGGAAACCCAAGCTTGGTGGCCCAGAACAGTGCGGATCTGATTGCCCATTCCTGCACCCTTCTGGATGAAGACAAAGCGCAGATCGAAGAAGCGCGGCGTTTTATCATCGACCATTATGGCTGGGATGCAAATCTTAGTAACTATGAAGCCCTTGTTTTTGGACAGAATTCCAGCGAAAGGATCTAGATATGCGGTTATGGCCGGTTATTCTGTCTGGGGGCTCCGGCACACGCTTGTGGCCCTTGTCCCGCGCCTTTCATCCCAAACAATTCCTGCCGGTTCTTACCGATCTTGCGATGATCCAGGAAACCGCTTTGCGCTTGTCCGATCCACAGCGCTTTGCCCCGCCCTTGCTGATCGCCAATGACGATCACCGCTTCATGGTGTCGGAAAAAATGTTGGAAATCGGTATCGATCCTTTGGCGATCATATTGGAACCCATCGGTAAAGGGACCGCGCCTGCGGCCATCATGGCGGCGTTACGCATTGCTCAGGAAGATGAAAACGGGCTGATTTTGCTCGCCCCTTCCGATCATTCCATCACCGATCCGGATGCCTTTCAACGGGCCATTGAAACCGCCATTCCAGCGGCAGAAAGCGGCCAGATCATCACTTTTGGTATCAGCGCCAATTACCCGGAAACCGGCTATGGCTATATCGAAGCGGGTCAGGAAGTCACCGGACAAGACGGTGTCTATCATGTGGAAAATTTCCACGAAAAACCTGATCTTGCCGGAGCCAAACATTATCTGGAACAGGGGAATTTCTTCTGGAACAGCGGGATCTTCCTTTTCCGCTGCGATAGTATGATACAGGCGTTTGAAGCCTTTGCGCCGGAGATTTTATCCGCCTGCAAAGCCGCGCTTGAACAGGTAGACGTGGATTTGGGGTTCGAGCGCCCCAATAGCGAAGCCTTTCAAAAAAGTCCGGCGGATTCCATCGATTGCGCCATCATGGAAAAGGCTGACAATATCGCCGTGGTGCCGGTGGATATGGGCTGGAGCGATCTTGGTTCTTGGGCCGCCATGTGGAACGAAGGCAGCAAAGACGATCAGGCAACAGCCTGAAGGGCGATGTGCTCACCCTTGATACCAAGAACAGCTTGGTGCGTGCAGATGGCCCCTTCGTCGCCACAATCGGCGTAGAGGATCTGGTCATTGTAACCACCAAAGATGCCGTATTGGTGGCCCACAAAGATCGCAGCGAAGAGGTGAAAGCCATTGTGGATCGCCTGAAGGCTGCCAAACGGACCGAACATTTGCACCATCCGCGGGTTTACCGCCCGTGGGGGTCTTATGAAACAACAGACAATGGCGAGCGTTTTCAAACCAAGCGCATCATTGTAAAGCCCGGCCAGAAGCTTTCTTTGCAAAAGCATCACCACCGGGCCGAACACTGGATTGTGGTACAAGGAAGCGCCTTGGTTACCCGCAATGAGGAACAAATCCTGCTAACGGAAAATGAATCCATCTATATTCCGTTGGGGGCGCTCCATCGTCTGGAAAATCCGGGAAAAATTCCCCTGCATCTTATCGAGGTGCAATCCGGGGCTTATCTTGGAGAAGACGATATTGTGCGCTTTGACGACGATTATGGCCGCGGTTGATCGCGCCATCGATCGGCTGGCTCGGCATTGGATTGGAAAACACAAGCAGGAGCGCCTTTATGGTTCGGCTGTCCATTATCGCCGCCGCCTTGATTATCGGCACCAGCCCGCTTGCCTATGCACAAAGCCCAGGCCCTGAAGATATTTGCGCGGCCCATCAATCCAACCCTTCGCCGCGCTTTGCACGATTGCGGCAATTATGCAAAAACTGGAATGCGTCCACCAAAGCCGATCAGGCAAGCTGGGCCGCAAGCATCCTTGCTCTGGAGCAGCGCCTTGGCGCTATGGACGCGCAAGCAAAAAGCCCGGAAACATTCCCTGCGGAAAATATCAATCCCCCGCAGGCTGCAGCCCCCAATACCTCTTTGAAAAAACAAGCGGACCAACAAAAACGGAAAAAACAAGGCTCAACGAAACACGCCGCCAAGACCCGCCTGAAATCCCCGCCCGAAACACAACCGGCCATCACCGATTTTTCGGGCGGCGAAAAGCCAGCCACCCCATCATTGGATCTGCCTGCCCTTCAGGATTATATCGCCCAAGCCTGTGATTTTGAGGCGCATCTATGGTGCAAGCTGAAAACGGCGAACAGCTTGAAAAATGTGGCTTGGCCAACAAATGTGGAAGGCGAACCCCTTTTTCGCAATCCCAATACCGCCATTCGGGCTTTTTCCGGGGCCACATTCGATGGCCAACGCTTGTACTTTCACGGCGGCGGTCACTCCGCATCCTATCAAAACAGCGTTTATGCGCTTGATCTTGCCACTTTAAAGTGGGAGCGCCTTTATGATCCCGACCCCTTGGATGATAAGGGCGCTTTTCTCAACAAACATTTCGGCGTACCACTGGAAGATGCGTGCTATTTCCCCACCAAAGAGCATGCACCGGCAGCCGGACATACTTGGGGAACCCCCTTATTAATCGATCATCAAATTCATGCCTGGCCGACAGCTTGGGGATGCTCGAAATATGCCACCTCTTACGGCCCCATTGTACATAGCATTTTCGATCTTGAAAAAAGGGAATGGCTCGCAAGACGGCCTTTTAAAGAGGAAATGGTCAGCATATCCTCTGCCAGCCCTATCCCCGGCCACGCTTTGCTTTTATCCGTCAAGCAAAATCCCACACTTCTTGAGATCGACCTTGAAACCGACGCCATCACCCGAAAAATCGATCAGTTGCCTTATCAATGGGGCAATCATGCCATTGCCACTTTGGTTGGCAATACGCTGGTCTCTTTGAATAACAAGGATATTTACACAACGCCCATCACCCGCGACACATTTGGCCCGATGGTGCGTGCGGGGGCCATCCCCGCCCATGTGGATTACGACGATGCCTTGCGTTACGCCAATGGCTATTTCTATCTTTGGGATGGCAGCGGCAATCTTTACAGAACCCGCGATTTCAAGGCTTGGGCCAGCTTCAATGACGGGTCCGGACCGCACGGCCTGAAAAGTCTTTTCAACAAATTCTTTTATATCCCGAAATTAAACGTCTTTTTGGGGCTAAGCAATGATCAGGATATTTGGCTGGTCCGCCCGCCTGCTGAAACGTCCAAGGCCCAAGCCAGCTTGCCCGATGGCTTTGTCTGCTCCGATTTCATCGCCGGAAAGGAATGTCGGAATTTACAAAGTCTGGTGGAAGATGGTGGCACGATCGATTTGCCCAAAGGGATTTATGCCCAATGCGCTTTGATCAAATCCCCGACCATTCTCAACGGCAATGGCTCTATCATCCAGGATATGGCGTGCAGAAACAAAGCGGCCCTTATTATCAATGCAGATAGCACCATCCGCGATCTTGGTTGCCGCAATATCTTTGTGAATGATGGCAATGGCGCTTGTATTCGCCAGCAAACCAAGACCCTGACCCTTGATCATGTAACCTTTGAAAACGCCCAATCCGGCGTGCTCACCAATAAAGACATTCACAGCCTTACGGTTAAAAACAGTAGATTTCAAAATCTGGGTGGCGATTGCAAAGTCAAATGCGGGCGGGCGCATGGGATCTATTACGGCACCAATGGCGGCACCTTGACGATCCAGAACAGCCAATTTCTATCCGCCCGACATGAAGGCCATCTGGTTAAATCCGGCGCGGCGAAGCTCGTCATCGAAAACAGCCTGTTCGATGAACGCGAAGGCGATGGCAGCCGGGTGATCGATGCCTTCAATGGGGGCATAATCTCTCTGGATACTGTCGAAATTTTCGCTAAAAACGGCGATGGAAACCGCGATGTGATCGGCTTTGGCTATGAACGGCGCGCGCCCCTGCCCACCCATTCCATCACCATTACAGATAGCCGCATCGATTGCGCCACCGGCTGGCTTGTGCATGGCAAAATCGATGTGGAACCAAAGGTCATCAATAGCCCGGCACGCAATTGCCGCGATGTGCGTTAAACGGAAGGCTGGTCTCTGGCTCCGCCATGAAGGGCCAGCACCTCACCGAAATGATTATACCAGCGCTTCCTTTGCTTCCGGATGGCTTAAAAAGCGCGACGGGCTGGCGGTACGGCCATAGGCCCCTGACTGGAAGATCGCCACCAGATCCCCCACATCGGCGCGCGGCACAGAAATTTTATCGGCCAACAAATCGATAGGTGTGCACAAGCATCCCACCACATTCACGGTTTCCACCGGCTCTTCCCCATAATGGCTGGCGATAGCCACGGGATAATTGCGCCTTATGCCCTGCCCGAAATTGCCTGTTGCCGCAAGCTGATGATGCAAGCCACCGTCTGTCACCAGATAGACCTGCCCCCGTGAAATCTTGCGGTCGATCACCTTGCACACATATACCCCCGCTTCCCCGACGATATAGCGGCCAAGTTCCACGATAACGGCGGTTCCGGGCAGGGCACGGCCCAATTTTTCCACCGTTTCATGCAAGCGCGCGCCCACCAAAGGCAAATCGAAGGCTTTATCCTTAGGCGTATAGGGAATACCGAAACCGCCCCCGATATTCAGATGGCGAACCGGTGTCAGGGCATGGTCAGCCAAACGAATAGCCAGATCGGCAATCTGATCTTCCGCCACCGCCACCGCTTCTGCGCTCAGATTTTGCGAGCCGCCAAAAATATGAAAGCCTTCAAAAGCCAAACCCAGACCGGCCAGTCGCGACAGCATTTCGGGAACCATTTCCGCATCCACACCAAACTGGCTGGGGCCGCCCCCCATATGCATGCCCGATCCGCGTAATTTGAAATCCGGATTTACCCGCACCGCAACACGCGGCGTCATTCCCAAACTGTCCCCCGCTTTGGCGCAACGATCCATCTCGGACAGGGATTCAAGCTCCACCACAATTCCGCCCGCAATGGCCCGCTTTAATTCTGCATCGGTTTTGGCCGGGCCGGCAAAGCTGATATGCGCGTTGGACATGCCTGCATCCAATGCCACATCCAGTTCATTGGCAGATGCAATATCAAAGCCATCCACAAGCCCCGACAAATGCTGCACCACCGCCGGCATGGGATTGGCCTTGATGGCATAATGCAGCCGCACGGCCTTTGGCAGGGCCGCGCGCAAGGCCTTTACCCGCGCTGTTATCTTTTCCCGGTCATAGGCATAAAAGGGCGTTTGCCCCAATCGCTGCGCCAATTGCCCAACGGGAATACCGCCAACCAGCAAATGGCCGTCTTCAAACGCCCAGTCTGCAAAGGCCGGATGTTGTTGGGCCATCCGTTCGGCATCTGCTTTCATCTCCACCATCGTGCTTATACCGCCTTTTTTATGTCTTTAGACATGCATTGGGCCTGAAGGGCCTTACGGTCGATTTTACCATTGGGGGACCGGGGCAGACTTTCATGCACATCCACCCGATGCGGCACCATGAAGCCGGGCAAAACATTCCGGCAATGGGCCACAAGGTCTGCGGTATCAAACATGTCTTTGTTCTTTGGCACCACGGCCACAATAATTTCATGCCCCAGCGTATCATGGGGAAGGCCAAAAGCCGCGCTTTCCAAAACCAAGCCACTGTCAAACAAGGCTTCTTCCACTTCTGTAGGGGAAACGCGATAACCCGATGTCTTGATCATATCATCGGTGCGGCCAACGAAATAGAGATAGCCTTCCGCATCAATACGCACCAGATCCCCCGACCACACGGCCAGTTCCGGCACTTGCACTTCGGCCACGGCTTTTGGCACGGGCTTATAGCGTTCGGCGGTGCGTTCCGCATCGTTCCAATAGCCCAAAGCCACCAAAGGCCCGCGATGCACAAGCTCTCCTTCCTCGCCTGCCTGAGCAAGATTGCCATCGGATTTCACCACCAGAATTTCCGCATTGGGAATGGCCTTGCCAATGGAATCGGGGCGGATATCCACCTGCGCCGGATCAAGATAGGTGGACCGGAAAGCTTCCGTAAGGCCGTACATCAAATAAGGATCGGCATTGGTAAAAATCGCCCGCAGTTTTTGCAGCACATCGCGCGGCATACGCCCGCCGGTATTGGCGAAATACCGCATTTCGCATCCGGCCTCCTCCGGCCAATCCACCGTCAGCAATTGCATCCACAATGGTGGCACCGAAGTCAGCCCCGTAATGCCTTCCCGGGCACAGATGCGCGGCACATCACGGGCCAGCAAATAATTATGCAGCACCACAGCGGCCCCCGCATGAAAGCCAGTGGTAAGCTGGCTGAATCCGGCATCAAAACTTAAAGGCAGCAGCGATAAAATACGGTCATCGGCATGGTTTTTCAGATAGATGGCAACACTTTCGCCGCCCACCACCATATTGCGGTGCGACAACACCACGCCTTTCGGCTTTCCAGTGCTGCCAGAGGTATAGAAAATCGCCCCCACATCGCTATCGCATTGCGGCCCTGCCGGTAAAGCCTTCCCTTGCGCCAAAAGTTCTGTCCAATGCAGCACGCATACCCCTTGGAGGGGCATGTCGGGCACCGCATCCACACTGACCACCACTTGCACATCCGATGCGGAAAGCGTTTCGGCCATTGCTTCGATGCGGGTACGCGACGATATCAATATCCGTGCGGTGCAATCACGCAGAATATGCCCCACCTGTTGTGGCTTCAAAACCGGATTGCAGGGCACAAAAATCCCGCCCGCCATCGCACTGCCGAAAAAAGCCGATACAGTCTCGATCCGCTTGTCCAGATAGACAGCAACCCGGTCAAAGCGCTTTAACCCGACAGCACAAAGTCCGGCGGCCACCTGCTCCAGCTCAGCCGCCAGCGCTCCATAGGTCCGGCTCACTTTCCCGGCCTTGAGCGCAAGCCGTTCCGGTGCCCCATCCGCTTTGGAAAGGATCAAATCCTGTAAATAACACCGCATACCCACATGCCCTTGATATTCTACAAGGTTCAACTGTAACGGATCATATCCCCACAGGCCAATGACAACTTGGCCTTTAATGCGATGAAAAATGGATTTCCGGCCCATGGCCCCGACGCAGGCCTAAATGCATAAAAGGCCGCCGCGAGCCAAGCATCAATTGTACAGAACCAAAAGACAAAAAAACCAATCCACCACAAGGGGTCGCCCCCATACGGGCATGGCTTCGCAAAGACGCCGCATTGAAAGCCGATATCCGGCTAATGGTCCACCGGATCGAATGTCGATGCAAATCCTCATTCACCGCATCCCAAAGGGCGGCAAAGGCAAATCCCAGGCGGTGATCGGGATGGATATACACATCGAAATCCCACACACAATCCGGCGCCAAAAGAAAACGGGCGCGCACCTCGTCTTCTTCATAGGCGCCCTTTACCAGCCACAGCCATGCAATCAACCGGTCTTCTTTGAACAGCCCATAGCATTGAGCACCTTGAGAAAACCGATAGTCCAAAATCTCCTCGTCAATGAAGGTGGCGGCAAGCATTGGGTCTTGTGGCTCAAGAAGGCGGCAGGAAAACCGCGCCCGACGCGCCGCGCCAAGCGAGGCACGGTCCGGAACGGGCTGCCTGACCAGGCGATAGGCATAAAGCGAAACCGGCAAGGATTGCGCGGCGAATAAACGGTGCAAAAGATAAAGCACAGCCCATCCCGCACCCAATTCCCGAACCAAGGCCAGTAAGCGTTTCATCCGTTATTCCGTGAACTTAAAGGAAAAGACATGTGAACTATGGACAAAAAACCCTCTCCAAGATAGGACACAAAGTAACAGGTTTTGGCCAGAGTCTGCCTAGACACTGCCAAGAAATACAGGGGAAACGATTATGAGCGCTTTTGATAAAGTTCGCGATGTTCTCACGCAGGCGCTTGGCCTTGGCCCACGCGGGGAAAAGCTTCAACCGTCCACCCCCTTGATGGGCGGCATCCCCGAATTCGATTCCATGGCCGTGGTGACAGTGGTATCCGAATTGGAAGACCGGTTCGACATTTTGTTTGAAGATGATGAAATCAATGGCGAGGTTTTTGAAACCGTTGGCAGCCTGAGCAATTTTGTCGAAACAAAACTAGCCGCGTGCTGATCCAATGACAGGGCCTTATGCTGCCCCGCCAAAACTATCGGCCTCTTTCCCTGTCGGCCCAAACGGCCCCTTGTTCGTTCTGGAGATTGCCTCAATATCTGCCGCACCCCGCGCAACGGTGCTGCTTATGCCACCCTTTGCCGAGGAAATGAACCGCTCCCGGTACATGCTGGCACAAACCGGACGGGCCTTGGCCCGACAAGGCTTTCGCGTTTTGCTGGCCGACCCGAGCGGCACCGGAGACAGTGCAGGCGATTTTGAACAGGCCAGTTGGGACCGCTGGATCGCCGACCTTTCTTTTCTGCGTGATATGGCGCGTCTTGATACGGAACCTTTATGGATCGGCGGCGTGCGGACAGGGGCCTTGTTGGCAGCCACCCTTGCGCATCAAGAGCCAGACGGCATTGACGGGCTTTTGATGATCCAGCCGGTTCTATCGGGAAAACGCTTTCTGACCCAATTTTTGCGGCTTCGCGTTGCCGCTGCCATGAACCGGGGACAACGCGAAAGCACCGCCCAATTGATGGAGATCTTGAAAAATGGCGAAAGCGTTTCTGTGACCGGCTATCCCCTTGGACCGGATATGGCCGAACAATTAACGCGCCTTTCGCTTAAAGACATGCCGCCCCCACCGGATTTGCCCATTGAATGGATTGAAATCGGCAGCGATGAACGGGAGACAGATGCCATCGTGGATATCCTGCCCCCAAGCTGGCGAACCGCCGACCGGCAGGCCCGCTATCATCAGGATCAGGCCTTTTGGGCTTTGCCCGAACCTGTGGCCCCACCCAAAATCATCGCGCTGATCCAAACCGCCTTGATGAGCCATCACCCATGAGCACCCGCCCTTCCCCCATGGATGTGCAAGAATCTGCCCATATTTTGCAGTGCGGCAAAGACCAATTGGTGTCCGTTTTGCATCAGGCAGAAAAGCCATCCAACCGCGCTGTTCTCATCATTGTGGGCGGGCCGCAATATCGCGCCGGCGGGCACCGTTATTTCGTGAAACTGGCGCGGCGATTGGCGCAAGAAGGCTATAGCGTTATGCGTTTCGATTGTCGCGGCATGGGTGACAGCGATGGCACCCATCCCGGTTATGAACATCTGGAAAAAGATATTTCCACGGCCCTTGAGGCGCTGTTCAGATTGCTCCCCCAAACGAAGGACGTCGGTTTATGGGGGTTGTGCGACGGGGCATCTGCCAGTGTGCTTTATTGCCACAAAGACCCCCGAATCGGGCGGCTGATGCTGCTGAACCCCTGGGTTCGTGACGATGAAGCCTATGACCGGGTCTTGCTGCGACATTATTATGCCAAGCGATTGTTTGATAAAGAATTTTGGCTGAGTTTGTTGCGCGGAAAAGTCAACCCCTTGCACTTTCCCCGGCTTCTTTTAAAGCTGGCTCGCCAAAAGCTGGCACCGGCCAAAAATGGCCCCTCCCATGACAGCCCTTCAGATCAGGCATCGCCCATGGCCGCGAAACTGGTAGAGGCTTTAAGCGCCTTTAAAGGCCCGGTGCAGCTGGTTCTAAGCGGCAATGATCTGACCGCCAAAGAATTTGAACAAGAAGCAAACCGCATCAAAATATGGCGCGCCCTTCAAAACGCATCCAATTTTCAAACGCTCGCGCTGACAGAGGCAGACCATACATTCTCTACCCCTGAATGGTCGCAAGCGGTCACCGAAAAAACCCTTGAATGGATTTCTGCCCCTTAAGTCTCAGGGCCTTAAACCATGCGTGGCTTTCTATCCCGCAGCCACAATTCCAGCATGATCAAATCCCACACGATATAATCCGTTATAGCCGCGCCTTCTCGAGCATGGGCGGCAATAACGCCCTCCAGAAAATCGGCCCGGAACACACCGCGTTTCCCAAGGCTTTGCAAGCAATCCACCGCAATATCGCGTAAAGGCGGATAGCTTTTGGTCCATTCGGAAAAAGGCATCCCGAAGCCTTGCTTTTTCTTGTTCAAAATCGCATCGGGCAAAAAGCCCTTCATGGATTCTTTGAAAAAATGCCGTAAACGCGTGCCCGACAATAAAAGCCGCGAGGGCACTTTCGCAGCAAAATCGATCAGATCATCATCCAGCATAGGATAGGCCACGTCGATATCCGCCAACAGGCAGGCTCCGTTTACCTTGCGAATATCATTATCGGCCAAAGTGATCCGCATATCCATATGCAGCATGGAAGCCAGCATATCGTCGGTTTCCGACTCTTTATAATGCTGCGCCCATAGATCATAGGGCTCTTCCACATTGATTTGGGCCAGCATTTCCTCTGTAAAAACGCGGCTCAACTGGCTTCTATGATAGATGCCGGGATTGTGCATGCGTTCGGGCATGGGAAGCCGCGCCCGTTGAGAATAACGCTTGGCTTTGCCGATGGGGCCAATGGCCAGCGGTTCTGGAATGCGATCAAGAATGGGCTCTCCCAAAACCCGCAAAAGGGCCGGAACTTTATGATAGTGGGAAAGAATGGTCTGATCGGCATAGCGCTGGTTTCCCGCAAACAGCTCGTCACCGCCATCCCCCGCCAAAAGCAAAGACACATCCGTTTTCGCCATGCGCGCACAAAAGGTGGCCGGGATCACCGAAGAATTGCCAAATGGCTCGTCAAATACCCGCACGATCTCAGGTAAAATATCCACGACATCTTGCGGCTTCAGGCAATATTCCCGATGTGCCAGCCCAAAATGCCGGGCCGCCAGCTGCGCATATGGGCCTTCATTATAGCGATCTTCTTCAAATACAATGGTATAGGCTGGCGCCGGCCGGTCCAAGGATGCGCCCAAAAACCCACAAACCGTGGAGCTATCCAACCCACCGCTTAAAAACGCACCGACAGCACCGGTGTCTTGGGCGGCGACGCCCGCATCTATCGCGCGGTCAACGCTTTTTGCCAAATGCGCCTTCAAATCTGCGCTCAAGGCCGCCATATCCCCTGCCCCATCGGGCTGATAGGGCGTCTGCCAATAGCGGTGGATCGACGTGCTTCCAGAACGCCCGGAACCACGCCCAATGTTGTGGCTCAGGCTATGGCCACTCAAAAGTTTGTTGATACCGCGATAGACGGTGCCCGGCGCAGGCGAGACATAATTCATGGCATAGCGATAAAGCCCTTGCGCATCCACCTTGGGATCAAGGGAGGGATAAGCAGCCACCGCATCGGTGGTGGTGGCAAAGACGCAACCATCGGGCACGTCTCCATGGCACATGGGATCAATACCCACACGGTCAATCGCCAGAAACAGGCTGCGGGCTTTCTTGTCGATCACAGCCAGCGAAAAAGACCCCTTTATCTGCTCCAGACAGGCGCGGCCTTCCCGTTCCCAACAGGTGGCAATGCTTTTGGCACGGCCCAAGGCCCGCGCTTTTGCTTCATCCCTATCATCCGCCCAACGCGGCATTCCCGTAATCGCCACAACAAACCGGTCGCCCGCATGAAGGCGATCATCTTCGCGGGCCAAAACAGCAAGACCCGCCCAGCCGTCCTCCCATTGCAACAGGCGCTCTCCCGCACGAAGAACAAGCCCATTCGCCATATGCGAAAGTTTTGAGCGGCCATCCAAGCCAGCCCGAGCATCAATCCACCCACATAATCCCGGCACGGTTCGACAGCCCCTTTGTTACGACCCATTCCCAAGCATCTGACAAACCCACAGCATATGGGATAACAAAAAAACAGCCACTGCTTTCGACCATTTTCCTTATATATAATGGTAAAATAGCACAAGCGAATGCCCAACTTCGATTCTACCCGGCATTCCCGTCTTTTCTCAATGAAAAGCCCTTGCATTCTTACAAGAAAATACCGCTCTATAGGGCCAAGCGGGAACGAAACAGGCATTATGGGCGGCATGGGCAAATCTCAACAAAGCGCGAACCCGAAAACCATCATGATTTTCGGGTCCCCTCGGTCTGGCACCACATGGCTTGGCAAAATTTTCGACAGCCATCCCCAAAGCCATTATCTGCATGAACCGGAAATTGCACAGCCCACAACTGTGCCGGTGTTCCCTCCGGATGAAGCCTTGGCCATCACGCAGCTCGCCACCGATATAGGCGGCTGGCTAAATGCACGGGATGTGCGCACCACAGGAACGCGCCCCATCATCCGCAAAAAGGGGGAAAGTGCCTTCCACCATGCCTTGCGACAGGCCAATATATACGCGTTCAAGGGGATGGAGCGACTAATCCCGTCCATGGCAATGGCCGGGCCCGTTTTGCAACCCCCAAGCAAAGCGCTGACATTGATGGTCATAAAAACGGTCAATATGTTGGGGCGGGCCACTTTATGCCTTCAAGCCGTGCCGCGTCTTCAGGGAATCCATCTGGTAAGGCACCCCTGTGGGCAGATCGCGTCTATAATGCGCGGTATCGAAAAATTTGGCGAAAGGTTTGAACTTTCCAATAGCGCCCTACCCTATTCTCCTATGGGCAAAAGAGAAGGGCTAAAGCCGCAAGATCTGGCCCATCTGTCTCCCGTTGAAATTTTGGCGTGGAAATGGGCGGCCTTCAATGATGCGGCCTTTCAATCTCTTTCTGACTCCGACCGCGCAATTATCGTGAGCTATGAAGACATGACCTGCGACCCTTTGGGCAGCGTGCAACAGATGTTTACGCAATTGGGATTGGAATGGGCTCCGGAGGTTGAGGCCTTTATCCGCGCCTCCTCTGAAGGTACAGAGCATGACTCGCATTATGGATTAAAGCGCGATCCACGCCTCGCCGCTTTGCGTTGGCAATCGGAATTATCAGCGGATACGGTCAAAACCATTGAAATGATCTGCCGGAAAACCGCCGTGGGGCGCTGGGCTTTCAATGTAGGGACAGGCGATATGGCAGACGGTATAAATAAAGTCACCTCTAGCTTATCCTCAGGCTGATCAAAGCATCACCATGTCACAGCCCCCTGCGTCCTTACCGTCTTTAAAGCGCTCCCTTGCCTATGTCTTTGGGGGCCGTTTTATGCGGGCGCTCATTCAAATCGCCAGCGCCGCCATCATTGCCCGGCTTCTTACCCCAGAAGAAATGGGCATTTTTGCCGTTGCATCCGCCTCTATCGCCATCAGCACGGCCTTGGCGGAATTTGGTATCCATCCCTATCTGGTGCAGGTGGATGCGCTTTCCAAAGCCATTGTGGGGCGGGCCTTCGGATTGATGGGCCTGATCAATTGGAGCCTTGCATTCCTTCTTTTCTTCGGACGCGGCGTCATTGCCCAATTTTACGGCAATCCGGAGATTGAAAATGTCATCGCCGTTTTGTCGCTCAATTTTCTCTTCAACCCCTTTGTCACCATAGGCCTTGCCCTTTTGATGCGCGAGCTACGCTACGGAAAGCTCACCATTATCAATATCATGGCGGGCGGCGCGGGATCGGCCATATCGGTTTTGCTTGCACTGCAGGATTTTGGCCCCATCTCCCTGGCCTTTGGCTCCATTGTTATGAAGCTGATGCTGATTATCGGCATTTTCCGGCTCAAGCCGATGTATCTCAGCTTTCGGCCCCGCTTTCGTGGCCTGAAAGAAATTGTCGGCTTTGGCTCTTGGGCTGTGGGCGCAAGCCTTGTGCAAAGCGCAGGCAATCAATCCCCCGAATTGATCATCGGGCGAGGGCTTGGTTTGGAAGCCGCCGGACTGTTTGATCGCGGCATGACCGTAACCCGGCTGGTCAATCAGCAGATCGCCGGAAGCCTCAGCACCGTCCTCACGCCATTTTTCGCACAAGAGCGGCGCGACAAGCTGGATTTGAAGGCGCGCTTTCTGATCCGCTTGCAAACCACAGCCGGGGTGATTTGGCCCCTGATGCTGATCATGGCTGGCAGTTCCTATTCGCTGATCCTCTTCCTGTTCGGCCCGCAATGGACCCAAGCCGCGCCTGTTGCGGGCATTCTGGCTATCAGCGCCACCTTACATATGCCTTTCGGCATTGGCCGCCAGCTTTTGCTTTCCCATGGCAAGGTCAAACAGATTTTCCTGATCGAAACCTCGATGCAACTCGCCAAGGTGGCTTTGATCGTGCTGGCCGCACGCCACGGCCTGCCTTATATCGCCGCCGCCCTGATCGGCCCGGCCATCATTTTCATCATTTTAGCCAATTATCAGGTGTCCCAAGTGCTTTCCCTTCGCGCAAGCGATTGGTGGACAGCCCTAAAACCAAGCCTGTTGGTTACATTTGGGGTTGGCCTAACCATAGGAGGAGTGGTTTATGGGCTTGGCTATGCTCCCAAGGGTTTGCCAATCGCCAATCTGGCGATATATGGCAGCATCGGCCTTGCGGGTTGGTTGATCAGCCTATGGCTTGTGCGCCATCCCATGCGCCTTGAAATAACAAGACTCTTAAAGAAAATAATAAAAAAAAATAAATCTCAGTAGCGAAACAAACAATCATCAAGCTATTTAATAATCATAGCCGAGCTCGTTGATATCGTCCCAATAGTATTTTTCCACAAGTTTCCGGGACTTCTTATTGTAATATTTTCTATAATCTGCGCCTCCTTGGCTGTTCTTTTTCGGAAGATCTTTTTGTGGAATGCCAATATGCTCACAGATTTTAAGATAATCCTCTTCAAAATTCTCGATCCGCCCCACGAAATCCAACAATAGCGCACCGTTTTCATCGGTGATGTCAGGCCAAATTGGGGCTGTATGGGTCGCCACATGCCGCTCTTTGCCAATCTTCTCCCAAAATTCCGGCAATCGTTCCAAGAAATGGTCGAACCGATAGTGCGATATCACCTGACGTGGCCATGTAAAGGTCCAATTGCGGGTCAGATAGCGCCAAGATGAAACCGCACGCCCATAGGGATTGCGCACAATGGCAAATTTGAAGCGATTGGAAAATTCCGGCTCGGGATAAAGGAATTTTTTGGCAAATAGCAAACGCTTGAATTCATAATCGCCCAAAGGCACCCGGTAATTGTTCAAATTATCGTTCCAGTAATCTTGGGGCAATGCAATGAATGGCGTCGTCGCACCAAAGCGATCCACCTGCTTATAAGAACTGCCCAAAGCATCCCGCAGGCTGGTTCCCCCGGCTTTGCGGATATGCAGCCAAATATAAGGCTTGGTCATGCCACTCCTTTTATGCTGACAGGGTGGCGACGGCACGGCGGGCACAAGCCGCATAGCGCCCCCCATAAAAACGCCAGGTGCCCAGAAAATGCACCAAGGCCGCTTTGGTCACATCAGTATCCTCGCGATGGTTGGTGTATTTTGGCATTTTCAAAATCAAGGGATTGGGGGAATTGGCCACGAGGCTGTTCACCGTCACCTGTTCAGACCCCCATTTGCGCCATTCATCCCGGTCGATATGTTGTTCGATTTTCTGGCAGAAGGCTTCCACATCAGCCCATTCATAGAGACCTTTTTGATAACCCGCAAAACCCGAACAGCCGCGCACATAGCGGAAATTATCGGCATCGGGGAATTTCACAAAAGAGCGCTCGGCCTGAATCTGGATATGATCGGACGTGAAACCGCGCGCATGCTCCAATGCCTGCGCTGGCGTCCAAATTTCTTCACAATCAAACGACCCCAGAACAAAAGACCGGTTTTCCGCCACGCACGCCTTGATTTCCGGCAAATCATCCAAGGCCACAACATCGGAATCCAGCTTGATCACATAGCGGTCTTTCGAGGCATCAATGGCGCAGCGCAAACCGCGCCATGCAATATAATCGGGACATGCCCCCGTATCCACGGTGGCGGCATCGCGGATCTCTGGATTGCAAAGATGCTGTTTGAGCAAAGCCTTGTCGCTATCGGTTAGCGACCCATCATTGACGATGAGAATGTCCCCGCCGCCAATGCGCGGATAAAAGGATTTCATCGCCACCAGATACATGATCACATCGTCATGGCACAAATTGGACATGATCAGGATCGGCGCGTCCTTATGTGTGATGGGGGGCACGCCCAAAATATGCCGCGCCTGACGTGCAAATCTGCGTTTTTTGAGCGATTTGCGGAGTTTATAAAACATCTCGTCCCTGTCCCTGTCTTCAAGCCTTAAAGGCTGTGATATGTCCCGATTGTTGATATGAGATCAGCTTGGCTCGAGGAAAACTCAGAGCCGCGGAGCCTCTGCCTTTATGAACGGGGTTTACACCAATGTGACAGATCTCTGCCCAAAAGCGCTCCCAGTTTTTCCACTTCCAAAGCCAAATCTGCGGCCAATTGATTATGCACATGATCCGGCATCGGCGGACGTGGTTGGAACTGCGTATTGAACCGTTTAATTCTGTCTTTCACCGCCACCCGCCATTCGCGCTTGGGCAATAACAAGCGGCTGAAAGCAGACACCCAATCCGGTGTGTAGCGTAAGAAATTGGTGATTTTTGCACTGCGCGCCCGCTTGTTTGCATTTTCAACCTGGAAATTTGGGTGAAATTCTGGGTCCACCCCCAAAAATTTCAAAATGCCGCGATAGGTTCCGGCCAAATCCGCGCGCACATCTTCATAAAAAACAATGTGGATTTGTTCGCGGGGGAAATGCTCAAAAAACCGTTCAATCTGTTCGGAAAAAGCCACCACATCCCGATAATGCAGCACCCTCTCCCGATAATCCGCACGCGCTTCATTGAAATTGGCCTTACGCTCATTTTCCAACGCCAAGGCTGTTTCCAAATCCGTTTCCTGCTCGAACGCTTCATACACAATCTGTGAATGATGCGAAGCAATCACATCAATGGGATCCCGCAGCATGATCAGAATTCTTGCATCCGGTTGATAGGCACGAATGGCTGCAGCCGCCGTTTTGGACAAAAGATAAAAGACCGAGCTTTCCCCGACAACAGGCTCATCACTTACGTCTTTAAAAAGACCAAAATAGCGCTCCGCAGAACACTCCATAGCCCCGTGATACAGATCTTTGGCGAAATGGTGCGGTTCCTTGGCTGGCGACATGAAAATCTGTGGATGCTGCGCCAAATATGTATCCATCGCCGTGGTGGCACATTTGGGCGCCCCCACAATAAAGAAATTCGGTACAGCGCGCCCCTGCACCGAACATCCTGTGATGACAGGCTTTGCCCCTGTTACATCCACCTGCTTTTCGATTACCGTCATAACCCCTTCGCCCCGCCCCACAAATTCTACCCAATATAGGCCTATACGGCTTCATATTCTCGCCGCACGCCCCCTAAAAAGCTCATGTCGAAAATATAATGCCCGTTAATTTGGAAAATGCTTCTGTATCTTCCCGCAAATAATCTGCCACAGCCTCTTTCTCATGGTCTTTCATCTTTGGAAGAGATCGGGTCAAAGCCCCCCGCGCGCCATCAATGAAAGAAGATGGCAAAAGCCGACGCGCCATATGAGTCATGCGCTTCATACCCTGTTTGGCTCCGGGAAGGCGCATAAGCCGCTGCATCCCCGGCGAATATTGATAGCTGACATTGCGGCGCTCGGAATTGATTGATGCCGACCGGTCCACCGCCAAGCCCGCATGGCTCCATGCCCGGTGCACGGCCTCTTGCGGATTGGCCGTCACATCACTGGACGACAGGATCAAAAAACGATCCATACCGAAATACTGTAGATAACATTGAAGCTGAAAATGATAGCGGCTGATATCCAGATAAAAGGAATTTTCCGCAATCGCTTTTAAAAATGGGCGTGTTTCTTCCCCCGCGCGGACGCTATGCCAATAGCCCGCATAGGTGCGCGCAACAGGATCGCGGACAATATAAATAAAGCGCGCATCGGGGCTGGCTTTATAAATACGCTCTGGCACACCAAATCGCGGATTATCCTGTCTTTGCTCATCGGGATTGATGGGGGCGCTGGAATAGCTTGTCGACGCATCCAGAAGAACCGCATCTTCAGCTTTGGTGAATTTGTTTTTATACCAATCCAGCCCGGCCTGACGATGAACGGTATAATAATCGGGCTCCTTCGGATTTGAAACGACCACAGATGAATGTTGCCCCACAGCTTGTGCAAAAAAAGTGGTCGCGCTTTTTTGTGCGCCGATAATAAACAATCGGGGCGGAAACCCAGTATTTTGTATCATTTTATATTATTCTTCGCCGTATCTTCAGATTGCGGGGCTGGATATTCGACCAAATAATGCATCATCACCTTTCGAAATCCCACAGCCCGCCACCGCATGGTATCGCCGACGATATACACGCCCATCCATGGCAAGTCTGCAGGATGGCCGCACCGCACCTCATCACGGTAATACCAAGGATTGTCCCAGATCGAAAAAGCATTGAACGGGTGCACCTCACTATTCGACCAGCTCAACTGGCGAAACCGGCACCAATAACGCAAACCGATCCACGTATTGCCGCCATATCCCAAACCTGTCAGGGGAAAATTTTCATTTAGCCATGCGCTTAGCTCTGGCGTATCAATAACCGCAAGGCGGCCTTTTCGCCCCTTGAAAGACAGGCGCTGGGCTTTGGCATTGGCAGTTTCCCAATTTATTCCATTTTTCAAGCCCACATCTCTGGCAAGCTGATAGTAGCTGCCGGTTGCTTCATTGAAAATCGGTTCAGAGCTCCATGTAGGGTCACCTTTCCGGATGGACTCTTCAAGAGATTGCCGCCAATCCGTTTCCGAAGCCATGGACGATTGCGCCCATAAAACGCCCGATGTCCCCCATAAGCAAACGCTTATACAGAGAGTAAAAATCGCACGTTTAACCATGATCATCGTTCAAACCCATGTTCAACATTTAAAGCATGGTATATGTGATAGGAACGAAATTCAAACAATCAGCGCCTGATCAAGTTTTTACCTCTTTGGCGGGGTGGCATAAATTTTTTAAGCTTGGCCCACCCTCGACAAGCGCCAAGGCCCGTGCAAAGATTTTTTACAGTCCGCAATAGCGATTGGAGCCAATAAGGCCATGGTTGATCAGCTTTCTATTCTTTTAGGCGTTTTTGGAATTCTGTATATCGTTTTTTGGTTAGTTAAAAATGATGGAGCCAAATCAATCCAAGATCAGAAGGGCCTCATTAAAATGCGCGCAAACCCCGAAAGAAAACCTTTAAATATGGCCGCAAAACACACACAAAAACGGTCACATAAAGTACGGCATTAAGCTTGCCATATAGGCCATAAAGCAGCCTGAAGCACATGGCAAAAGCATCTTCATCGCCGTAGATAAAGACAAGTCAAGGACACTGCATGACACTTTCATCCCTTTTTCTGCTTGTCTGTATTCTTATCCTGGTGCCATTAATTTTCATCTCCCCTGTGGTGGGACTTTATTCCTATCACTGGATTTCCCTTCTCAATCCGCATCGGCTTGTTTACGGCCCTGCTTATTTCTTCCCTTTTGCTATGGTGTTGGCTGGACTGACCATTGGTTCCTGGCTGATTTCGGCAGAGCAAAAAAAGATCACCTTCACAGCTCCCGTCATTATTCTGCTGATTTTTGCCCTGTGGGTCACCTTCACCAGTTTTTTTGCACAAGTTCCTGAAAGCGTCTGGACTTATTGGGGGCGAGCGGAAAAAACCTTTCTCATGACCTTCATCACCGTCATTCTGGTGACATCGCGTGAGCGTATTCACGCTTTGGTTTGGATTCTCGTTCTCTCCGTCGGAGTATTGGGCATTCGCAGCGGCATTCCCACCATTGTTTCGGTAGGCAGCCACCACGCCTATGGCCCACCCCAAAGTTTCATTACCGACAACAACGCCTTGGCGCTTGTCCTGGTGATGACACTGCCGATGATACGCTATCTTTATCTTGAAACCCAGAACAAGTGGATTCGCTATGGGCTTCTGGGCATTTTCACCTTGGCGGTTTTTGCCATCATCGGCACCACATCGCGGGGCGGTTTTTTGGGGCTGGTGGCGGTTGGAACAGCCCTTGTCTGGAAATCGCGCCAACGCGTGACCATTTTCTTTCTGGTTATCGTTTTTGGGGCCGCTTTGGCAGTTTTTGTTCCCCAAAAATGGGTGGACAGAATGGAAACCATCGAAAATTACGAAGAAGACGCCTCGGCTATGGGGCGTCTCAATGCCTGGACGTTCGGCTACCGATTGGCTAGGGAAAATCCCCTGACCGGTGGTGGCTTTCGTCCCTATCTCGATAGCGACCTCTATATGCGTCTTGTGCCCGATGCGTTACGTCCGCGATCTTTACACAGCATTTATTTTGAAGTGTTGGCCGATCATGCTTTGTCGGCCTTGGGATATTCCTTGCGCTTCTATTCGCCACATGGAAGGCTTTTGCAAAGGTGCGCAAGCTGACCAAAGAAAAGCCGGATCTGATGTGGGCCAATAATCTGGCTTCCATGGGGCAAGCCTCGCTTGTGGGATATATGGCGGCGGGAGCTTTTCAAAATCTGGCCTATTTCGACCATATCTATACGGTCATCGCCCTTTCGGCGATCCTGCTTGTCTATGTCCAGAAACAAACAACGGAAGAACCGGTGTCCCGGGAATTCCACGACAATATGGAAAAAAAGCGCTTCACCCGCCACCCCTCCATTGCGGGGCGCAGAGCAAAATCATCAAGCCTGTCCTCTTGAAAAATCCGGTCACGTACCATTTTTTGGTGCCTGACGGATCAAGCGATCCGCAAGATTAGTGACCTTTCTGGCATTGCCGTCCCATGTGAAATCGCGCTTTTCTATCAGATCATGGGCCGCCTGCCCCAAAGCACGGCGTTTGACGGTGTCTCGCGCCAAAACAGCGATGGCATCGCTTAGCGCCTTATCGTCCTTCGGATCGATCAGCAGAGCTGTTTCACCATCTGTAACCAATTCACGGATATTGGGCCGATCAGGCGCGATCAATGCACATCCTGCCGCCAAATATTCAAACAGCTTCAAAGGCGAGGCATAATCGGTCACATCGGGTTGCAAGGCCACATCGAACGCCCCCAAAAGAGCGGGGATCTCTTCATGCGGGCGAGCGCCGGTAAAGGTCAATTGCGCGGCAATGCCAAGATCTTGCGCTGTTTGGCGCAAAGCTTCGCTGGCCGGACCTTCCCCCACAATAAGCAGATGCAGATCGGGGTCGGCCAAATGTGCAAAAGCATGAAGCACCCGATCCAGCCCATGCCATTCCCGAACATAGCCCACAAAGCCAAACACGGTTTTGCCGTCCAAGCCCAGTTTGGTGCGCAGCTTGCCATTTCGAATATCACGATAAAGCTCGGGCCGCACGCCATTGGGGATCACATGGATGCGGCCCTCGGCCACACCTTCTCGGCGCACATAATCCGCCAGAGCATCACTCACCGGCAACACCGCATCCGCCCCGCGCCAGACCTTGCGTTCCATCGCACGGGCCAAGCCTTGAAGCTGCAAATTCCCTAAAAGGGCCCGCTCATGGCACAAAGGCGCGTTCACCTCGATAAGATAGGGAATGCCAAGCCGGCGTTTCAACCACAGGCCCGCCAGCAAAAACGAATTATAGCGCTCATAAATAAAATCCGGAGAAACGGCATGGGCCTCCCGCTTCAAAGGCGGATACGCCTTGAAATTATAACCAGCCTCCAGAACTTCGCCCAAAACGGCAGGAAAGTGCGCGCGCAAATCCCCCAATCGTCCGGTCAGCGTTTGTTTGCCATCGGATTTTGCGGCTTGCGGCCCCACCATATGAACCTGATGGCCAAGGCGCTCAAAGGCACCGACCAACTCCTTCACATGCACCTGCATGCCGTCGGCGGCCAGAATTCGATGATGATATAAAATTCGCATGTTGGACCGCGCGCTATTTCAGGGTAGGAATTTATCTTTAGGGATCAGTGGAATTAAGGGCA
Organism: Iodidimonas gelatinilytica; assembly: GCF_008579125.1. Lineage (NCBI taxonomy): Bacteria > Pseudomonadati > Pseudomonadota > Alphaproteobacteria > Iodidimonadales > Iodidimonadaceae > Iodidimonas > Iodidimonas gelatinilytica. The sequence goes on along the minus strand of NZ_BKCL01000001.1, from coordinate 87,434 downwards.
AGAACTCGTTACCTTTTTCTAAGGGCGGGCTGTCAGGGGAACTTAAAGACCATGTATCGTCAATTTGAAACGCACGTCCGTCAAAGGGCCAAGGATCAACACAAGCACGGCAAGAAGGCGCGGCAAAGGCCATTGTCGGCCAAGGCCGCGCATTATACCGCACTTTATGGCTCTACGGCTTTGGCTTTCGGTTTGTTGGCGTCTTTCCCCCAGACAGCCGTGTTCGCTGCGGATACGTCATTCACCATCCCGTTTGTTCTTCAATCATCAAGCCCCGAAGTGGTCGGTTCCGGCCCGGAGAGCGCAGGCTATATCTATGAAATCGGTCCCGAAGATGAGTTAGCCATCGTCATGCGCGGCGAAAATGATGTATCCGGCGATTTTCAGGTGCGTCCCGATGGCCGGATCGCCCTCCCTCTTTTGGGGGATGTGGAGGCCGCTGGCCGCACAACGGATGATTTGGCCGCCCATCTGGAAGACGCCCTTGCCCGTTATTATACCGCCCCTGATGTAACCGTCACCGTGACACAGGCATCGGGCACCTATGACGACCGTATTCGCATCATCGGCAATGCCTTGCCACCGCGCACAGTTCCTTATCGATCGGATCTCACCGCTTTATCGGTTTTGACCACCATTGGCGGAGTGCCGAAAACCGCCGCGGCCAATAAAGCAGCCATCATCCGCCGGGAAAATGGTCAGGAACGGCGCATTCCCTTGCGGTTGGGGGATATCCAATCCGGCAAAAATCTGGGGGCGGATACGCCTTTGAAACCCGGCGACATTCTTTTTATCCCGGAAAGCTTTTTGGCTGGCGAGCGTAGCATCGAGCTTCCATGACGGTGTCGCAAAGCTATAGCGACAATCTCAATCTGCGCCCCAGCGGATTTAAGGAAGACTCCTTCATCACCGAATTGGTGCCAGCCGTTCGTGTGGCTTATGATACGGCGCGTCTTCAGGCAGATCTAACGGCGCAATTGCGCTTGCAATATCGCACAAATACCGATGACGAACTGACCATCGCCCCCGACATGTTAGGCGCTGCTTCAACCGAATTGGTTGAAGGATTGCTGTTCACCGATGCCGCCTTGTCTATTTCCCGCCAGCAAACGGATACCCGGCGGGGACAATCTGCAACCGTCAGCAATATCGCCAATACCGAAGTGGTCCAAAGCTATCGCCTTAGCCCTTATGTGACCAACCGGCTTGGGGATATTGCCACCATGGAAACCCGCTATCGCACCGGATTGGTGCTGATCGGTGCCAGTGACCCGGATCCGTTCAACCCCACCTTGCTAGCCGGACAAGAGGCGACAGACACTTGGGAAAACACCGGAATTGTGACCATTCGTTCGCAAAATCAACGCCAAGCGCTGAATTGGGAACTGACCGGAAGCTATTCCTATTTCGACCAAAGCAACCAGACAGACCGCGAACGCACCAGCATCATCGCCGAAGCAACCTATGATCTGAGCGAAAGTTTCACGCTGATCGCCCGTGGCGGCTACCAAAAATTCAATGGCGGCGGCTCGGGTCGTGACGTTGACGACCCGCTTTATATGGGGGGCTTTCGCTGGACTCCTTCACCGCGCACCCGATTGGAAATCACCGGCGGTCAACGGGACGGCACAAAAACCGTCAATGGATCGTTCAACACCGCCATTGGGCAAACTTTTGAATTGAGCCTGTCTTATGACGAACGGGTACAGCTCGATCAGGAACGTTTGCTGGACGCCCTCCCCACCACACCAGGAGAGATTGATCCATTGCAACCGCCCGGCTTGCCTTTTTCCCTACGCAATACGGCCACCAAGACCGAATCCGCATCGGCGCGTCTTTCCGGGCGTTTTGGAACGACCACGATCAGTATGAATGGCAGTTGGCAGCGTAATGAAATCGAGCTCGCAAGCGGGGACACCACCGATGAAAAAACACTCCGCGGCCAGATCAGCCTGACCCAACCCATCAACCGAGATCTGACATTCAATGCCTCTGGCTCCATAACGGATCGGGATTTTTCGGCGGAGGCAATCAATAGTCAAGCCCGCGACGATACGGATTATCGCGGCAATGCATCGCTGACCTATACCGGGTTCCAACGGCTTGCCCTGACCCTTAGCTATGGTATCTCGACGCGGGATTCATCGTTGGATATTCAGGACTTTACTGAAAATTCCATCAGCCTGTCCGCAACCATGCGTTTTTAAAATCCAGCTTTGGGCCGCCATCAAGCCGATGTGCGGCCTTTTTTCGCCAAAATGCCGGTAAACAGATCCATCTGCCCACGGCTGGTTTCCTCCCAGGAAAACCCTTCCGCATAGCCGCGCACATGGGCAGGGGATGGCGGAGCCTTGAGAATATCCTCTATCGCTGCGGCCAGAGCCTCTCCCGTTCTTTGGGGAACGATGCGCCCGGCCACAGGGCTTTGCACCACTTCAGGCGACCCATTGACCGCCGTCGCCACAACCGGCGTACCGCAGGCCATGCTTTCCAAAAGCACATTGGGCCATCCTTCCCGCGACGAGGCCAAAACGAACACATCCGCAGCGCTATAAATAGCCGAAAGCTGTGCATGGGGGATCAGCCCCAGAAAATGCACATGGTCGGCCACATTCAAATCTTTGGCAAGCTGCCTTAAAGCCGCTTCTTCCGGCCCTTTTCCTGCGATCAAAAGGCTCCCTCGCCCCATATAGCCAGCGCCCGGATCACCAGATCATGGCTTTTGCGTTCGATCAAATGCCCCACAGATGCCAGCACCGGGCCTTTTATGCCCAAAGAAGTCCGCAACGACGAAGCCCCTGCTTCATCACGGGAGAACCCGATCAAATCCACACCATTGCGCAGAACCGTCACCCGATCGCCGTCGATACCAAGAGCCGCCAGATCATCAGCAAGCGCCGCACAAACCGTAATCAACCCGTCGGCCCGTTCCGCCGCCTTCCGGATCATGCGGCGAGGCAATTTGTATTTCGGGATCAAATTCAGATCCGTGCCACGGCCCGTAATCGTGAAAGGAAGATCAAATTCCTGCGCCAACAAGGACGCCGCCACCCCGTCAGGATAAAAATAATGGGCGTCGAGCAAATCAAACCGATGTCCCTCGTTCAGCAATCGACGCACCACCCGCCGCGCTGAAAGATAAAGCGTATAGGGCGTGAGCAGCATGCCCATTTTCGGCACCACCACATATCGCGGATGATAGATGTTCAGGCCGTGCCTTTGCTCGAAACGAGGCACCCCGGCATAATCCGCATAGCCCCCGAATTTTGGATGACGGGACGGGAACCACGGCACAGGCGCCACGATATGCGCATGATAACCGCTCATGGCCTGCAAATGGCGCAGCCGGTTTTCAACAAACACGCCATGATGGGGCTGGCGCGCATTGGGAAATAATGTGGAGAAAACGAGCAGGTTCATTCAACGGTCCAATGCGTCTTGGTAAAGCGTCCCATAGGCGGCCACCATCTGCGGCAAATCATAATGCGTAACGGCCTGTTGGCGACACAATTCCCCCAGTTTTTGTCGCAAGGGCCTGTCCTGAGCCAAATGGATCAATCCTTGCCGAAATCCCGATGCATCCTCTTGCGGATACACAAAAGAGCGGGCTTCCATGGGTACAATCCGTGCAATATCCCCCGCATCATAGGCAAGCACCGGAAGGCCCGCCGCCATGGCTTGCAACAACGCATTGGGCATCTGCTCGGTTTGTGATGTCATGGCGAACAGATCGGCGTCAAATAACATGGGCCGAATATCCGCCACATGGCCCTCGAACTGCACCTGCCCGGCAATTCCCAACGCCTTGGCTTGATCTTCAAGGGCGGGCCGGCATTGGCCCTCGCCCAAAAACACAAGCTGCGCTTCGGGATTGGTTGGCAAAAACTGCACAAAGGCCGTCAACAGCCGATCCAACCGTTTTTCGGGGCGCAAAGGGGCAACAGACAACACATTGAACCGGTCTTTATGGTCTGTCTGTTTTTCAGGCGGGCTGAACCACGCCGTATCCACGCCATTGGGGATAAGCATCAAGCGCTTTGGGGCCACCCATTTTTCCAAAAGCGCAAGGCGATAAAGACTATGCGACGGCACCACCAATCTATGCACCTTCGACAAGGCAAGGCGGCGCATCAAAGAGCGGCGTCGCAAAGGTTTTTCCGCCTCTTCCGGCCCAAAACCGCTTTCAAAATGCAGATGTGGAAGAGCGGTGAAACGCCCGGCCAGCGCCCAATCCATCGCCCCCCAATTATAGGTGCACAGCAGATCCGGCGCGAGGATTCGTAAAGACCGGCGAATTTCCAGGACGGACCCAAGGCCGGATTGCGAAAATTCAGGATCCACAAAGCCTGCTTCAACCATGTCGGACAGATGCAAAGAGGCCGATTGATTGCCATCCAGTGCCAAAATCTGGTGCCGGTAAGCGCCGCCCAATTGCTCCATGATCTTGGCAATGCGCAGTTGCACACCGCCGGGGGCAAAGGTGGGGAAAACATGCAGAACCAGTGGCGCAAGACCAGAGGTGTTTTTTACCCTTTTGTCCCGTCCGGAAACCGCCATGCCTTCCTTAACGCGCCCCATCGGACCAGATCACCACACGCAGGGTTTGCAACACGATGGACAGATCAAAAACCAGACTGAAATATTTGATATAAAACAGGTCATATTGCAGCTTTTGCCGCGCATCTTCCGTTGAAGCCCCATAGGGATAGTTCAGCTGCGCCCAACCGGTAATCCCTGGCCGCACGCTATGACGCTCTTGATAAAAGGGGATGTCATCGGTGAGCATCTTCACAAACATCGGCCGTTCAGGGCGCGGCCCCACAAAGCTCATATCGCCTTTCAAGACATTGAGAACCTGTGGTATCTCATCAATGCGGGATTTGCGAATCCAGCCACCGATCCGGGTCACGCGCGGATCGGATTTCTGGGCCCACTGCGCCTCACCATCCTTTTCCGCATCATCCCGCATGGAACGGAATTTGATCAATATGAACGGTTTGCCGCCCAGCCCCACCCGTTCTTGCCGATAAAAGGCGCCGCCGGGGCTTTCCAAACGAATGGCAATGGCGGTGATGATCAACAAGGGCATGGTGAAAATCAACAAGGCCAGACTAAGCAGAATATCGAAAATCCGTTTCAGAATCCGATGGAAAGGGCTGGACCGAAATCCACCGCTTTGGAAAAACCAACTGGGCTTCAAGGCATCCAGATCGATCCGTTCCTGAACCCGTTCACAAAAGGTTTGATATTCGGTCACATTGATGCCGCTCAGGCGGGAATTGATCAAAGCCGTCAAGGGCAGTTGCCCCCGGCGTTCTTCCATCGCCACCACGATTTCATCCACATCCTGACTTTTTGCATAGGCGGCCAGATCGTCCGGCATATCAACGATCTGGTCTTGATCCACCCGAGGCGACAGCTTTTCAAGCGCCACAAAGCCAATGGTGGAAAACCGGTTGGACCGCCCTTCCTTCTCCAGCTTTTGAATCCGCGCGGCCTGCCCGCCGGTGCCCAAAACCAGCACTCGTGTTTTAAGCTGCGATAATTTTGTCAGGCGCACAAAGGCCAGACGCAAAAGCAAGACGCTGGGAAACGCCATAGCCAGCGCAAGAAGCAGGATATCAGGCGGAAGGCGCAAATAACCGATCATGTAAACCATGATCGCATAGGCCGCATATCCAATGGCAAAAGCCGCCAATACGCGCACCATCAGATCAGCATAGCCGGTTGAAATGTGCCAAGTGAACAGACCAACCGCCAACATCATCAGTTCAATTAGGATACAAACGGACGCCACACTTATCGCCGTGCGGAGCGTGATGTCCAAGGGTGACTGATTGTCCAGCGCCCAAAAGCTCACGGCAAAGCACGCTGCCATCACCATACATTCGATGATCGCCAATGCATAAAATGGTCGTGCGTTGTTAGATAAAGACATAATCCCCCGAATACACCCCTGTCAGCTTATGAACAAATATATGCCACATGGCGTGTTAATATTTAACGTAATTCTTTACGTAAATGCTTTTTCGTAAAAATATCTTAATTTTAATCTCTTCCAGACAACCGGCGAAATACAAAAAGCAATCCTTACACAGCAACTTTCTGAGTCTCCTTTACTTTTTTCCCATGAACACGATCCAGAAAACCCGCAAACATCATCAACGCCCATAAAGCTGGCTGTGATCACGGACGCCGGACATATGGCTTTCCACCAGCTGGTGAAGGCAGGCCTGATTAAAAAAGCCACTCTCAAACAATGCGCCGCCCAACACCGCTTCACGCACCCGCGCTTTCAAAGGTCCGCGGAACCAACGGGCCAGTGGCACCGCAAAGCCCATTTTGGGCCGATACAGCACATCATTGGGCAGCATTGGCTCCAAAGATTTCTTGAAGATATATTTGCCTTCACGGTTTTTCAGCTTCAGCGATGGCGCAACAGAGCCGGACCATTCCACAAACTGATGATCCAGCAAGGGCACCCGCACTTCCAAGGAATGAGCCATGCTGGCCCGATCCACTTTTGTCAGGATATCGCCGGGCAAATAGGTTTTCATATCCACATATTGCGCCCGCGATAAATGATGGTCGGTGGGGGCCTTTTCCATATGGTGCTGGATCAGTTCCACCGCCCGATAGCCTTGCAGATCGCGTTTAAAAGCCTCGGAATACAGGGATTCCCGCACATCATTGGACAAAATGGAAACGCTGTGGAAATACCCTTCTGCCGACGATCGAGCCAAGGCCTGAAGGGTGGATTTGGCGCGCAATGGGCGGGGGGCCCAATCCATCTTGGGATAAATCCCGCCGGCAAGGCCAAAAAGCGGCCCGCGCAAAGCTTGCGGCATAAATCTGCGGACGCGTTCTTCATAATCATGCCAGCGATAGCGGCGATAGCCCGCGAACACTTCATCACCGCCATCCCCCGACAAAGCCACGGTCACATGCCGCCGCGCTTCCTCGCACACACGATAGGTGGGAAGCGCCGAACTATCGGCAAAAGGTTCATCGTAAATCTGTGGCAAGTGCATCAGAAGATCGAAATCTTCCGGGTCTACCAAGCGTTCATGATGTGTCGTTTTGAACTGTTTGGCTACTTTTCGCGCATATAGGGATTCATCATAATCCTTGTCACCAAACGAAATAGAGCATGTATTCACCGGGTCCGGCTGCGCTTTGGCCATCATCGCCACCACCGCGCTGGAATCGACACCGCCGGACAAGAACGCCCCCAAAGGCACCTCTGACACAAGGCGAATACGCACCGCCTCTTCCAGATTGGCACACAAAGCGTCGGCCTGCTCGCCTTCAGGAATCCCGTCATTTCGGTCGAACCGCATATCCCAATAAGCATGGGGACTGGCCGGCTCCTTCCCACGCTGTTGCACCAGAATATGGGCCGGTGCCAGTTTCTGTACCGATGTATAAATGGACCGCGGATCAGGCACATAACCTAATGCGAAGAAATCCTCCACCGAGCGCGGATCCAGTTCACGCCCCAAGCCGGGATAGGGAAGCAAGGATTTCAACTCGGACCCGAAAATCAAGAACCCATCATCTGTAAAGGCATAATAAAGCGGTTTGATGCCTAACCGGTCACGGGCCAGAAACAGCGTTTGGCGGTTTTTATCATAAATGGCAAAAGCAAACATGCCGCGGAAATGCTCCACGCAGGACGGGCCCCATTCTTCCCAGGCATGAACGATCACTTCCGTATCGCTGCGGGTCTGAAAATGATGTCCTTTTTCTGAAAGCGTCTGGGCAAGTGCGGCAAAATTATAAATCTCGCCATTATAAACAACGCATATGGTTTCATCTTCATTGAACATGGGCTGGTGCCCGCCGGCCAGATCAATGATCGACAGGCGGCGATGGCCAAGCCCGACCCCCGGTTCAACATAAAATCCGTCATCATCGGGCCCACGATGGCCGATGGCATCATTCATCTCCCGCAGCATCGCGCGGTCAACGGAGCGTCGATCCCCAAGATCGAAAATACCTGTAAGTCCGCACATACTGCTTTGCCTTGCCTATTGTATATCTGTTGTTACAAAAGGAGCGAATCCGCCAGCGTTCAGGCTTTCATGAAGCCCCGCTGCATTTAGAAAATCACCAACGATCGCAATATCTTCCGGCGTTTCCACCAGCATGGAGACCGCAACGATCATGCCTTCGGCACGTCCGCCCGACAGCTTTGCCGCAAGGCTTGCCACCTTTACATCCGCCTGCCGCGCCGTCACATCATCGGACAGCACATACCAATACCAGACATAACGGCGCGCCCCAGTGTCTTCCGGGACAATCAGATAACTGGAGGGCACCAGCCCATAGCCAAAGACATCCTCTTTTGTGATCCCGGATTTTATCGCCTCCAGATCTTTGCTGCCGGTAAGGTTGTTGCGACCGGCGATCAGTTCCTTGCCGGGGGCTTCATCTCCATAATAGGCCACGAACAAAGACACCCTATGATCGCCATTGGAATACAGCCATGTGGCCTGACCATCGGCCCCGACAAAGCTGCCCTGCCATTGCCCCGGACCAGCGCGGCCCAGCAATCGCCAGTCGCCCGATGCAGCGGGGGCGTGTAAGGTTACCGGAGAAATGGCATTGCCCCGCATCATATCGAAAGCATAAAGCCGCAGCCCAAGGCTGATAAAAAGCGCCGCCGTAAAGACCCCCAGAATATATCCCATAGAGGCCGATTGGGCGGCCCCTTCTTCCCGGGGCAATGGCTGCGCCGGACCCTGAGGGAGCGGATCGCGCATCATCCACGCAATGCCGAATAAAAGCAGCATCACAAACGATAGGAACACAAAACCATAAACAAGGTGATCCACCCCCACTGCCAATTCAAAATTGCTTAAATGGGCGATCATCACAATGCCATAAGCACGCACCACATTGGCCAGGATCGGCACCAGAACAGACAGCAGCATATAAAAAGACCGCTTGGCCCAGCTTTGGAACATGGTGCCTGAAATCAAGGCGCCCAATGCCAGACTGGCGATCAAAAAACGTACGCCGGCACAGGCTTCCGCCACAAGGAATGTGCCACCGGGGATCACAATGATCCAGTTTTCATGAAACACCGGCACGCCGCTCCACCGCAAAAGCGCTGTGGAATAATCCGCCGTCAATTGCTGCAAGGGCTGGATGCAAAATCGCCAAAAGGAACCATGAAAAACAGATAGCCAAGGGGAAACATCAAAACACGGGCGACAGAAACCCCCATGATGGCCAGCACGGCCCCCTGAATGAACCCGACCACCGCCAAATGCTGCAGCACATTGGCGGCCATCAATTCCCCCACCAGCCATAAAAGGCCCGCACCGAAAATCCAGCCCACCCCGAAAAGAGACGGGCGCACAGGAAGCTGCGCCAATAAGTGCCGCTTGTCCCACGCCAGATATATCGCCACCGGAGCAATCAAAAAGCCATGGCCATAGGTGGCGGAATTCATCCACACAGTGACCATAGACCAGACAGCCTTATGGAAAATCAGCCCCATCATCACAAGCAAAAGAGCCGTCACGCCCCATCCACGGCGCAGCGCATCTTTTGATGATTGGGCAAGTGCTTGCTTTTCTATCGGCATGTCACGCATCAGCTTCGCCCCCTTCAGCCCAATGATCTTGACAAAATCGGACCCATTTTATTGGCAAGCCACAAAGGCATTTTCTGCCATGCTTTGATGGCAAGGCGATATTTTGGATTGAGCGGATTGTTTTCAGGGACCGATTTGGCGGCAATCAAACGATATTCATAATGCAAAGGCTCTGGCTCAAAGCCCCAATATTTCTTGAAATTATAAGTTCCGGTGCCGCATTTACTGCGACCGAAATCAAAGATCCGGTCACCACGTGCCGCCGCCCGGCGCATCACCTCCCAATACATGAAATCATTGCCGGCAACGGCCCGTGCGGCCATTGATCCACCACCATAATAAGGCAGGACAACGCCATTATAGCGAAAGGACATCACACCCGCGACGGTTTCCGCCGCCGATTTGATCAGCAATAATTCGCACTGATCACCGAACACCTCTTTCAGCACCCGAAAATACCTTTGGGAAAACACCGGCGTGCCCAGATTATGCACACTTTGCGCATAAATCCTGTGAAGGGCATCCGGATCGGCGGTTTCCTCTCCCACCAAACCAAGTTTGATGCCTTTGCGCACCATGGCGCGCTGCTTTCTGGGAATGGCCTTCAGATTGTCATCGTCTTTGGCCGAGATTTCTTTTTGAAACGTGACATAAAGATCCGAGCGCCGCTGCCAATGATCGTCATCATGCAAAGGGGCGCGCAGGCGATATTCCAAATGCCCCACCCCCAGTTTTTGCGCCAAAGTGGTGGCGGCATCATCAAGGGCGGCCAAGCAGCCGTCCGTGACCAAAGGCCCGCCCACAACACAAAAGGCGGTAGAAACCAGGCTGCTTCCAAACAGGCGGCTCTTGAGATGCACCAAAGGCAAAACCCCAAGAATGACGCCATCACGTTCAGCAATCAGAAAATGCGTCTCATGCCCGAAGCACGGTGCATCACCGTTCGCCAGCCAGACAAATGAAAGAAAGTGCCATCGGAATGGCTCCGCACAAAGCGATCCCATTGATCGTGACGATCATCGGTCAGTGTGGATAATTTGATCGCCTGCATTCCGTGCATTCACTGTTCCTGCCGCGTCAAAAAAACCTCATCCATCCGCCGCCAAGGCCCTGTGCTTAACAGCCGATCCAATCGGGGATACATCTTTGAAAGATTGGTATAATGACGAAACCGGGTTTTCATCCCGATGCCATCCATATGCGGCTGGCTTGGATCCACCTCCCAAGGGTGAAAATAGAAAATGCAGGGCATCCGGTCGCGACGGTTCACACGCCGCATCATCCAACGGGACAGGCCATAAGGCAAAAGCCGGAAATAGCCGCCGCCCCCGCAAGGCAATCGTTTACCGGCAATTTCTATGGTGCTGATGGGTATTTCCAGAAAATCGCTTCCTTCAAGGGGGTGATACGCCCCGCGTTCCGCATCGGGAATGCCATAATGATCGTGCTTGATGGGATAAATGCTGGAGCTATAGGCATAGCCTTCTTCCGCAAGAACCCTATGCGCCCAATCGGTTTTCTTCGTCATGGAAAAGCTGGCGGCACGATAGCCGCGCACGGCCACGCCTGCGGCATCTTCCAACAAGGCTTTTGCCTTGCGAATATCAGCACGAAATTCATCCTGGCTTTGCGATGAGACACGCACATGCTGCATGCCGTGGCTGGCAACTTCATGGCCACGTTCGGCAATGGCACGCACCAGGGCCGGATACCGTTTTGCCACCCAGCCCAGGGTGAAAAATGTGGCGGTGGCTCCGTGGCGATCGAACAAATCCAGAATCCGGTGGGTGTTTTGCTCCACCCGACACGCAAATCCATTCCAGTCATCGCGCGACACCACAGGCTCCATAGCGGACACCTGAAAATAATCCTCCACATCCACGCTCATGGCGTTGAGGATCGGCGAGCCGGCAGACAAGCGATCTTGATGGCCTGCTTCATGGTGCCCGGTTCGGTTGGTCATGCAGCACCTCGCTTGCCTGATTCACTTTCAAGGCGGGCTTGAAGGCGCGCAATATGCGCTTTGTGGGCATCCAGTTCGCGGCGCAACCGGGCCATGGTATCAAGCAATGGCTTGGGGTTCGGCATCACCACCTCCATAGGCGGGTGCGGCGCTGCTTGCGGTATTTCCGGCACAATTTCGGGGGCCGCTTGCGGGTTTTGATCCGCCCGAGGCTTCACCTGCTTGGCATCATTTTCATCGGTGATGCGATGGGCATCATTGAGGTCCAGCGGCGCATCCATACCGTCATCGGTGTCTATGGGGGCCGGTGAATCGATCAAATTCTCCGCCCGCATTTCCGCCGTTACCCGGTCCACCACCATGCCGTCGATTTCCGGACATTCTTCCAAAAAGCCATAAAGCAACAACCGGTCGCACAAACGGTTGATTTTTCGCGGAACCCCACCCGTTTCCATATGAATGCGCTGATAAGCGCCTTTGGTAAACGGCCCCGCCACACTGCGTCCCGCTTGATGCAAGCGATGCTCGATATAAACAGGCACTTCCGCAGCCGTTAACGAAGACAAATGATAAGAGGCAATCACCCGCTGACGGATCTGTTCACAGGCAGGGCTGGCCAAACGGGCGCGAAATTCCGGCTGCCCCACCAGCAATTGCTGCACCAATGGGCGCTCACGGTTCTGAAAGTTCGATAGCATGCGCAGTTCTTCCAAGGCGCCCGCCGACAAATTCTGCACCTCGTCCACAATAAGCAGAACCGATTTCCCGGCCTGGGCAATACGCAGAAAATAGCTGTTGAGATCGCGCAAATAAGCCGCCTTGGTGGCCCCGCTTTTGCGTAATTCCAATTCGCTGGCAATCAATTCCAGCAAATTTTCCGCTTCCAGTTGGGTGGTGCTAATTCTCGCCACCACAATATTTTTCAGATCCCCATGGCTTAGCAAATATTCGATCAAGGTGGTTTTACCCGCCCCCACATCTCCCGTGACGATCACAAACCCTTCTAATTTGCTCAATCCATAGGTGATGGTGGCAAGCGCCCGCTTGTGAACGCTGCTGTCGAAAAAGAAATTGACGTCCGGCGTAATCTGGAACGGTGGTCGATCAAAGCCGTAATATTCAAGATACATAAATACCCTCACAGCCCATCAAATGATCGTTTCCGGCCCCACGCCACCAAATTTGGCGCCCCCTGTTGCGCACATATTCCAAAGGCCATGCGCCCCCTATCGCTTCTTGGCCGCGGGGTGATCGTCCTCCACATCCCGATAGCCGCGATAACCGTAATAAGGATAATGTTTGTCCCCAAGGCCCGGCGTGCTTTTGTTCAAAACAAGCCCCAGCTTGCAACTTGACGGCACCAGTTCCACGGCTTTTTCAATGGCTTCTTTCTGTGTGGAATCGGCTTCCACCACAAAAACGGCCTGCCCCATCAATTCTGCCAAAACGGCAGGTTCCGAACAGGACAAAAGCGGCGGCGTATCAAAAATAATCAGCCGGTCAGGATAGCGGTCCGCCATTTCCTGAGCGATTTGCTGCATTCTTTGGCTCGCCAAAAGCTCTGTGGACATATCATCGCGGCTGCCCGGACCAATCACCGACAATCGGTCGATATTGGTGCGCATGATGATCTCGCTCATATCCAGATCCGGATTTTTGAGAAGATCCATCAGCCCCGGTCCGCGCCCCAATCCCAATCGGTCAAAAATGACAGGGCGCTCGAAATCCGCATCCACCAGCAAGACATGGAAATCCACCTCGCAAGCAAGGCTGATGGCCAGATTAAGCGATACGAAGCTTTTGCCTTCACCGGGAAAAGCGCTCGACACCATGATCAGATTGGCCCGGTCCACTTCTTGGAACCAGAAGGTTTGCACCACGGTACGCTTGATCAAGCGCATTTCTTCCGCCAGTTGCGACCGCATGGATTTCGGCGTCAGATAACCGTGCGCCGCCAGCGCATCCAGATCGATATGCACTTCCTGGCTGCTTTCGCTTCCCTCGGTGGAAGATAACGCTGCGGCCCTATCCGGCTTTTTCTCCTGGGCATGGGAACCAGACCCGGAAACCGGCCCTGCCCCTTTGCGATCCTTATAAAGGCGCTCCGCCGCACGCTCGATCAAGGATGCGCCTTCCAGTCCTTTGCCTCTTCGCCCTTCGTCATCTCGCATGCAATGTCTCACAAGACTGTTTCACTGAATATGGTCCCTGAACGTGCAGCCGTCAGGCTCTTTTTATGGCACGATCGAAAAGAGTAATCGGGCGATCACCGAAAAGAATCGGAAATCTGAATCTTTCCAGCAACAAGACAAGCCCCCCACCAGCAAAGACAAGGAAGCACAGCATATAAGCAACACCCTTGCTTCTGGGCAGGCCAAAACGGCTTTCAATAAAGACCAGAATCATGAACACCAGCAGCAGCGCTGCAATGCCGCCCAGCAAACGGATCTTATCCATCCGTTTATTGCGTTCATCATTCAATCCGCCGACAACGGTCAACGCTCCGATCACCGGAATGTCGAAATCACGGCGCAAATGATCGATCGATCCATAGGTTACCCGCGCCATCGCCAGTACCCAAGCAACCCCCGCACCAGCAATCACGCTACCGACGAGAACCACGGCCAAAAACAAACCCCGAGGCGGCCCATCCGGCAATAAAGGGATAGAAGCGGCTTCGATGATCCGGAAATTCACCCGGCTTCCGGCCTGTTCACGATCCGCAGAAATTCGCGCGGATTCACGGCGGGACAACAGGGTTTCATAATTTTTGCGGATCACATCATAATCGCGGGTCAGGCGCTTCAATTGCGCTTCCACTTCAGGTACCTGGAACACCCGTTCCTCAAGGGCGGCCACTCTATCGTCCGCCCGGTGCAATTGCTCTTTCAATGTCTCGGCATTGGAGCGTTCGCGGATAAGTTCCAGCCGCAAATCAGAATAGACCGGATTGGGAACGGCAGGTTCCCCGGGGCTTGCCTGCGAAGGTCCACCAGCGCCGCCAAAAGCCGATGACATGGCTTCATATTCTTTACGCAAATTGGCAAGCTGCCGGTTCAAGGTCACCACATCGGGATGCTGATCGGTATAACGCGCCCGCATCGCTTCCAAAGAAGCCTGCACGTCAATGATCCGCGCTTCGATATTGCTTGGCGGCCCCGATCCCCCCGCACTATGGGAAATCAATTGCGGCGTTTCGGCCAATTCACGCTCCAGCAATTTCTGCCGCGCCAGCGTATCTTCCAAGGCGCCTTTTATGCTGGCGCGCGCGGCTTTTGCTTCGGCAAGGCTTGTTTGCAATCCTGTTTGTCCGGGTAAAAAGGCGGCATTGTCCTGCTGGAATCGAGCCAGATCACGTTCTGCCGTATCGAGCTTTCGTTCATAATCGGAAATCTGGCGCTGCAAAAAATCTTGAGCATTATCCATATCTGCCCGGTTTTGCCCCAGATTGTTTTCCACGAACAATGTTGTCAAAGCCTGCACCACATCCCTTGCCCGATTGGGAGACGGGTCCACAAAGCTGATATTGAAGAGATTGTCGCGCTCCGACCTCAAAGCAATACGCGATTGCAGGCGCTCGACCAGCGCCTCCATCTGGGAGGGCGTATCCGCCTCGATATCCATATCCGTCATCCGCGCCAATTGCTCCATATTCGGGCGGCTGAGCAATGTACGACGCATGATTTCTACTTGCCGGTTCACATCGTCTTCCACCGCAACGCCAGCCAGCAAAGGGCGCAAGACCGTTCCCGTATCCACATAAATGCGCGCGGAAGACCGATATTGATTGGGCAGCGAGGCAACACCCATCCAGCCAAGAGCCGCCACCATGGTGCTGATGGAAAAAATCAGCCAGCGCCGCCGCCATAGCGCCCCACCATAAAACAAGATTTGCTGATAAAGATCTGTCATCTCGTCATTCACTTCCCGTCATATGGAAAATCCGGCGCGCCATAGCCGAAAATACCTGCACCGAAAACACCTGCCGCCTTGCGCATCTGCCAATGCTCGGATGTTTCGCCATTGCAGCGAGCTCGCCTCAAAGAAACGTCTCCGGAATGATAATGATGTCGCCCGGCAGGACCATCGTATTCGCCCCGATATCACCGCCTTTCAAAAGGCTGTCCAAACGCACACGATATTCCTTCTGCTCGCCATCGACCCAACGCACCAATGTGGCCCTGTTGCCCGCCGCAAATTCCGACAGGCCGCCAACGGCAATCATCACATCCAACAAGGTCATATTGGCGCGATAAGGAATGGCCGACGGGTTCGTCGCCGCCCCCACGACCCGCACCTGCTGTTCAAATGTCCCGACAAAGCCGGTCACCATCACCGTAACCAGTGGGTCTTGCACAAATACGCTGAGCGCTTCTTCGATATCGCGGGCCAATTCGGTTGGCGTTTTGCCAGCCGCTTCCAGATCATCGATCAAAGGCAATGTGATACGGCCATCGGGCCGCACCTGCGCACTGCTTGCCAGATCTTCATTGCGCCAAACGAAGATACTAAGCGAGTCGCCGGCACCAATCCGATAAAGCGGCGACTCCAAACCGGAAGACTGCAACCCGACAGGCGGCAAAGTATTTTTTGCCGCACAGGCCGAAAGAACAGCCACCATCATCAGCGCACATATCGTTTTAGCCATACCTAATATTTCCTGTCCAAACCCGGATCGCATTACCACACCCTCCATACACCTATCACAGGGGCGTGATATTTTCCATCATGCTTATGATCTTATAAAGCCTAACTGTTTGCGACATGTGCCATTTTGAGAAAATCTCACTTTGATACAAATCTTCAACCTAAAATTCATAAAAGTCTGTTAAAAAAAAATATTCAATTAATCTGATAGATATTGAAAAATTATGTAAAAAATTTCTGTCAATCACACAAAAATGCCAAATTTATTAAGCACTAGTAAAATCCACTTGCAGTTCGTCATAGTCTTTTAGGAAGAATTAAGGACCGTACGATAGGGTTCAATGAAAGAATAAGAGTCTCGAACTCTCATTCATCCTTATCGGTCAATAGAAAATGGCAGTCCGATGATTACTCAGGAAGCACAACTGGCGAATGCGTCACAGCAAAAAACAGTGACGGAATTCAACTTGACTGAGCTATATTACAAATGGTTCGACGTGGTGCGGTGCGATACACCCGACCTGATAAAACGGTCGCAAAAGCTGCGATATCAGGTTTATTGTATCGAAACGGGATTCGAAAGTTCCCGAAACAATCCGAATGGTCTTGAGAAAGATCCTTCCGATGAGCATGCATTCCACAGCCTGTTGCTTCACCGTCCCTCCTCCATCGTTGCCGGAACGGTCCGCCTGATCATCCCCAATCGAGAGCGGAACTGCTCCGGGCTTCCTTCACTTGAAGTTTCCGAAGCACTCAGGACAATGCCTGCCTCAATCCTCCCCCCAGAAACCACCGCAGAAATCTCCCGGTTTTCCGTCTCGAAAGATTTTCGAAAGCGCCTTGGCGATGGGCTTTATCCATCCAATATCAAAAAGAATTCTCCGGAGTTTCTGGGCCGCCGCGCCCTGCCAAGCATCACATTGGCTGATGCGCGCCATTGTGGAAATGACCCGCGATGCAGGCATGACCCATGTAACAGCAGTGGTAGAGCCAGCCTTGATCCGTTTGTTGCAGCGGCTTGGCATCCGGTTCGAGCGCACCGGCGAACGTGTGACCTATCATGGCACCCGCTATCCTGTTTATCGGAATATGTCGGACCTTCTTGAAGAAATTTATGAGCATCGCCCTGAAATCTGGCACGCAATTACGGATAGTGGCCGGATCTGGCCACGGGCCAATCTGGAGAAACGCGTTCTCAGTGCATAATCGGACCGTGTCTTATGGCCGCCCACCCATCCAGACACAGATGCCGCAATCAATTATGGAAAGCAGAGCACAGCGATAATGACAAAAAGCGAGCATATTCCCTCTGCACATTTCGATTATGAGATAGCATTTGGCCGCACGCTTGGCTGGGTAAGCCAGACAGAACTTCATATTCTGCGGAGAAAACGGGTTGCCATTGCCGGGCTTGGCGGTGTGGGCGGCTCTCATGCTTTGATGCTGGCCCGATTGGGGATCGGAGCGTTTCATCTGGCGGATTTCGACCGCTTCGATCTGGCCAATATGAACAGGCAGGCCGGCGCATTTTCTTCAACGATCGGGGCGCCGAAATGCGCGATCATCGCCAATATGGTGGCGGATATTAATCCCGAAGCGCAGATCACCCCTTTCCCCAAAGGCATAACCGACAGCAGCATTGATGCGTTTCTTGATGGCGTTGATCTGTTCGTTGACGGGCTCGACTTTTTTGTGCTTGATATTCGCCGGAAACTGTTTGCCCGCGCCCGGGAAAAAGGCATTCCGGCCATAACGGTGGCCCCTTTGGGGCTGGGCTCGGCATGGCTGATCTTCACCCCCGACAGCATGAGCTTTGAAGAGTATTTCCGCTTCGATGGCGCAAGCACCGAACAGCAATATGTAAGATTCATGATCGGGCTGGCCCCAGCGGCTTTGCATCGACCTGCCCTTGTGGACCCCAGCCGCGTGGATTTTTCCGCCAAAGCGGGGCCATCCACCCCGATGGCATGCGGCATGGCCAGCGCCATTCTTGGGGCCGAAGCCTTGAAAGTGCTTTTAAAACGCGGCTCTTTGCGTCCGGCCCCGTGGTTCCACCAATTCGATCCCCATGGATTGCGCTTTAAATCCAGCCGCACCCAAGGGGGCAATGCCCATCCCGTGCGGCGGATCAAAATTGCGCTGGCCCAGCATTGGATCAAACGGATTGCCCCGCGTGAGGATATTTATGCCTCCAGCGTCGCAGAGGATGCCCCGACACTTTATAAAATCCTCGACCTCGCCCGATGGGCACCGTCCGGAGACAATGAACAACCTTGGCGGTTCGATGTTCTGGACGACCATCATATACGCGTTCATTTACACTATGAGCCGGGGGCCAATATCTATGAATACGCCAATGGTCGCCCTATCTGGCTGGCGGCTGGCGGCCTTTTGGAAACGCTCCGCATCGCGGCAAGCAAATTCGGTTTTACGTGCGACTGGACCATCGAGAACGAAAATGAGCCGGAACACATTCGGCTTTTTGTGACATTCAAAGAAAATGACACGGTCCCCGCCAGCCCGCTGGCCCCTTTCATCATGTCCCGCACAGTGGATCGTCGGCCCTATCGGCGGGACAGGCTGGACGCGCAAGAGAAGAAATGCCTGGAGGCGGCGCTTTCCGACACATTCTATATCGAATGGTTTGAAAGCCGCAAAGACCGCTGGGCCGCCACCCGCCTGAATATGCTGGCCACAAGGCTGCGGTTGACCATCGAGGATTGCCATAAAGTCCATCAAAAGGCGATCCACTTTGAAAACAACCATGCGGCTTATGGCTTGCCGGCAAAAGCCGTGGGGCTGGATCCCATGACCATTGCCATCATGCGCTGGGCCAATGCGAAATGGTCGCGCTCTAAAATCCTGAACCGGTTTTTAGGCGGCGCATGGGCGGCCAGCTTACAACTGGATATTTTGCCCGGCCTCAATTGTGCGGCGCATTTCTTCATAAGATGGCGAGAAGACCGGCCAGACAGGCCGGTGAGCGACTGGATCGAGGCTGGCCGCACTTTACAGCGCTTTTGGCTGACGGCGGAATCCCTTGGCCTTAGCTGCAACCAAGTTTTGCGCCATTGATCTTCGGCCATGGAGCCGCCCATCAACATCGCTGGTCCGAACGCCGCACAGCCGAAAAAGCCCAAGCCATCGGGCAAACTTTCGAGGCACTGCTGGGATGCTCAACCGATGCAGTGGTTTTTCCCGGTCGTATTGGCCGTGGCCGCTCCCTTGTACAATCCCGCTCTGTCCGGCAACCCTTAAGCGCCTGATGGTGAACGGATCCGGCTTCGGGGCTGGAAATCCTTAGAATTGAACGCCAGGGCATCGGACATTTCAACCCGCCAAAACGGAAGAAAAAGGCAAGGTCGCGAAAATCCTTTTGATGCCAGACCGGCATCTCCTTGCGCATCGCTAGCAAGCTAGACGCCACATCGCCAGTCAAAGGCCGTCGAACCCGGCTTTTCAAAGCCACCATGAAAGGCATTACCATGGTGGAATATAAGGTGGCATCTTTCGCAAAATGAACCGCCGCCGCTTTTTGCCAATCGGATAAATGAAAAGCCGCCCGCAGCGAATTCAAATAATCAATGGTGAACAATTCCGGCTGACGATCGGCATATTGATAAGCGAAATAATCAATGGACCGTTCCGACTTCAAATGCCCGAAATCCACCATATAAAGCCCCCCGCCCGGCTTTAAAATACGGCGCGCAGCTTCCAGACATTTATGAAATGCACGGAGATTGGGAAGCTGATGCAGCACGACCGTAGACATCACGGCGTCGCAACTGGCATCGGGAAGATCGGATAATGCGGTGATATCGCCTTTTTGGAAGGTCACATTTTTCAACCCTTGCTCTTTGCAATGGGCGCGGGCGCGATCCAACATTTCATCAGAGAGATCAATCCCGATGAAATTGGTTTCGGGGTTCAGGCGGGCCACCATGGCCAATTGGGTTGCCGGACCACAACCAAGATCCACCACCGTTTCATTGGGACGGATAACGGAACAGATTTGCGCACAATGATAAAGATAGACCGGGGCCATAACCCCGTCTTCGCGGCCCGCCCGGGTGAAGGCGGCAACCTTTTCGGGGTCTTCCATCACCAGATCCGGCTCTGGCACACGTGCGCTGGTTTCCAAACTCACCAGTTCTCGCGCAAATGTCTTCAATAAGCCAAATTCAGACACAGCCATCTCCAATATCGCTGGCGAAAGAAAGAATGAATTCTACGCCTTTACCGTCACCAGTATAAGCGGGAAGTGTTAGGAAAAAGAAAAAGGGCCCGCACTTTGCGAGCCCTTCCTTTCGTGACGCTCCCCCTGGGATGTCTCAGGCGTTACGACGACGCCGTGCAACACCCGCTCCCATCAGCATGAAGGCACCACCCAAAAGGGCCAGCGTGCTGGGCTCTGGAACAAAAACGATAGAGCCATCTTCATTCACACAGAAATCAACGGCGCTTTGGCCATTGGCGGGTTGGCCAAGATTGCCACCCAAGAACGAACCCGTCGGGCAGGACACGGCACCAATGCCAGCGCCGCTATCGAAATTGGAGTCGGCCATCGCCATCAGGATCGGATCGCCGTTATTATTCAGCTTGTCCAGCAGATCCACACCGGTCTTGCTATCAATCAAGACACCGGCAAGGGCATCGACAAGCTGGAAGTTGATATTGTCCGAACCGTCACCGGTGGTGAAATCAAACACGCCACCTTGTTGGGACAACATTTCAAAAGTAGCAAATTTCACACCATTGGCCGCTGTATCATGGGCATTATTCAATACGAACTGGCTACCATCGGTGCCAATATTGTCCACATACAGCTCCAGCAAGCACTGACCGGCATCCAGACAAGCGGTATGACTGAAATTCGCATCCGTCAGATCGATATCGGTAAACACTCCATCGGCACGGAAGCGGAAGGTGACTTCAAACCCGTCAAGCCCGGCAAACTGACCCGCAAAATTCAAAAGCAGAGGGTTCATGCTGCCAAGGTCATTATTGGTGAACTGCGTTGCCTGACCACTGCCGAAAGCACTGAAGGTCTCACCAATATCGGGAAGGCCATTGCCATTGCTATCGCCGGTTTGGGCTTGTACACGAGCGAGAAAGTTGACTTGGTCAACATTCTCAATGACATACATGTCGTCATTTCCAAGACCATCCAGACCGCGAAGGTCAAAAGTGATCCCGTCCATAAGAAGCCCAGCATGTGCCGGCGCGGCCATCCCTGCCACTGCCAATGCAACCGATGCTGCTAAAATTTTCGTGCGCATTTCTGTTCCCTCTAACATTTGAGTCCTGAGATACGCAGGGACAAACCCGACGTTGCCTCGCCACTATAGAAGCAATCATCATGCCAATTAGAAATTCTCTAATTATAACAAGCAACTTTGCGTTCGGTATTTTCTTCCATGCTCCACAACAAGCCTGAACTGTAAATCTTTCCGACAGTCCCCCGCCGATTAGACACAAAGAGAAAGGGCCCGCACTTTGGCGAGCCCTTCCTTTCGTGACGTTCCCCTTGGATGTCAGGCGTTACGACGACGCCGTGCAACACCCGCTCCCATCAGCATGAAGGCACCACCCAAAAGGGCCAACGTGCTGGGTTCTGGAACAAAGACAAGGGACCCATCTTCATTCACGCAAAAATTCACTGCATTCTGGGTGACGGGTTCACCAAGCACACCACCAAAGAATGCGCCATCAGGGCAAGATACGGAGCCAAAGCCAGCACCGCTATCGAAATTGGAGTCGGCCATCGCCATCAAAACCGGATCGCCATTATTATTCACCTTATCCAGCAGATCCGCACCGGTCTTGCTGTCAATCAACACACCGGCAAGGGCATCGATAAGCTGGAAGTTGATATTGTCAGATCCGTCACCGGTGGTGAAATCAAACACACCGCCTTGCTGGGGCTTCACTTCAAAGGTAGCGAATTTCACACCATTAGAGGCCGTCGCATGCGCGTCGTTCAAAACGAACTGGCTGCCATCAGCACCAATATTATCCACATACAGCTCCAGCAAGCACTGACCGGCATCCAGACAAGCGGTATGATCAAAATTCGCATCCGTCAGATCAATGTCTGTGAACACCCCATCGGCGCGGAAACGGAAGGTGATTTCAAACCCGTCAAGCCCGCCATTGGTACCGGCAAAATTCAGGAGCAAGGGGTTTAGGCTGCCCGTGTCATTATTGGTGAACTGCGTTGCCTGGCCACTACCGAAAGCACTGAAGGTCTCACCAATATCGGGAAGGCCATTATTGTTCGTGTCACCGGTAAAGGCTTGCACCCGAGCAAGAAAGTTGATCTGATCAATATTCTCGATAAGATACATGTCAGCATTGCTAAGACCATCAAGACCACGAAGGTCGAAGGTGATCCCGTCCATGAGAAGTCCAGCATGCGCTGGTGCGGCCATCCCTGCCACTGCCAATGCAACTGATGCTGCTAAAATTTTCGTGCGCATTCCTTTGCCCTCCACTTTGAGCCTTGGGTTATGTCGAGACAAACCCGACATATTCCCCCCATCAATGCACACGGCATGCCAACCTTTCTTTCAGCATATGCAACAGACCACTATATTACGTTTTTTATTTGTTTAATTTCCAAAAATTAACCATTTGTAAACCAATCCGACGCTGCATTTTGCTGTTGCGGCCCTACTGGCCACTCTAAAATAGGGAATAGAAAAAGGATTTGATTGAAACCGTTATATATCAATCATTTATTCGATATTTTAGTCTTCTTTCCATCTGTCGGTATATTTTACAGATATTAATCAACAGGCTGATATTAAAAGATTTTCTGTGAATTTCGGATGTGTGAAGATGCCATCTCTGCGTCCTTGGCCCTGAGCAGCGCTGTAAAAAAACGGCCACCCGTTTTATCACAGATGGCCGTTCAGATTTCAGCTTATCCGCTCGGTTAAAGGGTCGATAGCAATTCCCGCGCTTCTGCTTGTCCGGAGAAACCATCGCGCCCCGCCAGATCCTGAAGCAATGTACGGGCTTCGCTGGTGCGACCCCGCGCCAGATAGGCCTTCGCCAGATGCAAAGCGATGTCCGGATCATGCGATGCCGCTTCAAAAGCTGGCTGAAGCGCTTCGATAGCCCCGTCCACATCACCGCGTGCCAAAGCGATTACGCCATAGGTATCCTGGATCGCAGGGGCATTGGGTGCCAATTCCATGGCCTTTGTTGCATTTTCATAGGCTTCGTCAAGATCGCCATTTTCCCAAAGAACCCACGCGAAATCATTGAAGTACACAGGGTTCTTCGGATTTTCCCGTGTCAGGATGCGATATTGTTCTTTTGCATCTTCGGCCCGGTTTTCCTGAAAATAAAACTGTGCAAGCTGCAATCTGGACATGGGTTCTGAGCGCCCCTCCAGAACATGGATCGCATCTTTTTTATCCTCAGCCACCCACAGGCTGCGCGCCAAAGTGACCGCCCGCAAAGGTGTGGGTTCCGTTTCATAGGCTTGACGATATTTACGCGAGGCATCCTTTGCTTTGCCATCGCTCAAAGCCACAAAACCTTCCAGATCATAAAGAGCCGCATTGGGCTGCGAGATCGCTCTCAATGTCTCAAGTTCCGATTTGGCCCCATCCATTTCACCCCGCAAGGCCAATAACCGGATAAGCGCAGTCCGCGCCTCCAGCTTATTGCCATCCAGATCAATGGTACGGCGCATGGCATCAATTGCGGCTTCGTCACTCCCCGCTTCTGCCAAGCTTCGCCCAAGGAGATAGCGCGCATCGGCATTTTCAGGAAGCTGCCCGATCATAGACTGGAACACATCAACCGCCTTGCGGTGCTCGCCCTGCGCCCGATAGGCCAGCCCGACCGTTTCCAAAGCAGCCGGATTTGCAGGATCCATTTTCGAGGCACTTTGGGCCTCGGTCAGGGCTTGTCCCGGTTTCCCCAGCAACAACAACATCCGGGCATAGGCAATGCGCGGCTCGATGGCATCCGGCGCGGCATCCACCATTTTCTTGAGAATGGCTTCACTTTCCGCCACATCCCCCGCCAAGGCTTTCATCTGCGCCAAAGCCATGGCGATCTGGACATTGTCCGGTTTCGCTTCATGGGCGGTTTCCAGAACGGTTAAAGCCTCATCCTCTCGGTCTTGCGCCCTAAGAAGAGAAACAAGCGCATTCACGGAAACCCAAGACCCCGGCTCGATCTCCAGCGCCTGTTCAAACTGCTCCACAGCTGCTGTTTGTTGCCCGTCTTGCACAAGCGCCAAACCGGCAAGCGAATAGCCCGCAGCGCTGTTTGGCGATTTCTGCCGCAAGCCCTGCGCGATTTCCAATGCCTGCTGTGTATTTCCGGCCCGCAAATGCACGATCCCGAGACGAATCTGCTCTTCCGTTGTGCGGTCAACCCCATTGGAGGGAATCCGTTTCAGGATATCATCCGCCCCGTCCTTATCACCGGCAGATAGCTTCAAAGTGGCAAGCCCCGTGGCCAAGGACAGATTATCCGGCTCGTTTTCCAAAACGGTTTGCATATAAGAGACGGCCTTATCCAGCTGCCCCGATTGCAAAGCTGCCGCCGTGGCAAGGCGCAAAGATGCGGCATCACCACTTTCTTCCGCAGACCTGCCCGCAGCTTCCAGGGCATCATCGGCGCGGCCCAAACGCAAGCTGGACCAAGCCAAAGCCCTGCTGGCCACCAGCGGAATCTGGTCATCATTGGCAAAGCGCTGCAGATAGGTAATGGCCACTTCATCATTGCCCAGTGCGCTATTGGCCACACCCGCCACCAAAAGCGCCGGACGGTTCCGGGGAGCAGAAGACAAAACCTGCTCTGCCGCCGATTTTGCCAATTCAAAATCCTGCTGTTGAAGGGCGATCAAAGAGCGCAGATAAACGGCCTGCATCGTGGAAATCCCACGTCGTGCCAAAGCCTCGAGAGTCGCCAAAGCCTCATCGAGCTTTTCCTGATCGATCAAGACCGTGGTTAATGTCAAAGACGCTGGCGGAGAGGTGGGGTCGATTTCAACGGCTTTGGAAAAATACCCTTCCGCCGCAACCATATCGTCCTCACGAATTGCCAGCCGCCCCGCCAAAAGATTGGCCACAAGGCTATCCGGATCGGTTTCCAATGCTTGTTGCGACAAACGGGCGGCTTGTTCCGGGTCCCCTTCCAGAACGGCAATTTGCCCAAGGCGCGCCAGATGATCGCCGGTCATCGGATCTGCATTGTTCAGCAACTCACGCGCAGACGCATAGCGCCCCTGCCCCACCAGCGCATCCGCATGATAATCTATCACTTCCGGCAAGATTTGCGCCTCTGCCGGAGCCGCCTCCACCAGGCTCAAGGCCTCCACATATTTGGTGGCCAGAACATGACTAAGCATCAAAGGAGCCAGATAGTCTTCCGGTGCAGCCCCCAGATCCCGTGCGCGAGTCA
Source organism: Iodidimonas gelatinilytica (assembly GCF_008579125.1). NCBI lineage: Bacteria > Pseudomonadati > Pseudomonadota > Alphaproteobacteria > Iodidimonadales > Iodidimonadaceae > Iodidimonas > Iodidimonas gelatinilytica. The sequence continues at coordinate 61,791 of NZ_BKCL01000001.1, read as the reverse complement.
GCTCTTTCTCGGCTTGTGCGATCTGGTAGTTTTCCAGATAAATCTTCCCGAGAAGCAAACGCGCCGGGGCGAATTGTGCCGATTCTTGCAAGGCATTCTTCAATTCGATCACAGCCGCCGACACTTCATTGGCCTGATATTTTGTCTGTGCGGATTCGTAATATTTTTGTGCGCGGCTTTCCGGATCCCCGGGGGAGCAAGCCGCCGTTCCCAAAACCGCAGCAAACATCAAAGACGCACCGATCGACCGGACTAAACTTGATTTTTTCATTCTACCCTCATCGCCTTATCAACAGCACCAAATCATGCGGCGCCATTTGTTCCCCTTCTGTCAAGAGAGGCAGATCCTATCCCACCTGTCTTTGCAGTGCATAAGCCTAGCATATTGTTTGCCCATAATGTTCACCAAGTCACAGCCATAACAGGAAAAACACATAAGATATGGCGTTCGACTTGCGTAATGTCACACACTGTTAGAAGGTAACACTTGCCTTATGGCGCAAGAACAGGGGATCTTACGGCATGATATATCAGTGGTCATTTATCTTGACCGCTTTCGGTTTTTTCGGGCTCGCTGTTCTTTTGTTGGCAAAAGGATGGCGCAATGGGCAAACACGGCTTTTCGCCTTGGCCGCCATTATCCACGCCCTATGGGCGGTCAGCCAAATCATTCTTGGCTATCCATTGGTTGGCTGGCTGGCCTTGGTGTTGCATACGGCCCATTTTGTCTGTTGGGCCCTGTTTTTGGCCAGTCTTTTGCCCTCGTCCGCAAAGGGGCTTCCGCACGTTATTCGCATCGCCACCCCGGTTTTGATTCTGGCAAAAATCGGCGCGCTTTTTCTTTTGGGCCTGCCGCCGCATCTGGCAAATCTGGTTGGCCAGTCCATTTACATTATCGACCTGTTGGCCATTGTCATCACCTTGGCCGCTGTGGTGGGAGTTTTCCAAGCCGCCAGCGAATATGAACGCTGGGCATTGAAATTCATCTGCATCCCCCTTGGCATTGTGTTCACATATGAATTGTTCGTCCACGCACAGATTTTTGCCGTATCCGGGCCACGCAGCGAATATTTCACGCTGCGGGGGCTGCTGAATCTTGTGGCGGTTCCGCTTTTGCTGATCGCGGCCTCGCGGCACAAATTCTGGCGCGATCCCTTTTTTGTTTCCCGCCAAACCGCTTTATATTCCCTGACATTAATCGGCATCGGTTTTTATCTGATGCTGGTGGCCCTTTCGGCCTGATCATTCCAAAAATCTCCGCGCAGGCCTCACTGCCCTTACAAACGGCACTGCTTTTCATCGCCTTGATGCTGCTTCTTTTTCTTCTGTCTTCGGGCAGTGCCCGCGCCAAGATAAAGCTGTTCGTGGCGCGGAACTTTTATGCCCGCAAATATGATTACGCCCATGAATGGCGGCGTTTGATGGGAACCCTTTCTGGCGAAAACGACCCCACAAGCCCTTTGGAAAGCCGGATCATCCGGGCCTGCGCAGAAATTCTGGAAATTCCCGGCGGGGCGCTGTGGGTGATCGAATATGACCGCCCGCGCTTGCAGGCAACATGGAACTACAAATCCCGGCACGCCATTTCAGATGCGTATGACCCAAGCCATTTTCTTGATGAAGACGGCGCCCCTTTATGTCTTTACGGAAGCCGCCTGAAAGCCTCGCCCTTCGCTCGCGACGATGGCGCATGGGTGGTGGTTCCCCTGCCACATAACCAATCGATCATCGGGTTTCTGACCCTTTCCAAGCCGCGCACAAAAAACCGCATCGATTGGGAAGATGAAGAACTGGTTTTGCTGGTGGCCCGACAATGCGCCAGCTTTCTAGCAGAAGCCAAGGCCGTTGCCAGCCTTGAGCAAACCCGGCAATTTGCTCGCTTCAACCGACAATATGCCTTTGTGGCCCATGATATCAAAAACATCATCAGCCAGCTTTCCGTGATGCTGAAAAATTTTGATCGTCACGCCAACAATCCCGAATTCCAGCGCGATATGCACGAAACCATTGCCAATAGTGTCGGGCGCTTACAAAAGCTGATTTTGCGCTTGTCACAGCTTGAAGAAGGCGGCGGTTCGGCCGAGGAGCCAGAAAACATTGCCGTCCACGGACTGTTGCGCGAGACTGTCGCCCAATATGGCAAAAACCATCCGGCGACCTTATGCATCCATGTGTCTCCACGGGCGGAAGATATTCAGGTTCGTGTTCCCAAAGAGCGCTTTTCGGCCAGCATCGGGCATCTTTTATCCAACGCCTTGGAAGCCAGCGGCGAGGCGGGTAATGTTACGCTTTCTCTTGATCTTGTCGGTCCCAATGCAATCATTGATATCAGCGATGACGGCCCAGGCATGACATTGGATTTTATACGCGACAAACTCTTTGCACCTTTTCAATCCACCAAAACCAGCGGATTTGGCGTAGGCGCTTTTCAGTGCCGTGAATTTGCCCGGGAACAAGGCGGCGACCTGGAGGTTGTCAGCAGCCCCGGCTCTGGCACAACAATGCGGCTGGTTCTCCCGGCCCTCTCCTAACAGAAAGTTGGCATCAGGCTATGCGTGAAAAATCAGATAGGCTTTTGATTGTCGATGACGATCCCGGCATTCGCCGTCAGCTCAAATGGGCTTTCGGGGATATGAAAACCGTCGAATGTGCAGACCGTCCGTCCGCAATCAGGGCCATCCAAAAAGAAGCCCCCGCCGTGGCTTTGCTGGATCTTGCTTGCCACCGGATGCCGATGGCCCAAGCGAAGGCTTGACGGCCCTACAAGATATCCTGTCAGCATCGCCCGATACCAAGGTCATTGTTATGACCGGCCAGAAAGAACGCAGCTATGCGCTGAAATCCGTGGCCTTGGGCGCATATGATTTTTATGAGAAGCCCCTTGATCTGGATCAGCTTGAATTGATCGTTCAACGGGCGCGCAAATTATTCGAGCTTGAACAGGAAAATCGCGCGCTTCAGGCCGAAAACACCCAAAGCGCCATTCCCGGACTGGTGACCGCCGACAGCAAAATGCAATCCGTTTGCGAACAGATCAAGCGCTTGGCCAAAACCGACGTATCCGTTCTGATTATCGGCGACAGTGGAACCGGGAAAGAGCTGCTCTCCGCAGGGGTGCATAGCCTAAGCAAGCGGGTCAAGGGGCCTTATATCGCCATCAACTGCGCGGCCATTCCGGAAAATCTGCTGGAATCGGAGCTGTTCGGCTATGAGCGCGGAGCCTTTACCGGCGCCCACAAAACCACCATGGGGAAAATCGAGCAAGCCCACCAAGGCACCTTGATGCTTGATGAAATCGGCGATCTCCCCCTCTCTTTGCAAGCCAAGCTGTTGCGCGTCTTGCAAGAACGAGTGATTGAACGCGTTGGCGGAAGAAAACAGATTGCCGTGGATTTCCGGCTGGTTTGCGCCACCAATCGGGATATGGAAACCGCCATTAAAGAAGGCGATTTCCGCGAAGATCTTTATTACCGCATTGGTGAGGCGGTGGTTTTTGTTCCGCCATTACGCGAGCGCCCCGAAGATGCCGTGTTGATCGCCCAGACCTTCCTTGAGAAATGGAGCCGCGAGCAAGGCCTTAAAAATGCTGGCTTTGGCAGCGATGCCTTGGCCGCCATTTCCAATTATTCCTGGCCCGGAAATGTGCGGGAATTGCAAAGCCGTATCAAACGCGCCGTTGCCACCGCCAATGGACGCATTGGCGCTGCAGATCTTGATCTGGCAGACGCCCCCACCGAAGCGGTCCCCTCCATCAAGGTTGCGCGCCAAAAAGCGGAACTGGACGCCATCCAGCGGGCCATGGCCCAAGCCGAAGGCAATATTTCCGAGGCGGCGCGATTACTGGATGTAAGCCGCCCTACCCTTTATCAATTATTGACAGACCATGGTTTGCGTTAAGGCCTTGCCCCACAGTTGCGCCGTCTATGACAGCACAAAAACGGCCTGTTTGACGCGGCACGGCTGACCGCTATCTTTCGCCATAGTAAAGGGCGAGGAAGCCTTTTGGCCCTCGCCCTTTACTTCCCCTCCACAAAGCATAGACCGGATTATCGGCTCAACCGTCGCCGTTGTACGACCACCAGCCCCATCAAGCCGAACCCAAACAAGGCCAAGGACAAAGGCTCTGGAATAGAGGTGGTCTGCGCCAGAAAAAGCGACGCATGGGACAAGGCATTGGTCCGCCCATTAGCGCGCGTAACGGGCAAAGAAAACCACCCGCCCTTCACCGAGGTCACGCCATCAAAGAAATAAGCGCTGAAGCCGTTGCCATGTTTGAAGCTGACCACGAACGGTCCGCTGATGGGTGCCAGGCCAGCAAATAGCCCCCAATGGCCATAGTCTTCCCCTTCATCAGCCCAGAAGTCGCCGCTATCCGATTTGCCGGCAAAAACCCAATCCAAGTCGCCAAACACATCATCATCGTTCAGCATGCCAAGCATCAGCGCGCCACCGCGGGCGGCATCATTGCCGCTAATCCGGCCAATGCAGCTTGAAAAGCCAACAGATACCCCGGAGGCATCGACCACCGTGGCATTGCCGGTTGTACAGCTCGTATCTACAGCAACGGGCTTTGCCTGAACAGACGCAGGCAAAAAGGCCACGATCAGGCTCAGCACACTTATCAAAGAAAAAGATTTCATTATCGCTCCAGCGGCCATTTTGGGCTGTTATTCTTAATTTTCTATCAAATCACCTAGCAGACAACCCAAGCAACTTCTGTGCCACCCAGAAGTACCGCGAAAAACAGGTCATCCAATCTACCATAACGGATAAAATGTCAGATTTTATGACAGCTTATGCCTGCCCATCCTAGAACTGTAAAATTTATAGACACATTTTCCTATTCCGGCCTTTTACCCCCTTCTCCCACTTTGGAGCTATTCTTTCGAGGAGGTGTTTTTAATTTTCATAAAAACCAAAGCATATGGAGATTTTTTCTTCACAAATATCCTGTTTATTTATGGATGATATTTATGCACAGGGCGTTGTTATGAAAAAGATTGTTCTTTCAGGATTTACTTTTGGTCTGCTTGGCACAGTGCTCGGATTGGCTCTTGGCACCGCCCTTGGCGCTTATGGCAATGTGGTTCAGCCAATGGATCGCGATGTCTTGTTCTTTAGCCTCTCTGGCGCAATGTCATGCTCTTTCATTGGCTGGTTTTTGGTAAAGCCCGGCTCTGGTGAAAATGAAGAGCCGCATCTTTCGCGCTAAGGGCTGAAACGCGGTCAAACAATAAAAGAAATAACGATCATCACGCATGCCCAGCCAAGAAGACTGGTGCAAATCCATAAAAACAGGGCACCCCTACGACTGAACTGCCGTCCGATTTTATGGTTCTCAGAGTTTTTCATCAGGCTCCCAAATCGCGTTGATTGTGCACAGCCATGAATATACGCAAACAGACATCGTTCTTAGAAACCTATGCATTTATTGTGCCAACATCATAAAAATTAACATCTGGTAAATATCTACATTTTTGTGTAAATTCAAATGCTGAAATCCACATCAAAGTGCTCATGAGGGAACGTCACGATGTCTCATATGCGTCTGGCCTTGGCCGGCTTTTTAAGCACGGCGCTTGGAGCTTTGTTTGTTTTTTTGGTGGCACACTTATGTGGCATATCCGGCACTGCGTGCATGCTTGTTGTTGGTGGAGGCGCGGCCATGGGCAGTGTTTTGGGCTGGCTTTTGATCAAACCTCCTTTGACCCAGAAATACGCCACCTGATCCACAGGCTGGCAATATCACGCGCCGCCACACTCAAATATCCACGATTTTTTTCAGTGGTCTTTACAGGATGTGCCGATCCGGTCTGCCGCAAAGTCCGATACATCCTCCAAGAAACGGGCCCGGCCGTGATCTTGTAAAAGCAGATGATAGCCATCTTCATAAATTCTGGTTTCTGTAACGGCTTGCGGCAGGGCATCCACCAGCGCCTGCATCGCGGGAACCGGCACGATCTGGTCTTGCTCCCCGATCATCACCAAAGTCGGTAAAGTCAGACCTTCTGCGCTTTCCAAAGCCGATTGCATCAACTCCACAAGCCCATATATGGCATCCACCCGCGTTTCTTTAATAACAAATGGATCCCGGCCCATGGCAATCAGGGCTTCCCGATTATCCGAGGCTATCCGGTCCAGCCCCCGCCCTGTCAGCCGCATTTGCGGCGCCAGATGCGCTGTCAGCCACAGGCTCATGCGGTAAAAAAACGGCATTTCAGACCAGCCCCAAACCGCGGGGGACACAAGGACCACAGCATCAACAAGGTCATTCGCCGCAGGGCTTTGTGCCGTAAGCAAAGCCACAGCGGCCCCCATGCTTTCCCCCAATAAGATGATCGGCTGATCCGGATAGCGGGCCTTTACCGCCTGTATAAAGCCCAACGCATCTTGAACCAAAAGGGTTTCCCCCGCCCAAAGTCCGGGTTGTGCGCTTTCCCCGAATCCGCGCTGGTCATAGGCAAAAACCGAAAGCCCTTGCTGCGCCAAAATCGGCCCCGGCCAAGCAAAGCTGGACCGATAATCATTAAAGCCGTGAAGCGCAACGACCACAGCACACGACCGGGGCGCGGGCCATTGGGTATAGGGAAGCTGTGCCCTATCGGCTGCCACATAAAGATCGCGCGTCAAATATGGCCGTTGCGGCTCTTCTGTGATGGGTTTTTGAACCGCTGGCGCACAGGATGCCAGCACCAAAAGCATAAAAACGCAGCCCCATATTCTCACACCGCCGCTCCTTCCCTGCCAAGGATATCCGCCACTTTTCGACGTAGCATCGGCACCACATCCCGATCAAACCACGGATTGCGTTTCAACCATCCGATATTACGCGGGCTGGGATGCGGCAAAGGCACATACACAGGTCCATAGGCTTCCCAATTGCGCACGGTTTCCGTCAAGGACGCCTTGCGCAAAGAGCCCAGATGATAGCGCTGGGCATAAGCCCCAATGACCAGAATCAGGCTTTGTTCGGGTAAGGATGCAAACAGTTTATCGTGCCAAAGTGCCCGACATTCCGGGCGTGGCGGGCAATCGCCGCCGTTTTTATTCCGTCCGGGATAGCAAAACCCCATGGGGATGATATTCACCTTCAGGGGATTATAAAAATCTTCCATATCGATGCCCATCCATTGACGCAAACGCGCGCCTGATGGATCGTCAAAAGGCTTGCCACTTTTATGCACCGCCAATCCCGGTGCCTGCCCCGCGATCACCAAACGCGCCCTATTGCTTGCCTGAACCACCGGATTGGGGCCAAGCGGCAAATGCGCAGCACAAGCCTTACAGGCCCTAATTTCAGCAAGAAGAGGTGCCAGGCTTGGCTCCACTTGTTTATCGCTAATATTTGAATTCACTCATATATCCGCTAAAGTATGGGTGGATCGGCATCAAGCTGATTTGGGTTTCTTCCTTTTGGGTGAGGATTATTGCAAAATCTAAACCAATCGCGGCCACTTTCACCAGCCTTGCTGGAACAGCAGGCCTTGGCCGACAGGTTTCTGGCTGTCCGCACGCAAACGCAGGCCTTGGCGGCACCGCTATCGGCGGAAGATGCGCAAATTCAATCCATGCCGGATGTCAGCCCGACAAAATGGCATTTGGCCCATAGCACATGGTTTTTTGAAACCTTCATTCTCAAAGCCCTTGATGCCACCTACAAGATATTCGATGCGGATTTCCATTTTCTGTTCAATTCCTATTATGAAGCGGAAGGCCCGCGCCATCCCCGCCCGCAACGGGGGCTGCTGAGCCGCCCGCCCCTGTCGCAGGTTCTGGACTATCGGCATCATGTGACGGATGCTGTAAATGCCCGTATTGAAGGCTGGGCCGATCGTGAGGACTGGCCCGATATCGCCGCCCTGATCGAGCTGGGCTGCCACCATGAAGAGCAGCATCAAGAACTGCTGCTTACCGATATCAAGCATGTATTGTCGTGCAATCCTTTGGCGCCGGGCTATGCCAGCCCCTTCCCCAAGGCCATGCAGGATATCCCCGCAGCCACATGGCAAAAAATCCCCGAAGGACTGACAGAAATCGGCCACCGCCCGCCCGGCTTCGCTTTCGACAATGAAGGGCCGCGGCATAAAGTCTGGCTTCATGAGGCAGCCCTAAGCAGCCGTCTGGTCACCACCGGAGAGTTTCTGGAGTTCATCGAGGATGGCGGCTACCAAAACCCGATGCTTTGGCTGTCCGAAGGCTGGGATTGGGTAAAATCCAGAAACCGCACCGCCCCGCTTTATTGGTCGCGCCAAGAGGATGGTTGGCAAATTTTCACGCTTTATGGACGCCAGCCCATCAATTGGTCTGAACCTTTATGCCATATCAATTTATATGAAGCCGATGCCTTTGCCACATGGGCCGGAGCGCGTTTGCCCCGGGAAGAAGAGCTGGAATATGCCACCATCGCCAGCCTGACCGCGCAAGAAGACCATAGAGCGCTCCACCGCGCAGAAGAGCCTCCCCGCCTTCATCCCAGCCCGGCCCGCCAGATAGGCAACACCCCCTTCACCCAGCTTTCCGGTGCCGTGTGGCACTGGACTGCATCTGCCTATAGCGCTTATCCCGGCTTCCGCACCGCTGCCGGAGCCATCGGCGAATATAATGGCAAATTCATGTGCAACCAGTATGTCTTACGCGGTGGCTCTTGTATTACGCCGAAGGTTCATTGGCGCCCCAGCTATCGCAATTTTTTCCCCGCCCATGCCCAATGGCAATTTAGCGGTTTTCGTTTAGCCAAGGATATTTGATGCCCTCTACAACCACGCCTCTGGCTGCCTATATTGATTTGGCACCAGACCTTGAAACGTTCGAGCATGCTGCTTTAGCGGGCTTGAAAAACACTCCCAAAGCGGTATCGGCAAAATTCTTTTATGACGAACGGGGATCACGCCTGTTCGAGGATATCTGCAAGCAGCCGGAATATTATCCCACCCGCACAGAACTGGCGATTCTGGAGAAAAACCGGTCAGATATCGCCCGACATATCGGCCCCGAAGCCTTGGTGATCGAATTCGGTGCGGGCGCTTTGGAAAAGGTCCGCTTGCTGCTTGAGGCGCTGGACCGCCCTGCAGGATTTACCGCTATCGATATTTCCGGCGACCATCTGCACGAAGCCGCCCAGGAATTGGCTACCGATTTTCCCGATATTCCCATCACCGCCATTTGCGCGGATTATACCAGCCTTGATGCCTTGCCCGGAAACGCCAATAACAATGCAGGCCGCAAGGTCGGGTTTTTCCCCGGCTCCACCATCGGGAATTTTTCCCCGCAAGATGCCCAGCGCTTTCTCAGCACTGTGAAATCCCTTGTGGGACATGCCGGACTTCTGGTGATCGGCGTGGATCTGAAAAAAGACAAGACGGTTCTGGATGCCGCTTATAATGATGCCGCAGGGATAACGGCGCAATTCAATCTCAACCTTATCCGGCGGATCAATACGGAACTGGGCGGCCATTTTGACGAAAACAGCTTCCGCCACAAAGCCTTTTATAATGCGGATATGAGCCGTGTTGAAATGCATCTGGAAAGCTTGAAAGATCAAACGACCGATCTTGCAGGCCATTCGATTTCCTTCAAGGCGGGGGAAACCATCCACACGGAAATCAGCTGCAAATATTCCATAGCCGATTTTCAGGACCTGGCAAAAAAAGCGGGCTGGTCCCCGGTCACGGTTTATACCGACGAACAAAAACTATTCAGCCTGCATGTCTTGAGCGCGGATTGATCCCGCGCCCATCCATGCCAAACCCGGCCACAGCCGGTTTTTCAGGCCACAAGATCCTCATGGCGGCGAATATGGAATATACGATCACCAAATAGCGCATTGATCATATGCAGGCGCTTGAAAAACGTGCCGATATCCAGTTCTTCGGAAACCCCCATGCCTCCATGAAGCTGTACCGCATTGGCAACAACAAAGGTGCCGTTTCGCGCGACTTCCGCCTTCGCGGCAGACACGGCCCGGGCGCGTTCCACAGGATCATCGCCATCCGCACGGATATTGGCCACATAGGCCAACGACCGCGTTTGCTCCAGCCCGATTACCATATCCGCCAGCCGGTGCTGCAAAGACTGAAATGCCGCCAAGGGCTGGCCGAATTGCTTCCGCTGCAACAGATAGGCACGGGTTTTCTCCACCGCCGCATCCATGATGCCCACCGCTTCCGCACAGACCGCCGCCGTTGCCCGGTCAATAACCGCATTGATAAAGGGCAAGGCCCCGTCTTCCGGGCCTAAAAGCGCCTCCGGCTCCAAAGCCACCGCATCGAATGTCAGTTCTGCGGCGCGATTTCCGTCGGTGGTGCGATAATCACGGACCGTCAGGCCATCCATCCCGCGTTCCAGTACAAAGCAGGAAAGCCCCCGTTCATCCCGAAGCGCCCCCGATGTGCGCGCCAAAACCACAAACACATCCGCCGAGCCGCCCCCTAAAACGACGCTTTTTTCACCACTTAGCCGCCAGCCCTTGCCGTCAATTTCGGCCTTGGTGTTGATATCTGCCAGATCATAGCGCCCTTGTGGCTCCACATACGCCAAGGCGGCCAGAGACTTACCCTCCATAATCGCCGGAAGATAACGCTTGCGCTGGCTTTGCGACCCCATAGAGCTGATGGCCCCGCCAGCCATCAAAATGGTGGAGAGATAAGGCTCCAGAACCAATCCGCGGCCAAATTGCTCCATCAAAAGCATCACATCCACAGCACTGCCGCCAAGACCGTCATCTTCTTCCTTGAAGGGCAAGGCCAACCAGCCCAATTCGGCAAAGCTGCGCCAATGGTCGCGGGAAAAGCCGTCATCCGAAGCCGCAAGCTCCCGCCGTTTTTCAAAGGCATAGCTTTCCCGGATAAACCGCTCTGCGCCCGATTTGAGCATGGTCTGTTCATGCTTAACGCAAAATCCATCTCACCACCCTAGCCTTGTTATCCAGGAAATCATCCGCCCATGATTTGCACGGACGGCGTTGCCTTTCAACCCGCCGCTTGCTTCAGGGGCTTTTGCACTGGCATAGTCTGATATAGCACCGCAGGCGGGGTTTTCTTGCACGGTATGGGGATCCATCAAAACAATGCACTGCAAATCACCTTGCACCAAAATTTGCGTATTGGACCCTGTGTTGGGACTGTGTATGGACTGTTGGCGCACCGCTTTGGAGATCCGCATGTGGGGACGTGCGGACGGGCCACAAAAACATGCCGTCCTTGTGGCTTTGCCCAAGCGTCGGCCGGGAAAAATTTTGCGGGGGCAATAAGATGGATCTGGGAATACCACCGGCGTTAGACCAATCCTTATGGACATTGCTGATCGCCATTCTTGCCAATCTCACCTTGTGCAGTTCCAGCCGCATCAGCCGGTTTTTTTCACGGCCAATGGTTTTGGCCGGACGGATGATCAATATGATCGAACGGCGTTATAACCACCCTTCCGTCAATGAGGGGGCCCGCCGCGTCGATTCTATTTCCGTAGCGGTTTTCCTGCTCATTTTCGGCTTTCTGTGCGGACTGGGCCTTTCGCTTCTTTTGCAGCAGATCCCCTTTGGCTGGATCATAGATGCCATGCTGATTGCCGCTGTTTTGGGGCTTCGGCCCATGCTGGAACGTATGCGCCTGATCACACGGAGTCTGGAATCAAGCCTTGAAGAAGGCCGCGCGACCATCACCCTTATCACCGGGCGGGACACCGCCAATCTGGACAAAAATGGCTTGTCCGCCGCCGCCATTGAAAGCATCGCCATGGGGTTTTCCCAAGGCTTTATCGCACCCCTTTTGTGGTACGCATTGGGCGGGCTTCCCGCACTTTTTGCCTTCAAATTGATCGACACCGCCAGCATCATGATTGACGAACGGTCTGATCATGCCCGCAGTTTCGGCTTTGCCTTGCGTTATAGCTCCGCCGTTTTTCTGGCCCCGGCGATCTTTCTAAGCCTGCCATTTCTGTTTCTTGGCAGCCTGATCACCAAAGGTGCAGGATTGGCGCGCGGCCTTCATATGGCCTGCGCCAGAAAACGCTATGCGTGGCCGACCTTCAGCTTGTCTGTGGCTCTTTTTTCCGGATTTTTAGGGACCCGCTTGGGCGGTCCCGTATGTATTGGAAGCTATCAACGCACGGGCGATATTTTCGGAGAAGATATGCCGTCTCCCTCCATCTCCACCATCAACCAAGCCCATAAATTGGCGGCCCGTTCAGCCTGATATACACGCTGTTTTTGCTTGCCTTGGCCATTTATATGGTTACGGCCTAATCCATTGATTTCCTGAAAGAATACGTAATAAAATCGACAGGGATGTGGGGGGTCACATCTCGAAAAGGCCGAAACGCTTTCATGGGGGATGATATGGAGGGGGCAGAGCCCGTGCATTTTGCACTAACGGGCTTGATATGGATCGTTGCGGTTATTCTTGCCGTTTCGGGGCTTGATGATCTGTTTGTCGATATCAGCACCCATGTGCGGACGCTGGCCCGGTCCCTTACCGTTTATCGGACCTCCCAAAGAGCCTGCTCGCAAACCCTTCCCGATACCCCCCAATCCCCCATCGCCATTTTCATCCCGGCATGGCAGGAAAGTGATGTGATCGGCCCCATGCTGGCACGCCTTCATGATACGGTTCGATATGAACATTATCATGTTTTCTTAGGCGTTTATCCCAATGATGAAGCCACCGCCCGCGCGGCACGATCTGTGGACCCTTTGGGAAAATGGCTGAAAATCATCATACTGGACCATCCTGGACCCACCAGCAAAGGCGATTGCCTCAATGCGCTTTGGCGCGCCCTTCATCAAGATCCTTGCCATAAGGCCATCAAGCAGATTGTTTTGCATGATGCGGAAGATGTGGTGCATCCGGAAGAATTGAAGCTGTTCAATTATCTGTCTGACCGTGCCCATATGATCCAGCTTCCCGTGGTCCCCCTGCCCATCGGCTTACGCCATCTTGTCAGCGGGCACTATCTGGATGAATTTGCAGAAGCCCATCAAAAAGATCTGGTTTTCCGGGAAAGATTTGCAGGCGGTGTGCCTTGTGCCGGTGTTGGCTGCGCCTTTTCCCGTCAGGCTTTACAAGACGTGGCAGACATTCATCAAAACCACGGTCCTTTTTCACAAAATAGCCTGACAGAAGATTATGAACTGGCCTTGATTCTGCTGCGTTTGGGTCATCGCAGTATTTTCGTCCGGCTGCCTGAAAGCAAAGACGGGCAAATGGTCATCGCCACCCGCGAATATTTCCCCGCAGTTTTCAAGCTGGCTGTCCGGCAAAAGGCCCGCTGGTTGATCGGCATTGCCCTGCAAGCATGGGCAAGTCAGGGATGGCCCGGAAACTGGGCCACCCGATATATGCTGATGCGGGACCGGAAGGCCATTCTTACCGCTCTCGTCAGCGTTTTTGCCTATGTGGTCATGGGCCTTATTCTCGTTTTTGAAACCACGAAAGCGCTGCACTTTCACAATACTCGCCCCTTGATCCAAGCCGGATCGCCCTTGACCTTTTTGCTGATTGGCAATCTCGCTCTGGTGTTTAACCGCGTGGCCCACCGTATGCTCTATGCGACCCGGCTTTATGGCTGGCAACACGGCCTGATATCGGTCCCGCGCATGGTGGTTGCCAATTTTATCAATTTTGCAGCGGCCATGCGGGCACTGCGCCTTTATGCCGCCCACCGGCTGCTGGGCACGCCTTTGCACTGGGAGAAAACCGCACACATCTTCCCCGAAAATGACGAGGCAATTCATGGGAAATAAAGATTTGCCTTTGCATTGGTTTGCGCTGATGGCCGCGCTGTGGTCTGTTTTGTTCAGCCCCGCAAAAGCATTGGCCGATCTGTGCGATCCAATGATGGAAGTGACAGCGTGCGCCTATCAGCTTTTGCAAAAAGGCCAGCATGGAGATGCGGCAATCTTTTTTGAACGGGCCTTGGATCAGGAACAAAGCCCGAAGCGCCGCCTTCAAATCGCGCTCGATCTGGCCCATCTGTATAATAATTTGGGAGCCTATGCCAAAGCGGCGCAGACATTCCAGCTTGCCTATGCGTTACAACCCGAAACACAGACATTGAGAGCACTGGGCTTTGCCTTGATTGCCGCAGGCGATGTGCAAGCAGCCCGTGTTGCTTTTGAAAAAGCCATAAAAACCAGCCCGACAGACAGCTTTTTGCACCGCCAATTGGGATATCTTTGCCGCCAGTTGCATGACCGCGCCTGTGCGATCGAGCAGTTCAAGGCGCCATCGACCATGAGGAAAACCCGGGCACCACCGAGCTATTGAGGCGGGAAGTGCGCGCCTTGTCACAAACGCTTTGGGGATCTGCCAGCCTTTTATGGCGGACCAATGCCACCCCCGGGCAAGAGCTGCGTTTCGGTGACCGGGTGTTAAGCCAAAGTCAGGGAATTTTGGAAGGCAATGCCCGCATCCCCCTTGATCTGGGATCGCCAGACCGTTGGATTGCCGGCTTTTCACGGATTTTATGGACCATCGACGGCGCGGCGCCCACGCCCCAAGATGAAAGCCTGCAAGGTGGTGTAGGCCTGAAACTGAAACCTTTTGCCAGCCAATCCATTATCATCGGGGTGGAACGCCTGATTTCCCTTGGGGCCTTTTCCCGGGATGACTGGCTGTTCCGCGCCTCGGCCTCCAAAGGCGCGGGCTTTGAACGCCCCATCGGGCAAAAAGGAAAATCGTGGCTTTTCTGGTCCATTTACGGCGACATTGCCGCCATTGGATTATCGAAAACAGATCTACAACTCAGCGGTGAAGCCAGACTGGGCCGCGCAGCCGAATTCGGCCCCATACAGATAACGCCGCATCTGGTTTTATCGGGGCTTTGGCAAGATGATGCTTTGGGGCGATCATCCCTGTTGGAAGGCGGTCCCGGCCTCACGATCAGCCTGCCCATTGGGGCCGGTGTTTATAAAGCCCCTATGCAAAAAATCGACCTGACCGTGCAATATCGCAACAATATCGCAGGCACATCACGCAACCCCAATGGCGTAACCGTAACATTGAGCCTTAGTTTTTAAGGCCAAAATACCGTTGACGGGGGTGATAGCCACCGCAGCGCGAACAAAAATACACATCCTGACCATCATTGATCAACGGCGCGCGGTTTTGGGATTTTTTTTGCGCCGTTTGCTCCAAAAGTTGCACCACGGCTTCTTGATCCTGATCGTTCAATGCCTCAAGCGCGTAACGAACGCGTATAAGGGACTTGGTCATTTCCAGTTCATTTGCACACATGAATTACTCAAAAAATATCTACAGACACATTAAATTCTGCAACCGATTGGATAAAGCTATCAGATTAACCTTCTGCATCACAGATAAAAAGATGCAGAAGGAAATTTCAGCACTCGTAATAAATGTATATTTACCGAAACCGACTGTCATCCACTTCCAAAGCGAGCCAGTCATCCCCATCATAAACAAAGCGGGCCGTTACCATATGCGCACGCGGCTCACCTTTTCCAAAACTCATCCACACACGGCTATCACACACATAGCCCGGGCGTTCTTTTGCCGCCACGCACGCAATCTTTTTTGCATGATCGAATTCACCCGGAGAAAAACGGGCCATCTTGCGTGAAAAAACCACGGCGCTTTCATCGAAGGCTTCTTCCATCGCCCGCAGCCCCTCTTCCAGACCAATGCGCGCCTTGTCCAGCACATCGCAAGGAACACGAAATGTTTCCGTTGTTTCCTCTCCATTAGGCTTGCGGATGATCATCTGCATTTCGGTACAGTCTTCCCGATCGCGAGGCTGCACGATCTGTACATCCTCCTCATCCGTCTCGTCGTCCAAAGTCTCATCAAAGGTTTCACGGATTTCCCGCTCCACCTCAAAATCCATTGGCCCCACGGCCTGTGCCATCAGATCATAATGATGGCGCAGCGCGGCTTCCATCTGCTTGCTATTGGGTTCAGATTGCTCCCGAAGTTCACCGCAAGAAGCAAGGCTGCCGCCCCCAAGAACAATCGGGATAATCACCAACAAACGCGAAGAAAGCATCAGGCCACCTCTTGTTTTGTCTTCAAAAATTTCAGGTCGGGCCAATCGTCCTGACCTTTATTAAGGTGCCAATGATTGCGGGCCAGATATACGGGCTGCCCCGTATGGTCTTCGGCCAAAGCCGCGCGATTGGCGTCCATGAATTGCTTGAGCACCTTAGGGTCGGTCGCTTCGACCCAACGGGCAGTATAAAGCTCTGTTGGCTCGAAACGAACAGGAATATTGAATTCGGTGCGAATACGGTCTGCCAGCACATCGAATTGCAGGCTGCCAACCACACCAACGATCCAGTCGGCCCCCAGATAGGGCTTGAAGACAGACGCCGCGCCCTCTTCGGCCAATTGCTCCAGAGCACGGGCCAGATGTTTGGCGCGCATGGGATCTACGGGCCGCACCCTTTGCATCAATTCCGGGGCAAAGCTTGGAATTCCAGTGAAGCGGATCTCTTCGCCTTCTGTCAGGGTATCGCCAATTTTATAGCCGCCATGATTGGGAATACCGATGATATCCCCGGCCACCGCTGCTTCCGCAAGTTCCCGGTCCTGCGCTAGAAAAAGTTGGGCATTATGCACCGACAAGGTTTTCCCCGTGCGCACATGCTTCAGCTTCATACCGCGTTTGAACCGCCCGGAAACAAGCCGCACAAAGGCCATGCGGTCGCGGTGCTTAGTCCATATTCGCCTGAATTTTAAACACAAACCCCGATAGCTTCGGCTCTTTTGAATCGACCTGGCGCTCCACAGCCGCCTGCGCTCCCGGTGACGGTGCAAAATCCCGCAGGCCCGACAACAAATCACGCACCCCGAAGCTGTTGAAGCGCTGCCAAAGAACACCGGCGTCAGATGGCCTTCCAGATAGGCTTGGCGGTCAAACGGCTTGCACAGTCCGCGCACCATTTCCACCTGCTCGCGTAAACTATCAACGCGATCTTGCGGCAGATATTCGTTCAAGCGCGGATCATCCAGCCCCTTCAGTGCAATCCCTTCCGAGCGAATATTCTTGTCAGCTGCCTGCATCAAAATCAGACGATCATTGATCAGATCGTAACATCCCTTGAAATCCCGGCCCATGCCAATAGGCCATGTGGCGGGCGTTACGTCCAACGCCAGTTTCTGCTCGATTTCATCCAGCAGATCAAAGGCATCAAGGGCTTCACGGTCCATCTTGTTAATGAAGGTAACAACCGGCATATCGCGCAGGCGGCACACCTCAAACAGCTTATAGGTCTGTGCTTCGATCCCCTTGGCCGCATCCAGCACCATCACGGCACTATCCACCGCTGTCAGCACCCGATAGGTATCTTCAGAGAAATCTTCATGGCCCGGCGTATCCAGCAGATTGAAAGTGCTGCCCTGCCAATCATAGGTCATCACCGATGAAGCAACGGAAATGCCGCGCTCTTGCTCCACCTTCATCCAGTCAGACCGGGCACGCCGCCTTTCGCCGCGCGCCTTCACTTCTCCGGCAAGCTGAATCGCGCCGCCAAACAGCAACAGCTTTTCGGTCAGCGTGGTTTTCCCCGCATCGGGATGCGAAATAATGGCGAAGGTTCGGCGGTTGCCGATTTCTTCTTCAAGAGTCATCACACGGTCCTTGTTATCACGTGCGCGCAATTTAGGCTTTTTACGAGAATTTGAAAGGACCGTTTATGTGGGAAATGGCTTATTTCACCGTGATGGTGATTTTCTCGGACATCACAGGCGGATCAAGCGGCACATGATTGGCATCGCCCATGACAAGCTGCAGGGTATATGTCCCCGGCTCCAGATCCAATGTGGTTTGCGTTTGTCCGCCGCCAAAATGCTTATGCTGATCATCGGCAGGGATGGAATAGGCCATATCCTCGTCCGACAATTCCGCATTGATCAGCAAATGATGATGGCCGGTGCCCGGCTTATCGACACCCGCCGGGGCCACGCCCATATTTTCAAGCCCAAAAATCACCAGAACGGGGCTGGTGACGGTCTGCTTATCTTCCAGATTCACGATATAGGCACGGGGGGCAGGATTTTCGCTGGCTTTATGATGATCCGCCACCGCCGGACCGGATATGGCAGATAGGCTCGCGCTTACGGCCACAGCCAAAGCCGCCCCAATCGATTTTGTGTTCGAACCTTTCGCCATCACACTCTCCTGCCCGGCTTTTCCCACTGGCCCCATACCAATGCGATCATCTGCGGACCATAACGAAAAGAACCGGCTTTTGTCCAACAAAGAGCGAGGCCAAACAGTCTCTTCTTAGAGATTGATCCTTAAACCCGATTGCGGCGGCGCAGGGAGAAAACACCAGCAAGCCCGACCAGCAAGAACAAGGCAGTTTGCGGCAAAGGAACCTGGGTCACCACATAACGGCTGGCAAACAGCCAATCTTGCGACGTGGTATGAAAGGGAGAGGCCGTCAAGCCCGTAAGGCCCATCCATCCCCACCCAACAGGGAAACCGCAATGCTCGGATTGCGGGCAATCCAGCCGGTGATTATTGGATTGAAAGCTGAACAAACGCCCTGAATTGTCGCCCCACGCAATCAAGCCAACGCTGGTGCCCGCATCAATCCCCAACACGCTTTGCTCAAAAGTTATGGACCCAAACCCTTTTTCACTGGCCCCGCGCCCCGTATCGGAAATGGTGATATCGGGATTAAGGGGATCGAAATCGGCAGCGGCATCAAACCCCGTATAAGTGAAATTGAACGACACGGCAGAAGACGCAACATGGCTGCCACCGCCCACATCCAGACCACCAATACCAGTGCCGGTGATGCTGAATGTATTGAGCAATGGATCATCATGGAGAACCACATCGGCGGTTACCGTATCAAAGGCAAAGGTCCAGCTATCGCTAACCCCGCCCGATCCGGTCAGATACCGCTCGATGCCATCCAGACGCAGCCCATAAATCGGTGGGGCCTGATCGCCATCGGGGTGGCTGAACAGAGTATAGCTATGGCTGGTGATGATCGTGGCATTGGCGTCTGACGCTGTCGCAATACCCAAACAGGCCATGGCCGCAATGATCGTCGATGCTATGGCTTTCATGCCGTACTCCCCTAAAACAACGCTTGTGGAAGACTTCAGCAAACTTCGCGCCAACTCCATTTTTTAAAATTAAATCCTTTTATATCATTATCTTATGGGATCACCTTCCAAGAGATCCTCGTTTTCTTGGAAGACTTGTAAAGACTGACGACAGGGGGCGTCTCACTTCGGGACAATTGTTGCAGGTTCAGAACCGTCCCATTTAAAAGACGAAAAGAGCGGCACAAAACAGGTGCAACGCCATGACAAACACCGCCTTTCCATGATAAGAGCAGCCCATGTTCATTTCATTTTTTCAAACCTTGAGACAAGCGGGCGTTCCGGTTTCTCTCAAGGAATATCTGATGTTGATGGAAGCGATGGAGGCAGGGCTTGCCTCTTTTGCCGTTGAGCAATTCTATTATCTGTCGCGCTCGGCTTTGGTGAAGGATGAAACCCATCTGGACAAATTCGACCGGGTCTTTGGCCATGTGTTCAAAGGTCTGGATTCCATGAGCGAAGCCGACAGCATCGACCTGCCCGAAGACTGGCTGAAAAAGCTGGCGGAATTGCATCTCAGCCCCGAAGAAATGGAAAAAATCAAATCTTTGGGCGATTTCGACACCATCATGGAAACGCTGAAAAAGCGCCTTGAGGAACAAAAAGAGCGCCATCAGGGCGGCAATAAATGGATCGGCACCGCCGGTCGGTCCCCTTTCGGGGCTTATGGCTATAATCCTGAAGGCGTGCGCATCGGCCAAAAGGAAAGCCGCCATCGCCGCGCCATCAAGGTGTGGGACAAGCGGGAATTTCGCAATCTGGACGACAATGTGGAATTGGGCACCCGCAATATCAAAGTAGCGCTACGCCGCTTGCGCCAATTCGCCCGCACCGGATCGGCAGATGAACTGGATCTGGATGATACCATCGGGTCCACGGCAAGAAAGGGCTATCTGGATATCAAAATGCGGCCCGAACGGCACAATGCTGTGAAGGTTTTGCTCTTTCTGGATATTGGCGGCTCTATGGATGATCATATCAAGATCACCGAGGAATTGTTTTCTGCAGCACGGGCCGAATTCAAACATCTGGAATTCTTTTATTTTCACAATTGCCTTTATGAAAGTGTCTGGAAAGACAATCGCCGCCGCCATCAGGAACGCATGGACACCTGGCAGGTGCTCCACACCTTTCCCTCCGATTATAAGCTGATTTTCGTGGGCGACGCGTCCATGAGCCTTATGAGATCGTTTATCCCGGCGGATCGGTAGAGCATTGGAACGAAGAAGCGGGCGACGTGTGGATGCGCCGGGCTTTGGATGTATATTCCAAAGCGGTGTGGCTAAACCCGATCCCAAGCCAGCATTGGTCTTATAGCCAATCCATTTCCATGCTGCGTGACCTGATGGATGACAGGATGTTCCCCCTCACCCTTGATGGTATCGACCGTGCCATCCGCGCTTTGGTTTAAGGCCAAAAGCCTGTCTTAAGAGAACAGCCTAGCGCACCTCTTCATTGGTCTGGATGCAGCAACTATCATTGCCCATTCCATTTTGCTGCCTTTGCAAAAAGCTATAAAGATCAGCATCGGATACATGCTGCAGATTTTCCGCCAAGCGCAGAAACTCGCATGTCTGGGTCTGCGTTTGTGCCGCCCCGTCCTGCACCACATGATAGCTTATCGACACAGTGTGGAGCTGAGCAGGAACCGCTTCCAAGGCAAACAGGATATTGGGAATATTATCGGGCCGCCGCTTGAAAAGCGCATTGGGGTCATAGTTCGGAAAAATGGTCCGCTGGGCCTCAAGCGGGGTCAAAGGCCTATCGGTGATGGCCGTTTCAAGCCATTCAATGTCTGTCCCTGCCCCCAACCCCGCAGAAATCCAACCCTTACAGAATTTGGCATCCGCACTGTCACAAGCGGACAGAACCAAACAAAGCCCGCAAAAACCAACAATCCGCATATTTCGCATAGACCCGCTCTCTACAAACACCCCCACCCAAATATCCCCTTGAGGCCCCAATCTTAATACGGAGCCCTGCGAAAATATCCGTCACATCTCACTTTCAAGCCCTTCTTTGATGGCTTTCAAATCCGAGTCCATCGCCATCCAGCGTGGCGACCGCCCCCCATCTTCATCATTGGAAACCCGCTCGCGCAGCCAGCCGATCTGTTCGCGCAAAATTTGGCGGCCTTCATAATCGTCGCGTTCAAACAGGCCCGCCCCGCTTATGGCCATGGCTTCATAAAGGGTCATCAAAGGAACACCCGTTGTTCCCGCTTTGCGCAGCAATTCCACGGCCAAGCCATCAAGATTGCGGGCTGTGGCGCGAATTTCTTCCACCGGCGGGCCAAAACCGCTTTTGCTTTTCAGCGTATCGAAAGCAGCCCGCTCGCTGGATTGGGCCACCGCTTCATCCACGCTGGTAATCGAGCCACGCAAGGTATCCCGGCCGGGGGCTCGGGTGGAAAATTTATAGCCCTTCCGATTGGCCAGAGCCGGACGGCCCGCCTGCTTTTCCGCAATAATCCGTGCAAGCGCTGCCGCCACCTCTTCGGGGAAATCGGCCAAAGCAAACACATCTGTGGAAATTTCCCCATGCCGTTCCCCGATCATCATTGCGATGGGGCGATCCCCTTCGATCACGGTGATGGGAAAGCGCAATTCCGGAGCAATGCCCGCCGCTTCAAACAAAGAAGGGCTGATCTGATCCACAAGCCCTTGTGCTTTTTTGGTCACGTCCGATGCGAAAGCCGTGGACGCGACAGCCCCGGTCAAACCAAGAACCAGCGCTGCGATAAACCCGAATTTTCTTGAAATGATGCGTCTCCCACTTGCTTTGACCCGGAATTCCCCGAGCCTTTTTCTTATAAGCGGTTCAGGCCGATACGTCACGATGCTTGGCACCGCGCGCGCATTTTGTTGATCCGGTTATTTCTTGATCTGCAGTGCCAAAGTTTTGCGCAGCGCCTTTCCATAGGGCGGCAACGCCCCGATCAGTTTCACCAGATTGATTTTCGTCTGACGATAAACCGGTTTTGCATGGCTAAAGGTCTGGAACCCTTCCCATCCATGATAGCTGCCCATGCCCGATGGCCCGATACCGCCAAAGGCAGATCTTCATGGCCCACATGCCACACCACATCATTCACCGTTACGCCACCTGAAAATGTGCGTTCAAGAACATGGCGTTCTTCCGATGCATCCGATCCGAAATAATAAAGACCAAGCGGACGATCATGGCTGTTCACATAATTGATGGCGTCTTCCACATGGTCATAAGGCACAAAGGGCAAAAGCGGACCGAAGATTTCTTCTTGCATGATGGCCATATCGTCACGCACATCCGACACCAGATGCAGCGGCAAAATATTGGAATTTTCCTCGTCCGTGAACTGTTCACTGGCAGGATTGACCACCGTAATCTCCGCCCCCTTGGCGCGGGCATCCTCGATATAGGCCAAAAGACGCGCCTTATGCCGCCCATTGATGATGGAGGTATAATCGCTATTGGATTTCACCGTGGGATAAAGCCGCGCCGCCGCATCTGCCACGGCCTGTTTTGCCTCCGCCAGTTTGGCTTCGGGGACCAACATATAATCGGGTGCCAAACAAATCTGCCCGGCATTCATCATTTTTCCCACCACAACCCGTTCGGCCATCTGTGCAAGGTCTGCGCTGCCTGAAACCAGAACCGGCGATTTCCCTCCAAGTTCCAATGTCACAGGGGTAAGATTTTCCGCCGCAGCCCGCATCACATGCCGCCCCACCGATGTGGCGCCGGTGAACAACAGATGGTCAAAAGGCAAAGCGGAAAACGCCTGTCCCACATCGGCACCGCCCGTCACCACACTGATTTCTTCGCCGCTGAAATATTGCGTGAACAAACGCTCCATCAAGTCCGATGTTTGCGGTGTTATTTCCGACGGCTTGATCATCACCCGATTGCCCGCCGCCAATATGCCCGCCAAAGGCCCAAAGGTAAGATTAACCGGGAAATTCCAAGGGCTGATCAGACCAACCACACCTTTTGGCTGATATTCGATACGCGCCTTTGCACCCAATAATCCAAGAGGAAATTCCAAACGACGCTTTTGCGGCTTCATCCATGCACGCAGATGCTTTTGGGCGAATTTGAACGCCTTTACGGCCGAGGCTATGTCGGTGAATTTCGACATCAATTGTGGCCGTCTGGCAAAATCCGCCGCCATGGCCTCCACCAGATCATCTTGATGATCCACCAAAATGGCCGTGCCGCGTCGCAAACGATCCAGCCGCGTTTCCAAAGTAACCGGCGCTTCCTTGCGAAACGCTTCATGTTGGGCATCCAGAACATCCAGCATGGCAGCACGCATGGCCATAAGGGTTTGATCGTCACGATCCACTGCCATTGGCGTTCCCATTCATCGTCTCCTTGAAATCCGGGGCCTTGAAACGAACAGATTTTAAAATGAGCATAGCAGCTCATTTTTCCATATAAGATCTTTATAGCCCATTATAATCCACCGCGCGGCAGGCGATTATGTGAGGCTGATGGTCAAATCCCCGAAAACGGGGAAACCGGGGGGCGCTTTATTCCCGCCACGATCCTGTGCATCCTTTCAAAGACCGTCCGCCACGAGGCCTGCCCATGATTCGCCCAATCCTTTTATGCCTTTTATGCTTGCTGCCCCTATCGGGACAGGCGCAAAACACACCCCCCGGTCAGGAGCTAAGCCCCGGCGCCTTTCCCCCGCCTCCGGTTACCCAAGATGGCTTACCGCTTTTGGAAGCACGGCCCAATTTTGCAATATCAATGCATTGGGAGCGTTCATTGATGGTGTGGTGGAAAGCCGGAAATCCCGCGATCATTTGGCGGGGGTTACGGTGGCCGTGGTCAAGGACGGGAGAATCATCACCCTGAAAGGCTATGGCACGGCAGGGAATGGCCAAAAGGTGCAGGCCGATAAAACGCTGTTCCGGCTGGGCGGGATTTCCCAAAGCTTTACATGGACGGGCCTGATGCAGCTTGTGGAAAGCGGGCATATCCCCTTGGATGCACCCATAAACAGGCTTCTTCCTCCCGAATTGGCGATGCCTACTGCCCCCACAGGCCCCCTGTTGGTGCGGCATCTCCTGGCCCGCACATCGGGACTGGAAAGCACCTCTTTCGGGCACACAATCCGCACAACAGCTCAAGGCATCACCGATCTTGGCACCTATCTTCAGCGCTATCGCCCAAAACCCGTTCGACCTGCCGGACAATTTGCCGTTCCGTCCCCTTATGCCGCTGCATTGGCCGGAGCCATTCTAAGCCATGTAACGGGGCGGAATGTCGCCAGCTATATGGAAGAACAAATCTTCGTGCCCCTTGGCATGACACACACAAGCCTCCGCGAACCCTTCCCCCAATCTGCCCGTGAAAGCCACGTCTTGCCCCCGGCCATGAACGACATTCTGGCAAACATGCTGTCACAGGGTTTTGCCGTTCAAAATGGCCGGCCGGTGCCGCAGGATTTTGATTATCGAAGCCATTATGGGCCTGCTGCATCCGCATCCGCGACGGCTTTGGACATGGCGCGCTTCATGCTGGCCCATTTGAATGACGGCGCATATGAAGATGGCCGGATCTTACAGGCGCACACTGCGAAAATGATGCGCACCCACCTGTTCAGCAATGCACCGGGGATGCCCGGCACGACCCACGGCTTTCGTGAATATAATTTGCCCGGCGGAATTCAAGGCATTGGGGAAGAAGGGAGCACCTTATTTTTCCGCGCCAAAATGGTGATGGTGCCGGATCTGGATCTGGGCATTTTTATCGCCACCAACACAAGCAGCGGAACGGATCTGGTATCGTCATTTGCCGACCTGCTTGTCGCGCGCTATTTTGCTCCTGAAAGTGCAACAGCCAATCATGATGCAAGCACAGACGCTGCCACCACAAGCAGGCCGCGCCCCGTCACCAAAGCCGATGCCCGAAAGATGGCAGGCTATTATCTGTCTCTCGATCGCCCTTTCACCCTTGTTGAAGCCCTGTTTCGCGCCCCTGCCGCCAGCTATCGGCTGTCTCTTGACGATCAGGCTATATAAGCCTTCGCCATGGCACAAAGACCCGCACTTATGGCCAGATAGCCCCCCTTCGGTTCCAATCGGTAAACGGGGAAGATAGCCTTGTTTTTCTGGCCGATAGCCAAGGCAGGATCACCCATTTGATACGTAGCGATGCCCTGAGCCCCCTTCAGCATAAGGGAAAAATCGCGCCTGTGACGGGTTTTTATGGGCTGAGCCTGATGCTGGCCGTCGCCTCGATCATGGCGCTGTTTTTGGGATGGCACTGGCGCAAACGCAGTATTCCTCAAACCCCATATGAGGCTGTGGCGGGAAAGCTGATGCCACTTATGGGGCTGTTGTGGCTGCTCTTTTTTGCCTTCTTCGCCACAAGCCTTTGCTCTGTTGCCCTCAACCCGCAGTCGGCACTGGCCGATTTTCCGCCCGCCAGCCTTATCTTTGCGCTTTGGTTGGCGCTTGGTGCGACAAGTGTGACAGGATTGGGCCTTGCATGTTTCTATCCTCTGTGGCGCTATCGTTCCTGGCCTTTATGGCAACGACTGTGCCACATGGCGATTACGCTGATAGCGCTCTGTTATGTGGTGTCACTATCGCAGTGGAACGCGCTGGGTTTTCATTATTTCTAAGCGGACTTAAAGCAGATGAACAAATCTTTCAGATATACGGCTTTCGCCCTTGCCACTCTTTTGTCGGCAACCGCACAGGCTCAATCCGACAAAAGTGACAGCTCCGACCCGTGGTGGTCAGCGGGCAAGGCCACCATTCAAGAAAGGCTGGCCGTTACCAAAAATGAAAACCGGGCCAAGAATGTGATCCTGTTCATCGGGGATGGCATGGGTATTTCAACCCTGACCGCCATGCGCATTTTCGATGGCCAGACACGCGGCGAAAGCGGTGAAGAAAATGTCATGCCTTATGAGCATTTTCCAAATGTCGCCCTTGTCAAAACCTATAATGACAATGCACAAGTCGCCGATTCCGCAGGAACCGCCTCTGCCATCATGACCGGCGTAAAAACCCGTCTCGGTGTGATCAATATGGCTTCCACCCATCCTGTGGAGCAATGTATTGACGGGAAAACCGGTCACAGGATGTCATTTGCCCAGCGTGCTGAACAAGCCGGGAAAGCTACCGGTGTCGTCTCCACAGCACGTCTCACCCATGCAACGCCATCCACCGTTTATGCCAATAGCCCCTCGCGCAATTGGGAATATGATGTCAACATGCCCAAAGAAGCCCTTGAGGCCGGATGTACCGACATTGCCGCGCAATTCGTTGCCTTTGACGATGGCGACGGGATTGAAGTGGCGTTGGGCGGCGGACGGGCCAATTTCCTTCCCAACACCACCCCGGACCCGGAAAAAGAAGGGATTATGGGACGGCGCAGTGATGGCCGGGATCTGACCAAGGAATGGCAGGAAAAATTCGATCGCGCCGCTTATGTCACCTCTGCAGACGAGCTCAATGCGCTTGATCTTTCGAAGGTGGATCATCTTTTGGGCCTGTTCGAGCCTTCGCACATGAAGTTCGAATCAGATCGGCAGAAGGATGAAGCGGGCGAACCCTCATTGGCGGAAATGACCTCCACCGCCATCGACATTCTATCCCGCGATGAAGACGGCTTTTTCCTGATGGTGGAAGGCGGGCGCATCGATCACGCCCATCATGACGGAAACGCCAAGCGCGCCTTGAAGGATGGTCAGGCGTTCGCCCAAGCCGTTCAAATGGCGCTTTCCAAGGTTGATCTGGACAATACCCTGATCCTTGTCACCGCCGACCACAGCCATGTGTTCACCATCGCCGGTTATCCCACACGCGGCAATCCCATCCTCGGATTGTCCGTCCCGCCCGCAAAAGATGGCTCACCGGGCACAGAGCCTGCTTTGGCTGAAGACGGCAAACCCTATACCACGCTGGGTTATTGGACCGGCCCCGGCGCCGTCACCGGTGAACGCCCCTTGGTGACATCGGAAGAAGCGCAGGATCTGGATTATCACCAGCAGGCGGTCATCCCGACGGAATGGGAAAATCACGGCGGCGAAGATGTGGCCCTGTTTGCCGCAGGCCCTTGGTCGCATCTGGTCGGCGGGGTTATCGAACAGAATGTGATCTATCACATCATGGATTATGCGATGGGATTGTCTGAAGATCAGTCCTCAGACTAAACGCCGCCCCCTTTTAAAGGGTAGCGATTATTCAGTAATTTCAAGCGGTAAATCTTCAGGGCGTCCGACAAGATAGCCCTGAAGAAAATCTGCCCCCATCGCTTTCAAAAGCCGGGCTGTGCGATCATCTTCAACGCCTTCGGCGATCACCTGCACCCCCGATTGCTTGGCGGCATCCACCATATTGGCAACCAGGTTCCAAGTGGGCGGTTCTTCCCTGATCCGGCTGATCAAGCCCTTATCCAGCTTGATATAATCGGGCGACAATCCAATCAACATCGACAAATTATTAAAGCCACTGCCAAAATCATCCAGCGCGATGCGATGGCCCGCGCTGCGACAGAAATTGATCATTTTCGACAGTTCATTGATATCATCAACGGCTTCGCTTTCAACGATTTCAAACACCACCCGATTCGGCTCGATATTGGCCGCTTCGATCAGGTCCAGCGTGTCTGTAAATGATGATTGCGCCACCGAAACGCTATGGGGGAGAACATTGATGAACAGCTTTTCTTTAATGCCAAAACGAGCACCGGTGCGCACAGCACTATCCCGCGCACAGGCATCCAGCCGCGCCAAAAGCGCTTCATCGCGGGCGGCTGTGAACATATCCACCGGAGGCACCATCGATCCATCGGCTTTCAGTCCGCGAAACAGAAATTCATAGCCATGCACCCGTCCGCTTTCGATCTCGATAATCGGCTGC
The DNA here is from genome assembly GCF_008579125.1 of Iodidimonas gelatinilytica. Taxonomy (NCBI): domain Bacteria; kingdom Pseudomonadati; phylum Pseudomonadota; class Alphaproteobacteria; order Iodidimonadales; family Iodidimonadaceae; genus Iodidimonas; species Iodidimonas gelatinilytica. Next base: position 33,854 of record NZ_BKCL01000001.1, on the reverse strand, counting down.
ATCTGGCTTTTAAAGCGCCGCTCGTCCAAAAGCTTTACCAGCCAACGCGACGAATGATGATGCACAAGATTTTCAACAGTCTGGATATTTCCAAAATCGCCCAGCTCGGGAGCTTTACCATTTAAAATCAGGGCTTTGGTGTGTCGCCTTTGATCCAGATCCAACCGATCTCCCAACACCTGAGCCAACAAGGCCACATCATCGGCAAAGACCCCGACCACGCTATGGGCGTTGGTAGCAAAGCTGGCAAACCCCTTCGCCCGCAGTTCCCGGGCCAGAAGCTCCGCCGCATCTGAATCGGTTGCCCATAACAGAGCCCGGACCACCCCCGGACCTGCAATGGGAAAATCTGTCTGCGCTGCAGACATCCTCATATGCAATCCCCGCGCAAAACAGGATCAATCATGGTCGATGGAGCAATCATCATTTTGTTATTTCAGTTTGTTTCTAACGTGCATTTTTATGAACATTTTCCATAAATCTACCGATCAGACTTAAAGAAAGTGTTAGCGAAATCGCTTTTTAAAAACGCGGGTAATCTTGGAATGTCCTTTTTATATAAGGGGTTGTTGATTTTTCTGAGATTAATAAGGTCAAAAGAATTTGTGATTTCTCTGGCGAAAACGCCCCGGCGGGGATCAATCCCCGGCCGATCAGATCAATCTCCGCCCCCTGATAGCCATAGGTCGATTGAAGAATCCGACCACCGCCAGTTTGGCTGGCCAGAACAACAGGGCAGGTCGCAGCCAGAATTGCCGCTCTATCCGCCATTTTCTCGCTCAGATGTCCGCCGCCAAAGGCTGCAATCACCACGCCCGCACGATCCGCGGGCAAATGATCCAGCAACAATCCGTCATCATCAAAAGATGCAGAGATCAGCGGCACCCGCGGTGGCCGGTCCGTTTCAAGGGATATATGCGGCATGCGTCCGGGGCGGGCCAGCATCATCACGCGCCCTTCCACCAACCGCGCCACCGGCCCCATATTGCGCGACCGGAAGGCTGCCGTGCTGGCGGTGTCACTTTTTTCCGCCGCATAAGCCGCATGAAGCTCGTCATTCATGCACAGCAACACACCGCAAGACGCCAATTCGGGCGTTGATGCCGCCTGCACCGCGGCCAACAGATTGCCCGGCCCATCCGATGATGGCAGCGATGGATGCCGCATAGCCCCCGTAACAATCACGGGCACATCCACATCCAGCAATAATGACAGGACAAAAGCGCTTTCGGCCAAGGTATCGGTGCCTTGGGTCACGACGATGCCATCGGCCCCGTCTGCCACCGCCTCCCGGATCTTTTTCACCAATGTCCGGATATGCCCATAGCCGATATTGGCACTGCCAAGGCGGGCCAGTTCGCAAACGGTGATCGCGGCGATTCCATCCAGATTCGGAACAGCCGCGATCAGATCATCACCCGACAAAGCCGGAACCACCCCGCCATTGGTTCCCACCGTCATTGCGATGGTGCCGCCAAGGGTAAACAGGGCAATTCTGGGCTTTGTCATATGGGTTTTCTACCAGTCAGATCTGCCTGTTACAGCCCCAAGGCTTCTTCGGCCGAAACATAATCCGTGCCCAGATCATGGGCCACGGCTTCATAGGTCAGCTTCCCGCGATAGACATTAAGGCCGTTGCGCAAATGCGGATCATCGGCCAGCGCCTTTTTATATCCCTTGTCCGCCAAAGCGATCGTATAGGGCAGCGTTACATTATTAAGCGCAAAGGTAGAGGTGCGGGCCACACCGCCGGGCATATTGGCGACACAATAATGCACCACATCATCCACCATATAAATGGGATCATTATGGGTGGTGGCTTTGGACGTGGCAAAGCAACCGCCCTGATCGATGGCCACATCCACCAGAACCGAGCCGCGTTTCATACGGGAAACCAATTCCCGGCTGACAACTTTTGGCGCCGCCGCACCGGGCACCAAAACGGCGCCCACAACCAGATCCGCATTGAGCACATGTTCTTCAACGGCATCAACGGTGGAAAACACCGTGTTCAGCTTCGAGCCGAACTGGAAATCCAGCTCCTGCAGACGGCGGATAGATTTATCGAGAACCGTCACATGGGCTTCCATGCCCATCGCCATACGGGCCGCATTGGTGCCAACCACACCGCCGCCGATAATCACCACTTTTGCAGCGCTCACACCGGGAACACCGCCCAAAAGCATCCCGCGGCCACCTTGGCGCATTTCAAGGCAATGGGCCCCGGCCTGAATCGACATACGCCCGGCCACTTCGCTCATGGGGGCAAGCAATGGCAGACCGCCGCGTGCATCGGTTACGGTTTCATAGGCAATGGCAACGCAACCGCTGTCGATCAGCCCGCGGGTTTGATCGGGATCGGGCGCCAGATGCAGATAGGTGAACAAAATCTGGTCGGGGCGCAGCATTTTCAGTTCCGAAGGCTGCGGTTCCTTCACCTTTACGATCATATCGGCACGGGCGAACACCTCTTCTGCCGTATCGACGATCTCGGCACCGGCAGCGATATAGCTGTCATCGTCCAGATCAATCTCGAATCCGGCATTTTTCTGAACAATCACCTGATGACCGTGGGTTATCAGCTCGCGCACGCTCGTCGGGGTGAGGCCGACGCGAAACTCCAGATTCTTGATCTCTTTCGGGACACCAATCAGCATGTCTTATCTCTCCGTTGGCTATGAACGAGGTTATCGCCCTGTTTTCTGTATGGTTTATACAATCACCGACAAGCGCTGTCTTTCCTTGCGAACGCATTTGCCCCATCTGCTGAAATTTTGATGGAAAGCTGCCAATGGGGTCCCGACTGAGAAAGAATAGGTCGTTTTTTCCCCCACGTCTTAAAATCTGTCCCGCACCCGTTCACAAGACCATATTCTCCGAATCAGTAGTCCCATGGCAGATTGTCGCAAGGGCCACCATAAATGCCGGAGTCGCAACCGATAAGGGAATGGTTTTGCCCGAACTGGAGCACAGCAGCTTGACCTTCCCAAGCGTAGCTGTAAGCCTGCCTGTACATACCCTCACACCGTCACCCTTCTCATGTCATCAGGTAATGGCCCATGTTCCCTTCACGCTCGATTGCACCCAGTCTGTTCAGCGCGGCCTGTCTTTTGCTTCTTGCAGGCTGCGATAACGCCGATAGCAACCACCAAAACGCGCAACAGTCACAAGCCTCAAGCGCGGCTTCCGGCTTTGACCGCGCCACCACCGAACAGCTTTTGCATCAGCACATCAAGATTTTGGCATCGGATGCGTTTGAAGGCCGCGCACCGGCCAGCGCCGGCGAGGAAAAGACCGTCGCTTATTTGATCGAACAGTTCAAAGCGCTTGGTTTGAAGCCGGGATTTGGCGACAGCTATACCCAAAGCGTTCCCCTGATCGAACTGACAGCAAAACCCGAAAACGGCCAGTTTCAGGCGGTTTTCACCAAAGACGATGAAAAGACCGGTCTTGATTATGGCAGCCAGATTGTGGCCTGGACCAAACAAGAACGCGAACGGGTCGAGGTAAGCGACTCCGACATTGTGTTTGTGGGCTATGGCATCACCGCCCCGGAATATGGATGGGACGATTATGAAGCTGTGGATGTGACCGGGAAAACGGTGCTGATTCTGGTCAATGACCCCGGCTTTGAAACAGAAAACCCCGATCTGTTTACCGGAAAGGCCATGACCTATTATGGCCGCTGGACCTATAAATATGAAGAAGCCGCCCGCCATGGTGCCGCCGCCGCTATTCTGGTTCACCAAAGCGAGCCGGCAGGCTATCCTTGGGCTGTGGTGCAATCAAGCTGGACAGGCCCGCAATTCAGCCTCGTTTCCCCCGATGGCGGTTCGGGCTTTGCCGCGGTCGAGGCGTGGATCAGCGAACAAACGGCACAAACCCTTTTCGCACAGGCTGGCATGACCTTGGAAAATGCCAAGGCCGCCGCCCTTTCGCCCGAATTCAAGGCCCAAAGCCTGCCGCTTGCCTTTTCCGCCACATTAAATAACAGCCTGCGCCATACCCAATCCAATAATGTGATGGCCGTATTGGAGGGCAGCGCAGCCCCCGATGAAGCCATGCTTTATATGGCCCATTGGGATCATATCGGCATGGATCCCGCCCTGACCGACGACCCGATCTATAATGGCGCACTGGATAACGCCACCGGCACCGCAGGGCTGCTGGCTCTGACCAAAGCCTTTTCTGCTCTGGATGAAAGCCCGCGGCGCAGCGTTGCCTTTCTGGCGACCACCGCCGAAGAGCAAGGGCTTTTGGGATCGGCCTATTATGCGCAAAATCCGGCAATTCCGGCCCATAAAACCGTGGCGGCCATCAATATGGATGGCGCCAATATCCATGGCCCCATGAAGGATATTACCATCATTGGCGAGGGCCAGAATGATTTGCAGGATCTTTTGACCTCTGCTGCAAAACAACAAAACCGCACGCTGTCTTCCGAGCCAACGCCAGAACATGGCTATTTCTATCGCTCCGACCATTTCAATCTGGCAAAAATCGGCATTCCCGTTCTTTACACCGATAGCGGCACAGACAGCCGCGCACATGGCCGCGACTGGACCCTGGAACAAAACAGCGCCTATATCGACCGCGCCTATCACAAACCGGCAGATGAATATGATCCGGATTGGGATCTCTCTGGCGCCGCAGAAGATCTGGAGCTGTTTTATACCATCGGCCTTGATCTTGCCTCTTCAAACGACTGGCCGGGCTGGAAAGACGGATCGGAATTCCGCGCCGCCCGTATGGAAACCGGCCCCCAACCCAAGGACAGCATGAAATGAAACGCGCCCTTCTCGCCTCTCTTGGCCTTTTGGCCCTTTCCGCATGCGACAATAGCAATACCGGCCCTGCCGGAATGTCCGAGGATGAACACTCAAAACGGGCCGTTGAACTGGCCCATGAGATGCTGATTGTCGATACCCATATCGACGTGCCTTATCGGCTCAACGCCCGGTATGAAGATGTAAGCAAAGCCACTGAAACTGGCGATTTCGACTATCCCCGCGCCGTGGCTGGCGGCTTGGATGCGCCCTTCATGTCCATTTACACCCCGGCCAGTTATGAATTTGAAGGGGCAGGCAAAGCCTTTGGCCATGCAAACAGCATGATCGATCTGGTGGAGAAAATCGCAGCGGACGCGCCCGATAAATTCACTCTGGCCCACAGCCCGGACGCCGTTTTATCCGCCAAGAAGGCAGGAAAAATGGCCCTTGTTCTGGGCATGGAAAATGGTGCACCCATTGAAGGCGACCTTGAAAACCTTGAGCATTTCTACCAGCGCGGCATCCGCTATATCACGCTGGCCCATTCCCGCTCGAACCATATTGCCGACAGTTCCTATGACGAGGAACGCCCCAATGACGGCCTGTCGGATTTTGGCGTTGATGTGGTGCGGGCCATGAACGATCTGGGCATCATGGTGGATGTCTCGCATATTTCCGATGCAGCCTTTTGGGATGTGATCGATAACAGCGCCGTTCCGGTGATCGCCAGCCACAGTTCGGCGCGGCATTTCACCCCCAATTTCGAACGCAATATGTCGGACGACATGATCAAGGCGCTGGCCGATAAGGGCGGCGTTATCATGATCAATTTCGGCTCGGCTTTTCTGACCGAAGAGGCCAATGGTTATGGCGGGGCACTGGATGCAGCCTTTGAAAGCTGGCTGTCTCAATCCGATGCCGAACCGACGGATACCATGCGGGAAGACTTTGAAGCCCGGTATAAAATGGAGCACCCCTATCCTTTTGCCACGCTCAACCATGTGTTGGATCATATCGACCATGTGGTTGAAATCGCCGGAATCGATGCCGTCGGTATCGGCTCCGATTATGATGGCGTGGATGATACCTTGCCCATCGGATTGAAGGATGTCGCCGCCTATCCCAATCTGATCGAAGGGCTATTGGCACGCGGCTATGATGAAGCGGCCATCGCCAAGATCATGGGCAACAATCTGATGCGGGTGTGGCGCGCCATTGATCGTTACAGCAAAGAAAAAAACAAAGGCGCATAATGACAGACACGGCACAGACACAAACACAGGGGCCGGGGCAGGATCCGGCACAGGACCGGGTTTTGCGGATCGGCCTTTTGGGGGCGGCGCGGATCACCCCGCGCGCCATTATTGTACCATCGGCCCTGCATGGTGATATCGATCTGATGGCCGTGGCGGCACGCGATCGTGCAAAAGCCGAAGCCTTTGCCGAAGAACATGGCGTGCTGACTGTGGCCGATGGCTATGAGGCCCTTGTCACCCACCCTGAAGTGGATCTGGTCTATAATGCCTTGCCACCATCCAGCCATGCCCATTGGTGTATCAAGGCCATGGAAGCGGGAAAGGATGTGCTGTGCGAAAAGCCCTTTGCCATGACCGCCGATGAAGCTCAAGCCATGGTCGCCACCGCCCGGCGCAAGGGAAAACGGGTGATTGAAGCCTTCCATTATCGCTATCACCCGATGTTTTCCATGCTGATGGCCTTGGTTGCCAGCGGCCGTTTGGGCGCATTGGAACATATCAGCGCCAGCCTTGGCAGCCCCATCAGCGAAAACCCACGCGAACTGCGCCGCATCAAGGCTTTGGGCGGCGGCGTTTTGATGGATATGGGGTGCTATACAATGCATTGGTGCCGCACCCTCACCGGCCACGAACCCAGCAACATCGCTGCCGAAGCCCATATCAGCGGCGAGGTGGATGATGCTCTGGGCGCGGAATTTATGTGCGGAAATGTGGCATGCGCCATGACCGTGCGCATGGACCCGGATGCCGACCGCGGCTCGGAATTGCTGATCGAAGGCAGCGAAGGCCGTATCCTTGTCCGCAACCCTTTGGCTCCGGATCGGGGAAACAGCTATTTACTGGAAACACTGACTGGCAGCGAAGAAGGAGAGATCAACGGCCCCACCACCATGGAGTGCCAGTTGATGGCCGTAAAACGCGCCCTTTATGAAGGGACGCCGCTGCCCACCGAAGGGGCGGACAGCATCAACAATATGCGTGCTTTGGATCAAGTCCGCGCCGCTGCAAATCTTTGCTGACAGTGATGCGAGACTTTGGACAAGCCCGCCAAACAGCGCTAAACACGACTTAGAAAATCACACCCAAAACCGGGACCATCGCTATGTTTTTTGAATTCCCCACCCTGCGCTTTGATCACGGCGAAGAACTGGACATGCTGCGCGAAACGGCGCGGCGCTTCGCGGAAGAGAAAATCGCTCCCCGCGCCGCTGAAATCGATGCCACCAACAGCTTCCCGCGCGATCTGTGGCCTGCCATGGGCGAACTGGGCCTGTTGGGGATCACCGCACCGGAAGAATTCGGCGGGGCCGATATGGGCTATCTGGCCCATTGCATCGTCATGGAAGAAATCAGCCGTGCATCCGCTTCTGTGGGCCTAAGCTATGGCGCACATTCAAATCTATGCATCAACCAGATCGTCATTAACGGCACGCCCGAACAAAAGGCAAAATATCTGCCGAAACTGATTTCCGGCGACTATGTGGGCGCCCTTGCCATGTCAGAGCCGGGGGCCGGATCCGATGTGGTGTCCATGAAAACCCGCGCCATCAAGCACAATGATGGCTATGTGATCAATGGCAACAAAATGTGGATCACCAATGGTCCCGATGCGGATGTTTTGCTTGTTTATGCCAAAACCGAACCGGATGCCGGCTCGAAAGGCATTTCGGCCTTTTTGATCGAAAAGGACTATGCCGGTTTCTCTACCGCGCAAAAACTGGACAAATTGGGGATGCGCGGTTCCAACACCTGCGAACTGGTGTTTGAAGATTGCAAAGTGCCATTCGAACAGCTTGTGGGCGAAGAAAACAAGGGCGTGAAAGTGCTTATGTCCGGCCTTGATTATGAGCGTGTGGTGCTGGCCGGCGGGCCATTGGGCATCATGCGTGCCTGCCTTGATGTTGTTGTGCCCTATGTGCATGAACGCAAGCAATTCAATCAGGCCATTGGCGAATTTCAACTGATGCAAGGCAAGATCGCCGATATGTACACCACCTTCGGGGCCTGCCGCGCCTATGTTTATGCGGTGGCACAGGCGTGCGACCGCAAGGAAACAACCCGCAAGGATGCGGCGGGCTGTATTCTTTATGCCGCCGAAAAAGCAACGCAAGTGGCGCTGGAAGCCATTCAGGCGCTGGGCGGCAATGGCTATATCAATGAATATCCCACCGGTCGCCTGCTGCGCGATGCCAAACTTTATGAAATCGGGGCGGGAACATCGGAAATCCGCCGTATGCTCATCGGCCGCGAACTGTTCAGCGAAACCGCCTGAGCGAATAATCTCTTCAAGGAAGGGCACTCTTTATATAGAGACTGCCCTTCCTAAATCTTTCCCAGACTTCAATAGCCCCCAAATCAAGTCTGAGATGACGGCGGATGGATGATAGCAGAGCTGCAACAGGGGAAACTCTCTCTCATCTTCCGTCAGCGGCTATTGAATTTCTCAAGCTTCTCCGCAAGTGTTTCCATACCAAGGGCGGCGCGACGCGCATCAACGCCCTCGGGGTCTTGCATCGGGGCTGGCACATAGACACCACCGTCTCGCAAAAACTGCGTCCCATAAAGCTGATCGCGGCCTTGATATCGCTCATGCCGATCATACATGGCGGCATAATGCCAGCCGGTCAAACGCCCCTGCTCGACAGATTCTTTCACCTTGGGCAGAATCAAAGCCATCAAATCGGGATCCGTTTCCGGCGGCATATGTTGAACCACAAACCAAACAGCCTGTTCTGCTTTATCAGACCAGAGCGGAGCCGACACATAGCCATATTGCACCAGAATATCGCTTACACGTTGTAAATTTTCTTTATCAACCGGAGTAATATAATCTCTAAAAACCTCCGCCCAACAATCGTTGGATTCCTTTCCTTCTTTACCAGAGCAAAAAAGCGTGGTCCCACTGCGTGAAAACTGGTCAAGATCGAACCGAAGCCCCAATTCCTGATCGAGACAAGCAATATCCTCTATCGCGCACTGCACATCCGCCAGAACCGCGCGTTGTTCCTTATAGCTTTCCTTGAATGCCTGAAGGGCGGCAGGGTCCTGAGCGAACCCGGCAGAAGAAAAAACCATCAAAAAAAGCGCACCGAAAATTCGATAAATCATGCCGTTTCCTTTTTACGCATATCTATCTCACCAATACCAGAGCTTGGTTCGGCAATCTATGCTGGCATCGACATAAAATCCTGCAAAGAAAGAGCCTTAACCCCAAATCACATTCGGGATGACGGCAGGGAGGCTTTTGAAACCCGTCCTACCGCCTTTGGGTTTTACGCTGTGTGGTGGAAGGGCCATAAGCGGTGCTGAGATAATCAAGGATTATCGTGCGGCTCTCCGCATCCAGTTCCGCCATGCCTTGTTCTTTTGTCATCCAATCCAGCAAATACGCCCAGCGATCCCGGCTCAGGCGCTGCTGGGTCACAAGTTTGGTGGAATGACAGCCCGAGCATAGATAATAGCTGGTTTCCCTCCCCTCGCCCGCCACCATGGCAGCCATATCGGGCGGCATATCCATCTCGTCGTCTGTCTTTTGCGGCTCTTGCGAAAAAGCGGGGGCTGCGGCGAAGAAACACGCCCAAAGGCCAATGATCAAAAGCTTCATTCCGTCACCGTAACGGCAATGCGATGATAGAAATTATTAAGATACCCCTTGGGATTCCAGCCGATGGTAAAGGGCTGTGAAACCCCATGGTCATCGGTGGCTTTTGCCCAAATTTCGTAATAGCCGGGCTTTGGGAAGGTCAGCCTTGCCCGCCAGTGCTGCCATGCAAAGGGATTGGCCGGTTCATCCAGATCGGCGCGTTGCCATGTGGCCCCGAAATCATGGCTTACATGCATCTTGGCCACTTTCCCGTTCCCGGCCCATGCGTGGCCGCGCACCTCCAATGAAGAGCGCGACAGCTTGATACCATCCACCGGATGGGTAATCAGGGATTTTACCGGCATGGCCTCGATAATTTCGAAATCTTCCACCGGCACATCCGTCCCCGGTGCCACCGGATAACGCGGTATGCGATAGCTGGTGCCTGTCATTTTCGCACCGTCATGCACCTGATCGCGCAGGGTGATGCGGGTCAGCCATTTTTGAGAACAGCTTCCCGGCCATCCGGGCACAACAAGCCGCAAAGGTGCGCCATTCATCGGATGGATGTCGCCGCCATTCATCCCGAAAGCGATCAGATTATTCGGGTCCATGGCTTTTTCGATCGGCACACCACGAGACAAGGGCCGTTTGGCAGGATCGCCCGACAAATGCGTATCCGCCCCTTCATGGGCGGTATAGATCGCTTCCCTTTGCACACCCGCGGTTTTCAATACATCCGCAAGCCGCACCCCCGTCCATTCCGCACAGGCCACCGCCCCCACTGTCCATTGATTGCCACTGGCGCCGGGATCGAAAAAGGCCCGGCCATTGCCGCCACATTCAATCACCAATTGCCGACTGACCACCTCGAAATCGCGGCGCAAATCATTGATGGAAAGCGTCAAGGGCCGGTCCACAAAGCCATCGACCCGCATTTCCCAACCATCCGCGGCCATATCTTGCGGCGGAATACCGTTATTGCGGATGAAATGCCGCGAAATAGGGGTGATGGCATCATCAAGCAAATGCGCCGGGGTTTCCGCATTCATCGGCCGGTCATTAAGAATCACCAGCCGTCCTTGCCGGTAACCACGCTGGCATCGGCCAAGGCTTGGGGGATCAATCCCGCAGGAAAATTGCGGTGAAACACAATGCCCGATCCAAGGGCGGCCCCCAAAGCCGCAAGCCCTGCACCACGCAGAAATCCGCGTCTGTCCGCATGGCTTTTTCGCCCGAACAATTGCTGATCCGCCTTGATCGGATCTTTGGCATAAAAGTCTGAAATGGGGTTTTTTTCCTGCTCTGACATATCCGCCCCTTTGCCAAAAGCGCCATAAAAGAATGAGATGTGCGATTATGCCCGCTTTCGCGTCAAGGTAAAGTCACCACTGGGCCACGACATCGCGAGCATATTTTTGATGACGCGTCTTTTTGCATTTTTCTTGTCAATATTGCATGAAAATGCAAAAATTTTTCAAAACAACGAGAAATCATTACCGATCAAGGGGCAGGTCATGAACGATTTAAAGAAATATGGCGCAGAAAAACCATTCGGAATCTTCAATAGAAATCTGTTTCTAGCCCCTGTTCTGGCATTTGGTTTGGCCGCATGTGGCGGGGCAAAAGATCATGCAGATCAGTCTGAAAATTCTGTTGCATCCGGCCATATTGCCGACCAAAGCATAAAGGCTGCAGCCAATCCCCCCGCGCCATCCATATCCGATGTCCGCGCCCGCCCCATTGAAGACGACATTGTCTATTTTCTGCTGCCGGATCGCTTTTTTAATGGCGACCCAAACAATGATCGCGGCGGAATATCGGGCGGCAAGCTGGACCATGGCTTTGATCCCACCCATAAAGGCTTTTATCATGGCGGCGACATTCCCGGTGTCTTGCAAAAACTCGATTATCTTGAAAATCTAGGGGTTACAGCCATCTGGATGGCCCCGATTTTCAAAAACAAACCGGTGCAAGGCCCCAAAGGCCAGGAATCCGCCGCTTATCACGGCTACTGGATCACCGATTTCACACAAATCGATCCGCATTTCGGCACCAATCAAGATCTCAAGAATTTGGTGAACGCCGCCCATCAGCGCGGCATCAAGATCATTTTCGATATCATCACCAACCACACAGCGGACGTCATTCAATATCGTGAATGCCAAGGCACGGGCGACTGCCCCTATCGCAGCCTTGCCGACTATCCCTATACCACCTTGGGCAGCCCCGATGGCCCCGCCATCAACAAAGGCTTCAAAGGCGATGGGCCGGCATTCCAAACGGCGGAAAACTTCGCCCATCTAACCGATACACGCTGGGCCTATACGCCCTTTGTGCCCAAGGCAGAAGCCGATGTGAAAGTGCCGCAATGGCTTAATGACCCGATTTACTATCACAATCGGGGCAATTTCGGCATGGAGCAGAAAGCGCCTTGAATGGCGATTTTTCCGGCCTTGACGATCTTTTCACCGAACATCCCCGCGTTCTTTCGGGCATGACGGAGATCTACAAATACTGGATCGAAGAATTCGGCATCGATGGCTTCCGTATCGACACCACCCGCCATGTCAATATGAGCTTCTGGCAATCCTTTATTCCTGAAATTCGCGCTTTTGCCGCCTCCAAAGGCATCGAGAATTTCTATGTATTCGGCGAGGTTTATGATCCGGACCCCAACAATCTGAGCCGTTTTGTCCGCGAAGGGAAACTACCCGCCGTGCTGGATTTCGGTTTTCAATCCGTTGCCCAAAAAGTGCTGGTGGAAAACGGTCCCACCCGGCTGCTTGCACAGCTTTTCGACCAAGACACTTTATATGAGACGGATTGGAGCCATGCAGGGCTGTTGCCCACCTTTCTGGGCAATCACGATATGGGACGGTTGGGGCATTTCCTGATCAGCCAGTTCGGCGCCGATGCCGATGAAGGCATGCTGATGAAACGCGCCCGCCTTGCCTATGCCTTGATGTATTTCGCGCGCGGCGTGCCGGTGATTTATTATGGTGACGAGCAGGGCTTTACCGGCGATGGCCGCGATCAAGATGCGCGGGAAGATATGTTTCCCAGCCTTGTGGATATTTATAACGACAACCGCTTGCTTGGCAGCAGCCAAAGCACGGCCATAGACAATTTCGACACCAACCATCCCCTTTACCGCACATTGGTTGAATTCGCCGCGCTATATCACCGCCACCCGGCCCTGCGCCACGGAAAGCAGATCACCCGCTACGTCAAAGATAGCCCCGGCCTTTTTGCCTTTTCCCGCAAAGACCGCCAATCCGGTAAAGATGTTCTGGTGGTGCTTAATACGGCAAGCGATGCGGACAGCGCCGAATTCCATATGGACGGGGATATAGGCGCAAAGCGCTGGGTGCGCCTGATGGGCGATGGATCCGTTGCCGCAAAAGGGGATGGCGCATCCGTCACCGCCACCCTGCCCGCTTTGTCTTTCGGTCTCTGGACCTCTGCCGATGAAGAATAAGCGCATCCGACACACCACCGGTTGATGCAAAAGAAATTGCAAAATTTCTGCAAATATTGCCCTTCCTTGCAAATTTCTATATCGAACCACCTTACAGGCTTTCACTGAAACAGGCGCATATGACAGAACAACCACAATCAAAAACGGATGCTTGCAAGGCAGAAACAGCCTGGTGGCGTGGCGCCGTCATTTACCAGATCTATCCCAGAAGTTTCAAAGATGCGTCCGGTGACGGGATTGGCGATCTGAAAGGCATTTTAGAGCATCTGGACCATATTGCGGATCTGGGCGTGGACGGGATCTGGATATCCCCGTTTTTCACCTCGCCAATGCGGGATTATGGCTATGACATTGCCGATTACTGCAATGTGGACCCCATTTTCGGCACCTTGGAAGATTTCGATGCGGTCTTGGAAAAAGCCCATCAATTGGGCCTGAAGCTGATCATCGATCAGGTCTATTCCCACAGCTCCGATCAACATTCGTGGTTCATGGAAAGCCGTTCGAGCCGCACAAACCCCAAGGCCGATTGGTATGTGTGGGCCGATCCCAAAGCCGATGGCAGCCCGCCCAATAATTGGCAATCCCTGTTCAAAGGCCCGGCATGGACATGGGATGGCCACCGCAAGCAATATTATCTGCACAATTTTCTGAGCGAACAACCCGATCTCAATCTGCACAATGCGGATGTGCAGGCGGCCATTTTGGAAAGTGCCCGTTTTTGGCTGGATCGCGGCGTTGATGGCTTTCGCTTGATGCGGCAAATTTCTATATGCACGACACCCGATTGCGCGATAATCCGCCCAGCGGCCTCAAAGGCTCGCGCCCCTATGATTTCCAAACCCATCTCTATAACCGCTCGCAACCGGAAAATTTCACATTCATCGCCCGGTTGCGCGCCTTGCTTGACCGTTATGATGATCGGTTTACCGTTGCGGAAATTGGCGACCACAGCTCTTTGGATGAATTGATTTCCTATGTGAATGGCCCCGACAGGCTTCACACCGCCTATAGCTTCGTGTTCATCGAAAACAGCGATCTAAGCGCCAAGCTGATACGCGATGCGCTGGAAGCATGGCAGGATACAGAGCAAAGCGCGTGGCCAAGCTGGGCTTTCAGCAATCATGATGCGCCCCGCGTTGCCTCGCGCTGGGGGGCACAATCCAAAGACGGCGCACAGGCTGAAACCGATCCGCGCTTTGCCGCCATGCTCAACAGCCTTTTATGCTGCCTGCGCGGCACGGCCTTTGTGTATCAAGGTCAGGAACTGGGCCTGCCGCAAGCGCATGTTCCATTTGAACATCTGCGCGATCCCGAAGCCATTGCCAACTGGCCCGATACTTTGGGCCGCGACGGAGCCCGCACCCCCATGCCGTGGGATACCTCTTCCCCCCAATGCGGTTTTTCCACCGCCCAGCCATGGCTTCCCATAGACCCCCGGCACGCACAACTGGCCGCAAATACGCAATATAACGACCCCAACTCCCCCTTTTCCCAGATGAAGGCTTTTTTGCGCGCCCGCAAAAGCCACCCGGCCTTGATCCATGGAACCATCCGGTTTTTTGAAAGCCCGGAACCCATTTTGGCCTTTGAACGCACAGAGGACAGCGAGCGGCTGCTCTGCGCTTTCAATTTGGGAGGAAAGGCCGTGGATTGGCATCCGCAAATTGCAGCCTCATGGACTGCAACCGATTTGCCCGGCTGCACCGGCACGCTGGAAGACGGACGCATCCATCTCCCACCTTATGGCCAGTGCATTTTATCAAGGAAATGAAGCGGGAAAAACACCGGATGAAAAGGAATCAAGCGCCGCAGGATTCGCGCACGATCAGTTCCGTGGGCAACAGTTCCGACCGGACACCCTGGCCATCGAGAATACGCAACAGCTTGCTAACCAGTAACCGGCCTGCTTTTCCCACATCCTGACTGATAGTGGTTAGGGCCGGGCTGGAATAGGCGGCCATGCGCACATCATCATAGCCCACAACCGACACATCTTCGGGCACATGCATGCCGCTTTTCATCAGGCCGCGCACGGCACCAATGGCGATCAGATCACTGGCGGCCACGACGCCGTCAAACTCCGTGCCGCTTTCCAACAGGGATTCCACCGCTTCCATGGCGGACTCCAAAGAGAAATGCGCAGGCCGCACAAGATCAGGATCAAAAGCAATGCCCGCATCTTCCAAAGCCTGCTTATAACCATCAAAGCGCAAACGCAGCTCCGGCGGCTCCACATCGCCGATAAAGGCAATGCGCCGCCGCCCCAGCCTGATCAAATGGCTGGTAGCCCGGTGGCCACCTTTCAGATTGTCACTGCCAACGGTGCAATATTTCTGATTGGGCAATCGCGCCCCCCACACCACAAACGGCACGCCCCGATCCGCCAAGCTGTTGAGATCCTCATGCACTGTGCTTTGGCCCAGAAAAATCAACCCGTCCGACCGGCCAGAGCTTAGCAGCGATAACATGCCGTCCAAATCGCTTGGCATCACATGGGAGATCAACAGATCGCAATCGCGCTCGATCATCTGATCCGCCAGCCCGCCCAAAAGATCGAGCAAAAACGGATCGGAAATGCGCTGATCCCGGCCCTGTGGCGGCGGGATGACTGCGGAAATCGTCCGCGAGGTGGGGCGCACAGGATCCAGCTTGTCGCGCAGGCGGCCTGCATAATTATGGGTTTGCGCAATCTGGCGGATACGCGCCTTTGTGCGTTCGCTCACCAGATCGGAATCGTTCAGCGCCCGCGACACTGTGGAAATGGATACGCCCGCCAATTCAGCCAGATCTTCCAGCCGATAAAGCGAACGATCCCCGAATGTGGCTCTTTCAACGAAAGTTTTTTTGTCCATAAAGAAGTGTCAATCAGCATATGCAATGCCTGCCAGCCTCATCTCCCAGCAGTATTCAAGGCCAGATTATCAACTCTTGCCGCGTTTGCAAATCAACAAGTTAAGCCCTGATTTTTTGCAAAACCCGCAACTGGAATTTCCCCCCTTGCCCGTTCAGGCCGCAGCCATTTCAGCGGAATACCGATCAACACTGCGGCGAAACACATATAAACACCCCAGAATGACCGCCATAGGGAAGATCGACAGATAAAAAGCCGTCTGACCATCAAAGGCTTCAAAGACCCGTCCTGTAATCAGCGATCCCGTGGTGCCGCCCAAAGCCGAAAAGATAACAATCAAACCCGTCATGGAGGAATGTTTTGCCGTGGGCAATGTGCTTAAAATCACCGAATTGATGGCCGGATAAATAGGGGCCATGAACAGGCCGATCATCGGAAAAATAAAGGCGGCAATGGGCGCTTCAAGCCAATTGCTCACCGTTTGGCCTTCCAGCCCTTCGGTCAATGGCAATGTCAAGATCACCAGGGCTGCCATGGCCAGCACACAAATATTAAGCACCGGATACCAATTGATTTTGCGCAAAACGGCCCCGGCGCTCAATCGCCCCACGGCCAAAGACGCGGCAAAAATGCTGGTGGCCTGCACACTCATATCCGAGGGCAAATTGAGCACCTTGTTGTTGAAATTGGGAAGCCATGTGCCGATGCCTTGCTCGATCAAGACATAAAGAAAGGCCGAAAGCACAAACACCAGAACCATGGGCAGGGCCACAAGGCGCAGCATCTTGCGAAAATCATCGGCAATGCCCGCACTTTCCGCCCGGCTGCCACGTTCATCCATCGGGGTTGAAGCCAAAAGCACAATATTGAGCGCACACAGACCCGCCAGCACCCAATACACATCCAACCAGCCCGACCCGCTATCCGATCCATCACCGATAAAGAACCCGAATACCCAATAACCGCCCAGAACCCCGACCATGAACATGCCTTCAAGAACATTCATGAAGCCTGCATGTTCATACCTGTCTTTTGCGATCAGTCCGATGGAGGAATAAACCGACACCTTCACCAGGGCAAAAGCGATGCCCACACACATGAACATCATCTTGGTGGCAAAAAAGCTATTGGCGATGGGCATGGCAAGACAGGCCAACATCACCAGAGACAACCCGACGATCATGGATTTGCGATAGCCAAAGCGCGGCAAGAAAGACGCCACCAGAAACGACACCACCGCAATGGAAATATCCTTGAACCCTTCCAGCACCGCCGCCGAGCTTTCGGACACCCCGAAACTGTTGATGGATTGCAAGATCACCGTTCCAACGGAATTCAACAAAATCGCAAAGGTAATATATGTTGCGATCAAAGACAGCTTGATGCGAATGGCCGGCACGGTATCGATCTCCCCTTGATAGGCATGGCTTCTATAATCTCTGCTCCTGCGTCAGGGCGCAATAACCGCCAGATGCAAAAACGTGGACCGAGCCTTTATTCAACCATAGTGACATAGAATTTTATTGCTATTTATGCAGTCTATTGCATAATGAAATCCATTTCATTAAGTCCATTACTCAGAGATAAGTCAAGAAAACTGTTTCCGTACGAGAATGAGACCACTCATCACCGGATAAGCCTGCTGTGAAATTGGGGAGACTTAGATTGGATATATCAGAGCGCGGTTTTGATCCATTGCATGATCTTCCCTATGATCTGGAAGACTGGGCGCTGGTGGAAAACGGCATTGATCTTGCCCTTCGCGACCGTAGCGAATCCTTGTTTTCCCTTGGGAATGGCTTTATCGGCGTCCGTGGCGGCTTTGAGGAAAGCCTTGATGACGAAGGTCTGGGAGCGGCATCCGTTTATCTGAACGGCGTTTATGAAACCATGCCGATCCATTATCACGAAATGGCCCACGGTTTTGCCCAAAGCAGCGACACCCGCCCCCCTGCCGCCAATGCCACCGGATTTTCCGTTTATGCCGATGGCGTTGCTTTGTCTTTGGCCTCGGCATCTGTTTTGTCTTCCATGCGCAAGCTGGATTTCAAACGCGGCATTCTAGAACGCCATATTCGTTGGAAGCTGGTATCCGGTGCCGTGATCTCCCTGTGTTATGAACGGCTTGTCAGCATGAAGCGGGCTTCTATCTTCGCTCAAAAGCTGTCTGTCACTATGGAGCAAGGCTCCGCTGACATCGCGATCCACACCCATATTGAAGCGGTTCACAAGGCCGGTGCGAGCCAATCCGTGGACGCAGCACCAGCCTCTGACGCCCCCCATGATCCGCGCCTCGGCCCGGCATTCGCACAAACACCGTGGCAGCTTGAAAAGGTTTTAAAAAATGGCACGGCATTCGGTTATGCCCACCGCCTGAAGAAAAGCGGCATACCGGTGGCTGTTGCGGTGGACCATCATGTGCTCAAAGGCGATTTCAGCCTGTCGGAAGTGAGCGAAACCGACACCGGCCTTACCCGACGGTTTCAGGCGAAAGCCGGCCCAGACGCCCCCTTGAGCCTTGTGAAATTCGTCAGTTATCACAGCGATACCACCGCCCATAGCCAGAACAGCCCCGATGACGCCGCCTTATATGATCTGGCGCAGGCACGCGACGCCGGCTTCGACCGGTTATGCGCGGAACAAAGCTGATCTTGCCCAATTTTGGGAAGGGGCGGATCTCGAAATTGAAGGGGCTCCCGTCGATAGCGCCGCGGTGCGCTTCAATATCTTTCAGGTGCTGCAGGCCGCAGGGCGCGGCGGGAAAACCTCGATCTGCGCCAAAGGCCAGACCGGCGAAGGCTATGAAGGCCATTATTTCTGGGATGCGGAAATTTTCGGCCTGCCTCTTTTGGGCCACAGCCGCCCCGAACGTGCCCGCGACATGCTGGTTTACCGCCATCGCAGTCTGGAAGACTCGCGCCGCCATGCCCGCGAAATGGGCCACGAACGGGGGGCGCTGATTGCATGGCGCACCATTTCCGGTCGGGAATGTTCCGCCTATTTTCCCGCCGGATCGGCGCAATATCACATCAATGCCGATGTGGCTTTTGCCATCGAACACTATATGGCGCTGACCGGCGACTCTGCTTTTTTACACGATCACGGAGCGGAGATACTGTTTGAAACCGCCCGCATCTGGCCGCAAATCGGCTTTTTCAATCCACGCAAAGACGGGGCTTTTTGCATCCATTGTGTCACCGGGCCCGATGAATATACGGCCTTGGTGAACAATAATTTCTACACCAATGCCATGGCCCGCCAGCATCTGGATTATGCCTATCAGGTGGCCCATGCGCTTATGGCCGATGCCCCCGATGTTTTTGCGCGGATCGCTAATGCCATCGGTCTTCATGAAGACGAAATCACCGAATGGCGGCGGGCAGCAGACGCCATGTATCTCCCCTATGACGAGGCATTGGGCATTCATCCGCAAGATGACAGCTTTCTGGATAAAAAACGCTGGGATATTTCAGGCACACCCAAGGATAAATTCCCCCTTCTTTTGCATTATCATCCCCTGACCATTTACCGTCATCAAGTCTGCAAACAGGCCGATACAGTGCTGGCCATGGTGCTGTTAGGCGATCAATTCGCACCTGCGGACAAAGCCCGCGACCTTCGCTATTATGAAGATGTAACGGTGCATGACAGCACCTTGTCTGCCTGTGTGTTTGGCATGCTTGCCAGCCAGGTGGGGCGTTTGGAACAAGCCCATGAATATTTCCGCCATGCGGCTTTTGTGGATCTGGGCGATCTTCATAAAAACACCGGACACGGGCTGCATATGGCTTCGCTTGGCGGAAGCTGGATGTGCCTTGTCAACGGCTTTGCAGGCCTGCGCTTTGTTGAAGGCCGCCCTGTCTTTTCCCCTGTTCTGCCCGATCAATGGCAAGGCCTGTCTTTTCGGATCAGGGTGCGCGGGCGGATCATTCTGGTCCGGATTGGAAAGAACCGGTGCCGCTATCGTCTGATCAGCGGCGCCCCCCTGACCATTCAACATCATGACCAGCCATTGGAGCTGAAGCCCGACGAGACAATAGAGGCTGCCACCCTCGGAAAGGAGCCCGCATGAGCCAGACTTACAAAGCGGTTCTGTTCGATCTGGATGGCGTGCTGGCCGATAGTGCGCGGGAACATTATGCAGCATGGAAGCGCCTGGCCGATGAATTGGGGCTGGCCTTTGACGAACAGAAAAACGAACGGCTGAAAGGCGTAAGCCGGATGGCCTCTCTCGATATTTTGCTGGAAGATGCCCCCCGCCCCTATTCCGATGCGGAAAAACACGCGCTTGCAACACGAAAAAACGGCTATTACCAAGCGATCATCCAAAAGGTTACCCCCGATGCGCTGCTGCCCGGCGCCCGTCAGGCATTGGAAGCCTGCAAGGCTTTGGGGCTGAAAACGGCCTTGGCATCAGCCAGCCGCAACGCGCCCCTTCTGATCGATCGGCTGGGCATTGGCCCCTTGATGGATTTCATTGCCGATGCGGGGGCTGCAAAACAGTCCAAACCCGCGCCCGATATTTTCCTGATGGCTGCAAAGGGCGTTGCTGAGCCACCAGAGCGCTGTTTGGCGCTGGATGATGCGGCAGCTGGTGTTCTCTCCGCAAAAGCTGCAGGCTGTTATGTGGTCGGCGTGGGAGATGCGGATATTTTGGCCGCGGCCAATGCGATTATCCCCGATATCGCCGCCTTCGATCCCAAATCTTATCTGGACTAGAATAGGCCCTTGGGTTTCAGCTTGAAGCGCGCACAATCAGGCGCGTTTCCAGCATGGTGGATTGCGGGCTACGCCCCTCAATGGCCAGCATCAGCTTTTCCACCAGCAAAGCCCCGGCCACATGCACATCCTGCCGCACGCTGGTCAGGGGGGGATGAAAATGCTCCGACGCCGGGATATCATTATATCCCACCACCGATACATCCTCTGGCACAGAAAGCCCCGCGGCCCGAAAGGCGCTGATCACCGCCATAGCCGCCGTATCGCTGGCAGCAAAAATCGCATCCGGAACCGGCCCCGGTCCTTCCACCATTTCCGTTGCGGCACGATGGCTGGCGCTATAGGAAAAATCATCCAAAGACATGTCGCTCACCATCAGAGTTGCGGCACGGCTCCCCAATTCCTCGGACAATGCTTTGATAAATCCTTGGCGGCGCAGATTGATCTCTGCATGATGCGTATCACCAATAAACAAAAAGCGCGACCGCCCCTGGTCCAAAAGGTGCTTGGCCGCCAAAAATCCGCCTTGAAAATTGTCACTGCCAACGGCGCAATAGGGAAGTGCCTTTTCCACCGCCCCCCACACAACGAACGGCACAGCGCGTTCTGCCAACGCAACCAGATCGTCGCGCCGCCCGCCTTCGCCCAGAAAAATAATCCCGTCCGCCCCACGCGACGTGGTGATCGACCCCAAAGATTCCACCGAGCTATGGGCAGGAGAGCAGAGCAACAAATCCTGATCGCGCTGCCCAAGCGCCTCCGACACCCCGGCTAGAAGATTGAAAATGAACGGGTCGGAAATACGGTTCTCCCGATGCGAACTGAAATCAAGCACAACGGCAATAGTATTGGTCCGGCTTTCACGCAATTTCTGAGCATTGCGGTTGATCACATAACCGTGCTTCGTGGCCACATCCAAAACATGGCGGCGCGTTTCCTCGGTAACCAAGGGGCTATTGCGCAAGGCGCGCGAGACAGTTGGCTTCGACACATTGGCCAGCCGCGCAATGTCTTCCATGGTTTTGGCACGCTTAATTGCCATTCATCCTCACCTTTTCGGCCAGATCAGGCATTTGTCTTAGACAGGTTTTTCCCACAAGCCAAGCCGTGCTTATGACAACCTTTATATGGCCACCCATACGCCCTCTCCCCTTGTCGATATAAACCAATGAATGACACCCATATGCAACACAATAGAAAATTATTTTTCCAAGATGAAATGCATTTCAAAAAATTATTGAAATTGATTTCATAACGCCCTATCCATGAAAGTTGATAAATGTACTCGGGATCCTATGATCTCGTGAAATATTGATGCTGTTATAAAATTCAGCACTAAGGCGCTGCCTAGTCGTTGCAACAAAAATTTCCGTAACGATCGAACGTGGCTTTGATAAACCTATGGGGAGAAGACAATGAAACCCAAGTCCAACGATCTCACAGCTACACGCATGGCTGTTCGCGGCCTCTTTCTATCTTCTGCTGCAGGTGCGGCCCTGCTTATCGGCGCATCCGGTGCTTTGGCACAAGATGCCGTCGACCAACAAACTGACCGGGAAAAAGACAATTCCCTCGGCCTTGAAGAAATCGTGGTCACAGGCCGTCCCGGTGGTGCCGGACTGAAAAAACTTGATGCCAGCTACGCCATCACCACCATGAGCAACACCGCGATCGATAAATTCTCCCCCAAAAGCACCGCCGATTTGTTGAAAGCCATTCCCGGTGTCTGGGCAGAAAGCTCCGGTGGTGAAGCCGGCGCTAATATTTTCGTGCGCGGTTTCCCCGGCGCGGGTGATGCGGAATTTGTCACATTGCAAATCGACGGCATGCCCATCTTTCCACCGCCGACCCTGTCTTTCCTTGAAAATTCCGGTCTGTTTCGTATCGATGAAACGGTGGAGCGTATGGAAGCCCTGCGCGGCGGCCCCAGCCCCGTCTTCTCTAACGGCCAGCCGGGTGTGACTGTCAACTTCATCCAGAAAGAGGGCGGGCCGGAAACCGAAGGGATCGTGAAACTATCGGGCACCAGCTTTGGCGAAAAGCGCATAGATCTGCATATGAGCGGACCGATCACCGACGATCTGTTTTATAGCGTCGGCGGCTTTTACCGCACGTCCAATGGCATCCGCGATGCTGAATTCAACAGCGAACGGGGTGGCCAATTCAGCGCCAATATCACCAAGCTGTTCGATAACGGTAAAATCAACCTTTATACTCGCTTCCTTGATGATCGCGCCGCATGGCTGTTGCCCATCCCGCTTTTGTCCGATGAAAACGGCAATATCGAAGAATTCCCCGGCTTTGATCGCGGCACCGGCAATCTGATCGGCAATGCCAACCGTCTGGGCGTTATTGAAACCGGCATCAATGGCGAAACCCGCCGGCTTGATCTGGCCGATGGGCGTGGCGCTGAAACCTTCATGATCGGCGGCAGTTCGGAATTTGAATTCGACGGTGGCTGGACCATCCGTGAGAAATTCAACTACATGTCCGGCGATGCGGATACCATTGGCCTCGTCCCCGCGGATACGCCGCGCACCCTTGGCGAATTTCTGGCCGGGATTGATCCCGATGCACAAGTGGGCAGCGCCACGTTCGTCGATTCTGGCGATGCGGTTGGTCTTGACCAGCAGGTTCTGACCGCGGGCATGTGGTCCGTTGAAAAAGACCTTCAGTCCTTCACCAATGATTTCTCAGTGGCCAAAGACCTGTTTGAAGGCAATACCTTCACCGTTGGTGTTTATTTCTCGGACTATTCCTCCAATGATGTGTGGTTCCTGGGCAATAACCAGCTATTGGCTGCCGAAGAAAATGCCCGACGCATCAATGTCAGCTTCGCCGATGGCCGTCAGGTCACCCGCGATGGCTTCGTGGGGGCCCCTTCTTCGATGTGAATGCCGCTTATAATGGCCGTAATATCGCTGCCTATTTCGCCGATGAATGGCAGATCACCCCGGATTTGCGGATCGATGCCGGCTTCCGCATCGAAAACCAGAATGTGGATGCCACCCTTGAAAATGTGGACTTCGACGTTGATCTGGATGGCGACCCCAACACATTGTTCAACAACAATGCGGCCATCCTCAATGGATCGTTCAGAACCATTGATTTCGATGAAACGGAAACATCCTGGACAGTGGGCGCGAACTATAATCTGACGCAGGATATGTCGGTGTTCGCACGCATCAATAATGGTCAGAAATTCCCGCAGTTCGACAATCTGCGCGATGGGGTGGATAACATCCAGAAAATCGACCAATATGAATTGGGCTTCAAAGCGTCCACCGATATGGTCAGCGTCTTTGCCACCTTGTTCTACAATGATTTCACGGGGCTGCCCGATCAGCGCTTCATCGACGGCGAGAATGTGATCATCATCAGCGGCTCCAATGCCATTGGTGTGGAAGGCGAATTTGTCGTTCGTCCGTTTGACGGCCTGTCGCTGGCCCTGACCGGCACATGGCAGGATGCGGATTTCGACGGCAATAGCAGCAATGCAGGCAACCGCGTACAACGCCAGCCGAAACTGCAACTGCGCTTTACTCCCACCTATGATATCGAACTGCCTTGGGGATATGCGACCCTTTACGGCACCTTCACACATGTGGGCGACCGTTTCTCCGATCCTGAAAACCAGCAGGTTCTCGACTCTTATCAAAAGCTGGATGCCGGCATCATGATGGATGTGGACAACTGGACCTTCCAGGTTACAGCTGACAATCTGACCGACAGCCACGGCCTGACCGAAGGCAATCCCCGCGTATTGGGTGCGCAAACGGGAACGGCCATCTTTGCCCGTCCGATTTTGGGGCGGTCCTTCCGCTTCAGCCTCAGCTACAATTTCTAAGGCTGACGCGCACATTTCTGAAAGGTCCGGAGATCCCCTCTCCGGGCCTTTTTCTATGGAAAAGGTGCCTGCTAAGGGGACATTCCGGCAACGCTGGAACACAATCCCCATCCTCACGGGATTGACCTTTCACCGAACGGTCCCCATTTTAACCCATCTCTTTCTCGATCTTGGGCCTCTTGGTCTGTGACAAGATCTTTGTTTGCGCCCTTTGCTTTTGTGCCACCGGCTTTGGATTGTTTTATGCGATCATCCCAACCTCGCGTGTTTTTCGGGACCCTCGTGACCCTGATCGCTTTTGCCGCCAACTCCGTTTTGTGCCGCATGGCCCTGCAACAAGAAGCCTTGTCCCCCGCCACCTTCACCGGCCTTCGTTTGCTATCTGGCGCTGTGATGCTGGCCCTGTTGATGGGGATGCGGCCACAAGGCTGGAGCCAGATGCGCACACATCTCTCAGTATCGTCTGCGTGCGCTCTTTTGGTTTATGCCGCGGCCTTTTCCTATGCCTATATCGTGCTCGACACTGGCACCGGAGCATTGATCGCCTTTGCTGCGGTGCAATTGAGCATGATCGGTGGCGCCGTGATGGCCGGTGCGCGATTGTCCAAACAGGAATGGTTGGGGGCCGTGATCGCCATGGGTGGCCTCACATGGTTTTTGCTCCCCGGTGCCACCGCGCCCAACCCTTTTGGAGCCGTGCTGATGGGCATAAGCGGGCTGGCTTGGGGCGTCTATTCCTTGAAAGGCGGAAAAAGCCGTAATCCTTTGGCAGCCACAGCGGGCAATTTTATCGTCGCAACCGTGATCGCCCTGCCAGTGTTATTTTTATTGGGAGATATGGGAGATATTTCTACCAATGGTGCCGGGCTTGCCATTGCCTCCGGTGCAATCACATCCGGACTGGGCTATGCCATCTGGTATGCGGTGCTCCCATTGATGCGCCCCCATATCGCCGCTATTTCCCAATTGTCAGTGCCTTTGATTGCCACATTGGGCGGTGTGCTGTTCGTAGGAGAAACCATAAGCCTGCGTTTTGCCATCGCCAGCCTGATTGTGTTGGGCGGGCTAATGCTGGTGGTGATAAACCGCAAACAAGAAAAGCGCGCCTGAAAAGGCGGCCCGATGCCCTGTCTTTAATCCGACTTGATGAAAATCAGGGAGAAGTTATTGGCGGGCATGGGGACTTTTTCATGCAGATGCAGGCCGTGTTTTGCAGCACATTCTGCCACGGCACCCATATCGCGCACGCCCCATGCCTGATCCTGATCGGTGAGCCAACGCTCGAAGGCTTCATTGCTGGGGGCCGTATGGGCACCATTGATTTTATAAGGCCCATAAAGATAAAGCACACCGCCTTCGGGCAAGAGCCGCCCTGCTCCGGCCATCAGTCCCTCTGTCACGGTCCAAGGGCTGATATGGATCAGGTTGATGGCAGTAATGGCCGTGATGGTTGGGCTGCTCTTCAACAAGCCATCAGCATGCGGGGTCGCTGGCATCCAGCCGGATCGGATCGCGCAAGGTTTCGCACGGCATCTCTTTTGTCCATGCCGAAATCGACGCGATATTATCCGCCATCAAATCGCTGGGCTGCCAAATACGCGGCGCCAAGCGCGGAGCAAAATACACCGCATGCTGACCGGTGCCGGAGGCCAGTTCAAGCACTTGGCCATGGGCAGGCAGATGGTCTTTCAACACATCCAGAATAGCATCGCGGTTGCGCTCTGTCGCCGGTGCATAGCGCTTTTCCGTCATGACAATCTCTTTCCGCCAGACATCCAGCTTATCGCAGAGTGTAAATCACCGCATAGCCCACCAACAACACCAGCACCCAAAGGACAGAGGTGCCAATGGCCCAACTGGACCCCAAGCGCCTTTCATGCCCCACAAGCCCGGAAATCGTTGCCTGCCCCTTGCCCAAAAAGCCCTGAACAGCCGCGCTTGCCCCCTGATAGCCAGACGAAATAACGCGTGTCAGAGCGCTGGCCACCGCCTTACCGCCTTTGCGATAGAACCAGTCGGTATCCAAACACACCGTTCGCGTGCGCCGCATAAGAGGCAAAAGCAAGAAGAACGCAAGGCCCGAGAACAGCAAAAGCTGAAGATAGAACACCAGCTTATAGCCTTTATAAGCGTGGAAATCCGTTGGATAGGGCAACATGGCATAAAGCGGCTCTGGATAGACCCCAAGAAGAATACAAAGGCCAGATAGCAACGCCATCGCCAGCCCCATATTCCAAGGCGCATCCTTGGGCCGCATACCGCTGTCTTTTTGGAAAAACACAAACCACGGGAACTTGATCCCGGCATGCAAAAACACCCCGGCAGAGGCTGCGGCCAGAATGAACCACACCACCGGCAGATGCTCCAAAGCCGCCGCTTCCGAGATCATGGTCTTGGTGGTAAAGCCCGAAGTAAGTGGAACGCCGGAGATGGCCAGCGCACCAATAATCCCACAAAAGGCCGTAATCGGCATGGTGCGGAACAGGCCACCCAGATCAGTACAGCGGCTTTTGCCGGTACGGTGCAACACCACGCCCGCGCTCATCAGCAACAGCGCCTTATAAATGATATGCGCAAAGGCATGGGCGGCGGCGCCATTGATGGCCATTTCGGTGCCGATCCCAATGCCAGTGACCATGAATCCCACCTGATTGACGATGGAATAGGCCAAAATCCGCCGGGCATCATTTTCCAAAAGCGCATACATGATGCCGTAGACCGCCATATAAAGACCGACGAACACCAGAACCTTTTCACCGGGAAACAGCAAAATCAGCGCCAGCACAGCGGTTTTCGTGGTGTAGGCAGACAGGAAGACCATGCCTGTGGGGCTGCTTTCCGGATAGGCATCGGGCAACCAAGACGACAATGGCGGTGCAGCGGCATTGATCAGAATACCGATCAGGATCATCCAGCTTGCAAAATCCGTGGCCTTCATCGCCGCCACATCCACAGAGCCGGTCTGCACATAAAGCGCCGCAATCCCGACCATCAGGATCACACCGCCCAGAAAATGCACAAGGGCATAGCGAAAAGCAGCAGCACGCGCTGCAGCGCTGCCGCCGGACAAAATCACGATAGTCGAGAAAATCGCCATCCATTCCCAGAACAGGAAGAAGCTGATCAGATCACCGGAGAATGCCACCCCGATGGACCCGCCCGCATACGCAAAAGCTGCGGCCAGTTCAACGCCCCGTGCCGTACGGAAAGAATAAAGCCCGCCCGCAAAGGCCATGATGGAAAACACCGTGGCAAACAATCGGCGTACCAAACTGCCTTCGATCAATTCGATATTATAGCCCAGGAAATGGGCGCTTAAAGAGACACCATCGGGCACCTGGAAGATCGCCCACAAGGTGAGCAGCGGTGCCGCCAGAACAATAGCGGTGCGCACAGTCCCGCGGGTCAGCGCAATCAAAAGCGCTGCAACAATCATAATCAGGCCAGGAGGCACCATTTCAATCGTCATAATGGCCCTCCGGGCGTTTAAGGATATAGCCAAGCAGCTTCGCGACCACCACCATCAGCGCACAGGATGAAAACCCGAATACCGCCGCAAAGCCCAGCCAGCCATCGATACCGAACGACGCGTGTGGCTCGACAAAAAGCTGCGCCACCACGGTCGCTGCCAACATCGCAATGAACAGGATCCACAAAATACGAATGGTGGAAGGACGCACCAACCAATGATTGTCCGGTGCGGGTCCCGATTGCTTCTCGGTCATGGCAGCGTCTCCACTAACTGCATCTCAAGGTCAACCACCGGCCCGTTGAACACAAAAAAGGCGATGGTCAAAAGAGCCGTTGTTCCAAGGGCCAGGCGGATCGGCCAGTTGGCCTCTCCATGCTCACGGGGGGGAGCAACATTTTCGGCCAGGAAGAACGCCCGATACAGGATTGGCAGGAAATAGGCCGCATTCAGCACTGTCGATAGAATGATCGTGCCGATGGCCAGATAATTCTCTGTCTGCAAGGCCCCGCCCAGCATGTACCATTTGGATACGAATCCGGCCATGGGCGGCACGCCGATCATCGACAGCGCCCCGATAGCAAAAGCCCCCATCGTCAGCGGCATCCGCAGTCCAATGCCATTCATCTGGGTGATGTCGGTCTTTTTCGACGCGGTGTAAATGCTTCCTGCGGCGAAAAACAGCGTGATTTTACCAAATCCGTGGGCGGCGATATGAAGGGCGGCCCCCACCTGCGACAGCGGTGCCAAAATGGCCGTTGCCAACACGATATAGGACAACTGGCTGATGGTAGAATAGGCCAGCAGGCGCTTCAGATTGGTTTGGCGCAAGGCGATAAGGCTCGCCATAATCACCGTAAAGGCGGCCACCGGAACCAGCCAGCCCGAAGACGGCGTGGCGAAGAGAAAATCCACCCCGAACACATAGATGATGATCTTCACAATGGTGAACACACCGGCTTTCACCACCGCCACCGCATGGAGCAAAGCAGACACCGGAGTTGGCGCAACCATGGCGGCAGGCAACCAGCGATGCAGCGGCATCACCGCCGCCTTGGCAGCCCCATAGACATAAAGGCCCAGCATCAGCCCGACAGCAGGGCCGGCCAAATGCCCTTCCAAAATACCGCCGGGCACGAAATCCAATGTCCCTGTCAGCACATAAGTCCAGATAATCGCAGGCAAGAACAAGCCGATGGACGCACCAATCAGGATACCGAAATACACCCGGCCCGCACGCATGGACCCTTCGTCGCCCTTATGGGTCACAAGGGGATATGTGGAGACGGTCAGGACTTCATAAAAAATGAACAGGGTCAGCAGATTGGCCGAAAATGCCACGCCCATGGCGGCAAACAGGGCCACCGCAAACAGCATGAAAAAGCGGGTCTGATGGGCTTCATTATTACCGCGCATATAGCCCATGGAATAGATCGTGCTTACCACCCACAAGAGCGATGCAAGGGCAGCAAACAACAAGCCCAAAGGCTCGGCTTTGAAGGCAAAAGGAACATTGGGCAGAATTTCGAACAGCGCCAGTTCCGGGCGCTCCCCTGCCAAGGCACCGGGAAGCAAGCTCCAGACAGCAAAGGTCAAAGCAAGGGCCGCAAGCACGCTGCCCGTTTCGCGCAGATTTGGCCAGCGCGATGCCATCCCCACCAAAACAGCACCCAATAAGGGGATAAGAAGGATCATACCCAAAAGCATGCCATGGCTATCAAAACCGGTCATTTCGCATGCTCCAGCAAGATATTCGCAGCATTCGTGGCCAGATCCACCGGTATGCTCGGATCAAGCCCGAAATACACATTGGCCAGAACCACAGCCCATAATGGCACCAGCATCATCAGCGGCGCTTCTTGATGCTTTGACGCACCGGCTTGCGGGCTTTGGAAATAAGCCACTTCAACAACCCGCCAGATATAGACCACGGCCATCAGGGAACTGATCAAAATGGCCGCGACCAAGACAACACCCAATGTGCCCAGATCCAAAGCCGCCTGAACCAGATACCACTTTGAAATAAAGCCCGTCGTTAGCGGCATACCGATCAAGCTCAGCCCCAACAGAACAAAGGCTCCCATGGTCCACGGCATGGCACGGCCAGCGCCTTTCAGATCATCAAGGGTGCCCCCGCCCAATCGCAAGACAAGCGCCCCCACGGCCAAAAACAGACCACCCTTGATCATGGCGTGGTTGAACATATGGATAACACCCGCCGACACGCCGCCAAGACTGATCATGCTGGCCCCGAGAAGGATATAGCCGATCTGGCCCACAGACGAATAACCGAGCATCCGCTTCACATCGCGCTCATACATAGCGACGGCAGATCCAATCAGCATGCCCAGCAAGGCCAGAGACATTAAAACCGTAGAGAACTGCACATCATGATGGGCGAACGCACCGCCGAAAATCATGAAATCGAAGCGCAACATCACATAGACCGCCGCCTTGGTCGAGCAAGCGGAGAGGAAAACGGCCACAGCCGAAGGCGCCCTGGCATAAGCATTGGGCATCCACACATGCAGTGGGAACACCGCTGCTTTCACAGCAAGGCCAATGGTTACAAAGGCTGCCGACAACAAAATGGGCCGCAGATGCGGGACATCGCTCAAACGGGCATGCAGATCAGCGATATTGAGCGTCCCGGTCATCATATAAACAAGACCAACGCCGATCAGATAAAAAGACGCACCAATGGTCCCCATCACCAGATATTTGAAGGTGGCAGGCAATGCACGGCGGTCTGGCCCGTTGGCGATCAACACATAACCGGCAAGAGACGATATTTCCATGAACACGAAAATATTGAAGGCGTCACCGGCAATGGCGATCCCGCTATAAGCCGCCAGTGCCAAAAGCCAGGCGGCAAAGAACAATGGCTGGTGATCGCTTGGAATTTGTGCGTCGATAGATGCCTTGCCACTGATCAGCGCCAATGTCGAAGCGCCTGAAATCACCAGCAGCATCACCACCGAGAAGGAATCAACACGCACCTCGATCCCGTAAGGTGCGGGCCATCCGCCCACCTCATAGGAAATCATCCCCTGCGCCGAGACAATAACCGTCAGGGCCACAGCCGTTGCAAACACCAAGGCACTTACAAGGCTTGCCATAATCCAGGCAAGGGAACGATTGGGCATCAAAGCTGCGATGGGTGCCGACAATAGCGGAACGATTACCGGCAAAACAGGATACTGAGCAGCCAGCATCATTGATCTCGATCCATTGAGATGACCTTGTCTTCTTCGATGGTGCCATAGGCTTCGCGGATTCGCACAACCAGCGCCAAACCCAGCGCCGTGGTGGAAATACCCACCACAATAGCGGTCAAAATCAACACCTGCGGCACCGGATTGGAATAGATGATATCTTTTGCGGCCCCATGGGGAATGATCGGTGCCGTTCCACCGTCCACTTTATCCATGGAAATATAAAGGAGGAAAATAGCGGCCTGAAAGATATTCAGCCCGATCAATTTCTTGGTGAAGTTCGGCTTGGTGATGACGGCATAAAGGCCGATCAACAGCAAAATGGCGAATACCCAGTAATTATATAAACCCAGAATTTCCATCAGCGGTGCTCATGTCCGGCAAAAGCGTGATAAATGGTCAGCATCACAGACGCCACAGCAAGCCCAACGCCGAATTCAATCAGCATGATGCCAAGATGCTGGCCGTGCACGGGATCGTGCGACAGTACGGAATAATCAAGAAGATTGCCGCCAAGCAGCAAGGTTGCGCCGCCCACAGCGGCATAGATAAATGCCCCGAGCAGGCCATGCCAAACAACAAACGCGGTGGCATCTGGCGACGTGCGCGGTCGCCCCCGCTCAGCAAGGCATAAAGGATCAGCGCCGCGGCAATGATGGTGCCCGCCTGAAAGCCGCCGCCGGGACCAAAGTCGCCATGGAACTGCACATACAACCCGAAAAGAATGATAAACGGGATCAGTAACTTGCCGACAAGATGAAGAATTTTCTGGTGGCTCAGCCCGTCATTGACCGCGTTTTCTTCACTATTGCCACGCGGAAAGCCCAATAGGGACAAAACCCCAATGGCAGCTGTCAGCACCACGAACACTTCGCCCAAAGTATCATAGCCGCGGAAGCTGGCCAGCACCGCCGTTACCACATTGGGCACATGGATCAATTCGGGCGTTTTTTCCAAATACCACGGCGCCACATGCTGATGCACCGGCGCACTGGCATCACCAAGAATGGGAAATTCCATGGTGCCCAGCAAGATCACCACCGCCGTTGAAGCGACAGCCAAAAGCGCAAGGCCGAATTTGCGGCTAGCGCTATGTTCGTGTTCGGAACTGAGCGCGATTGCCCCAAGGAAAAACACCGTAGCGACACCAGCTCCCACCGCCGCTTCCGTCAGCGCCACATCCGCGGCATCCAAAACGAAGAAATTGGCGGCCATCAGAAAGCTGAAAATGCCGGTCAGCATGGCTGCTGCGAACAAATTGCGCGCCTCGACAACAGCCAAGGCAACAACAACCATCATGGTGAGAAGAAAAAGACTAAAAACGATGGTCATGGGGTCAGTCGCTCTCTATATCCACATCCAGCCCATCATCCTTGGCGGTGATGGCCGAATGCGCCAGTGCATAGCCGGCGGTGGGGCTGGTAAAGAGGAGGAACAATAAGATTGCCGCCAGCTTCACGCCTGCAAGTGTCAGTCCGGCCTGAAGCATACATCCGACAATGACCAGAATGGCTCCACCGGAATCCGCCAGACTTGCCGCATGAATTCGGGTAAAAAGATCGGGAAAGCGCACAAGCCCGATGCCACCGATCAGCACCACGAGCGCCCCGCCGATCAAACAGATCCAGCTGATAATATCGATTGCCTGTTCCATCATTGCGCCCCCTCCTTCACAGCATCGCTGGCTTGATCTTCTTTTGACCGGTTTCGCGCCCGCCGTTCAACAAATTGCAGCACGGCAATCACGCTGACAAAATTGATCAAGGCATAAGCAAGAGCCAGATCCAGAAAATCAGGCCGTCCGGAAAGGAAGGACAAAACAGCCAAAAACAGCACTGTCTTCGTGCCGAACATATTAGCCGCCAAAATCCGGTCATAGACCGACGGCCCTAAAACGGCACGCAGGATCGCTAAACACATGGTAACGAGAATGGCGAGGCTGGCCCCCAAAAACATGTACTCAATCCTCTCCCTTAAAGCCTGCGGTGCGACGGTTCATGTCCTGAATCCCGTCCACAGCGCCCGGCTTATCAAGGCAATGAACAAAAATGGTCTCATCTCCCAAATCGCAGGTCACCGTACCGGGGGTCAGCGTAATGGAATTGGCGAAAATCACCCGCCCCATATCCGTGTGGCTCATATTTTCCAAACGGACAAAACCGGGATTGAGAGACAGTTTCGGCGACAAAATAACCTTGATCACCGCAATGTTGGATTTCACAATCTCGACCAACAACCACAGCCAATAGGTGACAATCGACAGGCCAAGCTGCAAAGGAACCGTGTTTTTGTTCACAATGCCCAGATGCCGCGCAAGAAGGATCGTAAAGACACAAGAGGCAAGCCCCAAGGACAACAAAAGCGGTTCAAAGATTCCTGACCATAAAAGCCAGGTTCCACAAAGCGCGATGAAAAGCATCAGACTACGTAGCATGCCCAAAAACCGCCATTTTTGTCTACAGGATCAGCACAAACCATCATGGCTGTGCCGTAACAGATGCGCCCGGGCAGCGTCCCACCCCGAAGCATTGTGTCGAGATATGGCTACACATCCACAGCGCAATTGTAAACCGCCCGATGCGCGCAGCCTTCAGCCCGGCTAGAATTTTGATATTTTCCGCCAAAGCCACGTAATTAGAAAAGGGGTATTTTATGCCCTTT